>CAWJEW010000006.1:80000-549581 GCA_963842065.1 uncultured Thermoleophilia bacterium | reverse complement strand
TCGCGTAGGGAACGGTCACGAGGACCGCGCGCTCCTGGTCCACGAGGGCGCGTCGGATCAGCGTGGTGCGCTGGTTGTGCAGGAAGCGCCACTTGGAGACCAAGATCTCCGGCACGACCAGCAGGCAGACCGCACGGCGGTCGGCCTGGGTGATGTCCTGGACGGCCGAGGCCAGCGGACCGCCCAAGTCGCGATAGGGGGACTCGATGATCTCCAGGTGCACCGGCGCCGTCTCGCGCCATTCCTCGGCCGAGATCGCGGCGCCCTCGCTGCCGGCGACATGCACCGCCGAGGTGTCGGCGCCCGAGATCGCCACCGCCACCGCGGCGGCGTGCAGGGAGGGCTTGTTGGCCTTGACCATCGCCACGAGGCTGACGACATGGTCGGCCTCCCACCACTGGCCGGCGATCGACTTGGGCATCTCGGCGACCGCGATGTGCGGTTGGCGCAGCAGTCGTGTGCGCAGGCGCCGGAACTGGCGCCAGGCCCGGAACGCCGCGTGCGAGACACGCCGGTTGTGGTGCGGCAGGACGACCAACAGGTCGCTGCCGTCGTCGCGGATCATGCGGCGCAGGTAGGTGAGTACCCCGTCGATGCCCTCCCCGTCGCGGCGTGGGATCCGCGCCAGCGGGATGTCGATCGTATGATCGCGACGCCAGGCGTCCGAGACGAGCTCCCAGTCACTGCGCAACCCGACAAACAGCCCGGTCACCGGCTCGCCCTGGGCGATCAGCTTGGCCGTCTGGACGGCGGCCGCGGTGCCCTCGTCGAGACGGTCGACAAGGACCGCGAACCCGCACGGCGGGGCGGCCGGCTCCGGCTCGTGGCCGGGCGCGACGTCCTTGAGGAGGACCTCGACCCTGCGGTAGTGGCGATGGACGAAGATCGACAGCACGACGATCACCGGGATGGTGATCGTCACCATCCAGGCGCCCTCGAAGAACTTCGTGCCGAGGATGATCACGAGCACGATCGCCGTGGCGACGGCCCCGGACGCGTTGATCGCGATCTTGCCGGCGAGTCCGTGCCAAGAGTGCCCCTCGTGGCGCTTGCGCAACCAGAAGCGCACCATGCCGGCTTGGGAGAGCGTGAACGCCAGGAACACGCCCAGCAGGTACAGGTGGATCAGGTTGTTGACGTTCGCATCGAACCCGATCAGCAGCACGCCCGAGATCACCGCCAGCGCGGTCACGCCGTTGGAGTACACCAGCCGGTCGCCGACGAACTGGAACAGGCGCGGGGCGTGGCTGTTTTGGGCCATCATCCCGATCAGGCGCGGGAAGCCCTGGAAGGCGGTGTTGGCCGCCAGCACGAGCACCCCGAAGGTGAAGATCTGGACCAGGTAGTAGCCGACCTGCCCGATCGCCGGTCCGTGCCACACGGCCGCGGTGGCCTGGGAGACCACCGAGTCGGTCGTGGAGGGCATCGCGTGGGTCCGGTAGGCGATGTACGTCACGCCCAGAAACAGGAAGATCGCGATCACGCCGAGCACGCCAAGCGTCGAGGCGGCGTTCTTGGCCTGGGGCGGCCGGAAGGCCTGGACGCCGTTGGCGATGGCCTCGACACCGGTCAGGGCGCTGCAGCCCGAGGCGAAGGCACGCAGCAGCACCAGGATGCCGATCGTCGCGGCGGTCCCGGTCGTCACGGGCGACGGCGTGACGGCATGGGGCAGGGTGCCGGTGAGATCCCGGATCATGCCGATGATGATGGTCGTGCCCATCAGCAGGATGAACCCGTACGTCGGCAGCGCGAAGGCCCGCCCGGATTCGCGCAGCCCGCGCAGGTTCACCAGGGCGAGCATGATCAGCGCGACCAGCGACAGCGGCAGCAACAGCGGCGACAGCCACGTGACCGCGGAGGTCACCGCCAGGATGCCGGCGGCCACCGACACGGCGACCGTCAGCACGTAATCGACAAGCAGCGACGCCGCGGCGATCAGGCCCGCCATCTCACCAAGTTGGTCGCCGGCGACGATGTACGCGCCGCCGCCCTGCGGGTAGGCGTGGACCGTCTGGCGATACGACGCGACCACGATCGCCAACAGCGCGGCCACCGCGATGCTGACCGGCACGACGTACTTGGCCGCGCTCGCGGACGCAACGACGAGCACCAACAGCGCGGCCTCGGTCGCGTACGCCACCGACGAGAGGGCGTCCGAGGCGAACACCGGGAGCGCCAGGCGCTTGGGAAGCAGCTCGTCCTCGAGTGCGCCGGTCGGCAGGGGCACGCCGATGACCGCCTTGCGGACGCGGCCACGGGTGGGCGCGTCGTAGATGACGCGCATGCGTCGGCGCCCCCGCCGGGCGCGGGCAGTCTCGCGGGCCTCGGTCTCCTCGGGGCCGGTGGGCGGGGCCGTGGGATCTGGCGGCGGCGGGGAGGTCACCGGCTCACACCCCGCGGGCCCGTCGGCGGTGAGGCGGTGGCGTCGCCGGTGGGGGTTCCGGCCTGCGGGGGCTCCGCGAACGGCGCGCGGACCGTGATGTGGGGTGCATTGGCCATGAAAGAACGGCGGAGCCGGCGGCGCCGGCCTGTCAGGGCGCTACGACCTCCGAGCCTGCGAAGTGTACGCCCGGATACCGGCCTTTGGGCGGGCAAACGTCACTCGGCGCGCGTGTTCCCCCAGCTGTCGTCGTGGACGAGAGTTCGCCACGGGCGCCGCAGTTCCTTGAGGCGCGGCGGGAGCCCGACCGGGAACTCGGTCGGGTAACCCAGCGGCGTGATGACCGGCACGCGAATCTCGTCCGGCACACCGACAAGCTCGCGCAGGGCGGGTTCGTTGTACCAGTGGAACACCGTCGGCACGGTGCCCAGGCCCTTCGCGCGAGCGGCCACGAACAGGTTCTCCATCGCAAACGCCACCGACATCTCGTCGGCCAGGGCCTCCAGGTTGCGGTCCTCGGGGGGGAAGACGTCGCGGGGCACCACCAGGCCGAGGATCCAGACCGGGACGTGGCGGTAGCTGCCGAGCACCTGGTTGGCGTAGTCCAGGCCCCACTGGGCGTGCTGCTCGTGGGTGTGCCCGGCCTGGGCCGGCCGCACCGAGGCAAAGTACGCGCCGCCACCGGCGATCACGATCTCGGCGAGAGCCGCCCGTCGTTGGGCATCGCGCACGACCATCAGGCTCCAGGCCTGCGCCATCCCGCCGCTGGGGGCCATCAGGGCCAGGCGCAGCAACTGGTCGAGGTCCGCATCGTCGACTGGTTGGTCGGTGTAGGTGCGCACACTGCGGCGTCGGCGAATCGCCTCGAGAGCGTCCATGTCGAGTTCCTTGATTGGGAGATGTCGGGGTGCAACCGGATGACCGGTGTGCGGCGGGATGCCGTGCAGCGCCAATCATAGGGCCGCTGCGCGACCGGATCGACGCCGGCCTGGGGTGGCTCAGGCGCGCACGGCCGGCTCGGCCGCCGCGGCGCCGGTCCACGGCGTGCCGGCGGCCTCATGGGCAGCGGCCAGCCGCTCGATCGCCTGCGCACGGCTGATCGGCTCCTTGCCGCGTTCCTTTTTCCAGATCACAAAGCCGCAGCCGGGATTCTTGCGGCTCTTCCAGCTGGTGCAGCCGTAGGCGCGCGAGTTCGCGACGATCTGGCCGCCGCAGCCGGGGGTCGGGCACGGGCCGATCGGCTCCTTGGCCACCGTCGGGGCGGAGTTGGTCTCGCCGCGGGCGACCATCTTGCGCGCGGTCTCGACATCCACGTCGGCCTGGCCGCGTGCCTTCTTCCAGATCACAAAGCCACAGCCGGTCTCGGTGCGGCTCTTCCAGCTGGTGCAGCCGAAGCTGCGGGCGCGCTCGATGATGTTGCCGCCGCAGCCCGGCGTCGGGCAGGGCCCGATGATCTCGCGCTCGACGACAAGATCCTTGCTCGACTCGCCGGCGGCGATGTGTGCACGCGCCTCTTCGAGGGTGAGGGTCTTGCCGTTCTGGGTCTTCCAGAGCGTGTAGCCGCAGCCCGGCTCGTCCTTGCTCTTGTAGGTGTTGCAGCCGTAGCTCTTGGGGTACTCGACGACCTGGCCGTCGCAGCCCGGGGTCGGACAGGGCGCGAGCACGCGGCGCTCCACGCGCAGGTCGTCGCGCTCCTTGTCGGCGAACCAGGCGACGATGTCGCGCGTGAACTGCTCGACGTCGTGGTGGAAGGCGGTGTGGTCCTCCTGTCCGCGCTCGATGCGGTTGAGCCGCTGCTCCCACTTGCCGGTCAGCTCGGGCTTGGTCAGCACATGGTCGCCGAGCATCGTGATCAGCCCGACGCCCTTCTCGGTGGCGCGCAGCTGGCGGCCCTCGCGCTCGATGTACCCCGCGTCGATGAGGCGCTCGATCGTCGCCGCCCGGGTCGCCGGGGTGCCGAGCCCGGCGTCCTTCATCGCCTCGGCGGCCTCGTCGTCGTCCACGAGCTTGCCGGCCGTCTCCATGGCGCGCAGCAGCGTGCCTTCCGAGTAGCGGGCCGGCGGCTTGGTCGTCTTGCCGCGCGCGTCGGCCTCGGCGCAGGTCACGCCCATGCCGAGCGTCAGCGGCGGCAGCGACTGGTCCTGCTCGGGCTCCTGGCTGTCCTCGGCCTCGGCGCGTTCCGCCTCGGTGCGGGGCGGCGGTGCGGCTTCCTCCCCGTAGACGGCGCGCCAGCCGGCGTCGACGAGCACGCTGCCGCGGCTGCGAAAGGTGTGGGTCTCGCACTCGGTCTCGACGACGGTTCGCTCGAACTTTGCCGGCGGGTGGAAGACCGCCAAGAAGCGTTTGGCGACGAGGTCATACAGGCGACGCTCGTCGCCAGAGAGGCCGCTCAGGTCGTGGTCGCCCTCGGTCGGGATGATCGCGTGGTGGTCGGTGACCTTGGTGTCGTCGACGACGCGCCGCAACGGCAGCTTGTCGAGCCCCAGCACGTAGCGGGCACCGTCGGCGTACTCGGCGGCCGCAGCCCCGATCGCCCGGGCGATGGGCTTGAGCTGGCCGACCATGTCGCCCGACAGGTAGCGCGAGCTGGTCCGCGGATAGGTCAGCAGCTTGTGCTGGTCGTAGAGCGCCTGGGCGGTCGAGAGCGTGCGTTGGGCCGAGAACCCGAAGCGGCTGTTGGCCTCGCGCTGCAGGGTGGTGAGGTCGTACAACAGCGGTGCCTGCACGACCTGCGGCTTGGTCTCGATGGCGGTGACCGTGGCCGGGCGTCCGCCCACCGCGGTCGCGATCTGCTCGGCGGCGGCCGCGGACTCGAGCCGGACCGTCGCGCCGGTATGCCACTTGCCCACATACCGCGCCCCGTCGGCGGTCTGGAAGGTGGCGTCGACCTCCCAGTAGTCCTCGGGCACGAACGCCTGGATTGCCAGGTCGCGCGAGACGATCATGGCCAGGGTCGGCGTCTGGACGCGGCCGAGTGAGAGCACCCGGCGCGCCGAGCCGGCCTTGGTGGTGGCCGCACGGGTGGCGTTCATGCCGACCAGCCAGTCCGCCTCGCTGCGGGCCCGGGCGGCCTCCTCGAGCGGGACCATCTGCTCGTCGTCGCGCAGGTGCGCAAACGCGTCGGTGATGGCCTTCTGGGTCATGGAGCTGAACCAGGCGCGCTTGACCGGCTTGGCGCGCGCGGCTTTGGAGGCGGTCTGCAGGATGAGCTTGAAGATCAACTCACCCTCGCGTCCGGCGTCGCAGGCATTGACGATCACATCGGTCGTGGCGGCGCCCATGAGCCTGTGCAGGGCCCGCAGCTGCGTCTGGGCCCGCGCGTCGCGGGCCTTGTACCGGAACTCATCGGGGAGGATCGGCAGGTCGTCGTAGCGCCACTTCTTGTACTTGGCGTCGTAATCGTCCGGATCGACCTGCTCGAGCAGGTGGCCGACGGCGAAGGCCACGACGCCGTCGGGACCCTCGTAGAAATCGCCGACGCGCTTGGCCTGTCGTCCATACAGCGCGGTGGCCACGTCGCGGGCGACCGACGGTTTCTCGCAGATGATCAGCATCCGACCCATGGGCGGCGAGGTTAGCATTGCTTCTGGCCGGTGCGCCTCATCAACGGGTGGGCGCCGCCGGCACGACGTGGTCAGCCGAAGAAGACTTCGGCGTCTGCGAACAGCTCCGCCGGCACCGTCTTCAGCGTGCCCACTGCCTCGTCGATCGGGATGTCCGTGATCTGGGCGCCGCGCAGTGCGGCCATCCGTCCGAACGCGCCCTGGTCGACCATTCGGGCGGCATGGATGCCGAAGCGGGTGGCAAGGGCGCGGTCGTACGCGCTCGGGGTGCCGCCACGCTGCAGGTGACCGAGCACGACCGCGCGCGCCTCCTTGCCGGTGGCGTCGGCGATGTAGGTCGCCAGCCGCTCGCCGACGCCGGCGGCGGCCAGCGCCTCGTGCCCGAACTCGTCGCGTGCGCCGGAGACCGTACCCTCGCCGAGCTGCACGCCCTCGCTGACGACCACGATCGCGAATTGCTGGCCACGGGCCTCCCGCTCGCGCAGGTAGGTCACCACCCGGTCCGGGTCGGCCGCGAGCTCGGGGATCAGGATCGCGTCCGCGCCCCCGGCGAGCCCCGACTCCACGGCGATCCAGCCCGCGTGGCGGCCCATCACCTCGACCACGATGACGCGGTCGTGCGACTCGGCGGTGGTGGTCAGCCGATCGATGGCGTCCACGACGATCTGCACGGCCGTCCAGAACCCGAACGTGTAGTCGGTCCCTGACAGGTCGTTGTCGATCGTCTTGGGCACGCCGACGGTCTTGAGCCCGAAGTCGTGGTGCAGTCGGTTCGCGACCCCCAGGGTGTCCTCGCCGCCGATCGCGATCAGCGCGTCGAGGCCGAGCGCGGCCATGTTGCCGGCGGCCGACCGGGCCCCGCCATCATGGCTGTAGGGGTTGGTCCGCGAACTGCCGAGGATGGTGCCGCCCCTGCTGATCAGCCCGCGCACGACCTCGAGGTCCAGCGGCATCGTCTCGCCCTCGA
Source organism: uncultured Thermoleophilia bacterium (assembly GCA_963842065.1). Lineage (GTDB taxonomy): Bacteria > Actinomycetota > Thermoleophilia > Miltoncostaeales > Miltoncostaeaceae > CAITWD01. Next base: position 542,671 of record CAWJEW010000006.1, on the reverse strand, counting down.
GCAGCCCGCGCCAGCCGCGGCGCAGCCCCACGAACTCGTGGCCATACTGGGTGATGCCGGTCCGCACGGCGGCGCGGATGACCGCATTGAGCCCGGGGCAGTCGCCGCCTCCGGTGAGCACTCCGACTCGCATGGTCCGGATGCTAGCTTCTCGCGCATCGCCGTCGGCCACGCGGGGGACATGTTGCAACCGATACGACCTCGCGCTCGCGCCGCCGACCCGGAGCCCCAGCGCGGCGCCGGCGGCATCGTGCTGGCGCTCGTCGCCGACCAGCTGTGCGTGGCTGCCGTCCAACCGTCGCGACATCCTGAGGGCGCGTGGTGCCTTCCCAAGGGGAAGATCGACGCGGATGAGGCCCCGCTGGGCGCTGCGCTGCGCGAAGTCCGCGAGGAGACCGGGCTGATCTGCGAATCGATCGAGCACCTGGAGGTCATCTCCTACGCGGTCGAGCGCGACGGACGCCCCGTCGCCAAGGCGACCGAGTACTGGCTGATGGCGCCGATTGGCGGCGAGCTGGGCGTGCCTGCGCGTGGCCCGGCGGGCGAGATCCGCGCGGTCGCATGGCGAAACGTCGACGCCCCGGGGGGGCCGCTGACGCATCCGGTCGAGTCCGAGCTCGTCGCGCGCGTCGTGGCGCGCCTGCGCTCCGAGCCCGCCTGAGCCAGGACCCGGCCGGGTTACGGGTCCGTGCGTTCGAAGACCAGCGCCAGCACCGGGCACTGCGCGACCGCGCGCTCGGCGTGTTTGCGCAGCTGCGGCGAGATCGGTGCGGGATCGATGATCGGGTACCCCCAGTCATCGAGCGAGATGCGCTCGGGGAACAGTTCGGCGCACAGCCCGTGGGCGTCGCAGCGGATCCAGTTGACGCGCAGCTGCTCGCTCATGCGGTCCGCCCGGGTGCGGCGGACGCGGGTATCGGCAGCACCGGGGTGCCGTTGCCGGTGCATTTGCGGTCCACGGTGTGGCGGTGCACCTCCTCGGCGAAGACCCTGAGGGCGCTGGCGATCAGCTTCACGCTGCCGTCGGGGTGCCGGCACGCCCCGCGACCGGCGACCTGGCCGAGCCAGCGCTCGAGGTCCGCCAACTGGCGCCCGTCGCCGCGGGCCAGAAGCTCCATGGCGCCGGCGATCGCATCCAGCCCGTGCACGCAGGGCCCGCACTGGCCAGCCGACTGACCGGACAGGTACCGGGCGACGCGCGCCGTCTCGGTCAGGCCGCACGCGCTCGCCGGCAGGGCGATGATCGCGCGGGCGCCCAGGCCTCCGCCCAGCGGCGCGAGGTCGGCGTTGGTCAGGCGCAGGCCGGCGGTGTCTGGCGCGTCGATCCAGGTGCCGAAGTATCCGCCGATCAAGTACGCCCGGATCGGTGCGGCGAGCCCGCCCGCGGCGACCACGAGATCGTCGAGCGTCGCGCCGAGCGGGATCTCATAGACGCCCGGATGGGCGACCGCCCCGGTGAGGGTGACCAGGGCCGAGCCCGGCTCGGCGGCGGTTCCGAGCCCGCGGAACCACTCGGCCCCGTGTCGGGCGATCAGCGCCAGCTGCGCCGCGGTTTCGGCGTTCTGGACCAGGGTCGGCGCGCCGTCGACGCCCTTCTGGAAGGGCCGGGGCGGGGCGAAGGTGGGTTTGCCGGGCCCGCCGTTCAAGGCGTTGATGAGCGCGCGCTCCTCCCCGATGACAAACCCGTCCGGGACGCTCTCGAGCAGGATCTTCAGGCGGCTGTCGACATGGCGCTGCGCGCGCTCGGTAAGTGCCGCGTCGAGTGCGGCGAACTCGCGCCGGGAGCCCTGCTCGAGGGCGATGATCGCCTCGTGGGCGCCGACCATCGCCGCGCAGACGACCGCCCCGTCGATGACCAGGTGCGGGGCGCCGCGCAGCAGCACGTGGTCCTTGCGGCTGGGCGGCTCGCCCTCGGTGGCGTTGATCAGCACGACCGGTCGGCCGCGTTCGCCGAGCACGGCGTCGACCTTGCGGGCGACCGGGAAGTTCGCGCCGCCCCGGCCGCCGAGCCCACTCGCGCGGACCGACTCGGTCAGCATGGCGTTCGGACGGCCCGGCTCGGCTTGGACGCCCAAGGCGCCGTGGAAGCCGACATGCCGGTCGAGCGACGCCAGGCCGTCGGGGTGATCGAGGCCGCCGAGCAGTCGCGGCAGCGTCGTCGGGGCCATACGGTGGGTGGTGGTCACGGGTGCTCCGAGGTCAGCTGACCTGGAAGCTACCGGAGATGGTCCCCGCGCTGAGGTTGATCGACGCGTTCACGTTGAGCAGCAGCTTGGCCGGTGTCGTGGTCGAGCTCGAGAGGCTGATCGCGATCTGGTTGCCCTGCAGCGCGATCACCGTGCCGGTATAGAGGCTCGGGTCGGACGCGGGCCCGTAGGTCGCCGTGCTGCTGTTGAGCGTGTTCAGGCCGCCCTGGCCGTCGGACTGGCCGGTGAGCGTGACCTCCAGCTTGGCGTGGGCGCTGCCCGAGGTGGTGGTCGCGATCGTGATGGTCGTGTTGCCCCCGCTGTCGACCGCACCGGTCGAGATCGAGCCGGAAAACGATCCCGAATAGGGCGGGTTGGGGAGGGCCGACGGGGTGGAGGTCGTCGCCGCCGAGGGGCTCGTGGCCGACGCGTGCCCGCCCAGCAGGCTCGCGGGCGTGCCGGCGCGCTTGGCCCAGCCGCGTGCGAGCGGGCCGCTATTGGCCCAGCCGATGAACACGAGCGGGGCCACGATGGCCAGCGCGGTGCCGGCGAGGGCGAGCGGCAGGTGCTCCCTGCGGATCTCCCAGAGCCGCCACAGCACCGCCGCGACGACGAGCACCACGCAGACGGCCACGACCTCGAGCATCCAGTGTTGGGACGCGTCGGAACCCGTGCCGAGGGCGTGGACGATGACGATCGGAAAGCACGCGTAGGCGAACCAGTGGATTCCCCGCCAGGTCTTCAGGCCGATCCGCACGCGCACGAGGCTCGTGATCACCAGGGCCAAGATCAGATCGAACGCCAGCGCCCCGAGGCCCAACCAGATCGGCCGGTAGGCCGAGATGAACGGGATCACCGCGTCGACCAGGCGGATCGGCGCATACCCGTCGAGAATCGTGGTGACCACGTGCACGACGATGAACGCCACCGTCAACAGCGAGACGTTGCGGTGCAGGCCCGACACGACAAACCGCGGGGTGCGCGTGCCGCCGGCGCGCACCGAGGCGGCGATGCCGATCACCACCGACAGCGTGACGAGGACGAGCGCGACCAGTCCGGTGCCACGCGTCAGATACCACAGGGCATGCGCGTTCATGCGGGATCCTCCGGCCAACCGGCGACATAGGTGCGTGTGCCGCCGTGACCGACCAGCCGGGCGGGCAGCCCACGCTCGGCAAGCCACTGCGGCGCCGTCTCGCCGAGGATCAGGGCCGCCGAGCTGGCGGTGTTGGCGGCCAGGCAACTCGCCGCGGCCACGCTGACGGTCCGCCAGGGCGTGCGCGCCGAGGTCCCGGTGCGCGGGTCGATGAGGTGGTGGTATTCGGCGTCGCCGATCGTCCAGTTGCGGACGGTCGTGCTGGAGGTCGCCAGCCCACCCTCGGCGATCGTGATGACCGGACCCGGGCCGTCGAGCGGCGCGCGGTGATCGTCGGCGATCAGGATCGGCCAACCGCCGCCGGGCGCACCGGCGACCGCGATGTCGCCGCCGAGGGACACCAGCACGTCGGTCGCCGTGCCCGCACGGATCGCGGCCGCGGCGCGGTCGGCGGCAAAGGCCTTCGCGGTCGCCCCGAGGTCGAGTTCGACCCCGGCCGGCACGCGGAGTGTCCGGCGTATGGGATCCAGATCGACCAGTCGCCAGCCCGGTACGCCTGCGAACCCGACGCGCCCGAGGCGGGGCCCCGCCGAGCCGAGTTCGGCGAACGACCGGTCGTACCCGGTGGCGCGCACGGCCGCGCCGACGGTGGGGTCAAGGATGCCGTCGGTCGTCCGGGCGGCGTCGAGGGCGACTCCGAGCGCGTCGCACAACAGCGGGCTGACCGTGCACGGCGATCCATCGCCGCGGTTGATTCGCATCAACTCGGAGTCCTCGCGGAAGCGGCTGCAGGCGCGGTCGACATGCTCGAGCTCGTCGCGAAGGATGGCGAGCGCGTCGTCCAGGCGCGCCGCGTCGCTCACGCACGCCATCGCCGTCGTGCCGAGCGCGGTGAACGATCCCGTGGCGGTCATGACCCGCCGGACGAGACGACCGGCGCGCTGGGCAACGAGCTCGGAGTGGGGATCGCGACGGGCGGTGCGGCGCTGGACGAGGATGCGGACGACGAGCCGACTCGAGCCCGTGGCGGACGACGCCGCCGGCATGCTGACCGGCGCGCTGGTCGCGACCGCGGCCGCCGCCGCCGCGGCGCTGGCGGCGTTCGCGGCCGCCAACTGGCGGGCGTGCGCGTCGGCCTGGGCGGTGCGGATGGCGGCCAGTTGGGCGAGCTTGGCCGCGCGGGCGCGGGCCGCGGCCTCCTGTTGGGCGCGGACGCGAGCGAGCGCGGCCTGCTCAAGCGCATACTGATGGCGCTCGTACGCCAACACACGGGCCTTGGCGGCGGCACGTGCGGCGTCCTGGGCCTCGGTCGTGTGGTACGCCAGGACCCCGAAACCCGCCGTCAGCACAAGGCCGCCGACGATCGCCACGCTCGTGCCGTGGCGCAGCAGCGCGTTGCCGCGCTCACGGTGACGCAGCCGCGGCCCCATGCGGTCCTTGGGGGCCGTGCGGCGCGCGCCATGGCGCGGGTGCCGGATGCGGTGCTTGCTCATGCGCGCGTCCCGCGAGGACTGCGCACGCCCGGTTGTGCGGACATGGTCCCTCTCAGCATCGCGGCCCATGGTGGCGGGCCATGCTGTGAATGTGCTGTGAGTCCCGTTAGCGAACCTTTACCGTCGGCCGCCCGGCACGGATCCGGCCGAGAGCGGCGCTCTTGTCGCGCCTCGCCCGATGGGTACGCCAGGGGGCGGCTCACCTCCTAGACGAGACGGCGCGCCGTGCGTCCTCGGCCGCCGTGCGTGCCGGGGGAGCCGGGTCGATCGTGCCGCGGACGCCTCGGTCGGCCACCGGTTGGGGCGGCCGGGTGAGAAATCGCCGCACCGTGCGCGGTGCGGCGGATCAGTGATCGCTGAGAGATCTTGCACCGCGGCGGTCACCGGCTCAACCTAGACGCGAACGGCTACCACCCCTGGGCTCGGCGCCATCCCGCACCGCGGCGCCGGATCTGCACGTCGAGGAGAGCTCCTGACGGTGCGCCGCACCGACTCCATGCGCCACGCCCCGCACCGCGCCGCGGTACCCGGTCGAAATCGGCACCGCGGCGCGGTGTCCCTGTGGGGCCCATGGGCCATGCTCGTGCTCGTTGTGTTCCTCGTCGCGGCGGTGTCGGCGCAGGCTCTCGGGCAGCCCGTCGTCAGCGCGGTATGGCCCCGGACCGGCCCCGTCGCCGGCGGAACCCCGCTGACCGTGGTCGGGTCGGGCTTTCGGTCCGGCACACCGACGGTCGCCGTCGACGGCGTCGCGGCTGGACCGGCGACGGTGGTGTCCGACACGGTGCTGGATGTCCCGACACCCGCCCTGCCGGGCGGGGGCACCTCGAGCGGTCCGGTGGTCGTCACGTCCTCCTCGGGGTCCAGCGCGTCGACGAGTCCGCTCGCGACGTTCACGTACCGCAGCGGCCCGGCCCTGGCGGTCCCGTCGTACTTCTATGCGCTGACCTCAGGCTGGCTCGGGCTCGACGGTCCGCCGCGGACGGCGGATCTGGCGGTGCTCAACCCGGACAGCGGTCCGGGGACCAGCCAGGACCCCAACTACGTCCAGCAGGTGGCCAACTCGCAGGCTGCCGGCATCGACGTGGTGGGATACGTCGACACCGATTACGGCTCGCGCCCGCTGAGCAGCGTGGAAGCCGACATCACGACCTACGAGCAGTGGTACGGGGTCAACGGGATCTTTCTCGATGAGGGCGCGACCGATTGCGAGACCGAGGCGTCCTACTACGCCCCGCTGTACGCGTTCATCCACGCCCAGCCTGGACTCGATCTGACCGTGCTGAACCCCGGCACGGCGACGCCCGCCTGCTACGCGAACGCGTCGGACGTCCTGCTGAGCTTCGAGGGCTCGCCCGCCGACCTGGCCGGCGGTGCCAGCGTCATCCCCGGCTATGACCCGAGCCGGTTCTGGGCGGTGGTCTACGGGGCCAATTCCACTAGCCTGCCGACGATCCTGTCGACACTGACCGGCGACGGGTTCGGCAACGCGTACGTCACCAACCTCGGCCTGCCCAACCCCTACGACGCTCTGCCGAGCTACTGGAGCCAGGAGGTCGCCGACGCCGGCGAGATCGTGGCGCCGACCCAAAGCGCGCCGGCGATCACCCAGCAGCCGAGCCCGGTCGCGGTGACGGCGGGGCAGTCGGCCAGCTTCACCGCGGCGGCCTCGGGAACGCCGACGCCGACCGTCCAGTGGCAAGTGTCGGCCAACGGCGGTGCGTGGACCCCGTGTCCGGGGCGACGTCAGCGACCTCTGAGCGCTGTCGTCGGTCACCACGGCCATGAACGGGAACCAGTATCGCGCGGTGTTCACCAACGGCGTCGGCAGTCCGGCCACGTCCAACGCCGCCACCCTGACCGTCACGGCTGCCCGACGGCACCGGTGATCATCAGCGCGAGTGCGCTGACGACACCGGCCGGGCAGGCGTTCAGCTTCAGCGTGACCGCCACCGGGACCCCGACCCCGACCCCGACCTTGAGCGAGGTCGGGTCGGCTGCCGCGCGCGGGTGAGCGTGAGCCCCGGCTCTGCGGGTCAGGCGACCCTGTCCGGGCGCGGCTCCAGTCGCCATGGTACGCCGACGTTCACGATCATCGCGACCAGCGGCGGCGCGCAGACGACCCGGCAGTTCACGCTGACGCTCTCCTGAGCACCGCGCCGGTGCCGCGCCCGGTCCGGGGGCGCTAGGCGCTCGTGGCACCGCCCGCGGGCACCGCCGGGAGCGTGATCGTAAAGCACGCGCCCGAGCCGGGGAGGTTGGCGAGCGCGACGGTGCCGTCGTGGGCCTCGGCGATCGCGGCCACGATCGCCAGGCCCAGCCCCGAGCCGCCCGCGTCGCGGGAGCGCGAGCCATCGCCGCGCGAGAAGCGCTCGAAGGCATGTGCGGCGAGCTCCGGCGGCAGTCCTGGGCCCTCATCACGGACCTCGAGCCGGACGTGGGCATCGTCGACGCGCACGCTCACGGTCGCGGGCGTGCCGGGCGGTGTGTGGGCGCGCACGTTGCCGAGCAGGTTGTCCAGCACCCGCCGCAGCGCGTCCGGGTCGCCACGCACGACGGCGTGCGCCGGTGCGATGACGCTCACGCGGCGGGCGGGGTCGATGGTGCGCGAGGCCTCGGCGGCCAGCTGGACGATTGCCACGAGGTCGACCTCACGCGCCGCCATCGTCGGGTGCTGGTCGAGTCGTGCCAGCAACAGCAGGTCGTCGACGAGCACGCTCATCCGCGCCGCCTCGCGTTGGATGCCGGTCATGGCGCGCTCGAGGTCCTCCGGGTGGTACTTGGCGCCGCGCTCGAACAGTTCGGCGTAGGCCCGCACGGCGGTCAGGGGGGTGCGCAACTCGTGGGAGGCGTCGGCCACGAACTGGCGCAGCACCCGTTCGGACTCGGACTGCTCGGCAAACGCCGCCTCGATACGGGTGATCATCGAGTTGAACGCGAGCGCGAGCCGGCCGACCTCGGTGGTGGTGCGCGCACCTTGGGCGCGGCGTGAAAAGTCGCCCGCGGCGATCGCCGACGCGGTGCGCTCGATCCGCGCGAGCGGCCGCAGGCTGACCGCGATGAGCCACGCACCGGCCGCCAGCACGCACGCGATGGCGATGCCCGAGACGATCAGCTCGATCGCCAGCAGTCGGTGCAGCGTGTCGTCGACCGCATCCAGCGGGGCCGCCAGGAGGATGGCCTGCGAGCTGCCGATCGGCTCGACGGCGACCCGGTACTGCAGGTCCCCGTGGGTGGCCGCGACGGTGATGGGACCGCTCTGGTCGGTGTCGGCGATTTTCCCGAGGCGCGCAAGCGCCGGCGGGGCCGCCGCCGTGGCGCCCTTGGCGACGCCGAGCGCACGCCACTGGATCTGCCGACCGGGGCCCAGGTCTCCGACATAGAGGCCCGGCGTGGTCGACACGAGCGTCTCGAGGTTGGTCGGGTTCAGCGGCTGCCGGGTGCCGACGGCATCGCCGACCACCTCGACACTCGTCGAGACGGTGCGGTCGATCTGCGAGTACAGGAACGAGCGCAGCTCGAGGTAGGTCACGGTCTCGACCGCAATCAGGGCGACGATCGCGAGCCCGGCCACCAGCGCGAGCAGGCGCAGTCGCAGCGACATCTATCCCTCGGGCTCTTTGAGGGCGTACCCGACCAGGCGGATGGTCTGGATGAGCTGCGGGCGGTCGGTGCCGAGTTTCTTGCGCAGGTAGCTCACGTACGTCTCGACGACGTTGGGATCGATCGTTGCGTCGTTGGCCCAGACGGCGTCGATGATCTGATGCTTGGAGAGCACCCGGCGCGGATTGCGCATAAAGAACGACAGCAGCGCGAACTCGGTGCGGGTGAGCTGGATGCGGTTCCCGGCGCGCCGGACCTCGTGGGTGTCCTCGTTGAGGACGACATCCTTGAACCGCAGCACGGCATGGTCCTCGGCGCCCTTGGTGCGGCGCAGGACGTTGCCCACGCGTGCGACGATCTCGGCCAGGCTGAACGGCTTGGTCACATAGTCGTCGCCGAGGTTGAGGCCCGCCAGCTTGTCGGAGGTCTCGTCGCGCGCGGTCAGGAAGATGATGGGCGCGTCCTGGCCGCCGGCGCGCAGATTGCGTGCCAGCGTGAACCCGTCCGTGTCGGGCAGCATCACGTCAAGCACGATGAGATCGGGCGAGAAGCTCTGGATCACCCCGTGGGCCGCACGCGCCGAGCCGGCCTCGCGGGCGTCGTAGCCCTCGTAGCGCAGCGCCGTGCAGAGCGCGTCGGTGATGGATGCCTCGTCGTCAACGACGAGAATGCGCGCGCCGATGTCGACGTGTGAGGAAGAAGGCAGCACCGCACGGCATTCTAGGAGGCGGGCGGGACGCGGTGCGCTCGCGCGTCCGCTGGCAACGTCGCGGTGCGGCGGCGGCGTGGGGTTATTCGGCGGGACGGGCCGGCTGATCGTCGCCTGAGCGGATGAACCCCTCGATGCCCGCCTCGTGGGCCGGCGCGGCGAGCGGGGCGCCCGGAGCGGCGGCCGGAGCGGGCGGCGCTGCCGTGGCCGCGGCCTGCTGCGGCGGCGCGGATCCGGGGTGGTCGTCGACGGCGATCGCGGACTTGAACTCGCGCACGCCGCGCCCGAGGCTGCGCGCCATCTCGGGCAGACGGCGCGGGCCGAACACCAAGAGCGCGATGGCTGCCAGCACGATCAGATGGACAGGCGAGACGTCGAACACGCGATGGCCCTCGTGTGGTGCGGTGAGGTGACCCTAGAAGGGTAGCGCGCCGCGCCACGGTTCGGCGTGCGGTCCCGGCGGCGGCGGTACGAGGGCCCGTACGGCGCGCTGATAGCCTACGGCCCGTGCAGAACCTCGCAGACCTGGTGGGCCGCACGCGCCGCGACGATCAGGCGCAGCTGCGGCTGGGCATCCCCGTCTACGCGGATCCGGACGTGCATCCAGAGATCTGGGACGGCGTCGCGCGCGCCCCGGCGGGATCGGTGGTGGTCATCAACCCGGATTCCGGGCCGGGTCGATCACCGGACGCGCGCTATGTGGCGCGCGCGGTGGCGGCCCGCGCACTGGGGCATGCGGTGTACGGCTATGTGGATACGGCCTACGGGACGCGACCGCGGGCGGCGATCCTCGCCGACGTGGTGCGCCATCACGGCTGGTTCGGCGTCGATGGGGTCTTCTTCGACCAGGTGCCCGGCACCGCGGACCGTCTGGGTCAGTACGACGAGCTGACCGAGGTGGTGCGGGCGCGTGGGCTTGCGGCCGCGCTCAACATGGGCCAAGCGAACGTTGACCCACGCTTTGCCGCAGTTGCCGACATCCTCGCCGTGTTCGAAGGCCCCTGGGCGGAGCATGCGGCGGCGCGTTTCCCGAACTGGATGCATGACCCCGGTCGGGGCGCCGAGCTGTGGCACCTGGTCTTCGACGCACCGGATGCGCAGGCGCTCGAGGCCGCGCTTGCGCGTGCGGTCGCCGGTCCGTGCGATGTCGTGTTTGTCACCGATGGAGCGGGGCCCAATCCGTGGCACCGGTTGCCCGCATACTGGGATCACGAGCTGGCGCTGGTCGGGTCGGCGCAGCCAGCGGGCGGTGACGGGGCGGCCGTCGACGCGACCGGAGCCCCACTTGGCCACCAGCTTGCTCCTGACGCCATGGAACGTGGTGACGTCGGAGCCGGGAGTTAGCCTCAGCCGACCCGGGAGGCATCCGGCGGGCTTGCGCCCACCCAACATGGCCGACCGGCACGGCGATGGGTGGACATGGGTATCGGCACGCCGCGGTGTTGGGGGCCCGTCGATGACGTCGCTCTGGCGACGCCGCGCCGGGTCACGTGCCGGGTCGGCGAGGCGCCCACGTCGCGTCAGGGGCGCCCACGCCGCCTACCTGCCGCCCCGCGGCGGCTGAGCCGGCGCGGGCATGAGGTCCCCGAGACGCTCAACGCGCCGCAGGACCTCCTGCGCGGTGAACCGCAGCGCATCGGGGTCCCCGGATCGGGCACATCTGACCAACTCGTCCCAGGTGATCGGCGTCGAGACCGTCGGCGCGGGGCCGGCGCGCAGCGAGTACGCGGCCACCGTGGTCTTGGCGGGGTGGTTCTGGCTCCAGTCGATGAGCACGTGTCCGGTCCGGAGCGCCTTTCGCATGTTCGTCACCACCTGCGTGGGGTGGTCGGCCGCGACGCGGGTGGCGATCTCGAGCGCGTCGGCGCGCGAGGTCGCCCACGCGGTATCCGGCGGCAGCGGAACGTAGAGCTGTAGGCCCTTGGAGCCGCTGGTCTTGGCGCCGGGTCGCCCGATACCGCGCGCCCCGAGGACTTCGGTGATCCATTCGGCGACGCGGCAGCACTCCACGACCGACGTCCCCGGGCCGGGGTCGAGGTCGAACACCACGTAGTCGGGCGGCCCGGGGGGCGAATCGTCCTCGGGAACCCGCCAGAGCGTGACGTGGAACTCGAGCGCGGCGAGGTTGGCTGCCCAGATCAGCGTCGCGGTGTCGGCAACGATCAGCGCGTCCAGATGATCCGGGTGCGCATCGCCGGCCTGCAGCGGGACGCGTGTGGTCGTGACCCATGCGGGGGCGTTCGGCGGGACGCGCTTTTCGAAAAAGGAGCCTGCTGCGCTGCCGCCCGGGAATCGGCGGAGCGTCACCGGGCGTCGTGCGAGATGGGGCAGCATCACCGGGGCGATCCGCGCGTAGTAGTCCAGGACGTCACGCTTGGTGAACTGCGTCGCCCGGTACATCGGCTTGTCGAGGTTCGAGAGCGTCAGGCGGTGGCCCCCGACCTCGACAGGGACGCGTTCAGGACTCACGGACCACCTCGTCGGGCGATGTGCCCGGACGCCGGCGATGCCCCGAGGCCGTCGGCACGGGCCCTGCGTCCTTCGGTCCAGCCCCCCACAACGACCTCCTGCGTGCGGATGGTCTTGATCTTGACCGAGTCCGGACTGCGCGCGCCAGCCCGGCACGGGGCGCTGTCTGGCGTGGCGACGATGCCCGCGACGCGCCGCGCGCGTGCTGCGAACACACCGGCCATCGAGCGCTGGCCGACGGTGCGCCGGCTGCCAGCGCGCCGTCGGTGTCCGGAGCGGGTGCTAGGCCCGCACTTGCATCATCGCCATGAATCCCGGGGGCGCGGCGGTCGGGTCCCGGTGGGTAACGGCGATCGCGTCTCGGGTCACCCGCAGCCCCTCGGCGAGTGGTGTCTGAGGTTTCCAGCCAAGCACCTGGTGTGCGCGATCGTTCGCAAGGGCGCTGCGCTGCAACTCTCCGGTGCGCGCCGGCGCAAACTCGGGGGCCAGGGGTGCGTCGAGCCCTTCCAACAGATCGAGCACGCTCACCTCGCGGCCCCAGCCGATGTTGAAGATCTCCCCGGTGCCTGCGGTGCGGGCGGCGAGAAACGCCTGCACGACGTCGCCGACAAAGACATAGTCGCGCGTCTGCAGACCGTCTCCGAACACGCGGGGCGCGACCCCGTCGAGCAGTCGCCCAGAAAAGATGGAGACCACACCGGCCTCACCGTGCGCGTCCTGCCGCGGTCCGTAGACGTTGCCCAACCGCAGGATGACCACCGGGAGCCCGTAGAGCCGGTGGTAGAGCAGGCAGTAGCCCTCGCCTGCGAGTTTGCTCGCCCCGTAGTGGGACATCGGCCGAGCCTCGGCAGTCTCCGGTGTCGGGATCGGCAGGTCCGGGTACTCGCCGTACGCGGCGCCCCCGGTGGACGTGAACACGACCCGCGCGTCCGCGTGGCGGGCGGCCTCGAGAACGTTGATCGTCCCGATGACGTTGACGGCGGCATCGAAGTCGGGCTGCTCGATTGCTCTCCGGACGTCGGCCTGGGCGGCGAGGTGGAAGATTGTCGCGGGCCGGATCGACGCGACGAGTGCACCGAGGGCCCCGCCGTCGCGAATGTCCAGCTCATGAAATGCTGCCTCGGCCGGCACCTTCTTGCGGCTACCGGTCGACAGGTTGTCGACGATGTGGACCTCGTGCCCCTCCGCGAGCAGGGCGTCGGCCAGGTTCGAGCCGATGAATCCTGCGCCGCCTGTCACGACGACTCCGCCCATGGGTCCTCCGAAAACTCGAGATGTGCGATCTACAGCCATGCCTCGCCAGGAGTATCGGCGCACGCGATCCCGTCTTGAGCGTTCGCGCCACACGCCGCGGTTGTGAACGAGGTGCGGGTGCCGCGCCCGCGCCAGATTGCTCAGGGCCGCGGGGGCTCGGCGCGGCGAGCCGGAGGGCCGCTAGGTGCGCCGGTAGACGACCAGCCAGTCGAGTTGGAAGTTGCCGGCGGCCGACGGGCTGGGAACGGACCCATCGGTTGCGGTCTCGGCCTGGATCACCAGGTGCATCGGGGTATCGGGGATCCGGGTCCGCGTGCTGCCGATCGTCCGGCCGTCGAGTTGAAGGATGACCTTACCCGGGAGCCAATTGATCGCGGCGGTGTGCCAGCCCCGGTCGTACATGACCGGCGTGCGAAACCCGGTCTGGTCGTTGCCGGAGGTGCCGCCCTGATGATGGACGTGTCCCCAGATGGTGCTGTTCGTATTCGCTTCGGGGAAGTCGATCTCGCCGTCGGTCGGCCAGTTCTCGCTGTCCGGCCACAACAGGATCACCACCTTGTAGCCCGGCACGGCATCGGTTCTGAACCTGATGACGTAGCGCCCGTAGAGTTGACCGCCGTCCGTGCCGGTTGCGCCGGGGATCGTCGGCACCAGGGCGGCCCCCAGGGGCATGCCACCGGCCGAGTGCAGGTGAATGTTCAGCAGGCCGTTGGCGATCGAGACGACCTGGGTCGGCATGTAGGCGCCGTTTTTGGCCGTGTCGAGGGTGCCGTCCCGGTAGGTGCCGCGCCAGGTCCTGGCCACGGCCGCCGGGAAGCGCCCGAGGGGGACGTTCTGGGTGAAATCGTCGGCGAAGACCCGGCGCCAGCCGGGGAGGTTGCCTTTCGGCATCGGCTCCCCGGACGGGTCGGGCGTCCGTGAGGCGGCGATTCCCTGTGCTACCGCGACCGCGGTGAACCCCGCGATCGCCACGATGGCTGCGGCACCCCGGATGCGGGTGCGACGTCCAACTGGCATCGCTCGAAGCTAACAACGGCCACGGACGCACCCCGGCGCTTTTGGGGCGGCGGACCCGCCGCAGCCCGCGCGGTTGCGGACTAGGAGGCTTCCGGCAGCGGGCCGGTGGCGCAGGCCGCCGCGCGCGGTGCCACGGACATCGACCGGTTGCAGGAGGGCGTGTCGATGGTCAGCCAGGCGATCTGGATGTTGCCGGCTGCGGCATCGGTCGGGACCGGACCGCCGATCGAGGTCTCGGCCTGAATGATCAGGTGCATTGGCGTATTGGGTATCCGCGCGACGGCCGTGCCGATGACCTGTCCGTCCAGCTGGAAGCTGACCCCGCTCGGCAGCCAGGTGACCGTGGCGGTATGCCATGGGCCGTAGGTGGCCTGGGTCGCGAACTCGGTTTGATCGTTCGGGGACGTTCCGCCCTGATGATGGACGAATCCCAGGATCGGGCCGTCGAGGTTGGCCTCGGGGAAGTCGATCTCCCCATCGGTCGGCCAGTGCTCGCTGTCTGGCCACAGCAGCATCGCGACCTTGTACCCCGGCACGGGATCGGCGCGCAGCCTGATGACGTAGCGTCCGTAGAGCAACCCATCGTCGCTGCCGTGCGCACCCGGAATCGTGGGTACCGCGGCCGCCACCATGTGGATGCCGTCCTGGGTATGCAGGAACAGGTTCATCGTGTGGTGGGAGATGGACACCACTTTGGTCGGCTCATACCTGCCGAGCTTGCTCGTGTCCTTGGACCCGTCGGGATAGCTGTGGCCCCACTGGGCCGCGACCGCGGCGGGGAACTGGCCGACGGGGACGGTCTGGTTGAAGTTGTCGGCGAAGACCTGGTGCCAGCCGGGGATGTTGCCCGTCGGCATCGGCTGCCCGGACGGATCGGCTGCCGTCGGCGTGAGTGCCGAGGTGGGCGTCGGGGTCGTGGTGCCGCCCGCGCTGGCGTACGAGCCGCCGCAGCCCGCCAGGGCCGCACCGACGGCCGCGACGGCGATGACCGCAAGCGGACGTCGGGCCGTCCGTGGCACCGCGCGGCTCATCAGGAGTACCTGTCGGTGGCCATGTGCACAATGATGACGATTCTGTCGGCTTCCTGCGGGATGGATCGGTCGGTCGCCGGGCTGCGCCCCCGATGCAGCGCGCGTCTCGGTCCCGGACGCACCCGCCCGCCGGACCGCGACGTCGGTCGGCACATCCGTCGGGAACGCGGGCTCGTGCGCATCGCGGGAATCCGTCCGAGGCCGCGGCCTGGCGGCTCAAGTACGCCGTACGCAGGCCGATATCCCTCTCGCGGCCCCGTAACGGGCCGACCTGCCCCCGGTTCCCACCGGCCGTGCCGATCGCGCGCGCCCGACACAAGGATGGCGATGATCGCCACGAGCGCCCAGCCCCAGGTTCGCCGTCGTGGACGCCGTCGCCCCGGCACGCCCTGCGTGGTCTTCATCGACGACTCGCGGTGGGCCGCGTTCCATCAGCTGGCGCCGTTGCTGGGTCGTGCCGGAGTGCGCACCGTCAGGGTGGGCACCGGTCGGCAGACCGCCTCGCGGGCTGCCTCACTGCTGGTCTACGACCGCTACGAAGTGCTCGCCGACCCCGCCGACGCCGCCGGCCTCGGCGCGATTCTCGCCGGCGAGCGCGTTGTGGACATCCAGTTCGTCGAAACGCTCGGCGACATCGTGCGCGCCAACCTAGGCGCCCTCGACTCATGGGTTGCCGAGCGGGTGCGGCGACGCCTCGACATGCAGGACAAGTTTCGCGCCGCGCACATCTTCGGGGATGCCGGCGTTCGGACCCCGTCGGTGGTTCCCGTCACCGAGGTCTCGCCCGAGGACATCGTGGCGCGATTTGGGTTTCCGTTGGCGGTCAAGGAACGCGTGGGATCCGCGGGTGCGAACGTCGTCATCGCGAGTGACCTCGACGCGCTCATCGCCGCTGCGCGGCCGTTGGACGACGGCGCCGACAACCGGTACTACGAGGAGTATGTCGACGGCGAGAAGCTCAACTACGCGGCGGCCGTGAGTGCGGCCGGCGTGGAGCAGGAACTCGCGTATCGTGTGATGCGCTGGCGTGTGCCGGTGGGGACGGCGTCCGAGGTTCGGACTCTGTCTGACCCGCAGCTCGACGCGTTTGGGCGCCGTGCGATCGCGGTCGCCGGATGCACCGGGCTCGTGAACATCGATGTGATCCGCGACCGCGACGGACGCGATTGGCTGATCGACTTCAATGCCCGCGCATTCGGGGGAGCGGTCTGCTTCCGGTGGGCCGACATGGACATCAGCGAAGGGTATCTGCGGGCCATCGGGCAGCGCGCGGCGGCGCCTGCACGCGCGACGGCCGTCGTCGATGTGCAGTTCCCGGTGTTTCCGACCTGCCTCGGTGAGGCGGTCAGGAGCGGGAGCAGGACGCGCGCCGCCGCAGCGTTCCTGCGTGCGTCATGGCCGTATCTCCGGTGGGTCGGCATCCGGTATTGGGTCTCGGAAGCGCTGGCGACCGGGCATTCGGTGCAGACGGCGTGCCACGCCCGGATCGATCACCGGGTTCCCGCTGTGACTGATCTGGCCCTCGTGCAGATCGCCGCGACCACGGCGCCGGAGAAGACGCGGTCGCCGGATGCTCGTCCGTGACCGTCGCCGAGCATGCCGGGGGTGTCGCGGGTGTCCTTGAGATCACGACGGCCCGCGGGGCTGCCGATTGACCAAACATGCCGCAATCGCGCGTTTCGGCGTGCCGGCGGCGCGCTGACGCGAGGCCATTCTGAATCACTGAGAGAGGTCTGAGTTCATGACGGGTACGTCCACGTGGTGGGTGCGCATACGCAGGCACGCCACACGGTGGCACGATCTTGAGCTCGGACGGAATTCGGATGCCACGCGTTTCGGCGCCCGCCCGAGCGCTCGGTTCGCCCCGACAATCTCGCGCGTGGTCGCCGCTGAGCGGCGCGCCTAAGATGGCCGCATGACGATCGACGACAACGGCGTACCGGGATCGTGGCCGCAGGTGGGTGTCGACGCGCCGGAGGGCGGCCTGCCGGCGGTCGACGTGGTCATCTGCGCGTACACGGCCAAACGCGAAGCGTTTCTGCGGCGGGCGATCGCATCCGTCGTCGACCAGCACGAGGCCGAGCGGGTGATCGTGGTCATCGATCACGCGCCCGAACTGTTTGGTGTTCTTGCTGGTGACCCGACGCTCGGTGGCAACGTCATGGTCGTCGAGAACGCCTACGAACAAGGGCTCTCCGGCGCGCGCAACACGGGTCTGGACGCCGCGAGCGCTCCGGTCGTCGCGTTCCTGGACGACGACGCGTGTGCCGATCCGGGGTGGCTGGCGGCAATCCGCCGTGCACACGCCGATCCGACGACGGTGGGCACGGGGGGGTGGGTCGCACCCGAATGGGAGGACGACGACCGTCCCGCCTGGTTGCCCGAGGAGTTCTGGTGGACCGTCGGCTGCTCGTATCGCGGCCTTCCGACCGTCCCGCTGGCGGAGATCCGCAACCCGATCGGGGCGAGCATGTCCTTCTCGCGGGCGCCACTGATGACGGTCGGCGGGTTTCGCTCGGGATTCGGACGCATCGGTACCACGCCGCTCGGGTGCGAAGAGACCGAGGCGGCCATCCGCCTGCGGGCGCACGTGCCCGGGAGCAGGATCGTGCATCTGACCGGTACTCGGGTTGGCCATTATGTTCCGCGGACCCGCACCACGTGGTCCTACTTTCGCGATCGATGCCTGGCGGAGGGGCGCTCCAAGGCGTTGGTGGCCGGGGCCGCCGGCGCCCGCGACGGACTGTCCTCGGAGCGACGGTACGTCGTGCGGGTGCTGCCCGCCGGCGTCCTTCGCGGGCTGCGGGACGCCAGTCGCGGCGATCTGGTCGGGCTGTACCGGTCCGGTGCGATCGTGGCCGGCGTGGCGCTGACGGGCGTTGGCTACCTGCGTGCTCGGCGCGAGCTCGCTCCGGCCGAGACGGCCGCGGGCACTGCACCCCAGGATTCGCACACCTCGCGGGCCGCGGTCGCGGCAGTGACAGTGGCCGGGCTCGGGCTCTGGGTCCGGCACCGCCTACGCGCCGGCCGGTCGGCCCGGACCGCGCGGGGCCGGCGATGAGCGCGGCCTGGCCCGTCGCCGTGCGGCGCTATGGGTGGGTCCCTGGCGACCCGCCCGGTGACCTTGCACTCGGCGCTCCGCAGAACGGCGGCATCTATACGCGCGCGCTCGTGCTGCTCGAACGTGATGATGTGCCATGGGGAGTCGTCGGCGTGGCCGCACCTGACGGCATCGTCCGCGCTGCGGCGCTCGAGCGGGCCGTGGCCGACCAGATCGCCGGGGAGCCCTGGGCCTTGGCCCCCGGCCCACGCGACCCCGCGTCCCGGCTTCGCGTGCGGGTCGTGATGACGAGCCGCCAGGATTCGTGGCGCGTGGTCAGGGCGGTCGGTGCGCTGGTTGTGCACCCCGACCCCGATCTGGAGATCGTGGTGGTCGACCAGGATCCGGACGTCACCCAGCTTGCGCGCGTCCTTGCCGAGGCGTTTCCGGACGAAGCGCGGCTGAGCGTGCGCGATGCGCGTCGCCCGGGTCGTGCCCACGCCCGCAACCGCGGTGCCGAAGACGCGACCGACGGCCTGATCGCGTTCCTCGACGACGAACTTGTCGCGCATCCGTTGTGGGTGGATGCGCTGCGCGATGCCATGGGCGGCGAGCGCAGCGGCGTCGGGCTCGGACGCATGCTTCCGCTGGCACTCGAGACCGAGGCCCAGTGGCTGTGGTTTCGCGCGTCCGCGTCGGGACGCCGTCTGGAGGCGTCCGCGCGCTTGGGCCGTCCTGCGATCTGGGAGCCGGGCGGCACGTCGTTGCGGGCCGGCGCGTTCGATGGGGGTCTCTGCCTGAGCGCGGCGGCGTTTGCCCGCCTCGGTGGCTTCGATGCGCGCCTGGGCGCCGGGACCCCGAGCCGCGGGGGCGAGGACATCGACATCGTGCTGCGTGCGCGTCGCGCCGGTGATCAGGTCTGGGACGTCCCGCGCGCGGTCGTCTGGCGCGAGTACGCGGACGCGTTGCCGGATGCCGAGCGCGCGGCGTTTGCTCGGGGTGTCGGCGTCTCGGCGACGATGACCAAGCAGCTGGTCGCGGGTCCGGGTGCCGTCGGTCGCCTTCAGTCCGCCTCGAGGGTGATGCGTCTCGGCCATACCGCACGGCTCCGCGCGGTCCCCGACGCCGCATCCGAATCCCGATCGCCGCGCAAGCTCATCGTGTTGGAGCGGCTCGGGCTCATCGCCGGACCCTTGGCGTTTGCCCGCAGCGCGTTGCGCGGGCGGGGTGCCCCGCAGTGAGCCAGAGCACATCCAGGTGGTCGCTGACCCTGCGCGGCCTGGGGCGTCGTCCTGGGGCCAACGGCGGCGGCACCCAGTCGGAACGCCGTCTGTTCCGCACCGCCCACCTGCTGATGCTCAACACCGTGCTGACGGCCGGGCTCGGGTTCCTGTTCTGGATTCTCGCGGCGCGCCTGTATTCACCGGAGCGCGTGGGGATCAACAGCGCCCTGATCGCCGTGCTGATGACCGTGTCCACGCTGTGCCAGGTGAACCTCGGCAGCGTGTTTGTCCGCTTCCTGCCCGAAGCCACGCGGCCCGCCAAGCTCATTTTGCTCGGGTACGCGGCCGCCGCGGGCTTCTCGCTCGTGGTGGCAACGTGCGTCGCGCTGATCGCCCCCCACGTTGCCAAGGACCTCTCGATCCTGGGCTCATCTCGGCTCATCGGCGTCATCTGGGTGCTGTCGGTGGCGCTGTGGTGTGTGTTCGCGCTCCAAGATGGCGCGCTGACGGGGCTGCGCGCCGCACGGTGGATCCCGGTGGAGAACACGTCGTTCGGGGTGCTCAAGATCGTTGCGCTGCTGATCCTGGCGGCCTTCGGCGCGGCCCAAGGGATGCTGCTTGCGTGGGTGCTGCCGATGGCGATCCTCGTGATTCCGGTCAACCTGATCATTTTCCGGCGCGCCGTGCCCGCACACACTCCGGCGCATACCGACGGCATCGTGAACCGCTTCGGCAAACGCCGGCTGGTCCGGTACCTCGGCATGACCGGCGTCGCCTCGTCGATCGATCAGGGAATGCTCGCGGCGCTGCCGATCCTCGTCGTCGCGATCCTGGGTGCCACCCAGAACGCGTACTTCTACATCGCGTTCACGATCGTCACGACGCTCGAGTTGCTGGCGGACAACATCGTGACCGCACTCACCGTCGAGGGCACGTTCGCCACCCATCGCCTCCAGGAGCTGACGGCCGCCGTCGGGCGCCGCTTCGTGGTACTGCTGCTTCCGGCGACGCTGGCATTGATCGTCGCGGCGCCGCTGGTGTTGCTGTTCTTCGGCCGGACCTACGCGGACCACGGGACGACGGTCCTGCGGCTGCTGGCGCTTGCCAGCATCTTCCGCGGGGCGATTTGGCTCTACATGGCCGTCTGCCGGATTCAGGGACGTGGGCTGGCGCTGCTGATGGTCAGCGCCGCGACGTCGATCGGGACGCTGGTGTTCACCAGCGTGTTCGCGCACCTGTGGGGTCTGAACGGGGTGGGGATCGGCTGGCTGACGAGCAACCTGGTCGTCGCGGTCGTGGTCGTCCCGATGCTGTGGCGCTTCGTCCGCCGACCCGCCGCGACGTCGCCGGTCGTGGCCGACGACCTGTCGCCGGCCACGCCGCTCGCCGGGTCCGCGGAGATCATCGGTGCCGTCGCGCCGACGGCCGCAGCGTGGCCGTCGATCGTGGCGGGCCTCGGCGACGCCAATGCTAAGGACACCGCGCCGGTCTCGGGTGCGACGCCCGGCCCGCGGGCGGGGCTGCGCTCACGGTGGTTTAAGTGAGCCGCGCGGCGATCGCACTCCGCGGGCTGGCGGTGTTCCAACTGGTGGCGTTCGCGGCCTCCGCGGCGCTGATTGCGGCGCTGTTGGCGCCGGTGCCGGTCCAGCTGCGTTTCCTGGTGGCGGTCGTGTTCGTGGTGTTTGGACCGGGAGCGGCGTTGCTGTCGCTTGTCGGATCGCGCTTCGCGGAGACCGCCGGAGTCGGGCTCGTCGCCGCACTCGGCATGGCGATCACGGCCATCTGCTCGCAGCTGATCTTGTGGTCCGGCTACTTCGCGCCGCGCACGGAGCTCGTTGTCGCCGCGGCGGTCGTCATGGTCGTCGTGGCGTTCGCGTGGCATCGCCGGCGGACGGCGGCATCCCGCCAGATCGCGACCGCCGACGCGTCGTCCGACGGACGGTGCGGGCGGTCACGAGCAGCCGATGAGCCTCGGCGAAGGGGGCTGAGATGTTTGCGCCGCGCTGGATTGCCGTCGTGGACCTGGAGGCGCTTCCCGAGCAGCTGGTGGCCCCGCGGCTGCCGGGTGAGCCGGTGTGCCGATACCTCGCGGTGCGGGTGCTCGTGCGACTGCACGGCGCCCCGCTCGGACTCATCGAGTGCCCGCTGGTCGATGGTGTCCTTGGCGGACGCCAACTGGGTGCGGCGATTGCGCGCGAGCTGTCGGGCGCCCGCGCCGAGCACCTGGCGACCTGCGCCGGGGGTACCGAGTGCCAGAACTGGGGACCGCTGCCCGGTGAGTGGCCATTTGTCAGCGTCGTGGTCTGCACGCATGAGCGCCCGGAGTCGCTGGCGGAATGCCTGACGTCGCTCTCCGGCTTGGAGTATCCGTCGCTTGAGATCGTCATCGTCGACAACGCGCCGCGCACGACCCGTACGCGAGAGCTCGTCGATGCATATGCGGATCCCCGCGTCCGGTATGTCTGCGCGCGAGATCCCGGGGCTGTCTGCGGCGCGCAACCATGGCGTTCTCGAGGCCCGGGGCGAGATCGTCGCCTTCACCGACGACGACGTCGTGGTCGACCCTCGCTGGATCGAGGGGTTGATCCGCGGGTTTGGCCGCCGCCCCGACGTGGGGCTGGTGACCGGCTTGGTGCTGGCCGCCGAGCTCGTGAGTCCGTCGCAGGGCCTGTTCGAGCGCAAGGTGAGCTGGGGCGCCGTGTTGGAGCCGCGCCTGTTCGCCGTGGGGAACTCGGTTCCGGATGTCGCGATGACCCCGTTTAACTGCGGGATCGTGGGAGCGGGCGCCAGCTTTGCCGCCCGCCGCGAGACGCTGCGTGACATCGGGCCGTTCGACGAGGCCCTCGGTGCAGGGACGCCGTCGCGCGGTGGCGAGGATCTCGACTACTTCCAGCGCGTGCTCGCACGCGGGCAGGCGATCGCCTACGAGCCGGCGAGCCTCGTCTGGCATCACCACCGTCGTGACATGGCGAGTCTGCGGCGCCAGATGCTCGGCTACGGCAGCGGGCTGACCGCGTTTGCGTTCAAGCAGCTCCTGCGCTCCGGCACGCGGAACGCGGCGTTGCGCCATGTTCCGGGCGCCCTCGGGAGACTGGCGGTGCACGGCACCAACGCGGTCGCGCCCGAGCGCCTGACCGACGTGGGCGAGTTGCCGCGTGAGCTGTGGGTGAAAGAGATCGTCGGGATGGGGCAGGGGCCGGTCCTGTACGTGCGCGGGCGCCGGGCGATGCGGCGCGGGCGCGACGCGTCGTCGAGTCGGCGGTGACACCACCCATGGAACGCGGCACGAGTCCCACCGCGGTCTCGGACGTGGCCTCGCGCGGGTCGCTCACGCGCCGCCGCGGCGCTGTCGGTGGGCCCCGCCGGGTCGAACCGGTGCCGTTGGTCTGCGGTGCCCTGCTGGTCGTCGGGCTTGCGCTGTGGTGGTGGGCGGTCCAGAGCACGAACCTCTCGGCGATGGCCGGCCTGGGGCTCATCAACGCGTTTCCGGCGGCGTTCTATGTCGCGGTTGCGCTCGTGGTCGGATCAATGGTGCTCGCGCTCGTCGCGCGCCGGCTCTCGCGGACCGCGGTCCTCGCCAGCTTCGGGGCGCTGATCCTGGTCATCTACGGCACGCCCGCGGTGCTCTTCTCGGAGCCGGAGTACGCCTGGGTGTACAAGCACCTCGGGGTGATTCGCTACATCGAGGCCCACGGGTCGACCAACCGCGCGATCGACATCTACCAGAACTGGCCGGGATTCTTCGCTGCAAACGCGTGGCTCGCACGGGCGACCGGGATGGACCCGGGTGCGTATGCGGCCTGGGCGCCGGTGTTCTTCGAGTTGTGCCTGCTGGCGGGGGTGCTGTATGCCCTGGGCGGGTTCATCGCCGACCCACGGCGCCGCTACGCGGCGGCGTTCGTGTGGCAGCTGGGAAGCTGGATCGGGCAGGACTACTTGTCCCCTCAGGCGATGGGCATCGTGCTGGTCGTCGTCGCGCTCGGCATCGTCCTGCGCATCGGGTTTGCGGGGGGATGGGATCGCGACGCGGTCACCGTGCTCGGGCGCACGGCCGATCGACTGCGCGACCGGGCCGAGTCTCTCGCGCTTGCGGGGGTGCGCGTACCGCGGGAGGCGCGGGACGCCCCGGCCTCGTCGGGGTCTGAGGATGACGGCGTCGAGGCGGCGACATATCCCCGACGCGACCGCGTGGTCGGGGTCGTCCTGTTCGCGGTGCTCGCCGTCGCGGTCATCATCAGCCATCAGCTCTCGCCGGTGATGCTGATCCTGTCGCTCGTGGTCCTGGTGGGGTTCACCGGTTGGCGGCGCCTGTGGCTGCTGATTGCCGCGGTCGTGGTCGCCGAAGGTGTGTGGGTGGCGCTCGCGTGGAGCACGGTGCAGCGGTTCGGCCTCCTCAACATCGACGGCCCGGTGACGCCGGTGCAGGCCGGGACGGGCTCACCGATGTCGGGCGTGAGTCTGGTCCAGAACGATGCACGCGTGATTGGCGTCGCATTCTGGGTGCTCGCCGCGATCGGGATCGTGCGCATGCTGCGGCGCAGCGGGACCGACCCGACCCGGCCGGCCGCGGTGGTGGCACTCGGGTTTACGCCGTATCTCATCGTGCCGGTGCAAAGCTACGGCGGCGAGGCCGGGCTGCGGGCGTACCTGTTCTCGCTGCCCTGGCTGGCGGTGCTGGCGCTTGAGGCGATCTGGCCAAGCGGGACGCGCCGGGTTGCAGAGCCCGATGAGCAGCCGGCGGCCGTGCGGACCACCTCGGTCGACTGGGCGGCCGCGCTGCTGGCGCTTGAGGCGATCTGGCCAAGCGGGACGCGCCGGGTTGCAGAGCCCGATGAGCAGCCGGCGGCCGTGCGCACCACCTCGGTCGGCTGGGCGGCCGCGCTGACGGCCCCGCGCCGGCCCTGGTTGCTCGCGATCCTCGGGCCGATCCTCGCCTGCCTGCTACTGGTCGCCTACTACGGACAGGCCCTTGTGGATTGGATGAGCACCTCGGACGTGACCGCTGCGGCATGGGTCGACACCAACGCGCCGGCCGGCTCGATCATCTACGCGCTGAGCCCCGGCCTGCCCGACAAGTCGACCGCCCGCTATCCATTGCTGCGCAGCGCCGCCGTAGCGCTCACCGACACCGAGACGATCCTCAGGCCGCTGTTGATCCCGAGTCAGCGGGTGAACGGCGTCCGCGCGGCGCTGAATACGATCCCTGCCGCACGCGCCCCGTATCTCAAAAACATCCCGCCCCAGGTCGACTATCTGGTCATCACGCCCAGTCAGCGCAACTACGCGCGGCTGGAGGGGCTGATGTCCCCGTCGCAGATCGACGGGCTCGTGAGCGCCCTGCGCGCCGCGTCCGACTTCTCGGTCGTCTACGACCACGCGGGAAGCATCATCTTCCGGTACGTGCCCGGGACGTAGTCCGCGCGGGCCCGGCCGGGACGCGTGTCGGCTCGGCAGGTGCGCGTCCCGCAGTTCGTGAGGTCGGCCCCGGCCGCGCCCGTCAGGGGACCCGTCGTCGCGATCGGCATCCGCGGCGCGGGCGAGACGGGTTCGCGCGCGGTCACATCGCGCGCGGGCGCCACCCGGGTCTAGGTACGCCCGTCGGCCCAGCTTGGCCCCGTGGGGGCCGAACCGTCCGATCGATGGCGGGAATCGGCGTGCACACCGTCCGAATGCCCCGTGCGGTCCGAGAACCTGCACCTTCGGGGGGGACGAACTGCCGTCTGAATGCCCGGTTGAATCGGGCATCCGGGTCGAGGAGTCTGAAGTCAATAAGTCGCATATTTACAGGGCCTTCGATAAAGCGCCCTGATGAGCATCACGGAAAGGACTCCACCGATGACCGCAACCCTCGCCCCCCAGATCCACGACGAAGCGGCCACGCTCGCTCCCGAGGCCCTGACCACCGACAAGCCGTCGCAGGTCAGCAACGCTCGCATCGCCGAGCTGTACGCGATCCGCCCGGCGGCCAAGCCCCCCAAGGCCCCGACGAGCGCGCGTCCGCGCGTGAGCGCCGTCATCCCGGCGATGAATGAAGCCGAGAACCTGCCGCACGTGTTCAAGCGGCTGCCGGACATCATCGACGAGGTCATCCTGGTCGACGGGCACTCCAAGGACGACACGGTGGCCGTCGCCCGCACGTTGCGCCCCGACGTGCGCGTGGTGACCCAGACCCACCGCGGCAAGGGCAACGCGCTTGCGTGCGGCTTTGCGGTGGCGACCGGCGACATCATCGTCATGCTCGACGCCGATGGCTCGACCGACCCGGCCGAGATCCCGATGTTTGTCGCAGAGCTGATCGACGGCGCCGATTTCGTCAAGGGCTCGCGCTACATGCTCGGCGGTGGCAGCGAGGACCTGACCAACGTGCGTCGCATGGGCAACACCTTCCTGACCGGTACCGTCAACGCGCTGTTCAACGTCGACTACACCGACCTTTGCTACGGCTACATGGCCTTCTGGCGCCGGTGCCTGCCCCAGCTGACCGTCGACTGCACCGGCTTCGAGGTCGAGACGCTGTTGACCCTCCGGGCCGCCCGGGCCGAGCTCAAGATCGCCGAGGTGCCCAGTGTCGAGCGCAACCGCATCCACGGCGAGAGCAACCTGCGCCCGGTCCGCGACGGGCTGCGCGTCATGCGGACGATCCTGCACGGAGCGCATGAAGCGCGACCGGACCGCCGCCCACGCCCCGGCATGGGCCGCCGTTGCCGGAGAGCTCGCCCCGCAGCCTGCCGCACACGGCGCACCGTGCTGAGCCCGGCTGCGGCCGACGGGGTGTGGGTGGTGTGTGGAGCCGGGCTCGAGCGGGATTGCATCGCCGCCTGAGCCCCGACGGCGCGGGACGCTACCGCCAGATCCGCACGTCGTCGACCCGCATCGTGGACGGCGTGGTGACCTGGCCGCCCTGGCCGCCCGCCGCCTCTGTTGGGTATGAGGTACATCGGGCGTGACGTGATCCCGGTCGTGATCTGCCCGACCTGCTTTCCATCGTCGTAATAGGTCACGACGCCCGGCTGCCAGTCCGCCGCGCAGGTGTGCCAGCCCGTGAAGTTGCCGGCGATGTTGCCGCTCCGGACGGCCCAGCGATGAGTGGACGCGATCGGCGGCCGAGCCACCCAAGCCCTCCATCACGTCGAGCTCGCCGGTTGCCGGCCAGCGCCCGGTCTCGTCTGCCCAGACGGCGGGCCAGTTGTCGATCTGGCCGTTGGTCCCACTCAGATCGCCCCGCGCCTCGACGACGCCGTCGGTGACGGCGAACTTGCCCATCGTCGTCAGGATCCCCGAGGTGTCGGGGGACGTCGTCCCGTTGACGGTCTGGGTCGTGGCGATGGCCGTCGGGTTCACGTTGCCGCCGGTCACCGCGACCTGCGACGGGTCATCGCACTCCTGCTCGTAGGAGTTGACCGGACCGGTGACCCCGCTGCCGAACCAGCCGGTCGACCACTTGGTCGTACCGAGCGCAAAGCCGGCGAATTTGTCGGACCGGGTCAGATGTCAACTGCCCGGAACGCCCACCGCCGCCGGCGCGACGCCCGTCGATGGGGTCGGCGCCGACGTGACCGTGGTGGGCAGCGACGTCCGCGACGGCGAGGCCGGGATCGCCGCCGGGAGCCGAGCCGTCGCCCCGCAGGTCACGGCGTGGACCGTCGCCGGGGACCACGTGGCGAGCAGGCGGTACGCCACGGCCGGGTGGGCGACCAGCCGGCGCCACGCCCGTGTGCGCACGGCCGGCGCACAGCGCGTTTGCACCTCGTGGCGCAGGATGAGCATCGGCTCGTGATGGGTCTGGGGCTTGGTGAGCCGCGAGTTGCAGGTGGTCTCATGCGCCGGCGCGTTTGGCGGGACCGGCGCCGATGTGGCGGCCGCGGCGCGACGGAGGCCGAGCTTTCACACGTGAAGATGGCGGCGGGCACCGCGACACGGCGGGAACCGTTGAACACGGTGGGCGGCCCCTCGCCGGCTCGATGCAGAGGTTCCGTCGGGCCTCAGGGCGCGAGGTAACGTCGTGCGCCGCGCCGGCCGGCCGACTGCGCCCTCACGCGCCGCCGCGGATGCCGCTCGTGGATCGCCCAGGCGCCGCGGCCCCCGAGACCGGCCTGGGCCGCCGTGGGTTCCGCACCGACGGTGCCGCGAAGGGGGTGTAGCGTACGGGGCGTCGTCTGATTGGCCCGGGAGGCCATCGACATGAACCAGCGGATGCGATTGCACAGTCGGCAGTGACTCGCTCGCGGAGTATCGGTGGATCTGACGCCGGGCCGGCGCGCGTCGGCGCGTGCCTGGACAGGGCGGCCCAGGAACGTCGCTCGTGACGGGATCGGGGGAACAGCCCGGTGCCAGCTGGAGCGCACGAAGGCCCCTTGGGGTCGTCGGCCTCCGTGCTCACGCGACGCACGCACGCCGCCCACCGGTCACTGCTCGAGCAGTTCGACCGGGTCGTGGCCGAGCAGCCGGATGCGACCGCACTCATCGCAGGACGTGAGCGGCTCAGCTTCCGTGAGCTGCAGTCCTGGTCGGTGCGGATCGCCGACGATCTCGGCCGGCGGCTCGGGGTCGGGAACCAGCCGGTGGCGATCATGCTTGGTCAGACACCGGCCGCGGTCGCCACGATGCTCGGTGTCGCCCGCACCGGGCGACCGTTCATGCATCTGGACCCCGCACTTCCCGACCTGCGCCTAGAGCACATGCTGGAGCTCGCGGACGCCGCGGCGGTCGTCGTCGAGGACGCCTCGTCGGCGCAGGCTCGCGGCTGCGCGTCGCCGCGCCACCGATCGCGGTGAGCACGCCGCCAGCGGGCACCCTGCCCGTGGCCGATTCCGCCGCCCACAGTGACCCCGCGGCCGCCGCATGTCTGCTGTTTACCTCGGGCTCGACGGGGCGGCCCAAGGGCATCATCTGGCCGCACGCGACCCTGACCAAAGACGCGCTCGCCGGGCATCAGGCGATGGGCTTTACGCCATCCGACCGCATCGGGCTGGTGATGCCCATCGAGTTTGTCGCAGGACTCATCGTGACCGTCTGGGGGCTGACCAGCGGCGCGTGCCTGTGCATGTTCGATCCGCGGCGTCACCCCATCGGCGAGCTGACGGCATGGATCGCGCGTGAGCGCCTGACGACGCTGCATACGACCCCGACGTTGCTGCGAGCGATCGTGCGCGCCGTCGAACCGGGCCAGCGATTCTCCGATCTGCGGCTGGTGAGCACGTGCGGTGAGCCGATCACCGGCAGTAGAGGTGCGTGCGGTGCGCGCGCATGTCCCGGGCCGGTGTGAGTTCATCAACTGGACGGGTTCATCCGAGGTCGGGGTGCTCGCCCTGCACCGCATCACCGCCGACGATCCGCTGCCGGACGGCCCGATCTCGGCCGGGACCGCGGTTGCGGACATCGCACTCGAGATCGCGCCAGTCGACGATGATCTGGACCGCGCCGCCGGGGCGGACCCGCTCGCCGGCCCGGGCGCGTTCGGAGAGCTGGTTGTCGCATCGGCGAAGATCGCGCTCGGCTACTGCGGAGACGACGGTGAGCTTGCGGCTCGCTTTGACTCCTCCGGCGGCGTGCAGCGGTACCGGACCGGCGACCTGGCGACACTCAGCGCCACGGGTGAGCTTCGCCTGCACGGCCGGCGCGACGCGGCCGTCAAAATCAACGGCTACCTGGTCGAGCCGAGCGAGGTCGAGGCTGCCCTGCGGGCGGCGGACGAGGTCGCCGACGCACACGTCGCCGCCGATCGGACCGACGGACCGCCGCGGCTGGTGGCGTATGTGGCGCCGACGCCGGGCTACATGCTCTCGGTGGGCCGGCTGCGTACCGGCTTGCGCGAGCGGCTGCCGATGTACATGGTGCCGCCCACGATCGTGCAGGTCGCCGAACTGCCGCGCACCGAGCGCGGCAAGATCGACCAGGCCGCACTGCAGGCCGCGCAGACGCACACGTTGCGTCCCGAGCTCCGGGCGCCACGAACCGACCTGGAGTTCTATATCGCGCAGATCTGGCGCAAGGTGTTGGGTGTTCGCGAGATCGGTATCGACGATGACTTTTTCGAGCTCGGTGGGGATTCCCTGGCGGTCGAAGAGGTCTTGGCCGAGCTCCAGAAGTTGGGTCCGGACCTTCCCACCACGGCGTTCATCGGTTCCCCGACCGTGGCGGGCCTGGCGGCGGCCGCCGAGCACGCATCGCATCCGCACCTCGACGGCGGGGTCGTCGAGATGCGTCGCGTCGAGGGCGCACCGACGCTGTTCTGCTTTGCCGGTGCGGGCGGCATCGCGGTGGCCTTCGAGCGCCTGGTGCGCAATCTGGATCTCGACCTGCAGGTCTACGGCGTCCAGATGCACGCGCTCGAGTACCGCGGCATCCCTGACTTCACGGTCCGGCGGGCCGCGGCGAGGTTCCTCACGACGTTCTCCGCGCTGCGGACACGCGGGCCCTATGTGCTGGTCGGGCACTCCTACGGTGGTGCCGTTGCGCTCGAGGTTGCCCGCCAGCTT
The DNA here is from genome assembly GCA_963842065.1 of uncultured Thermoleophilia bacterium. GTDB lineage: Bacteria > Actinomycetota > Thermoleophilia > Miltoncostaeales > Miltoncostaeaceae > CAITWD01. The sequence goes on along the minus strand of CAWJEW010000006.1, from coordinate 513,075 downwards.
CGCGTGACAGGACATGAGGTCGCCTTGCTCGCGCTCGTCGATGTCTTCCCGCCCGCCCCTCGGACAGGCGCCGGCGCAGGTCGGTCCCATGGACCGGCCAGACACCTTGCGGGCGAGGCGGCGCGGGTGTGGGCGGCGCTGCCGGGCGACGGGGTCACCGGGCGGTTGATCGCACTCCCGCGCATGCTGACGGCCGGACCGATCCGGTATCGGGGCATCAAGCACTATGGCGGCTTCTACAACCGCGGCGTGGCAATGCAGCAGCTCCACCGCCCAAAGCCCTATCCCGGCACGACGGTCGTCTGCGTGGGAGAGCGGAACCAGATTGTGTCCGATCATCACCGCTGGCAGCGCGTGCTGACGGGTCAATGGGAACTCACCACTGTCCCAGGCGACCACCACACCGTGCTTCGCGAGCCGTATGTAAAGACGCTCGCCGCCGAGCTTCGCGCGCGGATCGTTCGTGCGGGCGTTGTCGACGCCTGACTGATCCGAGGGCGGTGGGTCCATCAGCGGGCTCGCTCAGGGGCCGGTGGTCCACCGGCCCCTGAGCGAGCCCGCGATCAGTTCCCCGGCGAGCATACGGCCCGGTACGCGTCGGCCGATGACCACGCCCGCTCGATCCGCCCGCCCGCGTGGGGCAAACGCGTTCTGGGCGCCGGCAACCGCGACATGCCCGCCGGCGGGCGCGGCCGGGTCAGCCGATCGTGATGAGCTCCGTCGCGTCGCCGACAGTTGGCGTGCCGACTCCTCGCAGTTCTCCGGCTTCGGCGGCCCATGCCGGGGCGTGGGCGGCGGTCCGGTCGCGCTTCATGCGCTCCGTAAGGATCGTCCGCATGACGCGCAGCCCGTCGCGGACCGGGCGCAGGTTGCTCTCGCCGTGGATGCGGTTGCGCTCGACACTGGGCACCTCGGCGATCTTGAGCTCGGCCCGGGCGGCCCGGAGGGTCAACAGCGTCTCGACCTCGAAGCCGGTGCAGTCGACGGTCAGCTGGGGCAGGCACCGGCGCCAGAAGGCCATGTAGCCGTAGCAAAGGTCGGTGTAGTCGACGTTGAACAGCGCGTTGACGGTACCGGTCAGGAAGGTGTTGCCCATGCGACGCACGTTGGTCAGGTCCTCGCTGCCACCGCCGAGCATGTAGCGCGAGCCCTTGACGAAATCGGCGCCGTCGATCAGCTCTGCGACAAACATCGGGATCTCGGCCGGGTCGGTCGAGCCATCGGCGTCGAGCATGACGATGATGTCGCCGGTCGCCACCGCAAAGCCGCACGCAAGCGCGTTGCCCTTGCCGCGGTGGGTCTGGGTCACCACGCGCACGTCGGGGCGCAACGTGCGGGCGACGGCCACCGTGTCGTCCTTGGAGTGCCCGTCGACCAGGATGACCTCGTCGATGATGTCCGGCAGCCGCTTGAACACGTGCGGCAGGTTCTCGGCTTCATTCATCGCCGGGATGACGGCGCTCACGCGCGGACGCGCGCTCGTCGGGGCCGTGGGGGGCTTGGCCGCCGGGCGGATCGCGTACAGCTCGGCCCGTGCCTGTCTCCGAGATCTCGACCTCGAGGAACCGGACGGCGTGCCCACAGCAGGGGCCACGCTGAGATCCGCCAGTCGACGCACCGGTGCGCTCGTGGCACTCGGTGCTGATGTGGACATCGGGTGCGTCCTGTCGGGCGGCGCTAGCGGGACCGGGGGCTCCAGAGCCTCATGGCAGACGTCGTCTCGTGACAAGCCTGCAGCGCCGCGCGACCCTGGGTCAACTCGACTACCGGGGGGGCTCCCTCGACTTCCGGCTAGGGTCACCCGTTAACATGCCACTAACTTGACGCTCTTAGCGAATGTCACAGAATTCGGCCACGAATGTCGGGTCGACCTCAGCGGAGCGCCGGGGGTGGTGGCGGTCGAGTCGCGAGGGTCGCCACACCCCGGAGACCGAGTCCCGACACGGTGCGGCGTGCGGCCTGGCCGAGCGGTACGCCCTGCAGGACGTGACGGGGAGATGAGCTTCCTCGACGCCGCCATCGCAGCCACTCGGGGAAGCCTCGACGCGTGCCGCCGATGTCGTTGCCGTCCCGGGCTACGTGCGCACGGTGGGCCGGCTGCGTCGCGGCCTTGGCGACCGGCTGCCCAAATACATGGTGCCGACGACGATCATGCAAATAGCGGGATTGCCGCGCACCGAGCGCGGGAAGCGCGACCACGCGGCGTTTAAGGCCGCGAACTCACAGACCTTGCGGCCGGAGGTCCGGGCCCCACGGACCACATGGGCTGCCGTCGCCGGGGAACTCGTGCCGATGCACTCGACGGCGACCGGCGTCACCGTCAGTCGCCCCGGTGTCCCGGGGGGTCGTGGCGCCGCCGGTAACGCGGTGCCCGTGGCCAATTGTCGTCCGCCGAGCCCCACGACGGATGTGGGTGAGATGTCGGCCAGGGTGTGCGATCCGGTGACCCGACCGCGCATGGCGGGCGATCCCGGTCCCCGTCTCAGGAGCCGTAGCTTGTGTGGTGCGCCGTCCAGCCGGGTCGAGGCCTAGTGCCAGACCCGCACGTAATCGACCCGCATCGTGGCCGGGGTGACGATTGGGCTGCCCGCCCCGCCGACCGCCTCGTTGAGGATCAGGTACATCGGGCTTGAGGTGATGCCCGTCGTGATCTGCCCGACCTGCTTCCCGTCGTAGTAGTAGGTCACGACACCGGGCTGCCAGTCCGCGGCGTAGGTGTGCCACCCGGTGAAGTTCCCGGAGACGCTGGCGCCCGGACCGCCTGCGGGCGAGTGGAAGTGGTACGCGGCGGAGCCGCCCAGGCCTTCCATCACATCGAGTTCGCCGGTCATCGGCCACGCCCCGGTCCCGTCGGCCCAGAACGCGGGCCAGTCGTCGATCTGGCCGTTGGTGCCCGGCAGGTAGATCCGTGCCTCGACGACGCCGTAGGTGAAGGTGAACTTGCCCATCGTGGTCACCATGCCCGACGTGACGGGGTACGTCGTCCCGTGGACGGTCTGGGGCTTGGCGATCGCCGCCAGGTTCAGGTCGCCGTCGGCGACGCTGACCTGCGACGGGTCGTAGCACTCTTGCTCATAGGAGTTGACCGGTCCGGTGACGCCGCTTCCGAACCAGCCGGTCGACCACTTGGTCGTGTCGAGTGCGGAACCGTTGAACTCGTCAGACCAGGTCAGATGCCAATTGCCCGGGACACCGACCGGAGACGGAGACGCGGAGCTCGAGGTGGTCTGCGAGGCGGTCACGTTGGTCTGGGCGGATGTCAAGGAGGCGGTCACCGGCGTGGTCGAGGGTGTCCGGTGCACGTTCGCCGCGCCACACGTCACGGCGTGAAAGCGCGCCGGGGACCACTTCTCGACCAGACGGTACGCCGTGGCAGGATGGGACGCCAACTTGCGAAACACACGCGCTTGGGCAGCCCGCCGATAGCGCTTTTGCACGTCTTGGCGCAGGATCACCATCAGCTCGCGGTTGATCTGGCGCGTGGTGAGGTGCGTCTGGCACGCCGCCTGGTGCGGCACCGCGGCGGTTGTGGCGACCGCGGCCTCCGTTGCCGCCGAGCTTGCCAGGGCCAGGATGGCGGCGGACACTGCGATGCGGCGGGACGTCTTGGACACGGTGGGCGGCCTTTGGTGAGCTCGACTCTCCAGGTCCATCGGTGTCCCGCACGCGTGACTTAACGGTTCGGTCCGCGCCGGCGGCACGCCCTGCGCGCACCCGTCGTGGCCGCCGCTCGGCGCGTGGGATCACGCCACCGTGGCGGCACCAAACTCGCGTTCCAGCGGCTTAGGATCCCCGCTCGCGTTGCCGATGAGTGTGTGTGTTGTCCGTCGGAAAGCGATGGCGTGGGATTCGCCGCGGCGGCCCGCGCGATGGTCCAGCGGCTGTACGTGCGCGGTCCGCGGCGACGCGCATGCGGAGCGCTGGCACAGGTGATCTGGCACGCATGACGCGCGCGGGCGCGCGTCGCAACATCTCGGCACGGACGCGTGTGCCGTGACGCGTTCGGGCGAAGACCAGTTCGTGAGCGTCGCGGCGGCCGCGAGCGTCCGGGAGGTTGCGGTCCCCGGAGCGTCTGCACACGTCGTTGCGAGCGGCTCACTGCTCGAACAGTTCGAGCTGGTCGCACGCGAGCGGCCGGACGCGACCGCGCTCGTCGCGGACCGCGAGGTCGTGAGCTTTGGCGAGTTGCAGTCGTGGTCCGCCCAGGTGGCACACGACCTGCGGCGGCACCTGGGCGCCGGGTCGCGGCCGGTCGCAACGCTCTTCGGACACACGCCGGCCGCGATCGCCGCGATGCTCGGTATCGCGCGCACGGGTCGGCCGTTCATGAATCTGGACCCGACGCTTCCCGTGCTGCGCCTTGAGCACATGCTCGAGCTCGCCGGCGCCGAGGCGATCGTCGTGGCGGATCCCGCATCGGACGTGGCGTCGCGGCTGAGCGCGATCGCGCGGCCGATTGTGATCGCCACGCGCCCGCCGGGGACCGTGGCCGATCTTGCTCAGAGCGCGCCCAGTGCGCCGGACGACCCGGCGTGTCTGCTGTTCACCTCGGGCTCGACGGGGCGGCCCAAGGGCATCGTCTGGCCCCATGCGACGTTGATCAAGGATGCCCGCGCCGGGCACAAGGCGCTGCGGTTTACGCCCTCGGACCGCATCGGCCTCGTGATGCCCATCGAGTTCGTCGCCGGACTCGTCGTGGCCGTCTGGGGGCTGACGAGCGGCGCGGCGCTGTGCATGTTCGATCCGCGGCGTCATCCGATCACTGAGCTCACCGCCTGGATCGCGCGCGAGCGCCTGACGACGCTGCACGCGACCCCGACGCTGCTGCGGGCCGTCGTTCGCGCGGTCACCCCGGGGCGGCGATTTCCCGACCTGCGGCTCGTGACGACGTGTGGTGAACCGGTGACGGCCGCTGACGTCCGATCGGTCCGCGAGCGGCTATCGGGGACGTGCGAGTTCGCAAACTGGACCGGTTCATCCGAGGTCGGCGTGCTTGCGCTGCAGCTGATCCAGCCCGGTGACCCGCTTGGCGACGGACCGATTCAGGCAGGGCCATGTCATTGATGGCATCGCGGTCGAGATCGAGGCGATCGACGGTGATTCCGGGAATCACACAGGGGGAGAGGGCCTCGGATCCCGCGGTGTGTTCGGTGAGCTGATCGTCGCGTCCGAGCAGATCGCGCTCGGCTACTGCGGAGATGGACGAGACCTGTCGGACCGGTTTTCGTCGGATGGCGGCACACGGCGGTACCGGACGGGCGATCTGGCAACGCTTACCCCGACAGGCGAACTGCGTCTGCACGGTCGTCGCGATGCGGCGCTCAAGATCAACGGCTACCTGGTTGAGCCGAGCGAGGTCGAGGCGGCGCTCCTCGAGGCGGACGAGGTCGCCGACGTCTACGTCGCCGCGGACCGGACGGACGGCAGGCCGCGGCTGGTGGCGTGTGTCGTGCCCGCACCGGGGTATGTGCTCTCGGTGAGTCGTCTGCGGACAAACCTGCGTGAGCGACTGCCGATGTACATGGTGCCGTCGACAATCGTGCAAGTTCAGGAGTTGCCACGGACCGAGCGCGGGAAGATCGATCACGCGGCATTGGCGGCCGCGCATGGCCAGGCGTTGCGGCCTCAAGTTCGGGCCCCTCGGACCGACATGGAGTTCTACATCGCCCAGATCTGGCGCAACGTCCTGGGTACTCGGGAAATTGGCATCGACGATGATTTCTTCGAGCTCGGCGGGGACTCGCTGGCGGTCGAGGAGGTCCTGGCGGAACTGCAGAAGCTGGGGCCGGACCTTCCGACCGCGGCGTTCATCAGCTCCCCCACCGTCGCCGGGCTGGCGGCAGCTGCAGACGGTGGGGCGCAGTCTCATCTCGGTGGGGGAGTGGTTGAAATGCGCCGACGTGACGGCGCACCCACATTGTTCTGCTTCGCCGGCGCCGGGGGTATCGCGCTGGCCTTTGAACGTCTGGTGCGCAATCTCGATCTTGAGCTTCAGGTGTATGGCGTCCAGATGCACGCGCTGGAATACCGCGGGATCCCTGACTTCACCGTCAGCCGGGCCGCGGCCAGGTTCGTGAAGACCTTTCCGACGTTGCGGGCGCGCGGGCCATATGTGCTGGTGGGGCACTCCTACGGTGGTGCCGTTGCGCTCGAGGTCGCTCGCCAGCTTCGCTTGGCGGGATATGACGTCGCGCTGCTCGCGCTGGTCGATGTGCTCCCGCCAGTCCCTCCGGCTGACGCCGGTGCGAGTCGGTCACGTAGCCCCGTGACACGCATGCCTGCTGAGGCGGCGAGGGTGTGGGCAGCGTTGCCGGGTCAGGGCGCCATCGGACGGCTGGCCGCTCTGCCACGGATGGTGACGGCGGGACCGGTTCGGTACCGGGGCATCAAGCACTACGGCGGCTTCTACAACCGGGGCCTGGTAATGCAGCAGCTCTACCGGCCGAAGCCGTATCCCGGCGATGCGGTCGTCTATGCGGGGGAGCACAACACCGTAGCGACCGACTATCACAGGTGGCAGAGCGTCCTCCCGGGTTCATGGGAGCTGAGCGTTGTTCCCGGCGACCACCACACCGTGCTGCGTGAGCCGTATGTTCAAACGCTGGCGGCCGATCTGCGCGAACGGATCAGTCGTACCGGTTGCGGTGGCGTGTGATTGATCTGAGCGCACAGGGGTCCCTAACCGGCTCGCCAGCGGTCCGGTAGATCGCCGGCCCCTCCGGCTCGTCACCGGCCATCAATTTCCCGGCGAGATCCCGGCGCGGGTCGTCGCAGTGCCCAGAACGCATGAACCAAGACACGCTTCGAAGGTGATGACATTGTCCTCGACGGCGAGGTCGAAGACCTGCGGAGCGTGCGTTCGCAAGTCCACGCCGATCAACTCCACACGCCGCCTTGCTGGACCTGGATCGCGGCGCGTGAGCGCGCGGTCAAGAAGTCCGGCGACGGCCCGCGAATCAGACGGCGCGTCGAATCCACCGGGCCGTACCAACGGCGGCAGATGACCACCCTGTGTGGTGTCGACGCCGAGGTGTGTGCCCGCGAGTGACCGCACGGGCGCGCGCGCCGTCTGGAGAGCCCTCGGACGTGCTCGGTGAGCGAGGCGGAACTCGCGACCACAACCTCGCGCGCCAGGGGTGTGCGCCGGCCGACCTGCCCTACCTGCGGCAGGTGATCGAGGACAACCAGATTCGATTTCTCATCGTCGACGCGACGATGGCGGTGCTTCCGGGCGACGTAGATAGCTTCCGAGATCGGGACGTGCTGCGAGCCCTGCACCCGCTGGCCGCAGTGGCGAATGAGACCGGAGCCGCCGTTGTGGTGAATCGGCACTTCACAAAGTCCAGCGACATGAAGCCGATTCACGAGGGCGCCGTCCGCCAGGCCGTCGCCCAGGCGTTCGCGACTTACGACGTCGGGCTGCTCTACGCCGACCCCTAGATGATTGATTCCACGGCGATCGCCGTGGCGAAGGGGTTTTGTACAGAGAGGCCGAAGTCGGCGGTGCTAACCACACCGTCGACCTGGAGGCCACGATGGACGCCGACCTCGACGCTCTCTGCATCGCCGTTTATTGCACAGCGGACGATCTCCTGCCACAGCCCCCCGGAAACGCCCGCCGTGTGGTCACCGACGCGGAGGTCATCACACTCTGTGTGGCCCAAACAATCATGGGGATCCCATCCGATCGGCGGTTTCTCAAGGTCGCAGCCAGGCGCCTTTGCCACCTGTTTCCCGGGCTGCCCGCCCAGCCCGGATACCACAAGCGTCGGCGTCGGTTGGCCGACACGATCGAGTGGCTGATGTGCGTGTTTGCCAGCCAGAGCCCCGGTTCCACAGACGATCTGCTGTTGATCGACTCGACCCCGGTCGAATGCGCCAAGAGCCGCGAGACCGTCAAGCGCTCCGCCCTGGGCGACGCGGCCGACTACGGCTGGTGCGCCTCGCACTCCCGTTTCTTTTGGGGCTTTCGTCTGCACGCGATCTTCGCCCCCGACGGGACCCCGCGTGCGCTTGCCCTCGCCTCGCCCAAACGTGACGAACGCGTGGTAGGCCTCGAGCTGCTGGCGCGTTGTGAGCGATCTGGCGGCGAGACCCTCCTGGGCGACAAGGGCTATGCCGGCCGCGAATTCGCCAATGCCGTCAGCCAGCTGGACGCCAAGATCCTCCGTCCCCGCCGCAAAAACGAGGCGGGGACGGACCTGCATCTCGCTCCGATCCGCCAGCGCATCGAGTCGATTTTCTGGACCTGCAAAGACCTGCTCACTCTCGAACGCCACGGTGCCCGCACCCTTGCGGGCATCAAAGAGCGCATCCTGCAGCGCTTTTTGTGCCTCGCCGCCTGCATCAGTCTCAACCACCAACTCGGCCGACCAAGCCGTGCATTCGTCGACTTTGTCGCCTGAGCCCGTGGAATCAATCATCTAGGGGTGGGAGACGATCGTCGATGGGTGGGGCGACGAGTGCCCGGATCGCGTTGTTGTGTACCCGAACACGGCCTGCAGGATGGTGCCGGCGACGAGCCGCTTCCGCACGGACCTCATCGACGGACGGATCACTCACTCGGGCGACGTGACCCTCACCGAGCACGCCCTCAACGGGGTCCTGCGGTCGGCCGGACGTGGCTCCGACGGGCACGTGATCGACAAACCGGCGCCCGGCAGGAAGGTCGATGCCCTCGTCGCGGCGAGCATGGCCTACGAGGCCGCATCGCAGATGGAGGCCGAGCGACCGACGCCCAAAGCGCCGCCACGGGTCATCAATCTCCACGACATGCCCGACGACGACCCGTCTGGGGCCGAAAACGACCTTCCAGGGTGGGGAGATGAGGCCGCCGCGGGCTGGGAGCCGGTCTAGATGCCCGCGCTCGTGACCTGTTACCGGTGCGGCAAAACGCTGCCAAAAGGCGCGATTTGCCCCGTCTGCGGGCCCTCTCGCCGGCAGGTGAGCACCTCCGAGCGCGGATATGGCGCCGACCACCGCCGACTGCGCCTAATCCTGCTCTCCGAGGCCACCGGCCAGCCGTGCCCGCTCTGCGGAAAGATCATGTGGATGGGCGACGCCCTCGATCCCGACCACACGATCTCGGCGCCACAAGGCGGCATCGGGGACCGGATAACCCACGCACGATGCAATCGGTCGCGCGGTGCTGCGACGTGACCGCGAAGTCGGTTCTCGCTGCATCGCGTGGGTAGCGTACGGCCCACATGCTGCGAGATGGCGCCAGACCCGCCTTCATGGTCTACTCGACCGAGGAGTTGGCGGTGCCGCTCTATCGAGTCGTTGGCCAAGAGGTGCCAACGACAGACGATTTTCAGTCATATCTCCTGGCCGGCAGGCCTTTTCCCCTCCATCTCTATTTTCGGGCGACCGGCGTGTCGTAAGCCAAGCCGTGGGAGCACGGGTGGGAGCACGCTCCGGGCGCATCCGGGCGCCTGCGGGCGGATATCCACGCGCGTGAAACGCCGCCGGTGGTGCGTTGCCAGGCGACCCCGACAGGAGCAGACTCGGGGTACGGCTCACGAACAGGGAGCACGCCATGGACGACCTTGATCGAGGGATTGGTCAGGCAGAGGGATCGGTGTCCGGTGGAATGGGCGACGTCGTGGCGAGGCTCGCCGATCGGGTGGGCAGTCGGGCAGGCGCGCGAGCGGTGTTCGGCGAGCCGGTCGAGCGCGACGGCGCGACCGTCATCCCAGTGGCGCGGGTCCGCTGGGGGTTCGGCGGCGGCGGTGGCAGAGGCGGGCGGGCCCAGGAAGAAGGCGAGGGCTCAGGGGGCGGCGGAACCGTCTCGACGTCACCGGTCGGTTACATCGAACTGTCCGGCGGAGGGGTCCAGTTCAAGCGCATTGGCTTCCCGGTGCCGCCGGAGACGATGATCACAGGCGCGATCGCGTTCTACCTGCTGATGCGGGGACTCCGGATTCTGCGGCGGTAGCAACGCACGTCACGTCGGGGCAATCAGCCCCTCGTGGTCGAGCTCCGTCCCGCCCGCCAGCACGTGCGCAGACGTCCGGGCGGCGGTGACCGCGTCGTGGCCCGCCATCTGGCCGATGCGGACCAGGGGACGCCGGTTAGTCAGCCAAAGCGGAGCCGGACTGCAACCGACGTCACACCACGTCACTGACCAGGCGGGCCAGTGCGTGATCTAATGCGACCATGAGCGCGTCACCCGGGACAACCCGACCGCTGTTGTGGGCGGCGCTCGCCTCGGCGGGCTCGGTCGCCCTGCTCGGCCTCACGCTCGCGCATGCCCCGGGGACCGCGCCAAAGTACATGGGCTGGAATCTCGTCCTTGCCTGGGTGCCGGTGCTGCTCGCCGTCGCGTTGCTGGCATGCGTGCGTCGCGGTGCCCCGCGCCTGCTCAGTGTCGCCGTGGCTCTCAGTTGGCTGGCGTTTCTTCCCAACGCGCCGTACCTGATGACCGATATGGTCCACGCCGGGACACCGTACGGGGGTGCCACCCGCCTGGACATGGTGACCTTGGCCATGTTCGCGCTGACCGGCATCGTCATGTTCGTCGCAGCCATGACGCCCGTCATCGAGGCGATCAGGCTCCTTGCCGGGACCCAGTGGGCGCGCATCGCGATGCCGGGCTGTGCCGTCGTGGCGAGCATCGGCATGTACCTGGGGCGGGTCTTGCGCTGGAACAGCTGGGACATCGTGGTGCGGCCTTCCAGCCGCATTGAGTCACTGGCTGCGATCCTGCACACGCCGGCTGACCTTGCAAGGGCCGGCGCGTTCGTGCTCGTGGTCTCGGCGGTGCTGTTCGCCGCGATCTCGACACTGAATCTGCTGCCGCAGCGACCTGCGCGGCGCTGAGTTCGGCGATCGCTGGCTCGCCAGATCGCCCGCCGGGGTGGGATTCGCGCTGGTGGTCGACCCCGGGTCGCGCGTTGACAGGCCCCGGGCCAGGCACCGCCGGCCGTACGGCCAAGGTCCTCCACGGGTTGTTGGCGTGGACGTCTGTTCGACGGGTGGCTACTTGCTGCGCCTCCAGGCTCAGCGCGGACCGTCATGCCCGGCGACGCGTCCTCGGCTTCCGCGGCCTGCTGGCAACGTCCGTCGAGCTTCGCATCGTGCGCGATCTCCGTCGGCAAGGTGGCTCGCGATCCGATTGACCTCGCAGGCCAGACTCGGTTAGCCTCGTCGCGTGTAAGCGGGAGGCCCCGTCCAAGACATGACCCGCTTTTGGGGACGAGGGGTCCCCTGCAAACGACGTAACCGCTGCACATTACGAGCGGCCCCGCACTTGCATGCTCAAGGCTGATCGGGATGCGAAACCAAGTGCCGTGCAACTGCGACGAGCGGGTCTGTGGCGGTGGCGCCCCTCAGACGGTCACGGTGAGAGTGGCCGGAGGCGCGCCACGGGTGCACGTCGCAGTCGATGGCCGTCGGAGCTCACCGCCGACAGCGAGTGAGAAGACCACGTACACGATGAGCGGCACGGCGCGTCGTAACAGCGGTCCGACGAGCCAACACAGGTTATTGCGGAGCGGCCCGGCGGACTGCCTGCCGCGATATCGACGGACAGGACCGTGATGGGCACGATGCCGGTTTGGGCGCTCGACACGTGTTTCGGCCTTCTCGCGACCATAGCTGCCGGATTCCTTGCGGTGGCCGTCACCGCGATGGTCTGGATCTTCGGCGCCTGGAATGATTCGCTGCGCTTCGCGGCCACGACTCCGGGCTCGCTCGTGCCCGATCAGCCAGGGAGCCCTACGGCCCCGCCGTGCGAGCACCAGAATCCGCCGACGATGAGCGACCTCGCCTACGAGGCAGTGGGGGCGGAGCCCCGGACGTCGTTCACCCTGCTGGTCCCGGCTCGCCACGAGGCGGAGGTGCTGGGTGACACCTTGGAGCGTTTGGCTCACCTGGACCATCCCCGGTTCGAGGTGGTCGTCATCGTGGGCGACGACGACCCGCCCACGGCATCGGTCGCCGCCGCGGCGGCGGCGCGGTGGCCGGACCGTGTGCGGACGGTCGTCGACGACTCCGTCCCCAAAAGCAAGCCGGCCGCGCTCAACGCCGGGCTGGCGGTGGCGCGCGGAGAGGTGGTGGGGGTGTTCGACGCCGAGGACGATGTCGGCCTCGACGTGCTCCGCGCGGCCGACGTGCTCTTCTCGCGCACCGGGGCCGACGTGGTGCAGGGCACCGTGCAGCTCGTCACCTTGCGCGACCGCTGGTTCTCCACCCGCAACTGCCTGGAGTATCTGCTCTGGTATCGCGGTCGCCTCCTCGCCCACGCCAAACACGGCTTCGTGCCCCTCGGCGGCAACACCGTGTTCATCCGCCGCCGGCTCCTGCGCGCGGTGGGCGGATGGGATGCCAGCTGCCTCGCCGAGGACTGTGAGCTCGGTATCCGGCTCAGTGCACGGGGAGCCCGCATCGCTGTGGCGTACGAGCCGTCCCTGGCGACCCGCGAAGAGACCCCCGCGACCGTGCGCGCCTTGGTTCGCCAGCGGACCCGTTGGAACCAGGGCTTCCTTCAAGTGCTGCGGGCTGGCTGGTGGCGCCAACTTCCAACCCGCCGCCAACGGGCTCTGGCGGCCTACGTCCTCGCCTTTCCCTTCGTGCAGGCCGCCGCTGCGGTCCTGACGCCGCTGCTCGTCGTGCTGGCGGTCACCGTGCAAGTTCCGCTGGGCCTCACTCTGTGGGCGTTCGCCCCGCTGCTGGTATTCGCGGCGATGACCGTGCTCGAGGCCGTCGCCCTGGGCGAGATGGCCCGCGTCTACCACGTGCCGGTATCCTGGCGCGACAGCGCCAGGGTCCTGTGGAGCACGATCCCCTACATGGTGCTGTTGGCGCTCGCCGCCGTGCGGGCCGCGTGGCGCGAGCTGCGTGGCCAGCGAGGGTGGGAGAAGACGGACCACGCGGGCGCCCATCGTCGCGATCTCCGCCCCGGCCCGATCGGTGGCCCGGTCAGTGCCGCCACTTACCCGGATGGGGGCACACCGTGACCTCGGCGCCGGCCGCGGTGCTTGATGGGGCCGAAGCCCGTCTCTTCCGGCGGGCGGCGCTGACCGCGCCGACCGCGGCCCTGCTGGTGCTAGTGGCTGTGGTCCACAGCGTCGGCCTGACCGGCTGGCCGCCATTTCTTAATGAAGACGAGGGCACCTATATGGCCCGAGCCTGGGCCGTGCAGACCGGCCTGGGTGCCCAGCAGGGGCTCGCCCCCTACACCTATTGGTACGACCACCCCCCCTTCGGATGGATGCAGCTGGCCGTGTGGACATGGCTCACCGATACCTTCCGGGCCGGCACCGAGGTGGTGGTGTCGGGGCGTATCGCCATGGTCGTGGTGGTGGTCGCCACGACTGCGCTGGTGTACCTGGTGGCCCGGCGCCTGGGTGGCAGCCGACCGGCAGGATGGACCGCGATGGCCCTGTTCGGGCTGAGCCCGCTTGCCGTCTACTACACACGCCTGGTCATGCTCGATACCATCGGCCTGCCGTGGATCCTCGGCGCCTTCGCTCTGGTGCTGTCCCCCGGCCGGCGCCTGTTGGCCTACGCCGGAGCCGGGGCGCTGTTTGCCGGCGCAGTCCTGACCAAGGAGACCTACCTGCTGCTGTTGCCGGCGCTGGTGGTCACCTTATGGCTGCACGTGCCGCGGCCGGCCAGGCGGATGTCCCTGACGGCCTTCGGGGCCACCTTCGCCCTGTTCGGTGCCTTCTACCTGCTGTTTGCGGTGCTGAAGGGCGAGCTCCTGCCGGGGTCCGGCCACGTCAGCTTGATCGGCGCCATCGAGTGGCAGATCGCTGGGCGGCCGGGGAGCGGCTCGGTGCTGAGGGCTGGTACCGACAGCTACAACAAGGTCGCCAGCTGGCTTGCGCTCGACCCGTGGCTCCTCGGGGCCGGCTTGGCGGTGGTCCCCATCGGGCTGGCCGTCCGCCGGCTGCGCGGCGTCACACTGGCCTTCCTCACTTTCGCGGTCATGCCCTTACGACCGGGATATCTGCCGGACGCACTCGTCACCGGCGCCCTACCGTGGGCGGCGCTAGTGACCGGCTGTGGCGTCGACGCCGCCTGGCGCCAGGGTCCCCAAGCACTCTCTCGGTGGTGTCGAGGTATCGGTGCCCTTCTGGCCCGACTGCGGCGCCCCCACGGGGGTGCAGAGAGCCGGGGGGATGCACAGCCCACTCGGTACAGGCTCAGCCCGGGCAGTCCGGTCGCGCCTGCCGCGGCCAGCGTCACGTACCGCCTGGCCCTGGTCGCTCTCGCGGTGGCAGCCGGCGCGGCCATGCTTCCACGATGGTGGTCGGGCGATCGCCATGCCATGACCACCCACGCGAACACCGAGTTTAGCCAGGCCGAGGCGTGGATGGAGACGCACGTCTCCCGACGTGCGGTAGTGCTCACCGACGACGACGGATGGACGGACCTCGTCGACGCCGGCTTCGCCACCAACCAGGTGATCTGGTTCTGGGAGCTGGACAAGGACCCGGCCGTGCGGAGCCGCTACCCGGGCGGCTGGCGGCAGGTCGGGTGGGTCGTGTGCACACCAGCGCTGCGCATTGGGGTGATCACAGAACCCCGGGCTCTTCCCACCGTGGTGGCAGTCCTCGCCCATTCGCGACCAGTCGCTCGCTTTGGGTCCGACGCTAACTGGGTGGAGATCCGCCAGGTCGTACCCGCTGGGCCGGCCCAGCCCCCGTGGTGGCTGCCGGGCTATGGATCCTTGAAACCACCGACCTCGGGTCCACAGAAGGGGGAGCGGCTATGACCTCGACAGCCCACACGTCTGTCTGTTGGCCGCACCGGTCATGAGGGCGACCGACCGTGGTCCTGCGGCTCGTGCCGACCGGTACCGACCACATTTGACGCCCGGGGAGGGCCGCGAGTCGGAGGCGCAGCCGACGTTCATCGGACGCTGGCGTGGGTACGACCGGCACCACGTCGACGCCTACGTCGAGCATCAGCAAAAGCTGGCCGACGCGCTGCGACAGCGGGCGCTGCGGGCCGAGGCCCGGCTGGGCGCGATCGTGACCGCCGGCGAGCACCAGGGCCAGTTTGCCGGGGAAGTCGATCTCGCCGAAAGGCGGGCCCGCATCGAGCCGTGGCAGGAGGCCGAGGAGATCGTCACCCGACTCGAAGTCGATCTCGCCGAAAGGCGGACCCGGATCGAGCCCCTCGGACCCGGTGCCGATCCGCCGGTGTGGGAACTGGACGATCGGATGGGCGACGAGCTGGCGACCGAGCACGGGCTCATCCCTGTCGATCCATCCGAGGGAACGCCAACCGAGTCGCCGGTCAGGCGGGTCACGCGGCGGCCGCCCCGACGGCGATCGACCGCCACCGGAATTGCGGCGACCGCGGCCGTGCTCGCCGCGGCGCTCGTCTGGCTCGGGCTGGGCGCGTCCGGGCGGTCCGTGGCGAGACCACTCCGCGTGGTGCCGACGCCGCTCCGTCCGGCGCACGCCGTCCGTCGATCGCACGGGGCGCCCGTGGCGCCGGCGCTGATCCTCGAGAGCGCTGTCGGAAAGCGCTGCTGGATCGGGGTCCGTCGGGGAGGACCCACCGGCGCGGTCGTCTACCAGGGAACGCTCGTGCCTGGTGCACGTTGGGCGACACGAATCCGCCGGCCCTTATGGATCGACGTGGGGTGGGCGCCGAATCTGCGCGTTGTGCTCGGCGGGCGGGTCCTGTTGCTCTCGGAGGGGACCGGCGAATTCGTCGTTGATCGGACCACCATCACCAAGCGTGCGTGACGTCTGCGACCGTGTTGGGCAGGGATGCGAGCGGTGAGGACGCTCGGCGCCTGGGCACCAGCGCGGCGATGACGCACCCACCCGCACCGGGGGCCTGCCGACCGGACCCCCGGCGGCGCATAACGAGGACCGGATGACGTCCCCAGCAGCGCTCGCGCGCAGCTCGGTCCAGATCCTGGGACGACCCCGGGGCCGGGGGTGTCGAGTGACGAAGCTGGCACGCTGCCGCACTCACTGGGTATGGCTCAAGCGCACGGTCTGCGCCAGGCTGTGCAGATGGGCCCGGTAGGTGGCGCCCCAGGCGCTGGGCGTGCCCGAGTACGAAGTGATCAGGCCGTCGGGACACCCCCAGGTGTCCCACGTCCAGGCGAGGTAGGAGACGTCGTGGGCGTCGGCCCAGGCCATGTATCGGTTGGGGAACGTTCCCGTGCAGGTGTTCTGACCAACCTCGCCGCTCACCACCGGGACGGCACGGGCGACCGGGGCGATGGTCCGGTTCCAGCAGACGGCCGTGTTGCAGCCAGAGTAGTTGTAGATGTGGACGCTGGCGATCAGCTGGTGGCGGGGATCGACCGGCTTGTGGGATAGCCACCCCGACAGGTCTCCGGCCCAGTCCAGCCCGCCGACCATGATCGGCTGGGCGGCGCCGGCGCTCCGCACGACGTCGACCAGCTGCTGCATCCCCGCGGTCCGCCACGCCGGCCGGCCGGCGGCGGCGGGGATGGTGCATCCGTGGAGCCAGCAGGTCCAGGAGATGTCGTGCGGCTCGTTGTACAGGTCGAAGACAGTGTTGCGGTCGACGCGCAGGGCCGACGCCGCGGAGCGCCAGAAGGCAACCGAGTGGCTGGCGTCCGCCATGTCCTGTTGGCCTGTGGCAAGCTCGGCGCCGGGCGCCGACCAGTGGAGGTCGACCACCGCCACCAGGCCGGCCCGGCCCAGGAGCGACACGTAGGCCTCGATGGCCCGCCGGTAGGCGATGCCGCCGACCGAGGGCGCGACTCCGTTGATGCCCAGCCAGCAATCCTCGTTGAGCGGGATCCGGACGGCGTTGATCCCCCAGGCGGCCACGGTGGCCACCGACGCGGCGCCCGACTGGCCGTCGAAGATCCCCCATCCTTGCACGCACGCGTATTCGGTCCCCGAGCGGTCCACCCCCATGAGGCGGACCGGCCGTCCATCCGCATTCACAAGCCGATTGCCGGAAACCCGCACCGCCGCCGGACCGACAGGCCCCGGCCCAGTCGAGAGCATTGTTGTCCTGCCCTGAGCCTGGATCTGCGCGGCTGCGGGTCGGCCGCCGATGCGGGCGGCTGCCGCCAGTGTCAGCAGTACCAGGCCGAGACCGAGCGTGATCAGCGCCCCGGTCCGAATCTGGTGCGTTCTCCGCGCGCGGTCGCCAGCGCCCCGTGGCGCGTGCTCCCGCGGCGTTGGCGCGACTGCGGCGTGGTTCGCTCTGGCGTCGGCGCCGCCGGCACCCCGACGGCTACATCTTCTGGCGAGCATGCGGAGGGTATCGACATGAACCGGACCGGAGTTGACGGGGGCTCTGTATGTCGGTTCCGGTGCGAGACTGACCCCCGTGTCCGGTTGAGGTTTGACCCCTGGCCGGCGCCCAGTACGTGACGGGCGAAGCCCAATACTGCATCGGGACCGGGGAGCGACCGACCGTCAATGACCCCCGCCCGCGTCATCGGGCGCCGGCACGGATGACCGATGGGCTAGCAAGGCGTTGAGCCCACAGCGGCACGCCCGCGACCCGGATGCTGCACTCGGCGTGCAATCGCGCCCGCGGCGCCGGCTGAAAATCCGTTGTGCACCGGTGCACGCACGCCGCGTACATGTGCGGTACTTTGTGACACCTATGACAGGCGGATAGGGGTTAGAACCGCTTGTCTACAGGGATCTGATAGCGCATACGGGATTCGAAGCGGCCTGCAAATAGCGCTTTCAGGTGATCCGAGGCACCACCGAGGCACGCACGCGCCGAGCACATCCGGTCACATCCGGGCCAGAATCGCCCCGTAGTTGAGCTCGGTCTCGTCGACCATGACGTGCGTGTAGGTGTCGGCCGATTCTCTCGGGCTGTGGCCGACCGCCTCGCCGATTCTCGCCCACGGAACGCCGCGCAGGTGCATCAGACTCACGCGACGGTGCCGCAGGTCGTGCGGGCTGAATAGGGGGACGCCGGCAGCACGGCACGCCTTGGAGATCGCGGTCCGGAGTTGGTTGCCCGTCGTCTGGGCGAACACGCGGGCCTCGAGGTCGCGATCATCGCGCGCAACCTGCGCGATTACCGCCTCGAAGACCTCCGGCGGGGGAGTGACCCAGCGGGGCTTGCCTGTCTTTGACTTGAGGATGCGCCAGCGGCCGCGCGTCTCGTCGACGTCGCCCCACGTGAGGCCGTCCATTTCGCCCACGCGCATCCCGGTCGCGTCGAGGACGGCGAGGGCCAGACGGTGTTTGGCGGGCACCAGGCGCGCGACGGCGGCAACATCGTCGGCGCTGGGGGGCTTCGGGACGTCCGGCTGCTCGTGCGGGAGCTTCGGCTTGCTCGCGGGGTTCGGTTCGATCTTCTCGTAATCGAGGACCATCGCCAGCGTGCCGATCGTCTTGCGGATGGTCTGCTTCTTGTGCCCATCGGCGGCGAGCTCGCCGATGCGGTCCGCGACCCACTCGCGCGTGATCGCGGTGATCGGGGTTTCCCCGTGGTCCGGCAGGATGCGGCCGAGCGCGACGCTGTAGGTCAGGCGCGTGCCGTCGGTGACGTCGATCCTCGAGGCATGCCAGCGCTCGGCGGCCTCGGCGAGCGTGGTCGCCAGTGCTTCGTCGCGCTCGATCGTGAGCGCCGGCACGCGGCGCGCGGCGAGCTCGGCGGCGACGTAGTCCCTGCGGACCTTGGCGGCCTTCATCGTCTGGAAGACGCCGCCGTGCAGTTGCGCCGCTTCACGTCCGCCGACGCGGAACCGGACGTAATAGCGAGGCGCGCCCGTGCGCGTCGGTCGTTTGATGATCCATGCGGAGGCCATCAGTCGGGCATCCTTGCCGGGGTCCCGGCGCGGCCGTGCACGGCGGGCGGCAAGTATCCGCGCCGACGCGCTTCGGCGATCCATCCAGTGACCGTCGCAATCGCGGCTCCGACGTCGTCCGCGATCGTCTTATTGGGACGCAGGCCGAGGGCGACGCACGACTGATACGCGTGGGCGACGTCTCTGTAGAACTCGTCGCCGAGGCGCTGCCCGCTCGACCATTTCAGACGGTGCCGTTTTGCGATCTCAGCGCCGCCTTCGGGGCGTTCTGCGAGCCTGCTGACCTTCATCTCATCCTTTATGTGCATCGCGAGTTCGAGGACGATGGCGCCCGCGCCGCGCATCTCAACTGCGGCGACGATGCGCCCGAGCGGAATCGCACGCAGCGCGCGCGGCTCGGTCGTGTGGAGCTCCGCCAGCATGAGCTTGCCGCCCGAGTCGGGAGCGAAGCGAACCCAACAGTGACCGGCGCCCCAGTCGGCATGCACCCATCCGCCCACGTCGGGGCTCAGCTTCAGATCTCCCATAAGCACCAGTATAAGCACCGGACCCACTGTTTGCGACCAGCTCTCCGCAAACACTATGCTAAGATCAATCGGGACGGCTCAATCAATCGAGCGAAGGCAGGGGGAATGACCGCACGCGACAGCGTTCTCGACCGATTGACGCTCCAGGCGATGCTGCCGCCGGCCGACGAGCGCAGGCGCGTCCGGGAGGCGGCGAAAGCCACGCGACGGGACGTTGCCGAAGCGATGGGCGTCAGTGAGCAGACCGTCGCCAACTGGGAGGCGGGTTTGGGACCCGGTGCACGCCACGTGGACACCTACGTTGACCTGTTGGGGGAACTGCGCCGAGTTGCCGTGCTGCGCGGAAGCTGGGAGCAGCGGTGACCACCGCCAGTGACCGGCTGGGCATGCCCAACGCGGTGCTGAGCCGCGGCGATCTGGCTGCGCTCGGATGGTCACGTCGCGCCGTCGACGCCATCTTCCGCGGCTGCCCGGTGGTGGTGCCGCCGGGCTATAGCCGCCCGGCGATTCGCGTCGCCGATTACCTAGCGCTAATCGAGGATTCCACCTACCGCGGCGATCGTGTCCGCTGACCGAAAGGCAATTGATGACCACAGAAGATGAATGGGTCTCGGCGCACACGGCCTGTTGGGCGCGAGACATCGACGGCATTGCGCCCGAAGCGCTGATGCGTGCGTGCGGGCCTGACGGCTCGCGCATTCACCCGTTCCACGGCCCGCAGGTGCGCGTAGATGTCGTGATGCGCATTCAGCGCGACCGCGCGGACTACCGGGCGAAGATGGCGGCATGGGACGAGTACAGGCAGGAGCACGGCCGGATCCGTCAGGAGGCCTGCGACAAGGCCTACCGCGAGGCATACGAGGCCGGACTCAAGCGCTACGCGCCGCAGATGTCATACGTCGGCGCCGGGGAGCCTCCGTCCGGTCAGTCGCTTGGCAGGGACCCCGTGATCCGGGACCGGATAAGGACGATGGCGCGTGAGGCGCGCGAGGAGATGCACGCCAAGCACAACAAGCAGTTTCCCGAGATGACGCTCCCGGAATGGGAGCAGCGAGTTTGGTCCAAGCAAGCCAAGAAGTAACCGACCCGCGGCCTGGGGAGAGCCGCACCTACCGAGAGGACCACCGTGTCCACAGATGAAGGTCCAGTGATCGAGCGCCGGCCATCGGCCCGCTCAAGCAACGCAACATTTCCGCCCGAGTGGGGACCGCGGCCGACTGATCCGACCGAGTTGCGATCGTGGATCGATCGGAATGTCGAGGACGGCGAACGCCGCAAGCGCCGCGGGGAAGATGTCGAGTGGGTCGGCGAGCTCCCAGAAGAGCATCGGTGATGGCGCCGCGGCGGGGTCAGTTCCCGACGGCGCTCCGGACGTCGACCGCCTTGCCGGGGCACGCCCAGGTCCGGGGGCAGGTCATGCCGAAGGGCCGCGCCAACGGGGCCACGATCTACTCGGGCGGCCAGCCGGCGTTCTATGAGTGGGCCGCCACCGATGCGACCACGAACATCGCGGCCGGCGACTACGACGTCATCGGCAACGCGGAGCACGATCGAACGCGCCCGCTGTTCCGCGCCGACGGCTCGCCCGGATCGAGCGCGCAGCTGTTCGACGACCCGGCGGGCGTCTGGGTGATCGCCAACATCCCGGAGGCGTTCGGAGGCGAGTTGATGCTGATCGCCAACGGCACGACCCCGGGTTTGTCCATGGAGTTCTGGTCACCGCCGGACGGCTCGCTGTGGACCACCGGTCCGGACGGCCTTCGGGAGCGCCAGCTCACCGATATCAACTTCGTCGGCGTCGCGGTCTGCGCGTGGCCGGCCTACCCCGGCGCGTGGGTCGAGGCTGTCGGCTCGGGCGCTCGCTCTAAGGACGCGATACTCGGTCCCCGTGCCGCGGCGGCGATCGCCGAACGGCGCTTCCGCCGGATCGAGAAAGAGACCGCCGCGCATCACGCCGCGAAGGCGCGCGATCGCGAGCAGATGACCCGCCAGCTGCGCCGGCATGAGGCCGTCCAGCGCAACCTCGAGCGGAGCGCGCGGTGAGCCCAGATAGGCAGTGGGGCCGGGGCATCGACGTCCGGCCCCACCACGCTCCTGATACGAACCCCGACCGCGGGCATGCAGAACGGAATTCGCCGTGAATGGTAGCGCGACGGTCGACGCCCTGAAGCGGGTTGATGAGCGGGCGCGAGAGCTCGAGGCCGAACGGCGTCGGCTCACGGCGATTCTCGCCGACGAGTTCGATCGCGACTTCTATCCGGCGCTGATCGCCATTCAGAATCGGGCGGACTGGGTGCTCAAATCATCGGACGTGCGGAGCTGGGAGCCAATCTCCACGATTGACGCGCTCGCGGTCGCGTGGGTCGGGATTCTCGACCCCGACAAGGGCAAACTCTCGTCGCGCGTCCGCAATCGCGCAGGGAGGATCCTCGTCGAGGCCGCTCCCGATCTCGCACGGCGGGCGCGCCGATGACCAGCCGCCAGCCACGCCCAGAGCCCCCACCGTGGGAGGCCACGTGCCTGCTCGACATCCCAGCCGATCCGCCGGCGCCGCCCGCGTTGATTGAAGCCGAGGATGGAGGATTCCTCCTGTACGACGGGGTGCTGCAGCTGATCTCGGGCGAGCCCGAGACCGGAAAGACTTGGATCGCGCTCATCGCAGCCGTCCAGATGATGCGCGTCGCTCTCTCGGTTCTGTGGATTGACACCGACGGCGCCGGCCCCGGAGACACGCTCGAGCGCCTGCGGAGCCTCGGCGCTACCGACGCGGATCTCCTCCGGTTCCGCTACATCGAGCCACCCGGGCCTCCCTCTTACGCCGACCCACGTCGCGCGCTAGTTGCCATCTGCCAGGGCGTCAGGCCCTCACTGATTGTCTGGGACTCGCTGAGCGCGGCGATGGCGCTCTACGCGCAGGAGACTGGCAAAGACAACGGCGTGGAGAACTTTCGCCGGTTTGCGCTCGGAGTGTGGCCCGGAGCGACCGAGTTGCTGCTCGATCACGTCAACAAGGACCCTGAGAACCGCGGCGACTATTCGACCGGTTCGTATCGCAAACAGGCGCTCGTGAAAGCTCATCTGCGGCTCGCGGCGCCGCGCAAACTGTCCCGCGAACAGCCAGGACTGATCAAGATCCGCGCCACGAAAGACCGGCCGGGATTTCACCGACGCGGCAAGAACGGCGCCATCGGGGAACTGCACCTCACCCCAGACGGATCGGGCCGCATCGAGTGGTCGCTGCAACTCGGCACACAAGGCAGCGATTCGGACGATTTTCGGCCGACTTTTCTTATGGAGAAGGTCAGCCGCTTTCTCGAGCGCGTCGGCCAGCCGCAGTCAAAGAATCAGATAGAGAAAGAGGTCGCCGGACGCGGCACTTACGTCCGGCAGGCCGTGGACGTTCTCGTCGATGAGGGCTTCGTTGCAACCGAATCCGGACCACGTAATGCGACCCTCCATCGTCTCGTAACCCCGTTCTACGACCTCGTCCCGACTTCGTCCCCACCTCGTCCCGGACGAACTCAAGCGACCTCGTCCCTCGTCCCCCCTCCTATAGGGGACGAGGACGAAGTCGCGATCCTGAACTCTCGACCTCGTCCCGGCACGTATGGCTCGGGAATGGAGCCCTCGTGATGACGCCCGACCTGTTCACGCTCACCCTCACCGACGAGGAGCGTCAGCTGCTCGGAAGCCTGGCGCTGAGTTTGCTCGAGCGCCTGTATCCGGACGAGTTCGACGAAGAGGAGACGCTCGCCAGTCGCATCGACGGCCTGGACGACGACGAACGTGCCGAAGCAGCTGACAAGTGTGTTCGCCTCCTGGCAACACTCGCACCGGAGTTCATTGGCGATGAGTAATCACACCGGCCGGATCACCGATCGCGATCCTGAGCGTCTGGCCTTGAGTTGTGCAATCTGCGGGCAGACATTCGTCGGCGAAGCCGGCATCCTGCGTTGTCGTCGTTGTCATCAGGACTATAAGCGCGCAGCGATCGCGCTGCATCAGTACGAAGCGGGTTGGAGGCAAGCGTGCAAGGTCCACGGGGTCGGCGTGAATCAGGATGCGCTCGTCGCCTTCCTCGTCGCGTTGCGCAAGGGAGGGCGGTCTCGGTGATACCACCCCGATATTCCCTGGCAGGGAGGGCCAAGTGTTTCCGGCCGGGGGATGCGTTACGCGAGCCCGGGGGAAGTGAACCGTGGGACCGGTTGCTGAGCCATGGTCACCGTGAGACCGGCGCTATGGCACATGTGCGGCCCCTTGGGCCGATCGGAAGCGCGATAGGTCTAGGGGCAGGGCGGGGTCAAAACTACAAACAGAGGCGACGCCACATGACCCCGGTTCATCTTCGCGGAAAAAAGACAGTTTGGTTTCGCGACGACAGTTGCGTCACGCGAACACGCTGGAGGGCCTGATGGAACGCATTTGTGGACGGTGTGGAGAGCCATATTTGACCCTCAAAACACGCGGACCGGCGCGATGCGAGCACTGCATCAGCAAAAGACGGGCGCGACCGAAGTTCACGCCGGCGCCAACACTCGCACCGGAAGGGAAACTGACGTGTCGCTATTGCTTGCAGGTCTATGAGCCATCAGAGAGCACCGATTGGCAACCGCGTCGTTACTGCAAGCCCGTCTGCGGGTCTCTCGGGCGCACCGACGAGGAATGGAATGCCATGGTGGACCGATACGGGCCGCAAGAGGCGTGGGACCGGCTGATGGCGATGAACAAGAACAACCGCGAGCAGGACTATGCGCTGGTGCCCTACTGGACCAGTGAAAGGCTGTGCTCGGGGCAGACGCACGCCGAATGGCGCGCCGAAGTGGACGCGATTCGCGAGGAGATGGGCATCCCATACGTCCACGGCTACCCGGATCCAGCGGACCTGCCGCCGATTGTCTATCCCTAATGAGCTCCTACGAGGCCATCCCGGACGCCTCCGGAACGCTGAATCCTGGTCCGGGGAGCACGCTGCGCCTGGTCACGGAGGCAATGACCGAGCCCGTGCCCGACGCCGGCCCAGGGATACGGTCGACAGCATCGCCGACGTCGGTCGGAGCTAATGGCCCTCGCGATCGGTCACCCGCGACGCGAAGGCCGCGGGATTCACTTACAAGCAGTTGCGCGGCGCGCGAGCGCCTGCGCGTCCAGTCGCAGCGCAATGGATTCGGTGCGGGCGCGGCGGCCTAGTGGTCCCTTCCGGCCCGGCACGAAACGCGCGCCGTACCTACATCGCATGTACATCGTAGTTGGGCGAATACTGTCTTGCCCCTTGACCCCTTCTCATGACTCCATCCCATCGGTCTAGCAGTTCGTCGGCGGTGCACCATCGACCATCGCTTTCCCACGGGGCCGGTCCACTACTCCACAAAGGTGCATACGACCGACCTGAGCGCGTAATGTACGGTGGCTCTGAGTACCCGAATCGATACGATATGCGGCGACTAATAGCATCGACGATGTGCCTAGCGCGCGTTTCCCTACTGGCTTCACGGAAGTTGCGCTGATTGATGAGCTTGATCTTAGTAAAGCCGACTGAATGTGCGTGCCTCACTAGTTCATCTACATCTCGCGCAACTTCGAACGACAGATACTTCGGTCGGACCTCTGCTGTTAGAGGAAGGACACAGTAGCGGTCGGCATCCTCGATATCGACTTTCAGAAAACACGGAGTTCCGAACTGCTCGAGTAACTCATCGAGGGTAACTACAGGAACACTGATTTTATCGCCTGGGGTGCCCCACAGGGTCTCCCCAAAGATCGACGCTGATCCCAAATCCTCGACACAGAGGGTCAGCTCGACGTGCGCGGTCGTGGGCTCGGCTATCGCAGCATTAATAATCGTGAGCTGCTCAGTCGCCAGGGCTTCGGCAAAGGACACCCTCGCCTGCGCGACGAGGGATGGGTTGGCTTCGACTGCCACAACTTTGGCGCCCAGACTGAGAAAGTACTGAGTGTCAGCGCCGTCATACATACCAATGTCATAGATGAGAGGCATAGCTACTTCCGTCTGAAGAACGGTTGATGGCGCGGGATCTGGGTTCGAAGCCATCCGGCAGAGGTCGTCTCCCCCGTTGCCTTTAGGCCAAGAGCCACCATCCGGCCCAGGTTCTGGGTGAAGACCACGTGCCCGGCCCAGATCGTGCCCCGGCGGCTCTACGCGCAACAGTCGCACACCTTGATTGGATCGAGACTCTCCGTAACCGGGGAGACATAAGGCGGTAAAACAATCATATCCGCGACTGGGAGATGATCGAGGCGGGTGTACCGTGCCGATCACCGTCGTCTGCGCCGGATCCTGCTGCCGCTGGCTTACGGCACCCCCTGCGCCTGGTGCGGCGATCTGATGCTGAAAGGCCAGGAGCTCGACCTGGACCACGAGCACGGACCGGGCACGCAGGCGACTAGGATGCTGCACTCGTCGTGCAATCGGCGGCGTCAATGATGGCGCCGTGCTCACGATGAATGCCGTCTCGCAGACATTCCTGGCGATGGCCTGGGTCGGGACCCAGCGACGGCTTCGAGTGCCCCAAATGCGGGCAGTAATGGCTCCCGGTTTACTTATGCCGGCAAAATGTCGATACTGGCGGTGGACGCAGGCCCCAATCACTGCGTCCCACCAGGGAGGGACACGCGATGGGCAAAGCCTCGTGCATCCACGAGCTTGACGTTGTGCGCCTGACCATGCCTGCCAAGGGCTGGGGGCCAGTCGGCGAGGTCGTGAGCGTGCCCAAAGGCGCCCAGGGAACAGTCGTCCGTGAGCAGTCGGGTAGCCCCTGGGTGGAAGTCGAGATTATGGGGTCGGGGTCCGACCCGTCCGACCGGCCGGTGGCGCTTGTCGAAGTCACTCGAGATTCGCTCGAAGTGACTTGGCACGCAACGCGACAAGTCGCATAGCGCCGATTCACCCGCGAAGTGGTCGCTGTCCCTGACCCGCTTCCCGAGCGGCTGCCGCTCGCGGACCGGGCAAACGTCGTCAAGCGGGACAAGACCCTTCGGTATCTGTTGAACCCGAACCACCCCCTGGGGCTGAACAAGGCGCGACGGTTTAGGGAAAGGCTCGGGTATGAGCGAAGGGACGCAGAGACGCTTCGCGCCGACCTGGCGCGCGCCGTCGTTATCGGAGAGGTCGCGGGATGTCGCCTAGCGAAGTCCGGGGGGCTGAATTGGGTGGTGCACGTCGTCCTGACCGGACCGAACGGTAAGAGCGCACCGGTAGTGACCGTGTGGCACGCGCTCGCCCCAGGAGCCGCCCCGCGATTCGTCACTGCATGGGTGGACGACTAGCGCGCGTCGCTTGTTGGCGGCGGTAAGAGTCAATTCCGAGGCACCACCGAGGCACGCACGGCGCGTACATGTGCGGTACTTTGTGACACGTATGACAGGCGGATGGGGGCAGAAACCGCTTGTTTACGGCGTTCTGATAGCGCATACGGGATTCGAACCCGTGTTCCGGCCGGGAGAGAGCGGCGGGAAAGCGCCGATGAGTAGGGGAGGTCGGTTTCCAGGCCCCAGCTAGAACGCCGTACCGCTCCGTTCTTGCTGCCTCCAGACGAGGTCGCCGGGGCCGGCGGGAAGTCTGCCGCGGACGCGGGGCGGGGCCTCAGGCGCGTGTGGGGTTCTCCGGCGGGGCCGGCTCCCCGGACCCTGTCGGGTATCCCTTGTCCGGCGTCGGGGGCCTCAGCCGGGTGTCCGGGTACAGCGACTCAATGAGATCGCGGAAGTGCTCTTCGCAGACGCTCCGACGGGCTTTGAGCGTCGGCGTGAGTTCGCCCTCTTCGGCCCGGAGTTCGCGGGGAAGGACCGCGAAGCCCCGCACGCGTTCGGCAGGGGCGGCCGCCCGGTTGACGCCGGCGACGACTTGCCCAAGCACGTCGTGCACCTCCGCGTCGGTGAGGCCGGCGCGGCGGATCACGAGGACGTCAGGTGACAGCAGGGCGACGAGGTACGGCCGCCCGTCGCCAAACACGAGCGCCTCGGAGACGAACGGGGAGGCCCTGAGGGCAGTCTCCAGCCGCTGCGGCGGCACGTTTTCCCCCGCGGACGTCACGATGATGTCCTTCTTGCGGTCCGTGATCGTCAGGAAGCCGTCAGCGTCGAGGACCCCCAAATCGCCGGTCCGCAGCCAGCCCTCCTCGTCGAGAACCTCGCGTGTCGCCGCCTCGTCGTTGTGGTACCCGGCGAACACGATCTCGCCCCGTATGAGGATCTCCCCGTCGGCGGCGACCCTCAGCTCGACCCCGGGCACCGGCGGACCGACCGTGCCGATCCGGTGACGGTCCGGTCGGTTGATGGCCGCGACGGTCGTGCACTCGGTGAGGCCATATCCCTCGAGAATGGGGACCCCCAGCGTCTCGAACAGTTCGGCGACCTCTGGAATGAGCTTCGCGCCGCCGGATACCGCGTATCGCAGTCTGCCGCCGAGCCGGCTTCTGATCCGTGTGAACACCAGTCGGTCGGCAAGGCGAAGCCGCAGCGCAAGCCACGGGTCGAGCCGTCGCCCCTCGCGCCGCCGCCGCGCGGCCTGCTGTCCGGCCGCCAGCGCTGCGGTCACAAGCCGGCGCCGCGGTCCCCGCACCTCGTCGAGGTCGCGCACCACGGCCGCGTGCATCGTCTCGAAGAGCCTCGGCACGCTCGGCAGGAGCGTCGGGCGCACAGCTCGCAGGGTGCCGCCGATCCGGGCGGCGTCCGGGCAGAAGGCGATCGTCATCCCGACGTCTATCGCGAGGAACGGGATCAGCCGGGCGAACACGTGGGCGAGGGGCAGGTGGAGGAGGATCACGTCGCCGGGCTGCATCAGGCCGTCGATCCGGCGGGTCATCTCGATCATCGCCCGGTAGTTGCGATGGGTCAGCATGCAGCCCTTTGGCGGCCCAGTCGTTCCCGACGTGTACACGAGGGTCAGCAGGTCGTCGTCCCGAATCACCGTACGGGCCCTCGCGACGACGCCCGGGTCGCCGCGCAGGTGGTGGCGCCCCCGTTCGCCCACTTGGGCCAGGTCGTCATCGGAGGCGTCCATCGTGAGGACGAGCTCGAGGTGTTCGAGGCCGGCAAGGCACGCGATCTGCTCGCGCTCCGCGGCGTCTTCGCAGACGAGCATGCGAGCCGCGGAATGGGAGAGCACGTGAGCACGCTCGGCCGGTGTCGCCGCCTGGTAGACGGGCACGACAACGGCGCCGATGGAGATGAGCGCGTAGTCCGCGAGCGTCCACTCGAGGCGCGTCCTGCCGAGGATCCCCACGGGGTCGCCCGGCCGTACGCCGAGCGCGAGGAACCCCGCCGCGAGCTCCTCGACGCGTCGCCCGGCCTCCTGCCAGCCGACGGATCGCCAGCGCCCGGCCTCCTCCACCATGAACGGGACGTGCGCGCACGGCGTGGCCACTGCACGCGACCAAAGGGCGACGACGGTCCGCGCGCTCATATCTGGGACCCCATCAGGGGGCACCGTGCGCTGTGGTGCGTCGCTGATCCACTGCGCGGCCGAACCCTAGCCGGACCCTGTGCGGCTGATGTGGCACGTGTGGCCACGCTCTCCCTGGCGGATGACGTTGGCACCGGGAGTATTGACGATCTGCCGTCGGAAGAATCAGGGGCATGCTCCAGCCAGGTGCCTGGTCCTCTTTCGAGTCGGGGGCGCGAGGCTCGGCATGTCGCCGAGCACCCAGGCGGGCAGGCGACGTGCCGCAGGCGTCAAGACGTCGGGCACGTCGATCGCGGGCGCGTGCTGGGAACGTGATCGGGCCGAGACGGCGGGCGAGCGGTGGGTTGACCGAGCACGGACCGACATGCAAACAGATGAGCACGACCCAGCGCGGCTACGGAACGCAGTACAGAGCGCGACGCGCGGCCCGAGAATGGGCCGCGATCCGCACAACGTGCTCGTTGTGCGGCGAAGTGATGCGCACCGACGAGGCGCTTGATCTTGACCGCATGATCCCGGCGTTTCAGGGTGGCGTTGGTGACAGGATCACCGACGCACGATGGAATCGATCACGAGGAGCGCGCGCCACATGAGCGACCCCGAGCCCTTCTACTTTCCCGACCCGGGCATGTTCGAGCACAACGACGCATATGCGCTGTTCACCAACTATGCGGCCAGGCTCGTCGCCGCCGGGCTCGAGCGATCGTTCCCGTCCGATACCGGTGCGCGAAACATCGCGATCGAGTTACTCGCTGAGCGGTACGCCGTCGAAGACGTGGCCGACGATCCACGACTGATCGCCGACGCGATTGTCGAGGCGGTCGAGATCCGCAGGGCCCGGCGGCAATAGTGAGCCCCGCCGAGTGGGCACGCTCCATACATCGGTGACATCCGGTGAGACGTTCGGCAAGCGGATTAGGGCAAAAACCGCTTGGTTACGGCGTTCCAATAGCGCATACGGGATTTGAACCCGTGTTACCGCCGTGAGAGGGCGGCGTCCTAGGCCCCTAGACGAATGCGCCACGAACCAACCACGAGCCGGTCTGACCGAAGCTGGGGGAGGAGGATTCGAACCCCCGCTACCGGGGCCAGAACCCGGCGTCCTACCGCTAGACGATCCCCCACCGGCAGATCGAACGGGGGCACGTTAGCACACCCCTTGCGGGGGCTCCGGCCGTCTAGGGGATCGGGGCGTTGGTCGCCTCTTCCCAGTCTCCATACAAGCGGGCGTAGCGTCCGTCGCGATCCAGCAGTTCATCGTGCGAGCCCTGTTCGACGATGCGTCCGTGATCGAGTACGACGATGCGATCCGCGTTGCGAATCGTCGAGAGGCGGTGGGCGATCAGGATCGAGGTGCGCCCCTCGAGCAGGACGTCCATCGCGTGTTCGATGCGCTGCTCAGCGCGGATATCGACCGATGACGTCGCCTCGTCGAGGATCAACAGGCGCGGGTCAGCGACGAGCGCACGGGCGAAGGCGATCAGTTGGCGCTCGCCTGCCGAGAGTCCGGAGCCCCGCTCGTTGACGACCGTGTCCAGGCCGTCGGGCAGGACCTCGAGGATGTCGTCGCCGCCGACCGCCTCGAGGGCGGCGGTGATCTCGTCGTCGCTCGCTCCCGGGTGCCCGAAGATGAGGTTTTCGCGCAGTGTGCCGGCGAACAGGTGGCCCTCCTGCGGGACGATGCCGAGCTGCTCGCGCAACGAAGCAAGCCGCACGGAGCGCAGCTCGTGGCCGTCGATCCGGACCTCGCCGTCCTGGGGGTCGTACAGGCGCGCGATCAGCTTGGCAAGCGTGGACTTGCCCGCGCCCGTCGCGCCAACGAGCGCGACCGTCTCGCCGGCGTTGATGTGCAGGGTGACGTCGTGGATGACCGGGTGATTCGGCGTATACCCGAAGGTGACGTGGTCGAGGTCCACGGCGCCGAGCACGTGCGGCAGCGCGGGGGCGTCCGGCGGGTCCGAGAGCGCGGGCGTGGTGTCGAAGACCGACTGAATCTTCTCGAGCGCGGCCATCGAGGACTGGTAGTCGTCATAGAGCTGGGAGAGCTGCTGGATCGGGTCGAAGAAGTTCGCCAGGTAGCCGATGAACGCGACCATCACACCGATCTGGATCTGCTGGTCGAGGACGCCGATGCTGCCGAAGTACAGGACGATGGCCAGGCCGATCCCCGACAGCAGCTCGATGCTCGGGAAATAGATCCCGGACAGCCGGATCGTCTGCATGTTGGCTTCGCGGTAGTCCGCGTTGGCCCGCCGGAACGCTTCGCGGGCCGGCTCCTGGCGGCCGAAGCCCTGGACAACGCGGACCCCGGCCAGGTTTTCCTGCAACACGGTCAGCACGTCGGCGACGGTCTCACGGGTGCGCCGGTAGGCCTTGGCCGACGCGACGCGGAACCAGGCCGTCCCGACCGCAAGGAACGGGAACACCACAAACGACAAGAGCGCGAGCTGCCAGTCGTAGGCGATCAGGATGATGAGCACGCCGATGAACGTCAGCCCGTTGACGACGACCGAGGTGAACCCGTCGGTCACGAGGTCGTTGAGCTGCTCGACGTCGCTGGTCAGGCGGCTGACGCTCCGCCCGGTCGAGGCGCGCTCGTGGTACCCAAGCTCGAGCGCCATGAAGTGCGAGAACAGCTTGATGCGCAGGTCGTAGAGCATGCGCTCGCCGATCCAGCTGGACAGGTAGTTCTGCGCGTATCCGGCGGCCCAGCCGATCAGGCCGGCGGCGACGAAGGCGATGACCGTCAGGACGAGCACGCGCTCGTCGCCCACGGTGATGCCCTTGTCGATCCCGATCTGGGCAAGCGCCGGGCCCGCCAGACCGGTCGCCGCGAGAATGATGGTCAGCACCAGCGCGATGACGATCTTGCCCCGATACGGGCGGGCGAACGGCGCCAGCCGCCGCAGCTGCCGCCCCGAGGGGTGGGCGATCCCCTCCATGTCGTCTTCGGGGTGCGGCCCGCTCAACCGTCGCGGTCCACCACCACCACGACCGCCACCACCACCCATGCGGCCTCCGCCGCCCATGCGCGTCGCCATCAGACGTCCCCCAGCACGAGATCCGGGCGAGCGAGGCCGCTGTCGTGGATATCGCGGTAGAGCGCGCTCTGGGCATAGAGCTCGGCGTGGCGTCCGCGGGCGGCGATCTCGCCCTGGTCGAGCAGGACCAACTCGTCGGCCAGGCGAATCGTCGAGAGCCGGTGGGCGATGATGATCGTCGTCCGTCCGGCCATGACGGCGCGCAGGGCGTCCTGGATCTCGCGCTCGGTGCTGGCGTCGACCGATGCGGTGGCCTCGTCGAGGATCAGGATGCGGGGATCGGTGATGATCGCCCGCGCGATCGCAAGGCGCTGGCGCTGGCCGCCCGAGAGGGTGTAGCCGCGCTCGCCGACGATCGTGTCGTACCCGGCGGGCAGGGCCTCGATGAACCCGTCGGCCCGCGCCTTCGTGGCGGCGGCCCGCACCTCGTCGTCGCTGGCGTCGGGACGGCCGTAGGCGATGTTGTCGCGCACGCTCGCCGAGAACAGGAAGGGCTCCTGTGAGACGACGCCGATCTGGCGGCGCAGGTCGTTGAGTGCAAGGTCACGCACGTCGGCCCCGTCGACCAGCACCCGGCCGCCGGTGACCTCGTAGTAGCGCGGGATGAGCTCGGTGAGCGTGCTCTTGCCGGCACCCGTGGTGCCGATCAACGCGATCGTCGCCCCGCCGGGAATCACCAGGTCGATCCCGCGCAGCACGTCGCGCCCGGGCGTGTAGGCGAACTGGACATCTTCAAAGCGGACCTCGCCGGGGCCGTCGGGCATCGGGATCGGGTGCGCCGACTCCTGCACATCCGGGACGGCGTCCATGATCTCGAAGATGCGCTGGCCACCGGCCACCGCGCGCTGGGCGTTGCCGACCAGGGTGCCGATGATCCGAAACGGCCCCATCAGCAGCGCCAGGTACAGATAGAACTGCACGAACGCCCCGAGGCTGAGCTCATGGTGGATGACCAGCGTGCCGCCGTAGAGGATGACGACGGCGAGGCCGATGATCGGCAGGAAGCTGAGTAGTGGGGCATAGAACGACTCGAGTCGCGCCGCGTCGACGTTGCGCCGGAAGGCCCTGAAGGACACGTCGGAGAATTGGTCAGTGCGGTAGTCCTCACGACCGAATGCCTTGATGACCCGGATCCCGACAACGCTCTCCTCGGCCGCCTGGGCGACCTCGCCGGCCTTCTGCTGGACGTCGAGGCGCACCGGCGCGCTGCGCCGGGAGTACAGGGTCGCCACGACCAGCACCGCCGGGCCCACGATCATCGCGACGGCCGCCAGACCCGCATTGATCCAGAACAGCACGACAATGATCAGAATGAGCTGGAACGTGTTCATGAACATAAACACGAGCCCGTATCCGAGAAAGAAGCGCACGACCTGCAGGTCGTTGGTCGTGCGCGACATCAGCTGTCCGATCGGCATCCGGTCGAAAAAGCCGAACGACAGCCGCTGCACGTGCGCGAACACGGCGTCGCGCAGGTCGTACTCGACCCCGAGGCTGATCCGGCCGGCCGAGATCCGGCGGCAGAAGTTCATCACGAACCGCAGCGCGATCACCAGCAGCGTCCAGCCGATCAAGGGCGCCAGCTTGTCGCGCTGGCCGCCTTCGATCACGTCATTGATCACCAGCCGCGTGATGTACGGCAGGGTCAGCGTGCAGACCATCAGCGCTGCCCCAAAAAATGCGGTCATCGCGATCGCGACGCGATACGGGCGCAAGAATGAGATGAGGCGGAGGAGCGTAGGCAAGGTGATTCACCGGTGAACGATATCGCGGGCAATGGGCACGCTCAACCGGGATCCGGGGAGCTGGACACCCCCCCGGTCACCCCGTCGCGAATGCTGTCGGTGCCCAATGTCAGCGAGGGCCGCGACGAGGAAACCATCGCCGCGCTGACCGCTGCCTGCAGGGTACCTGGTGCCGCCGTCATCAACCGGCACACCGACCCTGACCACAACCGGACGGTCTTGAGCATCGCCGGCACGCCGCTCGGGCCTCTGCGACGCCCTCGTGGGTCTGGCGGCGACCGCGCTCGAGCGGATCGACCTGCGCCGCCATCGCGGGGTGCACCCGTCCACCGGCGCGCTCGACCTCGCGCCGATCGTCGTGCTGGGTCCGGGCGACGCGCCCGTTGCGCGCGACATCGCGCACACCGTCGGGGAGCGGATCGGCTACGAGCTGGACCTGCCGGTGTTCTACTACGGGCAGATCGCCACGACGCCCGAACTCGCGCGGCCGTACGGGCTGCGCTCCTACGGGCCCGAGCGGCTGTCCGACGCGATCGCCGACGGGGAGCTGGTGCCCGACGCCGGTCCGCCCCGGCTGCACCCGACGGCCGGGTGCGTCCTGGTCGGTGTGCGTCCGCCGCTGATCGCCTGGAACGTGGAGCTCCCCTACGCGAGCCTCGCCGAGGCGCGCGCGATCGCCGATCGCGTGCGGGAATCCGGCGGCGGCCTGCCCGGCGTGCGGGCGATGGGGCTGTACTTGCCCAACGCAGGCATTGCACAGGTGTCGATGAACCTGGAAGACTCACGCAGTACGCCGCCCTGGTTGGTCATGCAGGCGGTTCGCCGTGAGGCAGACCGACTCGGGGTCGAGCTGGGTGCGAGCGAACTCGTGGGTCTGATGCCGCGTCATGCGTTGGGCGGCGTGAGCCCCGAGGAACTCGGCCTGCGTCGGTTTACGCCGGCACAACTGCTCGAGGAACGTTGCCCGGCGCTCGCCCGTGACGAGTGGTAAGGAGTCCGTGATCGCCAAGCGCCGCAAGCCCCGCCCGACAGGCCCACCGCCGGCCCGCAGCCCGAAAGCCGAGCGCGAGGTCGCCTCCGAAGCCAAGAACGGCCCCAAGCGCAAGCCCGGCGAGCCGGTCCCGCCGTCGTCCCACGGGGTGCTCAAACGCGCCGGGATCATCGCGGCGGGCTACGTGCTGGTGCTGGTCTTCATCCTGCGCATCAACACGATCTTCGCGGTCGGGATCGGCCTGATCGGCTTCGGGATCATGTTCGGGATGGGATTCCTCATCGAGCGCTGGCGCTACCGCTCGCAGATGCGCAAGTGGACGGGCTCCGGGGCGGGCGCCAAGTGAGCGCAGGGCGCCTCGAGGCGCCGCGCGGCACACGGGACATCCTGCCCGCCGAGCATCGGATCCGCCGCCAGATCCTCGCCGTCGCGGCCGACATGTTCGCCGCCTACGGGTTCGGGCAGCTGACGACCCCCACCTTCGAGCACACCGAGGTTTTCGCGCGGGGTGTCGGGGCGAGCACCGACATCGTGCGCAGGGAGATGTACACGTTCGAGGACCGCGGGGGACGCTCGATCACGCTGCGCCCCGAAGGCACCGCCGGCGTGGTGCGCGCCTTCGTCGAGCACGGGATGCACAAGCTGCCCCTGCCGGTCAAGCTCTGGTACACCGGCCCGATGTTCCGCTACGAGGCCCCTCAGTCGGGGCGCTTCCGGGAACACACCCAGATCGGCGCGGAGGTGATCGGGTCCGACGACCCGCTGCTGGACGCGGAGATCATCGCGCTCTTGGCGGGGATCTACCGGGCGCTCGGAGTCCCCGACGTGCGCCTGCGGATCTCCAGCCTCGGCGATGCCGCCTCGCGCGGCCCGTACCGGGCGGCGCTCGTGGAGTACCTGAGCGCACATGCCGAGGCGCTGCCCGAGGAGGCCCGCCAGCGCATGTCCGAGAACCCGATGCGCCTGTTCGACACTAAGGACCCCACGGTGGCGACGGTCATGGCCGGGGCCCCGCGGGTCGTGGACGCGCTCTCGGACGCGGCCGCGGCGCACTACGCCGGGGTGCGGGCGGCACTCGATGCGATCGGGATCGCCTACGACGAGGACCCGTCGCTGGTGCGCGGGCTCGACTACTACACCCATACGGTCTTCGAGTTCACCTGCGACCGGCTGGGTGCGCAGAGCGGGATCGGCGGCGGCGGGCGCTATGACGGTCTGGTGCACGAGCTCGGCGGCCCCGAGCTGTCGGGTGTCGGGTTCGGGACCGGGATCGAGCGCATCGTCTTGGCGCTCGAGGCCGCGGGTCGTGTGGTGCCTGCGCCCGGGGTCGATCTCTACTTCGCGGCGGTCGACGATGCGTCGCGTCTGGAGACATTTGCCATGATGGCTCGGCTGCGGGCGCGTGGACGCTCATGTGAGGCCGACCGTGCGGGACGCAGCCTCAAGGGAATGATGCGCCATGCCGCGAGCGTCGGTGCGCGGCGGACCGTGATCATCGGACCGCACGAGCGCGAGCAGGGGATCGCCGTGGTGCGCGACATGCAGTCCGGGGAACAGATCGAGGTGCGCTTGTCGCAGTTGGAGGGATCCCTGTGATCGGTGCCGAGCGGTTCCGCACCCACACCTGCGTGGATGCCGCCGGCGCCCACGGCGCCGAGGTGCGCGTGGCGGGCTGGGTCCACCGGCGCCGGGATCATGGCGGGGTCCTGTTTATCGACCTGCGCGACCGCAGCGGTGTGCTGCAGCTGGTGATCCATCCCGACGCCGGCGACGTTTTCGAGCTCGCCCAGCGCCTGTCGCTCGAGGACGTGATCAGCGCGTCGGGCACGCTCGTGGCGCGCAGCGCCGACACGCTCAACCCACGGATCCCGACCGGCGCGGTCGAGCTGCAGGTCACCGAGCTCGTCGTGCTCGCCGGGGCCGCGCCGCTGCCGTTCTCGGTCGAGGACGAGCACACCCAGGTCGGTGAGGAGTTGCGTCTGACCTATCGGTACCTGGATCTGCGCCGCGCGCCGCGGCTGCACGCGCTCGAGCTGCGCGGCCGGGTCGTAAACGCCATCCGCGCCGTCCTGGAGTCCGAGGGATTCCTCGAGGTCGAGACGCCGATGCTGACCCGCTCCACCCCGGAGGGCGCGCGCGATTTCCTGGTGCCCTCGCGCCTGCAACAGGGCACGTTCTATGCGCTGCCGCAGAGCCCGCAGCTGTTCAAGCAGCTGTTGATGGTCGGCGGTATCGAGCGCTACTACCAGGTGGTTCGCTGCTTCCGCGACGAGGACCTGCGCGCGGATCGCCAGCCGGAGTTCACCCAGGTCGACATCGAGGCGTCCTTTGTGGAGCCGGCCGACATCCAGCGGCTGGTGGAGGCAGTTCTCGTGGCCGCGTGGGCCCAGGCGGGGATCGCGCTCACCACGCCATTCCCGCGCATGGGCTACGCCGAGGCGATGCGCCGCTTTGGCAGCGACCGGCCCGACCTGCGGTTCGGCTGCGAGATGCATGACTGGAGCCCGCAGGCCGCCGCGTCGGGGCTGGGGGTGTTCGGCAGCGTCGTCGGGGCCGGCGGCGTCGTGCGGACGATCGTGTTCCCGGGCGCCGGAGCCGGCCTGTCGCGAAAGGACCTGGACGGGTTGGTCACCGAAGCCCAGGAGCTCGGGGCCAAGGGACTGGTGTGGGCGGTGCCCGGGGCGGCCGGCGCCCTGCGGGCCTCGGTCAAGGCGGAGTTCCTGTCCGGGCTGGCCGAGCGACTCGGCGCCCGCGAGGACGACCTGATCACGATGGTCGCCGACACCGAGGCGGCCGCCCAGCACGTGCTGGGCATCCTGCGGACACGGTGGGCCGAGCGGTTCGGGCTGATCCCCGACGGGCTCTGGGCGCCAGTGTGGGTCGTCGATTTCCCGCTGGTCGCGTGGAACGCCGACGAGGCGCGCTGGGATGCGCTGCACCATCCGTTTACCGCACCGCGACCCGAGGACGAAGATCGCCTAGAATCGAGTCCCGGCGCGGTGCTCGCCCAAGCCTATGATGTCGTGATGAACGGCCTCGAGCTCGGCGGGGGCAGCATCCGGATCAATCGCACCGATCTTCAGGAGCGGGTCTTTGCCGTGATTGGACTCGAGGCCGAACAGGCACAGGAGCGGTTCGGGTTCCTGCTGCGCGCGCTGGAGCTCGGGGCGCCGCCGCACGGAGGGGTCGCGTTGGGCCTGGATCGCCTGGTCATGCAGCTGGCGGGCGAGCCCTCGATCCGCGACGTCATCGCCTTCCCCAAGACCGCCACGGGCAGCGATCCCCTGACCGGGGCGCCGGCCCACGTCGATGCACCGCAGCTGCGTGAACTGGGCATCCGCTCGACGGTCGCCCCGGCCGAGGGCCAGCGCCAGTGAGGCGCCGGCGCATCCTGGCCGCGGCCGTGGTCGTCGGCTGCGCCGTCGCGGCGGCCTCGTCGGCGACCGGCGTGCTCGGCTCCCGCAACCTGGCGACGACCGCGGCGCCCGCGCATGTGGTCGTCGCGGCCAACGGCCATGCCGGCGTGTTCACGTTGCGCGACGGCGCGCTGACCCGTCTTGACGTCCAGGCGCCCCCGGGGCGGCTGCTGATCCCGCCGCCCGCGGCAATGCCGATCGCCACGGCGATTACCGTCGGCACGCACCGGGTCTGGATCGCCCGCGGACGCACGCTCCTGGGCTACACCACCGACGAGACGAACCTTCAGCAGGTTTGGACGACCACGCCGCAGCACCTTGGTCCGGGGCACTTGCTGATCGCCAGCGCCGGCGGGTGGCTGTGGGCCGCGGTCGCGGGCGGGCGTCAGATCGAGCCGATCAACGTCCACGAGCCGACGGTCTGGACGGCCGCCGAACTGTCGATCCAGCCGATCCAGCGGGCGGCGGTCACGGTCACTGAGCCGATCCTCGGCCTCGCGGCGGTCCCGGGCGGGGTCTGGGCGCTGACGCGCACGCCGACCGGTGGGACCCAGCTGTCGGAGATCTTCTCCCGGCCGGGCAAGGAGTGGGCAACGGCCGTCCTCGCGACATCCCGGGCGCCGGTGGGCATCTCCTCGTACGGCGGCCTGTTGTGCGTGCTGGTCCGCGGCCAGGTCCTGCATCTGAACGCCACCAGCGGCCACATCATCCAGCGCATGTCCGTCCCGTCGAACATGCAGGCCGTCTCGGTCTCAGACGGGCACGTGGTGGTCAGCGCGCCCGCGACCGGCGAGGTGATCGACATCTCGCTCGTGCAGCCATCGCTTCGCCAGATCCAGATCGTCAGCGCGCCGGCGCGTGCCCTCGTGGCGACGCCCGCCGGCTTCTGGGCATCGATCGGCCCGGACGCGACGCCGACCAAGTTCGTCGGCCTCTAGACCGGCGGCGGCTCGAAGGCCCGTCTGGCGTCACGGCGCAGGCCGTCGGCCAGCCGGACGAGCGCTGGCGCACCGGCGCTTGCGGACCACTCGACCCGGATGCGCCGGGCCTCCTCGAGCGCGCCGAGCGCGGCCATGATCTCCAGCACCCCCGCACGGCCCTCGGCGCAGCCGAGTTCCTGCGCCGCGGCGAGGACCTGAAAGGTGATGTTGCCGTCGTCGGGAGCGCCGGCCTCCAGCCACTGGGCGACGAGCAGCATCTCCAGGCGATCGGCGAGCGGCGTGAGGGTCATCGTGATCTGAGGGTACGGCACGACGAGGCCGTCATGGTCGATGGCCGCCCGGTGTCGGCAATCGGTTCCGCAGCGAACGTGTCGGACTGTTTCGCTCCAGGGTCTTGAGTTGCCGAACAAGATTGTCGACACATCAGAAAGCAACTACTCTCAAAGGACCCGACCGTGTGCGCCACCGGCGCGAAGCCTGAGCCAACACTTAATACCCGGGATGCGATGTTTGGTCGCCGCACTGTGTGCCGCGGCTGCACGCGTCCCACCTGCTACTGCAGGTTCAGCACTCATACCGGAACGGCACGGTGGGGTCTTTCATCTGCAGGAGCCGCGCGTGTGAGCGGCGTGCGCGAGCGTCTGGCCGGCCTGCCGCGTCGCCGGCTGATCGTCGGGGCGGTCGTCGCCCTGTTGGTCATCGTGGTGGCGTTCCGCTTTCTCGGCTCCGGCTCGGGTGGCGGCACGAGCACGCCGGTGCTCGGGACCCCGCTGGCGACCCCGACGCCTGCGGCAAACCCCACGCCGCCTGTGGCAAACCCCACGCCGCCCGGGCAGCGCGTGGTCACCGACGCCCAGACCCCGGCCGCGGTGACCGGCGCCTTGCGCAACCAGGAGATCGTGGTGGTCGGCTTCGTGGAGCGCGGGCAGGCCGACGATGATGCGGTCGCGGCCGCCATCGCGGGACTCGCGTCCCCGCAACAGGCGATCGCCGGCGTGCGCTACCTGGTCTACGACGTCAACACCGGGGACAGCTACGGCGACCTGGCGACGCTGCTGGGTGTGACCAGCACGCCGAGCGTGGTGATCATCGGCAGCGACGGAGAGATCGCCAACACCTGGACCGGCTACGTCGATGCGAGCGTGATCTCGGCGGCGCTCAGCGCGGCGATCGCGGCGCCGATGAGTTGAGCCCGGCCGCGGCCTGGCCCGGCCGGAGGCCGAGCGGGTAACCTTCCCGGGTGCCCGCATACCCGCCTGAGATCATCCGCCACGTCGCGAACCCGACGGGCGCCGGACCCCTCGAGGGCGCCAACGCGGTCGGGGAATCCGGGGCCATCGGCTGCGGGGATGTCGTCCGCATCCAGCTGCGCGTCGTCGACGAGCGCATCGTCGCGGCGCGGTTTCTGGCCTACGGGTGCCCGGCAGCGCTCGCGGCCGCCAGCGCCGCCTGCACCCGGCTGGAGGGTGCCGAGCTACGCGCGGCGATGCTGCTGTCGAGCGACCGGCTCGATCGGGATCTCGGCGGGCTCGGCGACGCCCGCCGGCATGCTGCGGAGATCACCAGCGACGCCGTGGCGCGGGCGCTCGAGGCCTGGTATTCGGCGCGGCTGGGCGAGCCGGGGCTGCCGCTCGAGTCCGCTCGCGTGGCCGTCGCGATGAGCGGCGGGGTGGATTCGGCCGTGGCGGCCCTGTTGTTGTGCGAGGCGGGGTGGGATGTGGTGGGCGTGACGATGCGCCTCTGGCACGACCCGACGGCCGTCGCGGCCGAGCGCTCGTGCTGCTCGCCCGAGACCGTGCGACTCGCGCGCGCCAGCGCCCACGCGCTCGGGATCCCGCACCTGACGATCGATGCCGCCGAGCCGTTTCGCCACGGGGTCGTCGAGGCGTTCATCGCCGGCTACGCGGCGGGCCTCACCCCGAACCCCTGCGTGGTCTGCAACGGCAGCGTGCGCTTCAAGGTCCTGGCCGAGGCGGCGGCGCTCGTCGGCGCGCACGGCCTTGCCACGGGCCACTACGCCAGGGTCGTCCCGGGGGCACGCGGCGCGCGCGTGCTGGCGGCGGCCGTCGATGCGTCCAAGGACCAGAGCTACATGCTCAGCATGCTG
Source organism: uncultured Thermoleophilia bacterium (assembly GCA_963842065.1). Classification (GTDB taxonomy): domain Bacteria; phylum Actinomycetota; class Thermoleophilia; order Miltoncostaeales; family Miltoncostaeaceae; genus CAITWD01. Next base: position 472,156 of record CAWJEW010000006.1, on the reverse strand, counting down.
GGGCCCCAGACGCTGGCGCGGCTGGTGTTCCCGCTCGGTGAGCTGACCAAGCCCGAGGTGCGCGCCCGGGCGCGCGCGGCCGCGCTGCCGGCCGCCGAGGCGGTCGAGAGCCAGGAGATCTGCTTTGTCGGCGCCGACGGCTACGGGCCGTTTCTCGAGCGCAACGCGGACCTTGAGCCCGAGTTCGGGCCGATCGTCGATCTCGACGGCACGCCGATCGGCGAACACCAGGGCTACTGGCGCTTCACGGTGGGCCAGCGCAAGGGGATCGGGGTGGCCGCCGCCGAGCCGCTGTATGTGCTCGGCACCGATCCGGCGCGCAATGCGGTCGTCGTCGGGCCACGGGCGGCCCTCGCGACGTGGGGCCTGGAGCTGCGACCCGCGGTCGCGCACGACGTGCTTGATCTGGACGCGCCGTTCGAGGTCCGGGTCCGCTACCGCGGCCAGCCGCTTGAAGGTCGCGCGGTCATCCCGATCGACGATTCCGGGGTACGCGTCGAGCTCGCGGAGCCGGCCCCTGGCGTGGCGGCTGGGCAAACCGCAACGGTCTATCAGGCCGGGCGACTGGTTCTAGCGGGTACGATCGCAGTGTCACGTCCTTCGAGCGGGAGCCAGTAACTCGTGCAGTGGTCCGACGTCCTCAAGGCCGCACTCTCGTTGTTTCTCCTGTTGACCGGTCTCGGGCTGGCCTATCTGTTCCTGCGGATGGCCGGTGTCTTCGGTCGTCTGGGGACGTCGGTGACCCGTGTCACAGACGAGGTCGTGCCGATCCTCAGCAAGGCCCAGACGACGATGGACGGCGTCAACCGCGAGATCGATCGCGTGGACGAGATCATGGTGACGGCGGTCAACGGCGCCAAGGGCGCCGAGCGCACGATCCAGACGATCTCGAGCGCCGCCACGGCGCCGGTTCGGCTGCTGACCGGGGTGGCTGCGGGCGTGAAAGAGGGGATTGCGACCTTCGTCGCACGCCGTGCCGCCGACGCCAAGCAGGCCGCCACGCAGTCCGAGTCGCCGGTACGCAAGGATGCCGCCGCCGCGGCCGGTGCCGCGGCGAGTGGGGCCACGGGCGAACAGGAGGCGGTCACGTGAAGCTGCGCACGATCGCGGTGCTCGGTGCCCTCGGGTACGTGTATTCCAAGCTGCCGCGGGATGCGAACGAGTGGCCGGCATTTGCGGGCGAGCAGTATGCCGCCCTGCGCGAGCAGCTCGAGGAGGCCGTCGAGGCGGGCAAGCGCGCCAGCGACCGCCGCATGGCCCAGCTCGACCGCGAGGTCGAAGAGGCGTTCAACACGGCCACGACCAAGCGGCCCTGAGGCGCCGCTGACGCTCGCCAGCCGCGGCAGGGGCCGCCCGGCGGTGCTGGTACCATCGGCGGTCGGATGACGACTCATCAGATCCGTCGCGCGTTTCGGGAGTACTTCGAGCGCCAGGGGCACCTCGGCTTGCCGTCGGCGTCGTTGGTGCCGTACGACGACGATCCGTCGGTGTTGTTGACGATCGCGGGCATGCAGCCACTGAAGGCCTACTTCCTTGGGACCGCCGTTCCGCCCGCCCCGCGCCTGACCTCCTGCCAGAAGTGCTTTCGCACCGTCGATATCGACCAGGTCGGCCACACCGCGCGCCATCTGACCTTCTTCGAGATGCTCGGCAACTTCTCCCTGGGCGACTACTTCAAAACGGACGCGATCCGCTTCGGCTTCGAGGTCTCGACCGAGGTGCTCGGCCTCGATGCCGACCGCATCTGGATCACGATCTTCGAAGGCAACGCCAGCGTGCCCGGTGACGATGAGGCGCGCGAGCGCTGGATCGAGCTCGGCATCCCTCCGGAGCGGATCCAGGCGCTGGGCGAGGCCGACAACTTCTGGAAGGCCGGCCCGACCGGGCCGTGCGGCCCGAACACCGAGCTGTACTTCGACCGGGGGCCGGAGTTCGGCCCGGAGGGCGGTCCGCGGGTCGGCGGCGAGCGGTATCTCGAGTACTGGAACCTGGTGTTCATGCAGTACGAGCGGGCCGCCGACGGCACCCTGAGCGCGCTGCCGGCCAAGAACATCGACACCGGGGCGGGGCTCGAGCGCATCGCCGCGCTGTTGCAGGACAAGCCCTCGGTGTTCGAGACGGACGCGTTCTGGCCGCTGATCGCATGGGCCGAGCGCGCCAGCGGGGTCCGCTACGGCGCCGATCCGCGCAGCGACCGGTCCCTGCGGGTCCTGGCCGACCACGGCCGCGCGATGACGTTCCTGACCGCCGACGGGGTGCGGCCGTCCAACGAGGGCCGCGGCTACGTGCTGCGGCGGATCGTGCGACGCGCGGTCGCCGAAGGCACCCAGCTCGGGCTGCCCGTCGACGCGGTCATCGAGCTGTCCGAGCAGGTCGCGGCGGGCTGGGGCGACGCCTACCCGGAACTGGTCAGCGAGCGGTCGGCGATCACCGACACCCTCGGCGCGGAGGCGGAGCAGTTCGCCAGGACCCTCCAGCAGGGCCGCCGCCTGTTGGGCGAGGTGATCGCACGCGCGGGGCGGTCCGGCACCGTCGCTGGCGACGACGCGTTTCGCCTGCACGACACGTACGGCTTCCCGTTGGACCTCACCGCCGAAGCGGCGCAGGACGCCGGCCTGGCGGTCGACACCGCGACCTTCGAGCGCCTGATGGACGAGCAGCGCGAGCGTTCGCGTGCGGGCATCCAGGCGGCGACCGAGATCGAACTCGCGGTGCGGGCGTCCGAACTCGCCGCACGCGGCGCGCGGACCGAGTTCGTCGGCTATGACACCCTGGAGGTCGCGACCACGGTCACCGGCGTGGCCGATCTGGATGGCAGCCGACACCTGGTCACACTCGCCCGCTCGCCGTTTTACGCCCAGGGCGGCGGCCAGATCTCCGATCGGGGGTGGATCGCGACCGACGGCCACCGCCGCGAGGTGACCGACGTGCTGCGCGTCGGCGACGACCAGGTCCTCGTCGTGGCGGGCGCCGCCCTGGCCGAGGGTGCGGCGGTGATTGCCCACGTGGATGTCCCGAGCCGCCGGGCGACACAGGCCAATCACACCGGCACCCATGTGCTCAACTGGGCGCTGCGCGAGCGGCTCGGCGACGACGTCAAGCAGGCGGGCTCCTACGTCGGGCCGGACAAGCTGCGGTTCGACTTCACCCATCGCGGACGCATCCCGCGCGACGAGCTCGAGCAGATCGAGCGTCTGGTCAACGCCCGCGTGGCCGAGGACAGCCCGGTGACGTGGACCGAGATGCCCAAGCACGAAGCCGACGCCCTTGGTGCGATCGGCCTGTTCGGTGAGAAGTACGGGGACGTCGTGCGCGTGGTGTCCACGGGTGATTTTTCCAGGGAGCTGTGCGGCGGCACGCACGTGGCGCGTACGAGCGAGATCGGCCCGTTCAAGATCGTGACCGAGACAAGCGTCGGCTCGGGTGCCCGCCGCATCGAGGCCATCACCGGTGCCGAGTTGGTGAAGCTGGCACGCGCACCGCGCCGAGGAACTCGCGCGCGAGCTCGCGGCCCGCGAGGCCCGCATCACGGAACTCGAGCGGGAACTCAAGCGTGCCCGGCAGGGCCGCATCGACCCGGCGGCCCTCGCCCGGCAGGCCATCTCGGCCGGTGATATCCGGGCCGTCGTCGCCGAGGTCGAGGCCGGCGATGCCGACGAGCTGCTGGAGATCTCGGACCAAGTCAAGCGCGTGCTCGGTGACGGCGCCGCGGTCGTGCTGGGCGCCCGCGTCGACGGGCGCGTGATGCTCGTGGCCAACCTCGGCCAGGGCGCGGTGGCGGCGGGGCGTTCGGCCGCGTCGATCCTCTCCGAGATCGCGCCGCTGGTCGGCGGCGGCGGGGGCGGGCGCGACACGATGGCCCGCGCCGGCGGCAAGGATCCGGCCCGGCTGCCCGAGGCGCTTGCCGCAGCGCGGTCGATGTTCGGCGAACCGGGCGCGTGAAGCTGCTGGCGCTCGATCATGGGCGTGCCCGGACCGGCGTGGCGGTCACCGACCCGACCGGCACGCTGGTCCGCCCGCTGCCTGCCATCGCGCGCGTCGACAGCCCCGCCGGGATGCGGGTCCTCACGGACATCGTGGACCGCGAGCGCCCCGAGCGGATCATCGTGGGCGAACCCCTCTTGATGTCCGGTGAGCGGGGCGCCCAGGCGCGGGCGGCTGCGGGCTTTGCCGACCGCGTGCGCGGGCGCTTCGGGATCCCGGTCGAGCTCGTCGACGAACGGCTGTCGACCAGGGAGGCCTCCCGGCGCCTGAACGAGGCCGGCAATCGGTCCGGGGCCGCCGACCTGGACAGTGCCGCCGCGTGCGTCCTGCTCGAGTCGGTGCTGGGCCGGGTGCGGCCCGGCGCCCGCCCGTGAGCACCCGTCGCCAGCGTCCGCCGCGGCGTCGCGCGCGCGCCTGGTGGGTCATCCTCGTGGTCGGCATCGTCGTCGCCGGGACCGCCTGGGCGATAAATCGCGGGCGCACGCGGACGCCGCCACCACCGCCGACGCCGGTCGACGTCACCTTCCCGGAGGGGTTGCGGCGCGAGCAGATCGCCGCGATCCTCGCCGCCAAGACCCATCTTTCCGCCAGCCAGTACCTCGCCCAAACCGCCGTCGGGGGCGAGGGACAGGTCCTCGCCGGGACCACGACACCGCGGTCGCTCGAAGGGTTCTTGTTCCCGGCGACCTATCAACTCCTGCCGACGACGACGGTGAGCGAGTTCATCACCGAACAGGTCGCCGCGTACCACGACTACACCGCGGCGGTGAACTACGCCTATGCGGCGTCCAAGAACCTGACCCCGTACGACGTCCTGACGATCGCCTCGATGATCGAGCGCGAGGTCGCCGTGCCGGCGGAGCGGCCGCTGGTCGCGGCCGTGATCTACAACCGGCTGCGCCTGCACATGACGCTCGGCATCGACTCGACGGTCCAATACGCGCTCGGGTACTGGAAGACCGACCTGACCGAGTCGGACCTGCAGATCGATTCGCCGTACAACACCCGCAGGTACTACGGCCTGCCGCCCGGGCCGATCTGCAACCCCGGCCTGGCGAGCATCCAGGCCGCGGCCCACCCGGCCCACGTGGCGTACCTGTACTACGTTGCGCGCAACGACGGCAGCGACGGGCACTATTTCGCCACGACGCTCGCCCAGTTCAACGCCGATGTGGCGAAATCGCAGGCGAATCTCGCCAAGGGGGGGCTGAGGTGATCTCCGGCCAGACGCGGGTGGCGGGGATCATCGGCTGGCCCGTCGCGCACTCGCTCTCGCCGGCGATGCATAACGCCGCGTTCGCCGCGCTCGGACTCGACTGGGCCTATGTGGCGTTTCCCGTCGCGCCCGCGCGGGTCCGCGAAGCGGTCCGCGGGTTGGCGGCGGCGGGCGTCGCCGGACTCAACGTGACCATCCCGCACAAGCAGGCCGTCCTCGGTGAGTGCAGCGCGGTGTCCGACGCCGTGGCGGCGATCGGTGCGGCCAACACGCTCATCCCGGACGGCGCGGGCGGCTGGCGCGCGGACAACACCGACGCGCCCGGATTCCTTGGTGCGCTCGACGAGGCCGCGCCGCTGCAACTCGATGGCGCGACGGCGCTGGTGATCGGCGCCGGCGGTGCAGCGCGGGCGGTCGTCTTCGCGCTGCGTCAACGCGGTGCGCGCGTGGCGGTGGCCAACCGGACCCCGGCGCGCGCGGCGGCGCTGGGGGATCCGGTCGAGTTCTCCCGGGCCGCCCTCGAGCAGGCGGCCGGCGAGAGCGCGCTGATCGTCAACTGCACGAGCCTCGGCCTTCATGAGCAGGGCGTTCCGGCCGAGCTTCCGGCCGACGCGCTCGGTCCCGGGCACGTGGTCGTCGACGTCGTCTACCGCCCTGGCGGGACCGCCTGGCTGGCGGCCGCCGCGGCCCGTGGTGCGCGCTGTGTCGACGGGCTGGGGATGCTGTTGCACCAGGGCGCGGCGGCATTTGTCGAGTGGACCGGGCACGAGCCGCCGATCGCGGCGATGCGCGAGGCCCTGGTGCGGTCGGGAAGGTAATGTCGCAGGCCGTTTCGGCCGATCAGACTATGGGTGACAACTCCCCCTGACATCCCCATGCAACCGCACAACGGGTCGGGTCCCGAAAGCGCGCCGCGCGGCAATCCGCGCAATGCCGCCGATCGGCGTCGCATCGACGAGATCCGGCTGCCGCGCTCGGGCATGCAGCGGCTCGACCCCGGGCCGCTTGCAGGGCCCGCCGCGCGCACCGCCGTGCCACATGCCGCGCCTGCCACGCCGCGTACGCAGTCACTGAGCCAGGTCCTGCTGGGCCTCGAGTACATCACGGTGGATCGACTGCGCACGGCGTTTCCCGACGGGCCGCCGCAGGGCGGTCGGCTCGGGGAGCTGCTGGTCGAGCGCGGGGTCATCAGCCGCGAGCAGCTGGCACACGCCAGCGCCGTTCGCGCCGGCGTGGGGCTGTTCGAGCCCGGCATGCCCGTCGACACCAGCGTTGCCGAGCTCATCGATGCACGCACGATACGCCGCTACCACGCGGTGCCGGTGCGGATCGACCCGGATGGGCGCCTGGTGGTGGCGATGGCCGATCCGGCGAACGTCCTGGCACTGGATGACCTGCGGATCATCACCGGTCGCGAGATCCGGCCCCTGCTGGCCTCGCCGGAGGAGATCACCCACCTGCTCGGGGAGACGCGACGCCTGGACACCGTCCTGGCCGGCGTCGACGAAGGGGCCAACTTCGCCGACGTGCGGGTCACGGACTACATGGTCGATGACGGCGACGCGTCCAACGATGATGCGCCCGTGGTCAAGCTGGTCAACTCGATCCTCGCCCGCGGCGTCGACGAGGGGGCATCGGATGTCCACTTCGAACCGCAGGCCAACGACATGGTCGTGCGCTTTCGGGTCGACGGCGTCCTGCGCAACGTGACCACGGTGCCGGCCCGCTTCACCCACGGGATCGCCAGCCGCATCAAGATCATGGCGGATCTGGACATCGCCGAGCGCCGCGCCCCCCAGGACGGCCGCGTGGGTCTGTTCGTGACCGGACGCAACCTCGACCTGCGTGTCGCGACGCTGCCGACCGTCTACGGCGAGAAGATCGTCATCCGGATCCTCGACCGCACCAACCTGGTGATGGACCTGCGCGACCTCGGGTTCACCGCCGACGTGCTGGCGCAGTTCGAGGCGATCTACCGGCGCCCGCACGGAGCGCTGCTGGTCACCGGGCCGACCGGCTCGGGCAAGTCGACGACCCTCTACGGGACGCTCAACCAGCTCAACTCGGCCGAGCAGAACATCATCACCGTCGAGGACCCGGTCGAGTACCGCCTGCCGGGGATCAACCAGGTGCAGGTCAACCCCAAGGCCGGGCTGACGTTCGCCGCCGGCCTGCGCTCCATCCTGCGGTGCGACCCCGACGTGATCATGATCGGTGAGGTCCGCGACACGGAGACCGCCAAGATCGCGATCGAGTCCGCGCTCACCGGCCACCTCGTCCTGGCGACCCTGCACACCAACGACTCGGCGGGGGCCCTGTCGCGGCTGACCGAGATGGGCGTCGAGGGGTTCCTGTCGGCCAGTGCGGTCGCGGGCATCCTGGCCCAGCGGCTCGCGCGGCGCCTGTGCCCCTACTGCCGGGAGCCGCACCAGATCCCGACCTCGGTGTTCGCCGACCTCGTGGACACGTCGCGGATGCCGGATGGGCTGGGGGAGACCGCCCAGGTCTACCGTCCCGTCGGGTGCGCGCGCTGCGGCGGATCCGGGTACAAGGGCCGGCTCGGGGTCTATGAGCTCCTGGTGGTCAGCGAGGAGATCGCCGAGATGATCGTCACGGGCGCCTCGGCCGATGCCATCGCCCACCAGGCCAAGCGGGAGGGCATGCGCACGCTCCGCGAGGACGGGCTGGTCAAGGTGCTGCGCGGGGACACCAGCCTGGAAGAACTCGCGCGGGCGGTGGGGTGATGCCGGCCGCCGTGTACGACCGCGCCCGCAGCCGCGGGCGAGTAACCAAACCCGGGGTCGAGCGATGATGGACTTCACGGAGATGATCACCACGGTGGTCACCAGCAACGCGAGCGACCTGCACGTGGCGGTCGGGGCGCCGCCGGTCATGCGCGTCAGCGGCGATCTGCGGGCCATCGGGCGCGACGTGCTCACGCCCCAGGACACACGGGAGCTGCTCTACGGGATCCTGACCCAGGACCAGCGCCGGCGCCTGGAGACCGACCTGGAGCTCGACTTCTCCTACCAGGCCCCCGGGCTCGCGCGGTTTCGTGTCAACGCCTACCACCAGCGCGGCGTCCTCGGCGCCGCGCTGCGCATCGTCCCAACGAAGATCCGCTCCCTGGATGACCTGAAGATTCCCGGCACGGTGGGCGAGTGGTCGACGATGCCGCGCGGCCTGGTGCTGGTCACGGGCGCGACCGGCTCGGGCAAGTCGACGACGCTGGCCGGGCTGATCGACCTGATCAACGAGACCCGCTCGGTCCACATCATGACGATCGAGGACCCGATCGAGTTCCTGCACAACCACAAACGCTCGCTGATCAACCAGCGCGAGCTCGGCGGCGACACGCGGTCGTTCGCGAGCGCCCTGCGGAGCGCCTTGCGCCAGGACCCCGACGTGATCCTGTTGGGTGAGATGCGCGACCTCGAGACGATCCAGATCGCCCTGACCGCGGCCGAGACCGGCCATCTGGTCCTGGGCACCCTGCACACCTCCGATGCGCCGCAGACGATCGACCGCGTCATCGATGTCTTTCCCGTCCGAGCAGCAGGAGCAGGTGCGCGTGATGCTCGCCAACTCGCTCCAGGGCGTCGTGTGCCAGCAGCTGTTGCCCTCCACCGAGGGCGGTCGTATCGTCGCGTGCGAGGTGCTCGTCGCCACCGCGGCCGTGCGCAACCTGATCCGGGAGGGCAAGACCCACCAGATCTACTCGATCATGCAGACCGGTGCCCAGCACGGCATGCAGTCGATGAATGCGGCGCTCGCGGAGCTCGTGCGCGCGGGGCTGATCCGCCGGGACGTGGCGCTCGAGCGCTCGAGCACGCCGGCCGAGCTGCAGCGGCTGATGGAGAGCGAGTCGCTGGCGGCGATGGGCAACGGCCGCCCGGCCCGGGCCGCAGGCTGATCGGGCCATGAGCAGCGCGACCTACACCTTCAAGGGCATCGACCCCAACGGGGCGCCGTCCCGCGGGGAGGTGCAGGGGGAGTCTGCTGCGCAAGTCGCCGCGCAGCTGCGCGGACGGGGCTTTACGGTCGTGGAGATCTCGCGCAAGCGGATGGCCTTCACGCTGCAGGACGTCCGCGACCTGTACACGCCGGTCGCCTCCCGTGACCTGACCGTGATGGCACGCCAGATGGCGACGATGGTCTCGGCGGGCCTGTCGCTGTTGCGGGCGCTGTATGTGCTGGAGGACCAGACCGAATCCGCCAAGTTGGCGCGCACGATCGTCGCGGTCCGGCAGGACGTCGAGACCGGGTTCGCGCTCTCCCAGGCGATGTCGAAGCATCCGGCGGTCTTCAACGACCTGTTCGTGTCGATGGTCGCCGCCGGTGAGGCCGGCGGAAACCTCGAGGAGGTGCTCGAGCGGTTGGCCAACCAGCTCGAAAAGGACGACCACCTCAAGCGCACGGTGCGCTCGGCGATGGTCTACCCGACACTGATCGGCTGCTTTGCCCTGGCCGTGCTGGTCGCGATGGTGACGCTGATCGTGCCGGTGTTCGCCGGGATCTTCAAAGGCCTGCACGGCCAGCTGCCCGCGCTGACCAAGGTGCTGATGGCGATCTCGGACGCGTTTCGCAGCGAGTGGTACATCTTCGTGATCGTCCCGCTGGCGTTGATCTGGGCGTTCCGCACCCTCAAGCGCACGGACCGCGGCCAGCTGGCCTGGGACCGGATCAAGCTCAACTTCCCGATGCGCATCGGGGAAATCGTGCGCAAGGTCGCCATCGCCCGGTTCGCGCGGACCTTGGCGACCCTGACCTCGGCCGGTGTTCCGATCCTGCAGGCGCTGGAGATCACCGCCAAGACCACCGGCAACCGGGTCATTGGCGATCCCATGGCCGAGGTGGCCGAACGCGTCAAGGACGGCGAATCGCTCGCCGTCCCGCTGGAGCGCTCGGGCGTGTTCCCGAAGATCGTCACCCAGATGCTGTCGGTGGGCGAGGAGACCGGAAACCTCGACGAGATGCTGCACAAGCTCGCCGATTTCTACGACGACGAAGTCGAGACGATGCTCAAGGCGCTGACCTCGATCATCGAGCCCGTGATGATGCTGTTTGTCGGCGCGATCGTGGGCCTGGTCGTCATCGCGATGTACCTGCCGATGTTCGACGTCTACAACCTGGTCAAGTAGCGCAGGCAACCCGACAGCGATCCCGACCGACGTGCGGTGGAACTGGCACTCGCCCGGCGGGTCGCACGAGGCCATCCGGGCGACGTCGTGGCAGGTCGCCCGGGAGATCGAACCGCGTTCAGCGCGCCACCGAGAGCGCGTCCGCGGGCCTCGTCGAGAGCCGGTCGTGTCTGGCGGCGCGGTTCGGCGGGGCCCGTTCAGCGCGCACGATGGAGCGGATGTCGCCCTGGTTGGGCGGTTGTTGGGAATCGTCGGGTCAGGCGGGGTCGCCCTCGCCCGGATGCCAGTCCGCAAGATGCCGGCGATGCAGCTTGGTCAGGGGTTCGCCCCGGTAAAAGCGGTCGTAGAACTCGACATCCACGTGGTGGGCCTGGAAGACGAGCCGCACGAACATCGGATCGATGCATGCCGGGAACCTGCCGTAGGTGCTGTGCACGTACGTGCAAAAGGCCTTGACGATCTCCACCGTCTCGGCCGTCGGCATGGGCCGCGCGCGCATCACGTCCGACGCATCCGCGAAGGCGGATGGCGCGTCGGCCGCCGCCGACCACCTCGCCAGGTACTGGTCGACGGCCTCGCTCATGTCCGCGACGTACGGCGGGCACAGCGCCTGCATCACCCCGCCGTCGCGACCGACCGGCACCGGCTTGACCGCGTGGCGGGGAGTGTGCTCGGGCGTGACAAACCGGAAGCCGAGACCCCGGTGTGCGGGGTCGACGCCGAGGACGTGGTGCGGAAGAAACCCCGTGAAGGCCCAGCCGCCGAGCCCAAGCGCCTGTGCCGCGAGGTTCATGTTTTGGCAGATGAAGGCGCCTTCGACGTTCAGCGAGGTCAGCACCCGGAGTTCAAGGTCGATCAGCGAAAGCTCGACCGCCCCAAGCCGCCCCTGGCGCACCCAGTCTCGAGACCGCAGGTGCGGCCGCCCGACAGCTCATCGACCACGTTGAACCGGTTGATCTCGTCGAAGTAGATGAACAGCAGGGTCAAGTACTCGACCGTGGTGTTGGTCACCGGCACGAAGAGCGTGCTCCCCGGCTGATTGACGTTCCAGGAATTGAATGCGAACAGCCCCGGCTCGCCCGTCGGGAGGTCCGCGCGCCCCTCCTCAAGGCGTGTCGTGGCCGCCCGATACCGCCGCACGAGCCCGTCGATGACCTCATCCTCGGAGCGCCCCGCGAACACCGCGACGTCGTCGGGAGTCTCTTCGCCGAGCGCGACGACGTAGAGCCCGCTGTCATCGGTGAAAAACAACTCGGTGGAGTGCGAGTTGCACGAGCACGGCCACGACCGGCCGGAGAATCCGTGCATCCATGCGATGCCGTTGGTCGGCAGATCGGCCAGCGCGAGCCCGGTGACGCCGGTGCCCATCCAGACCAGGAACGCCTGCTCGAGTTCCGACAGGGGGATGGGCGCGTGGGGCGACACATACGCGAGCGGCCCGTCGGGAAGCCGCATACCTAGCCCGACGCGGCGAGAACGGCGCGTGAGCACGGCTTCGGCGAGCGGCACGGACAGCGCCTGTCGCAATGGATCCAAGCTGCGCAACGGTGCACCTCCTGTGACGGTTGGCTCTGCGGTGCAGTATGCCCGGGGCAGACGATGCCACGCTCGCCGCTCCCGAGCTCAGCGACCCTGGAGGGCGGGAGCACCGACCCGTTGCCCGTCGTGGTCCGGCTCCTCATCGCGATGTGCCTGCCGGGGCGCATCGTGCGCAGGCTCGACACCTGGCGGCGGCTGCCCGGCGAGCCGACGGCCCGCCGACCCTGGTGGACGGCCATCACGGCGTCGGGGCGATCTCGCCCTCGGGCCGCAGGAGGCGCGGGCCCGGCCCGTCGTGCGTCGCTGTGCACACAAACCTTTTACGTCTCCGGACTGAGGTTACAGGCGGGCGCGGTCGATTCATGTGGGGGTGGGAGTGCACGAAAGCTCGTTCGCACAGCGGGCAGTGGGGTCTTCGGGCGCCCTCGGGGACGCGCGCGCGGCGGCCCGGTATGCGCCCTGGAGTTCACCGGGGGTCAGCTGTAAGAATCGCCAATGGGCGTCTGGTCGCGGCTGTTGGGAGGCCGATGTCGCGATGGGAGTCGAGCCACGCCGTTGGGCATGAATAGCTTGCGTTCGCGTTTGGCGATCCTCGTCGCCGCGCTCGTCGCGCTTGTGGCCGGGGTCGCGGCCGCCACGGCGAGCCCTGCGCTGAAGGTGGTCCGGTTCCACGGCTACCACGTCGCGGTTCCCGCCGCGTGGCCGGTCGTCAACCTGGCCACCGATCCGACGGCATGCGTGCGCTTCGATCGGCACGCGCTGTATCTCGGCACGCCCGGCGTCGGCGAGGCGTGCCCTGCGAGCGCGATCGGGCGCACCGAGGCGATCTTGATCGAGCCGGCGCCACGGGGCGCGGCCGCGCAGCGTGTGGCCAGCGCTCAGGCGCCTGTGTCCGGGACCGCGTTCGCGGTGCCGTCGGCCGGGGTCGTCGTGGTGGCGACCTGGTCGGGGCATCCGTCGGTCATCGCGCGGGCGCTCGGGCGGGCCGTCCGTGCCACGCCCCCGGCGTCCGCCCCGCCCGCCCGCGTCGCCAATAGCTCCGTGCGCGCTGCCAGCATCAACGCCGCGGTCACACCGACGACGACACTCGGGTTCGATACGTGCGCCGCGCCGTCCGTTGCCGCGATGACCGCCTGGGCGGCATCGCCCTACCGGACGGTCGGGGTGTACCTGGGTGGTGTCAACAGCGCGTGTGCCCAGCCCAACCTGACCGCCGGGTGGGTGCAGACCATCGTCGGGGCGGGCTGGCGGCTGATCCCGACCTATGTCGGGGACCAGGGCGCCGGCGCGTGCCGCGGGTGCGCCACCATCACCGCGAGCCAGGCGACGGCCGAGGGGATCGCCGCGGCCAACGACGCCGCCACCAAGGCCGGGGCGCTCGGCATCCCGGCGGGCAACCCCATCTACGACGACATGGAGCAGTACACGACCGGCGGGGCCAACACGGCCGCGGTCCTGGCCTTCTTGTCGGCGTGGACCACCCAGCTGCACGCCGACGGATACACCTCGGGCGTCTACAGCAGCGCCTCCTCCGGGATCTCGGATCTCGTCGCGTCGGTCGGGACGAGCACGGTCGAACCCGACGAGCTCTGGATCGCGGACTGGAACGATCTGCAGACGACCAGTGACCCTTACGTGCCCGCGGGGGACTGGAGCAACCACCAGCGCCTGCACCAGTACCAGGGCGGCCACAACGAGACCTACGGCGGGACGACCCTCGACATCGACAACGACTACATCGATGGGGCGACCGCGGGGACCGCGGGCTTCCCGCCGCCGGATGGCTCGTTTGTCAGCTATCAGGGCAAGGCCTACCGGATGGCCGGCGGGGCGCCGCTGTACGTCTCCAGCTGGGCGGCCGTGGGTGGTTCGCGCCCGAGTCTTGCGCTGACCTCGTTGCAATGGCGCGAGCTGAACGCGTATCCGGTCGACGGGACGCTGGTCCAGAGCGCCTCATCGGGGGCCGTCTACGAGATTGCCGGCGGCTCGCCGCTGTACGTCAGCAACCTTGCCGCCCTGGGTTCGCCGCGGACGGCGGTCAAGATCGACCAGTGGGACCTGTCGAACCTCGCCAATCCGGTCGCGCACCTGCGCACCGTACCGGCCGATGACGCGTTCGTGACGGTCGCCCAAACCGGGCGCAGCTACCGCATCGCCGGCGACGCGCCCATTCCGGTGACGTCCTGGAGCGTGTTCGGCGGCGTGCAGCCGTCGACCACGATCGACGTCTGGGACATCCTGCACCCGGCGAACCCCTCCTCGCGCCTGCGTGCGCGTCCGATGAACGGGGCCCGGGTCCGGGCGATCACCGCGGGCACGTACTGGATGTTCGATTCCGGATACCGCAGCCCGACCACCGCGTCGGCAGGCGCCGTCGCGGTCGATGACGCCGGCCTGGCCACGTTCCCGCACACCCCGCCGTGTACGGTCCCCCGGCTCGTGCACCTGACGCTTGCGCAGGTACGAATCGCGCTTGCGCACGCATTCTGCGGTCTCGGAACCGTTCACGGGCCGGCGCACGTCGCGCGCGGGCACGTGCTGCGCGTGACCCGCCAGTCGGTCGCCGCAACGGCGCGCCATGCGACCGGGTTCCGCGTCGGCGTGACGCTCGCGTAGTCCGCCGGGCGTCCCGGTGCCATCGTGTGGGTGGCGGGTGCGGCCGGTGCGGTCGAGGGTGGCCGTGCCTGCGGGCGTGCGGATGCCGGTCTCATGCGGACGGGGTGACAGGGTGCAGCGACGAGCGATGGTCATCGGTGCACTCACCGGCGCCGCTGCGGTGGGTGTGGCCGTCGTCGCCCATTACGACCTGGCGGGGTCCCGGGCCGCCGTTCCCGCGCACACGACGGCTGTCGCGGCCGGACCGGCGCAGACGGCGACCGTGAGCCTCGCCCGGCTCGTCGGTCAAACGATCGTCGTCCGCATGGTCGGGCGCACCCCGTCGGCGTCGCTGTTGGCGCGTGTCCGCGGCGGGCAGATCGGCGGCGTCGTGCTGTTTTCGGACAACATCGGGCCGCCCGGACCGGCGCACCTGATCGCTGCATTGCAGGCGGCGGCCCGATCTGGCGGCAATCCGCCGCTCCTCATCGCCGTCGATCAGGAGGGCGGGACCGTCAAGCGACTGCCCGGTCCACCCACGATCGGCGCCCCCGCGATGAGGACGCCCGCGATCGCCCGCGCCCAAGGCATCGCGACCGGACGGAGCCTTGCCAACGACGCGGTCAACGTCGATCTCGCCCCCGTGCTCGACGTCGCACACGGCGGCTTCATCGCCCCGCGCACGTTCGGCAGCACGCCGCAGACCGTCGCCGCACGCGGGGTCGCGTTCGCGCAGGGACTGCGGAGCGGGGGCGTCGTCGCGACCGGCAAGCATTTTCCGGGCCTTGGGTACGCAGCGATCTCAACCGACCAGGCGCCGGTGGTCATTCACGCCTCGACGACGAAGCTTCTTCAGGATCTGGCCCCGTTCCGCGCGGCGATCGCGGCAAAGATCCCACTGATCATGGTGTCGACGGCGGTCTACCCGGCGCTCGGCTCGGCGTTGCCGGCCGCCCTGTCGCCGCAGATCGTCTCGCGCGTGCTCGTCGGGTCGCTGGGATTTCGCGGTGTCGTGATCAGTGATGCCCTGGCGACGCCGGCGATCACGCACGTTGCACCGGTTCCCACCGCGGCCGTGGCGGCGATCAATGCCGGCGTCGACATGGTCCTGGTCACGACGCTCTCGCCCGCCGGCGCGGACGCGACGTCCGAGCGGGCCTATGACGGCGTCCTGGCCGCCGCAGAACACGGGCGGATTGCCCGCACTCGCCTGACCGCCGCCTATGCCCGGATCACCGCGCTCAAGGCCACCCTGTTGGGGAGCTGGACCGGGTCCGGGTGACCGTCCGGCGGTCTGTGGTGGTGTGTGGCGAGCGCCGACGCGCTGCGCTGATCGTGTGGGGGGCGACGAGCCGCTCAGACCGTCCGCGCCGGCGCGCAGGTGCGGACGGTCTGAGCGGGCAGGCGGTCAGGCGGCGGCTGCCGGGCGGTCGGCACGCGTGCGCGTGACCGGCACGCGGTTGCGCAAATTGTCGAGGACGGGGCAGTGGGCGTCGACGGCGTCGGCGAGGGCGACAGAGGTCTCGCGGGATTCCGGACCGTCGAGCGTCACCGTCAGCCGGATCGCCCCGAAGCAGCGCACGTACGGCGGGATCGATGCCAAAGAACCCGAGCAGATCGATATCGCCGTCGGCGGCGACCGTGGGTCGGTAATGACAATAAACACTGTGGCTTTACGTGTGTCTTCCTGGCGGTCCGTCAGAGCGTGGGGGTCGACTGGGCGTTGCAACGGGCCTACGATGGGCGGCGTGGTCGAGCATGCCGCCACCATCGGACCTGTCGCTCACTCGGATGCAGGCGCGTCCGGAAAACACGCGCCACATCCGTCACGCCGATCTGATGCGGCGCTGGCCGGTCCTCGCCGAGCCGTGGGCGCAGAAGATCGCCGCGGCGCACGATCCGGATCCGGACGGGCGACGCGCCCGGGGGCAGACCCCGGTCCCATAGCGGCGCCGCGCCGGCCGGGGGACATGTTTTCCCGGTCGTTGGCGTTCGTCTGCGGGCCGGGCTCGAACGCCGGGTCGGCGGGTAGGATCCTGCGCCTGACGACGCGCCCGTTCGGGGCGCGATGCGCTCCGGAAGGGTCCCCGCGTGCTGGCGAAGCTGTTGCGCAACCTCGCGACCGACATCCGCCCGCTGAGGGCGTCGCGCAACTTCCGCCTGCTCATGCTCGGTGGGCTGATCACCGGGATCGGGACGCAGGCGACCCTCGTCGCCCTGCCGTACCAGGTCTATGTGCTGACCCATTCCGCGTTCCTGACCGGTCTGCTGGGGCTCGCCGAGCTCGGGCCGCTGATCCTGTCCTCGCTCTACGCCGGGGCGCTCGCCGACCGGGTCGACCGGCGTCGGCTGCTGTTGTGGTGCCAGGTCGCCCTGGCGACGCTCGCGGCGACACTCGGTCTGGTGACCTGGCTCACGACGCCGCGCGTGTCGGAGCTGTTCGTCCTGGCGGCGCTGATCGCGGGCGCGGCGGCGGTCGAGCGGGTGGCCCGTTCCTCGATCGTGCCCAACACGGTGTCGCCCGACCACCTGAAGGCCGCGCTGTCGATGAGCTTCGGTCTGATGCAGGTCACGATGGTCGTCGGGCCGGCGATCGGCGGGTTCGTGATCGACGATTTCGGTCTTGCCGTCCCGTACTTCGTCGACGCGGTCAGCGTGCTCGGGATGGTCGTCGCCGCCTGGGCCCTGACGCCCCAGCCGCCTCCCGGGCAGGCGCGCTCGTCCACGGCGAAGTCGATCCGCAGCGGCCTGCGGTTCGTCTCACGTCTCCAGGGGCTCATGGCGAGCTTCGTCATCGACCTCCTGGCGATGTCCTTCGGCATGCCGCGGGCGCTGTTTCCGATCCTCTCGATCGAGGTGTTCCACACCGGTGCGTTCGGCTCGGGCATCCTGAACTCCGCCGTGGCGCTCGGCGCGACCGTGGCCGCGCTGACCACGGGCTGGATGGGCCATGCCCGTCGCCTTGGCCGGATCGTCCTCGGTGCCGTCGCCGTCTGGGGCCTGGCGATCGCCGCGGCGGGGTTCATGACCTCGCTGTGGCCGGCGGCCGTGCTGTTTGCGTTCGCGGGGGCGGCAGATAGCGTCAGCGCGGTCTGCCGGACGACGATCACCCAGACCCTGACCCCGGACGCGATGCGCGGACGGGTGTCGGCCGTGTTCAGCCTGGTGGTGGCCAGCGGCCCGCGGCTCGGCGATGTCGAGTCCGGGACGGTGGCCGCCGTGACCTCGCCAAAGTTCTCGGTCGTGTCCGGCGGCCTGGCGTGCCTGGTGTCCGTCGGGGCGATCGCTCTGTTGATGCCGGGTCTGGCGGCCTACGACACCGAGCGCGCCGAGCGGGACATGCTGGCCGCGCACCAGGCGCACATCGAGGCGGACCCGTCGGGCGCCACCGTGTCCTAGTTGCTGGGGCGCACGGCGGTCAGCAGCGGCCACAGGTTGATCGCGACCCCGCCGTTCACCCACTCGACGGCAACCGACGTTGCGGATGTCCCAAGGGGCTGACCGAGGCTGACCGCCGCACCGGGGACGATGCCCGGCCCGTAGGAGGCCAGCGGTCCGTAGCCGATGCGTCCGGCGTTCGGCGTGTCGATCCAGAAGGCGATGCCGGCGGCGCGCTCCGCGGGTGTCGCCGCCTCGAGGGTGCCCGGACTTGCCGCCACGACGTCGGCTCCGGGCGGTGTGGCGATCTCGACCTGGCAGGACGCACCGACCGTGCATGCGGGTGCCACGTAGCGGACCTGGCCGCCGAACGGGAGGGCGATCGGGAAGGCGAAGGGGGAGATCGTTGCCGGCGTGTCGGTGCCGGGCAGGTTGCCGCCCGCCGCGCCGGGGCCGAGGGTCTCAGGCGTGTTGCCGCCCCAGACGGTCACCACGGGCGTCCCCGTTCCGGCGGACAGCGGCGCAGCGCTCGCGAGCTTGAGCTCGGCCGCCTGCACCGTCGGGGACGCTGCGGCCAGGAACGGGAGCGGGTTCAGGCCGTTGGACGGGCTGCCGTCGGCGTAGCTGCGACCGAGCGCGAAGTGCAGGTGGTCGACGCCGTCCGCCTCGCCGGTCGCCCCGATGCGCTGGCCGGCCACGACGGTCTCGCCGGGCGTGACCAGGACCTGGCTCAGGTGGGCGTAGTAGGCGGCGAGCCCGCGGCCGGAGTCCAGGCCCACGGCGATACCGGCAAAGCGCCCCGTCTGGCCGGAGTGCACGGTGACGATCGTGCCCGAGAAGGCGGCGTAGACCGGGGTACCGATCGGCACGCCGAGGTCCACGGCCCAGATGCTCTGCCAGTTGTAGGAGCCGTGGAGCAGGTTGAACTCGGGATCGTGGGTTCCGCCGGGCTGGGCCGGGCCCTGGATGAAGGTGCCCGACACGGTGCCCAGCGGCTTGATGGTGATCAGCGGGGCCGCGCTGGCGGTGGTGGCGGCCGCGTCGGTCCCAGCGCCGCATCCGGCCGTCTGCGAGGTCAGGGTGATCGGCTGGGACGGGTCGCCGCCGAGGGTCTGGTAGTAGCGGCTCACGTCCGCGGGCCAGGCGAGGTTGAGCCCGGCCGGGTCGTTTGTGGCCCCGGGTGGCGCCCACTTGGCCGCGATCTGCGGGATCGTGGTGAGTCCGTCGGCGACGTAGTTCGCGCTGAGCGTCTGAGCCGCGTCGGCAATCGCGGCGGCATCCGAGGGGAACGCCATCCCGGGGCCGAGGCCGAACGGATTGTGGATCGGCTGTGAGGGACCGTAGGTCTCGAGGATCGATTCCTGGGCGGCGATCGCCACGAGCAGGCGCGGGTCGATGCCCGTCTGGACGCCCTCGTTGACGAAGGTGACGCCCTGGCCGGCCAACGGGCTGCCCGCGGCGCTCAGGATGGCGTCGATGCCCGGCGCATCGGTCGGCGCAACACAGGCGAGCGCCGCATTGGGCCCGCCGAGCACCGTGCCGGGGGGCGTCGTGGCGGCGCTGGCGGCAAGCGTGGCCGCTCCGCCCACGCCGCAAAGGGCGGCAGCGGCGGCCAGCAGGGCGAATGTGCGGCGCATCGGGGCCGAAGTAAAGCGCACTGGCACGCTAGAAGCGTAACGTTTTTGTGAAGTCCTTCACGGCAGGATAATCGGCATCCTGCTCTTCGCAGTTGAGATCTGCGGTGATCGCGGTCGCCTGTGAACCTCTCCGGACGCTCGAACGCGGCGCCCGGGTGGTCTACGGTGCGGCGGGTGAGAACGTGGCTCTCCCAGTACGCGCGACGCGCCTGGTCGCGACCGGGATTGGCAGGTCGGGCGCTTCCGGTCGTGGCAGCCGTCGCGGCGCTCGGGATCGCGCTGCCCGTGCTCGCGCTCGGCGGCACGGCGGGCGTCGGCTACGACGTGTCGTTTCCCCAGTGCATCGGTACGGGCGTGCAGGCGCTCCCCGCGAGCCCGACGGTCGCGGTCGTCGGGGTCAACGACGGACGCCCCTTCACGTCGAATCCGTGCCTGACGGCGGAACTCAAGTGGGCCGGCTCGGCCGCGCAGGTCTACGTCAACGCCGACGACCCGGGCCCGCGGGTGCATGTGGTCAAGGGCAAGGTCCTGCAGCTGCCCACGCGCTGGCCGACCACCGCCCAGAGGGTCCCGCAGCGGTGCGTGCTGACGCACAAGAACGGGACGACGGCAACGGTGCCGTGCGCGTACGACTACGGCTGGAACGCCGCCAAGGACGCCGACGCGCGGGTCGGCGCGGCGTTGCGGACATTGGCGAGCGCGACGCCCGCGCCCTCCCCGGGGGCGCTTCCGGTCACGCCCTTACGCTGGTGGCTGGATGTCGAGTCGGCGAACGCGTGGCTTGGTTCGACCACGCTCAACACCGCGTCGATCAACGGGTTCCTCGGATACCTGCAGTCCGTGCACGCCGCGAGCGTCGGCATCTACTCGAACCGCGATGACGCCCACACCATCTTCACGCCCGCCTCGCGCTTTCTCGCGGGGACCGAGCGCTGGCTGGCCACCGGCTCGGGCACCGTGGCGGGCGGGCTGAGCTACTGCGGGTATCCCGGGTTCGTCGGCGATACGGTCTCGATGGTGCAGTACTGGCCGTCGTCGCCGCAGCTGGACGAGGACGCGCCCTGTGTGGGCTACATCACCGGTGCGCTCGACCCGGTCGCCGGCGCCCCGGCGTCGGCCCTGACGGTCGTCTTGACGCATCCGGCCCCGACGGGTGGCGTCCAGCTGACCCTCAGCTCAAGCTCGTCGGGCGGTCGCTTCACGGACGCCGGGCAGTCGGTGCCCGCCGCCACGCTCGCGGTGACGATCGCCGCTGGCGCCTCCAAGAGCGCGCCATTCGCCTACACCGACACCCGGGTCGGGTCGCCGACGCTGACCGCCAGCGGCACGCTGGGGCGCATCGCGAACTTCGCATCCGTGACGCCGGGGCCGCTGTCGAGCATCGTCATCGCTCCGAGCCAACTCGTCCTGCCGGTGGGTGCTGCGCACACCCTGACCGCGACGGGCTACGACCGCTATGGCAACGCCGTCGGGCACGCGGTTGCACCCACGTGGTCGGTGTCGCCCGGCATCGCGGCTTCGCTGACGGGCGGTCCGGCCCGATCGGTCACCCTGCGCGGCATGGCCGCCGAGCCCCTCACGGTGACCGCGACGCTGGGGGCCGCGAGCGGCCACCGCACCTACACCGTCACCGCGCCCGCGGGCGGTACGCCAGGGACCATCACCGGCTCGACGCGCCTGGTGGCCGGCAGTCCGTCGGGAGCTCAGCGCGTGCGCATTTGGACGCCGGCCGCCCCGGGCGGGTCGGCCTGGACGCTCGTGCCGGCCTCCGCGAATGGCCTGGTGGCGTCCGGCCCGCAGGGACCGTGGGTCAGAAGCCTGGTCGAGACGGTAGCCCCCGGACAGATCTTCAGCCCGGTCTTCTACCTGCGGGAGACCTCCGCGGGCGCCACGCACATCACGGCAACCCTGGGCGCCCTGACGATCACCCGCCCGGAGTCTGTGCTCCCGGCCGCTCCGCAGCGCCTCGCGATCGCGCCGGCGCGCGTGCGGGTGCCGGTGGGTGCGAGCGTGGTTATGCAAGCGTTCGCGAGCGACATCTTCGGGAACGTCACGCGCGCGACGGTGCGCTGGAGCGCCTCGGCGGGCGGACACGTGCATCTGTCTGCCCGCAACGCCACCGCGATTGTTGTCCGCGGGCTCACGGCCGGGTCGGCGACGATCACGGTGACCCTTGGCCGGCTCGTTGCGCATGCGGTCGTTGCCGTGCCCTAGCTGTAGTACCCACCCACGTTGTTGACACCCGCTTGATGGGGTGAGCCTCCTGGGCAAGTGTGGAGCTGTCTACGGAACCACACCCCAGGAGGCTCACAATGCACGCTAACGCGCGGCTGACCCCCGTGGGTCGGCTGACCTTGGTGATGCGCATCGAATCGGGTCGAGCGGTGGCCCATGTTGCTGCCGAGATGGGTATCTCGCGTCCGACGGCCTACAAGTGGTGGTGGCGTTGGCAGGAAGGCGGCGAGCGTGGGCTTGTCGATCGCTCCAGCCGTCCAGGTACGTGCCCGCACCAGACCCCGCATGAGATCCAGCAACAGATCCTCGAGCTGCGCACGCTCCTGAAACTCGGGCCGGCACGGATTGCCGGGCGGCTGGGGCTCTCGGCATCAACGGTGCACCGAGTGCTGGTGCGTTTGGGAATCAACCGCCTGAGCTGGCTTGATCGGCCCACCGGACGCGTGATCCGCCGGATCCACACCACCCGGCCAGGAGAGCTGGTGCACATCGATGTCAAAAAGCTCGGGCGCATCCCTGACGGCGGTGGCTGGCGCATACGCGGACGTGCTGCCAGCTCCATTGGACGCGAGTCGCGTAGCCGTGGGATGAGCTACGTGCACTCGGCCATCGATGCCTTTAGCCGCCTGGCCTACTCAGAGATTCACGACGATGAGCGCGGGCCGACATGTGCAGGGTTTCTCGAGCGCACACTGGGGTTCTTTGGCCAGTACGGCATCTGCGTGGATGCCGTACTGACGGACAATGCCCGCAACTACACCGGGATGTGTTTCACGGCCGCGCTCGGTGCAATTGAGCACCGGCGCATCCGGCCGTACACCCCGCGCACCAACGGCAAAATCGAACGTTTCAACCGCACACTCCTCGACGAGTGGGCATACGTGCGCCCCTACGCATCGGACACGGAGCGCACCGCGGCACACGCCGAGTGGCTGCACACCTACAATTACCACCGCTACCACACCGCCATCGGTGGCCCGCCGATCAGCCGTGTCAACGACCTACCGGGTTACTACACCTAGTTCCCCTGGTACCTGTGCCGCGGGGCCGGACATAATGCAATACGAACCCGACGGCAACGGCAAGGAGGAGTGGTGGCGACGCGCAGCGTGATGACTTCAGACGGCCCCATGGACGTGTACGTGGCTGAGCCCGCGACGGCGCGCGGGGCCGGGGTGGTGGTGATCCAGGAGGCCTTCGGGGTCAACCATCACATCCAGTCGGTTGCCGGCCGGCTTGCGGCCGAGGGCTACGTGGCCCTCGCGCCGCATCTGTTTCATCGCACCGGTGACCCACTGATCGACTACGGGGACATCGGCGCCGCGATGGAGCACATCGGTGCGCTGACGGCGGCCGGCCTGGGCGAGGACCTCGATCTGACGCTCGCGTTGTGCGCCGACTACGGGATCGCCGCACCGCAGATCGGCGTCGTCGGCTTCTGCATGGGTGGGTCGGTGAGCCTGTTCGCCGCGACGCATTGCGCGCTCGGGGCGGGCGTCGGCTTCTACGGCGGCGGCGTGGCGCAGGGCCGCATGGGTCTGCCGCCGCTGCTCGAGCTGGCGCCGCAGGTCAAGGTGCCGTGGCTCGGACAGTACGGGGACGCCGACCAGAGCATTCCCGTCGAGCAGGTCGAGCTCCTGCGGGTGGCGCTCGCCTCGGCGCCCGTTCCCACCGAGATCATCCGGTACCCCGGCGCCGGCCACGCCTTCCATTGCGACGAACGCCCGCAGTCCTACCACGAGCCGTCGGCGCGCGCGGCGTGGGCGCGCACCTTGGAATGGTTTGAGCGCTATCTGGGCCCGCGCGCCTAGACGAGCGACCGGCCGCGGGGCGCACGCGTCGTCAGGCGGCCGTCGGGGCCAGCCCGAGTCGGGCCCGCATCACCCGGAGCGCGCCGATCATCGCGGCGCGGTCCAACACGGTCACCTCCGCGTTGGCGATGGTGGTGATCGGGCCGGTGATGGGGTCGTCGCCGTTGGCGGCGTTGGCGATGAAGCGGATCGGCACGTCGTGGAGCACCGCCACGAGCGAGGAGCTCTCGAGCTCGAGGAGCCGTTGCGCACCCGCCACGTAGCGCGTCAGCGCATCGATGCGGCTCTCACCGCCGTCCGGGCGTTCATCCGGCGAGCGGGTCTTGCGCCAGGCGCGATACTCGCGCACGGGGCGGCCTTCGAAGACGCCCAGGCGCACGTCGCCGAGTTGGGGAATGCACACCCGCGGCACGCTGCGGCCGTCCAGCAGGATGTCGAGCGATTCCTGGGTGCGTATGAACGGGGTGTACACGGCGACGTCGAAGTCCTGGTGCGCGAGCTCGGCGGCACGCTCAGCACACTGCACGCGCCCGCGGGCATCGAGGTGCACCGGGACCGACGGGTCGCCGTTGAGGCGATGGGCGGCGTTGAAGGTCGACTGGCCGTGGCGGATCAGGGTGAACTGCATGGCGATGAGCGGGAGTCCAATCGACGCCGGGTCGCGACAGCGCGCATTATGGCCGATGGGGGGCGCCGGGCGCGTCCGGGCCGTCGGGTGCCCGCGTGCCGGCGCCGGGCGCCAGCCGTGCGTTGGCCGTCCGGATCGCCTCCCGTATGCGGCCGGCGGCCGCTGCGCAGGCGGTCGGGCCGGCCGCGACCACCAGGCGCTCGAGCTCGCCGAGCGCCTCACGCGCGGATGGGGAGGCGTCGGCCAAGGTCGCGCGGACCAGGCCATCTTCGATCAGGGTCGGGACGCCCATCATGCCCAGGGTCGGGGCGTCGGGCCCCGTCGTGTCACGCAGCGAGCGGACCACGGCTTCGATGCCGGCCCGTGCCAGGGGCACGTCCTGCGGTGCGAGCCGAACGAGCATGAAAAAGCCCGTTGTGGCCAGTGCCACGTCGTCGTCCGGGAAGTCCGGGTCGACGCTCCAGCCCTCGGCCTCGGGCGCGTGGTCGTCGACGGGCTCGCCGCTCACCGGTACGCCGTGACGGACGCGACCCACGGCGGTGGCCCCTCGGCGGCGATTCGGGCGATGACCCCGCGGCACGCCGCGTCGAGCATGTTGAAGACCCGCCGGTACTCTGCGGGCCCGCCGGAGTAGGGGTCCGGGACCTCGCCGCCCGGAGGGCCGGCGGAATCGAAATCGCGGATCAGTGGGATTTTGGACCTGTCCTGCGCGCGACCGGCGAGCGCGTCGAGGTGTGCGGCGTTGGCGTGGTCCATCGCCAGGATGAGATCGAGATCCGCGAAGTCGGCAGGGGCGAAGGTGCGGGCCGAGTGGCTGATCCGGATGCCGTGCGCGGCGAGCTCGGCCACGGTTGCGGGATGGGCCGGCCTGCCCGTGTGCCGGCTGGCGGTGCCGGCACTGGTGATCATCAGCGCCGTCCTCGACGCGGCCGCCATCGGAGATCGGCAGATGTTGCCCTGGCACACGCAGCTGACCCGGGTCGGCCGTCTGGATGGGGGCGGGATGGGGGCAGCTGCGGGCATCGCTGGGAGGCTAGCGCGCCGAGCCGCCTGGATGGCCGCACGACCTGGCGGCGAGCACCCATTAGGCTTGACGACGTGAGCGAACTCGAGCGGATCGTCGTCTACTGCGGAGCACGCGACGGGGTGGACCCCGCCTACCGTGAGGCGGCGCAGGCAATGGGCCGCGCCCTGGCGGCGCGCGGCATCGGCTTGGTCTACGGCGGCGGGGCACTCGGCCTGATGGGTGCCATGGCCGATGCGACACTTGCCGCCGGCGGCGATGTGACCGGCGTGATCCCGGCCTTCATGGACGGGCGAGAGTCGATCCACCAGGGCCTGACCCACCTGCGGGTCAGCCGGTCGATGCACGACCGCAAGGCCACGATGCTGGACCTGGCCGACGCGGTCATCGCGCTGCCGGGCGGGATCGGAACCCTGGACGAGCTGGTCGAGGCGATGACCTGGGCGCAGTTGGGCCTGCACCAGATCCCCTGCGGCCTGCTCGACGTCAACCGCTTCTGGCAGCCGTTCATCGACATGCTTGAGCACTGCATCGCCCACGGCTTCCTCGAGCCCGCGCGTCGGGACGCCTTCGTGCGGGGGTCCGATCCGGATTGGCTGCTCGACGCGCTCGGTCAGATGCCGCTGCCGCCACGCACGGCGGGCGTGCGCGCCTGACCGCGCCGCCGGGCGCGCGCGCCCCGGCGGCGGATTACTTAAGTCGGCGCGCGCTATCGCCGAAAAATCCGGGGACGGCCTCGCCGGGTCGCGGGGCCGCACGCGGGGCCCTGGGCGCCAGTTGGATCGCGCGCCCGGCCCGTGCAGCGCGACGGCCGGCAGCCTCGACGGACGGACACTGCATGGCACACGCTCTCCGACATCACGCCGCGGTCCGTCGCGGCCGAGGATGTCGGATGCTCGCCGCAGGTGCGGCGGCGGTGTTGGCGACCGGAATCGTCGTCAGCCCGGCGGCCGCGCAGACCGTCACGTTCACGTTCTACGGGCGCGGCAACGGGCACGGGATCGGGATGTCCCAGTACGGGGCCGAGGGCGCCGCGCGGGCCGGCTGGAGCGCCGCGCGGATCCTGGTGTGGTTCTACCGGGGGACCAGGATCTCGCATGAGGCCACCGGGAACATCCGCGTCGACCTGGCCGACTACGCGGCGCAATTCGGGGTGGGCGTGCAGGGCAGCGGCCAGCTGCTCGACCTCGCCACGGGCGTGCGCAGGTCCCTCGTCCCCGGCGTCGATTACGTCGTGCGTCCGAGCGGAGGGGGGGTCGTCATCACCGACTCGGCGGGCGCGGTCCTCGATCGCGGCACCAAGGGGGTGGACATCCTGCCGACCGGCGCTGGCCTGGTGGCGTTCGACGCACGCCCCTACCGGGGCTACCTGACCGTCTCCGCGTACGACGGGACGATCCGCGCCGTCAACGTCGTGGCCATGGAGCAGTACCTGCGCGGCGTCGTCCCGGCGGAGATGCCCGCCAGTTGGGCGCCGGCGGCGCTGCAGGCCCAAGCGATCGCTGCGCGCAGCTATGCCCTGCATTCGGAGAACCCGTCTGCGCCCTACGACGTCTACGCGGATACCCGCAGCCAGGCGTATGGCGGGGTCCGCGCAGAGGCGGCCAGCAGCAACGCCGCCGTGGCGGACACGGCGGGCGACGCGGTGACCTACAAGGGGGCCGTGGTCGAGGCGTACTTTGCCGCCAGCGATGGCGGCTACACCGAGAGCGTGCAGAACGTCTGGGGCGGCCCGGCCGAGCCGTATCTGACCGGGGTGCCGGATCCGTTCGACGTGGTCTCCCCGACGCACCTGTGGGCGCACCCGCCGCGGTACACCGGCGCCCAGCTTGGCGGTCTGCTCGGGACCGGCGGGACGGTCACCGAGATCGCGGTGCTCAAGCGGGGCGTGTCCCCGCGGGTGATGACGGCGCGCGTCTACCTTGCCTCGGGCGCCAGCTCGGTGATGACCGGCAACGATATCGAGGCCGCGCTGGGGCTCCCGAGCACCTGGTTCTGGATCGGGCAGAGCAACCAGCCCGTTCCCAAGCAGCCGGCGATCCCCGGTGGGTCGTTGCCGGTCACCAGACCGCCAGCGACCCCGCTACCGGCGGCGGTGCACCCCGCGCCGGGCAGCTATCTGGTCGTCGCAAGCGACACGTCCAACCGCCAGGCGGCGCGTCGTCTGGCGGCGCGCGTCGTGCGTATCGCACCCGGCACGCAGATCATCGCCCGCGGCACAGCTCGGCGCCGCCGCTATCTGGTCGTGGCGATCCGGCTTGAGACGCAGACGGCCGCGACAGCCGCCCGTCGGGAGCTGCGCACGCTCGGGTTCGGATCGGTCATCATGCGGGCGATCGCCCAGGACCCGGCCCCGCGCCCGGCGGCGCTCGAGCGGCTCATCGTCCCTGTACCGCCCGCCGCCCCGGCGGCCAGCGGCACGCCGTCCCCACCGGGCTTGGTCCCGCCGGGCTCGACGACGACCGGCGCCGGCGCACCACCGGCACCGTAGACCCGGCCGCAGGCCGGCGGGCGAGCTCAGGCGGTGCGCAGCTGGTCGGCGGGGATGTTCGTCGGCAGGGGGATCTGCTGCGGCGCGCCACCGGTGGTGTCGTCCCAGTCGGCAAACGCCACGCCGTCGCGTCCATCGTGGGCCACGGCGCCGCCGAGGGCGACCAGGAGGGTGCGATCCGGGCCGAGGTTGGCCATCTGACGACGCACCTCGGGTGCGATCCGCACGAGCCCTCCGGCCGGGACGTCGGTCGGGTCACCCTCGGTGTAGACCGTGAGGGTGCCCTCGAGGACGATGTAGACCTCTTCCTGGCGCTCGTGCCGGTGGATCCGCCCGCGCTCGCCGGGCTGCAGGGTGATCTGGTTGATGCCGAACGTGCTCACGCCGAGTTCGCGCCGCAGCGAGACAAAGCGCTCGGTCGTGTCGGGCTGAAGTTGGGTGACGCTGATTCCGGGTTCCATGGCCGGGAACGATAGCGGGCCGGTCCCGCGGCGTGGCGGCGCAGGCCGGGCGTTGACACCCCGTGACGCGGCCCGTAGCGTTTCCAACAAATCTAGTAGTATTTATGGAAATATGCCTTTCGGCTCCGAACCGCGCAGGTACTCACGGAATCAATACAATTGCCTTCTAATGCTCAGGAAGATCCCGGAAATCCGATCGGGCGGATCGCCCAGGCCCTTTCCCGGCTCTTCGGCAAGCGCGCGCCGCAGGCACAGGCCGCCCAACCGACGAGGAATGAATTGAGCGCTCAGCACCCTGAAACGATTGCCCTGCATGGCGGCCAGGTTCCGGACCCGACGACCAACGCCCGAGCGGTGCCGATCTACCAGACGACCTCGTATGTCTTCAACGACACCGAACACGCCGCTGACCTGTTCGCCCTGCGCACGCCGGGCAACATCTACACCCGGATCATGAACCCGACCTGGGATGTGCTCGAGCAGCGCATCACCCAGCTTGAGGGCGGCCTCGCGGGGAACGTGACCGCCTCGGGCCAGGCAGCCGTGACGTACTCGGTGCTCAACGTCTCGCGCGCAGGCGACAACATCATCGCCCTGTCGACGCTGTACGGCGGCACCTACAACCTGTTCGCGCACACGCTCCCGCAGTTCGGCATCGAGGTGCGGTTCGTCAACCCCAGTGACCCGGGCGAGGTCGAGCGCCTGACCGACGACAAGACCCGTGCGGTCTTTGCCGAGTCCATCGCGAACCCACGCGTGAACGTGGTCGACCTCGACGCATGGTCGGATGCCGCGCACGCCAAGGGCCTGCCCTTCATCGTCGACAACACGGTGCCGACGCCGGTCCTGTGCCGCGTGTTCGATCACGGCGTCGACATCTCGGTGCACTCGCTGACGAAGTTCATCGGCGGCCACGGCAACTCGATCGGCGGCATCATCGTCGACTCCGGCAAGTTCGACTGGCCGGCCCATTCGGACCGATTCCCGGGTCTGACCAAGCCGGACCCCTCCTATCACGGGGTGGTTTGGTCCGACGCGCTCGGCCCGGCGGCCTACATCGGTCGCGTCCGGACCGTGCTGCTGCGCAACATCGGCGCGGCGCTGTCGCCGTTCAACGCGTTCCTCATCCTGCAGGGCATCGAGACGCTGCCGTTGCGCATCGAGCGCCACTCGACCAATGCCCTCGCCGTCGCCGAGCACCTGTCCGCTCACCCCAAGGTGAACTGGGTGTCCTATCCGGGCCTGTCGAGCGCACCGGATCACGCCATCGCCAACCGCATCCTGTCCGGCGGCTACGGCGCGATCCTCGTCTTCGGTATCGAGGGTGGTTCGGACGCCGGCCGGAGCTTCATCGACAACCTGAAGCTCATCTCACACCTGGCCAACATCGGCGACGCCAAGTCGCTGGCCATTCACCCCGCGACGACCACCCACTCCCAGCTCAACGAGCGCGAGCTCGAGGACGCCGGCGTGAGTGCCGACATGGTCCGCCTGTCGGTCGGCATCGAGCACATCGATGACATCCTGGCCGACATCGACCAGGCCCTGGCTGCGGCGACCGCCTAGCCGGCCCGGATCGCCAGATCCGCGCCAATCCACGCGCGTGGGCGTGCGCGACACCCTCGGGTGCCGCGCGCGCCTCGCGCGTGAAACGGGGAGGATGTAGGGCACGTGTCTGACGCCGTGCATACCGAGCTCGGGGCCTCGGTCGGCCTCGTCGCGACGCAGCGCGTCGAGCTGTTCGACGCCCATCATCCGCTCGAACTCGAAAGCGGCCACCGGCTCGCGCCGGTTCAGGTGGCCTACGAGACCTACGGCGAGCTCGACGCCGAGCGGTCCAACACGGTCATTATCTGTCACGCGCTGACCGGCGACGCCCACGCGGCCGGCCACCACGGGGACCCGACCCGCCCGGGCTGGTGGGACAACATCATCGGCCCGGGCAAGCCGGTCGACACCGACCGGTTCTTCGTGGTGTGCCCCAATCTGCTGGGCGGCTGCATGGGCAGCACCGGGCCGTCCTCGACCAATCCGGAGACCGGTGAGCCGTATGGCCTGCGCTTCCCGCTGTTTACCGTCGGCGACCTGGTCAACGTGCATCGTGCGCTGATGCGCCGCTTGGGCATCGTCCGGCTGCGAGCGGCCATCGGTGGCTCGCTCGGCGGCATGCAGGTCCTCCAATGGGCGATGGAGTATCCCGACGAGCTCGGCGCCGCGGTACTCGTGTGCGCGACCAGCCGACTCTCCGCCCAGAACATCGCGTTCTCTGCCGTCGCGCGCGAGGCCATCATGCGCGACCCGAACTTCCATGGTGGGGACTATCAGCGCATCGGCGCGCGTCCGGACGCCGGCCTGGCCGTGGCGCGGATGATGGCCCACATCACGTACCTGTCCGAGGAAGGGATGCGCGAGAGGTTCGGCCGGCGCCTGCAGAACGGCAGCACGCCCAGGTTCGGGTTCGACGTCGATTTTCAGGTTGAGAGCTATCTGCACCACCAAGGCGAGGTGTTCCTGCGCCGGTTCGATGCCAACAGCTATCTGTACCTGACCCGCGCCATGGACTACTTCGACCCGTTCGGCGACATGGTGCAGGCCGGGCCCAAGCTGGAGGCGCTCACCACGCCGTTTCTGGTCGTGAGCTTTGATTCGGATTGGCGCTTCGATACCGCCCACTCGCGCGAGATCGTCCAGGTGCTGGCGGCGCACCGCGTGCCGGTGAGCTTCCGGGAGATCACCTCGCCCCACGGACACGATTCGTTCCTGTTGGTCATCCCCGAATACCATCGGACCGTGGCCAACTTCCTGCAGCGCGTCGACGCCGGCCCGGGCTTCCAGGACGCCGGGGGGATCTGATGCGGCTGGACCTCGGGGTCATCGCCGATATGGTGCCCCCGGGCTCGCGGGTGCTGGACCTCGGCTGCGGCGACGGCACGCTGCTGGAGGAGCTGATCCGGCACCGCGGCTGCCAGGGCCAGGGCGTCGAGGTGTCCTCGGAGGCCTTCCACGCCTGCGTGGCACGCGGGATTCCCGTCGTCGCCGCCGACATCGACGAAGGGCTGCCGGACTTCACCGACGGATCGTTCGACGTGGTGGTGTTGTCGCACACCCTGCAGGCCACGCGCCGCCCGGCGCTCGTCCTGCGGGAGATGATGCGCGTCGCAGACACGGGCATCGTCTCGTTCGTCAACTACGGGCACATCGCGCTCCGGCTGGAGCTGCTCGTGCGCGGACGCATGCCGATCCCGCAGCCGACCGCCAGGCGCTGGTTCGAGACCTCGAACATCCATCCGTGCAGCATCCGCGACTTCGAGGCGCTCGTGCATGCCGAGGGGCTCGTGTGCGGGGAGCCCGTCGTGCTCGCCGCGGACGGGAGCCCCGCGACGGGGCTCGCGACTCGTCGGCCCAACGCCTTCGCGCGGGCAGCGGCGTACATCGTGCACCGTGCCCCGCGCTCCGGCCTGCGTGGAGGCGCCCGCGCCGGTTAGATCGCGATTGGGCGTCCGTCCAGATCCTGCAGGCCGACGATGCCCACCAGGATGCCGTCGTCGACCACGAGCGCGCGCCCCCACCGGTCATGGGCGATCGCCCGCTGGGCGGCCCCGAGGGGTGCGTCGGGCGCGATCACGGTCAGATCCGGACGGCGGATCATCAGATCTTCCGCCGCCGCCGCATGCCAGCGCTCGAACGGCAGCGCGAGCACCACCTCGCGCAGCAACAGCCCCTGCACCTCGCCGTCGGCGATCACGGGGTAGGCCGTCCCGGGCGCTGCCGCGGTGAGCGCGCCGGCGATGGTCTCGATCGGGGTCGTGGGCGTGACACTCGCCGTGAACGGATGCATGACGTCGCGGATCCGCCGCGCCTCGACGGTCGCCGGCACCGCGGCCGGCACCGCGTTGACCCGCCCGGCGCGGCTCGCCGGCGCGGTGGCCGGCACCGTGTTCACCTGCGCCTCGATGGTCGCCGCCTGGAGGATGAACACGCCGATAAACGCGAGCCAGATCCCGCCGATCATGTCGCCCAGCGAGACCGCCAGCATGATGCCGACGACGATGACGCCGATTGCGATCACGCGCGAGACGTGCATGGCGATGTTGGTCGCCTTGCGCAGGCTGCCCGTGACGGCCCAGGCGATCCCACGCAAGGTCCGCCCGCCGTCGAGCGGCAGGGCGGGGAGCATGTTGAACACGCCCAAGATGAGGTTGATCATCGCCAGCCACCACAGGACCGTCTGCGCGGCGACGGGCAGGCTCGAAAGCTGGGCGATCCCATACAGTCCGGAGCCGAGCGCCAGCGACACCGCCGGTCCGGCGAGCGCCACGCGGACCTCGGCGGCACCGCTCGGGAAGAAGCCCTCGAAGCGTGCGACGCCGCCGAACAGCCACAGCGTGATGCTGTGGATCGTCATGCCCTCGCGGCGGGCCACCAGCGCGTGACCGAACTCATGCAGCAGGATCGACACGGCGAACGCCACCCCGGAGATCGCGCCCATCGCCAGGTAGGCCGATGCGGACAGCCCCGGATCGGCGGAGGGGAAGATGGTCTGGTCCAATTGCCAGCCCAGCAGTCCCAGCAGGATCACCAGGCTCCAGTTGGCACTGACCGGGATTCCAGCGATACGTCCGAGCGGGATTGAGGACTGCATACCCCGATTGTTGCAGGGGTTGGCCGCTCGTGCCGCATGCGTGGTCACTTCTCGAACGTAAATCCGAGCTGGAGATCCTCCCCGCCCGCGTCGGGGGCCGGCGCAGCGGACGGTGCAGCGGCCGGTGGCGCGGGCCCGTAGTCCTCGAGCGCGGCCTGCTGGGCAAGGCGGTCGGCCCGCTCGTTGGCCTCGTGCCCGGTGTGCCCGCGCACCAGCGTGGTGCGAACCCGTGCGTGGCGTGCCAGCTCGCGGATCATGCGCTCCCACAGCTCGCGGTTGGCGACCGGCTGCTTGGCGGCGGTGCGCCAGCCACGGCGCTGCCACCCATCGAGCCACCCTTGCGAGATCGCGTTGGCGAGGTAGGTCGAGTCGGTGACCAGCTCGATGTCGGCGCCCTCGGGCGCTGCCGCCAGACCCTCGAGGGCGGCCATCAGCTCCATGCGGTTGTTGGTCGACGGCGCTTCGCCGCCGGTCAGCACGAGCTCGTGCCCCCTGCGATCGACGAGGATCGCCGCCCAGCCGCCGCGGGCGTCGGCGGTGCCATTGCCCGAGCACGCGCCATCGGTGATGAGCGTGATGGGGGAGGTGAGCGCGTGCGCAGTCATGGGCTCCGAGATTACCGCGACCGGTCCCGGGAAGAACGGACGCGAAGTTGTTAGGGAATTCTTAGGGCGAGTGTTAAGTCTGCACGAGGACGGCCGATGTATGGAGTGCCCGCGAGTCCGCCCGGTCTGTGCCGTGGGGTTCCCCGCGGGCGTCAACGCTCTCTTGGAGGAGACCCGATGATCAACAGACTCCGCAGCCGCGCAGCGCGGCAGAGGGGTTTCACCCTGATCGAACTCCTCGTGGTCGTGATCATCATCGGCCTCTTGGCCGCGATTGCGATCCCGACGTTCCTCGGTCAGCAAGGTAAGGCAAACGACGCCGCAGCCGAATCGCTGCTGCGCAACTCGGCCAGCGACATGGAAGCCGCGTACTCGAGCAGCCAGAACTACTCGACGATCACCGTCGCGCAGCTTCAGGCGATCGAGCCCGCATTCACCTTCCAGACCACGGCCGCCAGCGCCGGCCTGAACCAGGTCGAGGTGAGCGTGAACGCCAACGGCTACGTGCTGACCACGGTCAGCAAGAGCGGATCGACGTTCGTGTACACCAAGAACCTCGCCAACACCCCGCCGGTCGCCCGCACGTACACCACGAGCGGTGGCGCCACCGGCAC
Organism: uncultured Thermoleophilia bacterium; assembly: GCA_963842065.1. Lineage (GTDB taxonomy): Bacteria > Actinomycetota > Thermoleophilia > Miltoncostaeales > Miltoncostaeaceae > CAITWD01. The sequence goes on along the minus strand of CAWJEW010000006.1, from coordinate 438,155 downwards.
CTGGTAGCGCGCACACCAACATCGCGTGTCGGTGGGTCCGCTCACCGCAGCGCACGAGCACTCGCGAAGGGCCCGCCACGGCGGGCCCTTCGTCGTTGGTCAGGACGCGCTGTGTGGGTGCGCCCGGCCGGGGCGAGGCGGCGGCAAATCGTTAGCAAATTGTTTGAAGAGCGTTATTAAGTATCGACAACCACGGGTCGATGAGACGGGTGCCCGGAGCTGCACTGCTCCCACGATGCATGGCTTGCCCGGGCGTCAACGCTCTCTTGGAGGAGACCCGATGATCAACAGACTCCGCAGCCGCGCAGCGCGGCAGAGGGGTTTCACCCTGATCGAACTCCTCGTGGTCGTGATCATCATCGGCCTCTTGGCCGCGATTGCGATCCCGACGTTCCTCGGTCAGCAAGGTAAGGCAAACGACGCCGCAGCCGAATCGCTGCTGCGCAACTCGGCCAGCGACATGGAAGCCGCGTACTCGAGCACCCAGAACTACTCGACGATCACCGTCGCGCAGCTTCAGGCGATCGAGCCCGCATTCACCTTCCAGACCACGGCCGCCAGCGCCGGCCTGAACCAGGTCGAGGTGAGCGTGAACGCCAACGGCTACGTGCTGACCACGGTCAGCAAGAGCGGATCGACGTTCGTGTACACCAAGAACCTCGCCAACACCCCGCCGGTCGCCCGCACGTACACCACGAGCGGTGGCGCCACCGGCACCTGGTAGCGCGCACACCAACATCGCGTGTCGGTGGGTCCGCTCACCGCAGCGCACGAGCACTCGCGAAGGGCCCGCCACGGCGGGCCCTTCGTCGTTGGTCAGCGTCGGGGAATCAGGGGGTGCGCGGCCGGCACCGGCCTGCGTGCAACGGGCCTGGCCGCCCGGCGCAATAAACACCGGCGAAGGTCTCAGTGTTTCGGGGACCCGCGCCGATAGAACCACCGTGGGCAGGCAGCCGTCGGCCCCGTCTGGACCGTCGCGCCACCCAAGGACCTGTTCGTGAGCCATCCGCGTGAGTCTCACCGTGCATCGAGGAGTGCCCCCGACCCCGATGGGGGGCGTCCACCGCGCGGCATCTCTTTGGCGGTGCGGCGTGGATGGACGCGCGCGGTGTTCGCCGTGGCCATCGCCGCGATCGCCGCAGTGGTCGCGGTCGGCGCGGGTGCTGCACCGGCGCAGACGGCAACGCGCGCCAACGCGCCGCTGGTGCCGCCGACCAACGACGCGCCGTCACCATTTGCCGCCGATCCGGGTTCGAGCCTGCCGGTGGGCCTGATACCGAACCAGACCGTGAACCCGCTTGTCGCCCCCCAACAGCCGGTGGTGCTGTCCTGGATCCCGGTGCCGGGAGCCGTCTCGTATGACGTCGAGATCTCGGCCTCGCCGGGCTTTTCGAAGATCGTCTGGAGCCAGACCACCGATCAGGCCCAGATCGCGCCCGAGGCGATCCTGGCCGACGGCACGTACTGGTGGCGCGTGACGGCGTATGACCAGGCCGGGACGCGCGGGATCACGAGTGCGGTGGCGACGTTCGCCAAGGAATGGGACGGGACCGTCACCGGCGGGGTGCTCTCGGACACGCCCGGAGGGGCGCCGGCAAGCCTGATCCTCGTGACGCCGTACTTGAGTTGGAATCCCGTTCCCGGGGCCGCCTACTATCAGGCCCAGATCGCACCGGGCGATCAGTTTGCATCGCCCGTCTTCGACTCCGGTCTGGTGACCCAGACCGGTGTCGCCCCCGGGGAAAACTCAGTCCTGCCGGATGGGAACTACGTCTGGCGCGTGCGGGCGTTCGACGCCGCCAACAACCCCGGCCCGTGGACCGTCGAGTCGAGCTATACGAAGGCGTGGGTCGCGCCGACGACCACGGCGCCGGCCGACGGTGCGACGGTCGACAGTTTCGAGCTGCAGTGGGATCCGGTCGCGGGCGCGTCGTCCTACGACGTACAGGTGACCAAGCAGCAGTACAACTTCACCTCGGGCGAGCTGGTCGTCAACAGTCCGACCGCAAGCACCGCGTACGTGCCGGATCTCTCGGAGACCCAGTCCAACGGGATCGCCCCCGGGCAATACTGGTGGCGCGTGCGGCCGGTCGTCGACGGGGTCCTGGGGACCTGGAGCGCGGTCGACACCTTCACGCTCCAGGCGCCGACGGTGACCTCGTCGGTGCCCACGTTGTCGTCGGACACCGTGGCGAGCACCACGGCGCTGACGCCGATTCTCAGCTGGACCCCGGTCACGGGCGCCGAGGTCTACCGCGTCGACATCGCGACCGACAGCCAGTTCAACAACATCGTCTTTTCGGATCTGACGACCAACACCGCCTGGGCCATGCGGAGCCCGCTGCCCGACAACGAGGTCAACGGGGGGTACTACTGGCGCGTGGTGTGGGGATCAAACGCCAATTCCGACGACCCGAACTACATGGTCGACGAGACGCTGGTCCCGACCGCGACGTTCACCAAGCAGACCCAGCCGACCGTGGGCACCGCGGCCAGCGGGGTGGTGACGGCATCGCCGCTGTTTACCTGGTCGGACATCCCCGGCGCCGGCGAATATCAGCTTCAGGTCAGCCGGGATGAGCAGTTCGCCGACTCCTCGACCGAGAGCATGACCGCCTTCGGCCTCGGCACATGGTGGAACGACGCGCAAGGATCGCCGCTGACCTCGGGCACCTGGTACTGGCGGGTGCGGCCGATGGACGAGGCCGGCAACAGCCTGACCTACAATTCGCCGCCGCAGAGCTTCGTGATCAACCCGCCGGCCCCGACGCCCGCGGCACCGACCGACGGCGCGACGGTGATCGCATCGCCCGAGTTGTCCTGGAGCCCGGTCAACGGGGCCTGCAGCTACGACGTCCAGGTCTCGGATTCCGCGACGTTCCCGGCAGCCGACGGCGGCGGCGGTGGGTCCTCGATCCCCTCGGGCGCCAACACGGCCCAGACCGCATATGTGCCCCCGGGCAGCCTCGTCACGCACCCCGGGACGTGGTACTGGCACGTGCGGGCCGAGCTGTGCAACTCGGACACAGGGGCCTGGAGCGACACGCAGACGTTCATCAGCCACCTGCCGCCGCAGTTCAACCTCAACACCATCCCGACGCGGGTCTCCTACGGCACGCGCATCACCGTCGTCGGCCAGCTGGTGGCCAACGGGTCCCCGGTCGCGAACCCGACGCTGATCCTCGAGCGGCGCCTGTACCCGAGCGAGACCTACTCGCCGGTCGCCGCAATTGCCGCCGACAGCAGCGGGCGCTTTGCGTTCGCGCTGTCGATGACCCGCAGTGCCGACTGGCAGCTGCGCTGGTCGGGCAACCTGCCATTTGACGAGGGCGTCGCGTCGTTCGACGTCACGGTCCTGCCGCGCGTGTCGTTCACCCTGACGCGCTCACGGGTGGTGCGCGGGCACACCTACGGCATGAGCGGATTCGTCTACCCGATCCGTCCGGCCTGGATCCAGTTCGAAACCTCATACGGCTGGAGCAACCTCGTGCGGGTGCCTTCGCGGGAGCGCTTTTCGCTGAACCTGCGGGCGAAGTTCAGCACCGGCACCCAGCACTTGCGCCTGTACGTGCCGACCGACGCCGACCAGACGATGGCCGCCGTCGGCTCGAGCGCGCGCGCACTGTTCGTCTACGACGTGATCGTGATCAAATGACGGGTGGGGCATCCGCATCGATTCCGCTGTGGTGGTGGACGCTGTTGGCCGGGGTCATCGGCTTGGCGGTCGGCTCCTTTTGGACCGTCGTCGTGTGGCGCTGGCCGCGCGGCGAGTCGGTCGTCACCCCGCGGTCCCATTGCACCGGCTGTGACCGGACGCTCAACAACCGGGAGCTCGTCCCGGTCGGATCGTGGCTCTGGCAGCGGGGGCGCTGCCGGGGCTGCGGGAACGGCATCCACTGGCGTTATCCGGCGATCGAGGCCGCGACCGCACTGCTCGCCGCCGGCGCGATCGCCGTCTTCGGGCCGACCCTGACGGGTCTTGCCGCCGCCCTGTTGGGCATGGTGCTGGTGCCGGTGGTCGTCATCGACCTCGAGCACCAGCTGATCCCCGATGTGATCGTCCTGCCGGCCGCGGCCATCGGCCTCGCCCTCGGGATCGCGGCCCATCCGGGCCGATGGTGGGTCCCGGTGCTGGCCGCGCTCGGCGCCGGCGGGTTCCTGTTTGCGATCTGGCTGGTGTTTCCGTCCGGCATGGGCTTGGGCGACGCGAAGTTCGCGTTGCTGTTGGGCGGGGTGCTCGGCCTCTCGGTGATCCCCGCGCTGGGCGTCGCCTTCGCGGCAGGGGCGCTGCTGGGCATCGGGATGATCGCCCGGCACGGGGCCACCGCCCGCAAGATGGCGTTGCCGTTCGGCCCGTTCCTCGCGGCCGGCGCGGTCGTCGGCCTGGTCTGGGGGCCCGCAATTGTCCACTGGTACACGAGTCGGCTCGCCTGAGCAGGGGTCTGTGGTGAATCACAACTTGAACACGTATTCATGAGCGGCGTCGTCGCACTGGACCTCGGCTCGAGCGCGATCGCGGCCGTCGAGGTCACCACCACCCGCGAGCGCGTCACGCTGGCCAACGCCAACGTGGAGCCGGTTCCGCGCGGGCTCATCCACGACGGGGAGATCCAGGAGCCGGACGAGCTCGGCGAATTCGTGCGCCGGGTCTGGAAGTCCGGTGGCTTTTCGGGGCGGCGGGTGCGCCTGGGCATCGCGAACCAGCGGGTGATGGTGCGCGTGATCGACCTGCCGGTGCTGGCGGATCAGCGCGAGCGGACCGCCGCCGTGGCCTACGAGGCCCAGGAGCACATCCCGATCCCACTCGACCAGGCCGTCATGGACTTCCAGCCCATCGGCCAGTTCCCCACCGACGGCGGGCTGCGCGAGCGCCTGGTCGTCGTGGCCGCGCCGCGCGAGATGATCGACCAGCTCGCGCGGGTCGTACGGCGCGCGCGTCTGCAGCCGGTCGGGATCGACCTGGAGGCGTTCGCCATCCTGCGGTCGCTGATGCCGCCGCCGTCGGTGCTCGATGAGGGCTCCCCGGATACGGATGCGCAGGTCGTCGTGCACGTCGGTGCCGAGGTGACCCACGTGATCGTGTCGGTCGACCGCAACTGCCATTTCACCCGCCTGGTGAATTTTGGCGGCACCGCGCTCTCGCAGGGCATCGCGCAGCGGATGGAGTGCTCGCTGGACCAGGCCGAGGCGCTCAAAATCACCTGCGGTCTGATGGGGGAGCCGCACGGGGAGTGGGATCCGGAGACGATCGCCGAGGTGCAGCACGCCCTGGCGCTGGCGGCGCGACCGCTGGTGCGCGAGATCGTGCGCTCGCTGGACTACTACCGGTCCCAGCCGTTTGCCCGGCACATCGACCGCGTGGTGCTCTCCGGCGGTACCGCCCTGTGCTTGGGGCTCGATCGGTATCTGAAACAGGGCCTCGGCATGCCGGTGGAGATCGGCGACGCCGGCGGCCAGCTCGATGACCGGGGTGGCATGTCGATTGCGATGGCCCACCGGGCCTCGGTGGCGATCGGCCTGGCGCTCGATTCGGCAGGGGCGAGCCGATGAGGGCGGTCAACCTTCTTCCCAGGAATCAGGGCATTGCCGGGACCCTGACGGGTGACCGGCCCCGCCTGCTGATCGTCGCGGCGGCCGTCGCGGTTGCGGCGATGGGCTTCTGGGCCTACTCGGCGTCCCAGTCGGCCGACTCGGTGGCGGCGCAGCTGAGCCAGGCCCAGTCCCAAAAGCTCGCCCTCGACCAGCAGGTCGCCGCGCTGAGCGTGTACAGCCAGCGCCAGCAGGCCGAGGCCGCGCAAGCCGCGGTCGTCGGTCAGCTCGCCGCGGCGCGCATCGACTGGGAGCGCGTTATCCGCGATGTCATCACGGTCCTGCCGAGCGGCGTCTGGGTGAACACCATCAACGGGTCGCTGCCGACCACCGCCACGGGGGCCAGCGGTGCGAACTCGGCGGCGACGCCGGGCACGCTTCCGCAGCCGGACACGACCGCGCCGCAGGGCCTGCACATCGTCGGTGACGCGTTCACCCAGGGCGAGGTTGCCGACACGCTCGCGCGTCTGGCGACGGTGCCGGGCTTGGGCACCCCGCGTCTGGCCTCCTCGCAATCGACCCCGACGTCGAGCAAGACGATCATCGCGTTCACGATCGACATTCCGGTCGACGCCCAGGCGCTCGACGTCTCGGCGGCCGCCCTCGGGGCGTCGGCCTCCACGACCGCCACCGGCACGGGGGGAACGCCGTGAAGCTCACACCGCAACGGTGGCTCATCCTTGGGGCTGTCGGAACCGTCGTGGTCATGGTGATCATCTACATGGCGATCATCTCGCCGGCCCGGTCCCGTGAGGCGAAGGCCGCCGCGCAGTTGGCCAGCCAGCGGATCGCCATCGCGGGCGACCGCGCCCAGCTCGCCCAGCTCGAGGCGTTGGCCGCCAACCAGCCGGCCGAACTGGCCGAGGCGTTTCGCCTGGCCGAGGCCGTCCCCCTCGGCGCCCAGACCCCGGGCATGATCCTCGAGCTTCAGGCGCTTGCCAATGCGTCGGACGTCACCCTGTCGGAGGTCCGGACGATCTCGACGACGCCGGTCAACAACCTCACCGCGACCATCTATGAGGTCGACGTCGTCGGGCGGTTCTTCGACGTCGACGACTTCATCTACCGGGTCCATCACCAGGTCAACGTCTCGGATTCGGGCGCCGTCGCGATCAAGGGCCGTCTGTTTGCGGTGACCGGTGTTCAGATGACGCTTGCCGGCGCATCGGGCTCGACGACGGCCTCACCCAACAGCGTTCTGGCGACACTGCAGCTGATGACGTTCTCGACCAGTCCGCCGAGCGCAGGGTCCGGCAGCTCGGGCGGTTCCAGTGGTTCCACGGGTTCTGGGACCTCCGGCTCACCGGGCACCACGACCACACCCTCAAGCTCCGGGGGCCTGGGATGAACCGACGCTATGTGATCGCGCGGCGTCACCGTGGTGGCCGTGGCCGCGCTGTGGTTCATGTACAACCAATCGAGCTCCGGTGGCGGGGGCTCGGGCACCGTCGCCGCGAGCGCTGCGGGCGCGCAGAGCTCGGCCCAGACACCGGCCGCCAGCTCGATCCCCACCTCGCTGCTGTACGGGTCGACGACCGCAACCACGCCGAGCGCGCCCGCCGGGACGCTCGGGAACCTGACCACGTTCGGCCAGCCGCGGGATGCGTTTGTGCAGATCGTCGGCAGCTCGACGACCGGAAACTCGCTGAGCTTCGGGTCGGCCACGACCTCAACGACCACCACGCCGATCTCCCTCGGCAGCGGCGCTACGAGCGCGGTGCCCTCGGGTGCCACCCCGCCGGCGACGACGCCGACCACACCGATCAGCAGCTCCACCACGGGCGTGACGCTTGCTGCCGAATTCGACATCAACGGTGAACCGGTGGTCGCCTACCAGGGTGACGCCATTCCGCCTGAGACCCAGCAATTCAACGTGAACTCCATGACCTCGAGTCAGGTCGTGCTGGGGCTGAACGGTGCGCTGCTCGCCAACGGCGCCAGCTCGATCACGATCAAGGTCGGTCAGACGCTGACGCTCGAGGATCAAACGGCCGGTTCGACGACCGTGATCCACCTGTTGAGCGTGCACCCGGCCTAGCCCACAGCCCGTGGGGCGCCGACCGCGACGCCGGGTCGCGGGCTGGTCGGCGCGCCGCGTGTCGCGGACGCGCGCGTGGACCTAGGCGGACCCGGCGGTCTGCTGCTCGACCTGTTGCGCGGCGGCAAGCGCCAATTCGAGGCGCTCCCATGCGCGGCGCTCGGCTTCTTCGTGGTCCGCGGGTGACGCGTACAGGTGCGCTCCGCGCGAGACGGCGAGGTAGTCGTCGCGTGCCCGCTCAAGGTCGGCGGTTACAGACTGCGGTGTTGTCTCAGTCATTCGGGTCACACCCCTTCTCGGAGTCGTGCGACGCAGTATGACGCGCCGCGCGGCCGTTGTCTCCTGGTCCAGTCGGCCAGTCCTTTCAGGGTCCCGGGAAAACCACCAATGTGCGGGGAACTTCACCGATTCCCGGCCTCCCTGAGGACCCCCGTTTCGCGTGGCGTCCCCCGTTCAACCGGACGGGCCGGTAGACTTTCGCGCCCATGGCTCTGATCTATCGCACAGCCGGAGAATCACATGGGCCGGCGCTCTTCGCGATCATGGAGGGGCTTCCGGCCGGACTCGAACTCGTCCCGGCGGACATCGACACCGACCTGGCACGCCGTCAGCTGGGCTATGGACGCGGCGGGCGGATGAAGATCGAGACCGATCGGGTCACCGTCAAGAGTGGCCTGCGTCATGGACGCACCATCGGCAGCCCGCTGACGCTGGAAATCCCGAACCTGGATTTTCCGAACTGGGCCGAGGATCGGATGGCGGTCTGGGAACCGAGCGGGCCCGTGGAGCCGATCACCCTGCCGCGGCCGGGCCATGCCGATCTGGCGGGCATGATCAAGTTCGAGGGCCAAGACCTGCGCCCCATCCTGGAGCGGGCCAGCGCCCGCGAGACTGCCGCGCGGGTCGCCGCCGGGGGTGTCGCCAAGGCGCTCTTGCGCCGCTACGGGATGGAGATCCGCAGCCACGTGGTCAGGATCGGGGACGTCGCGGTGCCGTACGGCCAGGATCTTCGGCTGGAGGACTTCGCAGGCGTCGACGAGAGCCCGGTGCGCTGCCTGGACTCGGCGGCCTCGGCCGCCATGCGCGACGCAATCCAGACCGCGGGCCTGCGCCACGACACCCTCGGGGGCGTGTTCGAGGTCCTCGCCTTCGGCGTCATGCCGGGCCTCGGGTCGCACGTCTCCGGCGATGCGCGTCTGGACGGCCGCATCGGCCAGGCATTTCTCGGGATCCAGGCGATCAAGGGCGTCGAGATCGGCGCCGGCTTCGAGCTTGGACAGCTCCCGGGCTCACAGGCCCACGATGAGATCTTCTGGGACCCGGAGCAGGGCTATCATCGCCACACCAATCGCTCCGGCGGCCTCGAGGGCGGCATGACCCATGGCGCGCCGGTCGTCGTGCGCGCCGCGATGAAGCCCATCTCCACGCTGTCGCGTCCGCTGGCCTCGGTGGACGTGGCCACCAAGGAGGCGCGGGCGGCGTTCAAGGAGCGGTCGGATATCTGCGCGGTCCCCGCGGCCGCCGTGATCGGCGAGGCGATGCTCGCGCTGGTGCTCGCGCAGGCGCTGCTGGAAAAGTTCGGCGGCGACGCGATCGGGCAGCTCGACGAGAGCGTGGCGCGCTACCTGGCCACGGTTCGCGAGTAGGCGGGCCGCGATGGCCTGGGTTGTCCTGACCGGCTACATGGGGGCGGGTAAGAGCACCGTCGGGCCCGCGCTCGCCGACCGGCTCGCGCGCGAGTTCGTCGATTCGGACGAGCGCATCGAACGTGACACCGGCATCGACATCCCGAAGATCTTCGCCACCAAGGGCGAGCTGTGGTTCCGGCGCACCGAAGAGCGGACCATCCGGGAGATCGTCCAGTCGCAACCCGCAGGCGTGCTGGGGGTCGGCGGCGGTGCGCTCGAGAGCCCGCGCACGCGCGATCTGCTCCAGCGCGTTGCGTGCGTGGCCTGGCTGCGTGCGGATCCGGAACGCCTGTGGGAGCGCGTGAGCGGTTCCTCGCGTCCGCTCGCCACGGACCGCGAGCGCTTTCTGCGCCGCTACGCCGGCCGTGAAGCCGCCTACGCCGCGGCGGCCCACATCACCGTGGACGCCGAGCAGCCGTTTGAGTCGGTGCTGGGTGAGCTCGAGGTGGCCGTGCAGGCCCGGCTCGGACTGCCGACGCAGGCGGGGTCGTGACGGGCGCCCGGCCGCCGGTGCCGCGGCATCTGGTGTGGGCGGAAATCGGACCTGCGCGGTTTCCCGTCTGCATTGGACCGGGCGAGGTCGGCAACCTCGGTGACCTGTGGACCGAGCGCGGCATCGGCGGGGCCGCCCTCGTGGTCTTTGACGGCGCGGTCGCCGGACACGCGCAGGCGGTCGAGGACCGATTGCGCGCCGCCGGTGTGCGGGTCGTGCCCGTCGCCGTCCCGCCGGGCGAGGCGTCGAAATCGCTTCAGGAACTCGAGCGCATCTGCCGGACCGGCGCCCGGCATGGGATCCGTCGCACGGACGCCGTCGTGGCGGTGGGCGGCGGAGTGGTCGGCGACCTGGCCGGGTTTGTGGCGGCCAGCTACCAGCGTGGCATCACGCTCGTGCATGTCCCGACGACGCTGTTGGCGATGGTCGATTCGGCCATCGGCGGAAAAACCGGCGTGGACCTCCCCGAGGCCAAGAACTATGTCGGGGCGATCTGGCAGCCCGAACTCGTGGTCATGGACACCGACGTCCTGGCCAGCCTGCCGGCGCGTGAGCGTGCATGCGGCTTTGCCGAGGTCGTCAAGTACGGCCTGCTGGACTCGTTCGACTTGTTCGCGCGCGTGGAGGCGTGGCCCACGCCACTGCCCGGTGATCCGGGTGCGCTGGTGGAGCTCATCCGCGACTGCGTTGCGCATAAGCTTCGGGTCGTCAGTCAGGACGAGCGCGAGCAGGGCCTGCGCGCGAGCCTGAATCTCGGGCACACCGTCGGGCACGGGATCGAGGCGGCAGCCGGCTACGGCCGCTACCACCACGGCGAGGCAATCAGCCTCGGGCTCCTGGCCGCGCTGCGGATCGGCCACGAGGCACACGGGGCCTCGCTTGAGTGGCGCGTGCGCACCGCAGCCATCCTCGAGCGGCACGGGCTCCCGACGCGGCTGGCCCCCGACGTGCCCACCGACGACATCCTGGCCGCGATGGGTCGCGACAAGAAGGCCAGCGCGACATCGTTCAATATGGTGCTGATCCAGGAGCCGGGTACGGTATTGCTGCGTCAGAACCCGCCGCGCGAACTGGTGATCGCGGCCATCGAGGAGTTGCGATGAGCGCTCAGGACGTCCCCCGCATTGCGCTGCTGCACGGGCCGAATCTCGGCATGCTCGGCCGACGGCCCTCCCAGCACTACGGGCAGTTCTCCTTACGTGACCTCGAGCAGCAGGTGCGCGCATGGGGCGCCGAGCGCGGCATGCGGATCGGGTGCTTCCAGTCCGACCACGAGGGCGCGTTCCTGGAGCACCTGCACGGCCTGTCCGGGATCGTCGACGGGGCGATCGTGAACCCCGGCGCCTGGACGCACTACCAGTGGTCGATCCGTGACGCGCTCGAGTCGCTCGGCGCGCCGTTCGTCGAGGTCCATATCTCCGACGTCGAGGCCCGCGGCGCCACCGAGCCGCATCGGCGGGTCTCGGTCGTCCGCGACCTGGCGCTTGCTGCCATCTGGGGACGCGGCCTCGAGGGCTACCGCGACGCGCTCGACGCACTGGCCAAGGAACTCGGGTGACCGCGTACGCCGACCGGCGCGGGCGGCTGCGGGACGTGCTCGCCGACGCCGGGCTCGACGCGCTCGTGGTCGGCCACCTGCCCAACGTGCGGTACCTGACCGGCTACGTCGGCTCCAACGCGATCGCGGTGATCGGCCGCGACGGCGAGCGCGTGATGACCGACGCGCGCTATGCGGTCAGCGCCCGGGAGCAGATCGACGACGAGGTCGAGGTGATGATCGGCCCCGGCGATCTCACCGCCGATCTTGTCCGGGCGATTAGTGCGATCGCGCCTGGCGGGCGCGTGGGCCTGGAGGCCGCCTACACGTCGATGGCCCGGGGCGCGCAGATCACCACCCGCGTCGGTGAGGCTGATCCGACGATCGACGTGCGCCCCGAGGTCGGGCGGGTCGAGGCCCTGCGCCTGATCAAGGACGCGGGCGAGATCGCCGCCATCGCCCGCGCAGCCGACATGGTCGATCAGGCACTGGCGGATGTGCTCGCGGCCGGACTCGCCGGGCGCACCGAACGCGAGGTGGCGTTCGCGCTTCAGACGCGCCTGTTCCAGATCGGCGCCGACGGCGCGAGCTTCGAGATCATCGTCGCCGCCGGCCCAAACGGGGCCAAGCCGCACGCCGTTCCCGGCCCGCGGGTGATCGGCGAGGGGGAACTGGTCGTGATCGACCTCGGTGCGATCGCGGAGGGCTATTGCTCGGACATGACCCGTACCGTGCCGACCGGGACCGTGCCCGACGCGCTGGCGCGCGCATACGACGTCTGTGCCGGGGCCCAGGCCGCCGCCCTGGAGGCGGTGCGCCCCGGAATCACGTGTGCCGCGCTTGACGGCGTGGCGCGCGATCTGATCACCGCCGCCGGCCTCGGCGAGGCCTTCGGTCATGGGCTCGGGCACGGCGTGGGGTTGGAGATTCACGAGGCGCCGCGCATCTCGCGGGAGGGCACCGAGACGTTGCGTCCGGGCATGGTTGTCACGATTGAGCCCGGCATTTACCTGGAGGGTCTCGGCGGGGTCCGCATCGAGGACCTCGTCGTTGTCACCGACGACGGGGCGCGGGTGCTCTCGCATTCCCCGAAGGCATCGATAAGCTCGGCCACCGTCTGAGCACGAGGCAGGGAGAACGATGGCGATCACCACCAACGACCTCAAGAACGGATACGTCCTCGACCTGGACGGCGAGCTGTGGAGCGTTGTGCAGTTCCAGCACGTCAAGCCGGGCAAGGGCGGTGCGTTCGTGCGGACCAAGCTCAAGAACCTGGCCAAGGGGAACACCATCGAGCGCACGTTCCGGGCCGGGGAGAAGGTCGAACGGGTGACGACCAACACCGTCGAGATGCAGTACCTGTACGACGACGCCGATCAGGCAGTGCTGATGAACAACGAGACCTACGAGCAAATCAGCGTCGCGTCCGATGGGATCGAGAACGCCGATCTGCTGGCGCCGAACGCCGATGTCCAGGTGCTGTTTGTCCGTGACGCGCCGTTTCGGGTGGAGCTGCCAACGTTCGTCGAGCTCACCGTGACGCGGTGCGATCCCGGCGCGAAGGGGGACACCGTGTCGAACGTGATGAAGCCCGCCGAGGTGGAGACGGGCGCGACGGTCAACGTGCCGCTGTTCGTCAACGAGGGCGATCGCATCCGGATCGACACCCGGACCCGCGAATACACGGCGCGCGCGTGACCCGGGTCGCCTACATCGACACCACCCTCCGGGACCTGGCGACATACCCGTGGGGCTCGTCGATCGACGCCAACGACCTGGCCGCTGCCGCGGGTGCCCTCGCACACGTTGGGGCCCAAGCCATCGAGGTCATGGATCCGCGCTGTGCCCGCGCCGCGCTCGAGTTGCGCACCGAGTCCCCGTGGGACCGGATCCGCGCGGTGGTCCGGCACGCGAGCCGCACGCCGGTCGGGATCGTCGTGCATGGCACGATGCTCTGGCACGACCGGCCCGTCGGTCGGGACGTGGTGCGCCAGTTCGTGCTGTCGGCGGCAGAGGCCGGTGTCGGGCGCCTGCGCGCGCTGGACGCGCTCAACGACGCCGGCACACTCGAGGCCATCGCCCTCGCCGCGCGCGAGGCGCGCCTCGGATTCGTGCCGACCCTGGTGGCGGGACCGGCCCCGGAGGTCGACGATGCGCGTTGGGAAGCCGAGGCGCAGGCGCTTGCCGGGCTCCCCGGGGCGGCTGCGCTGTGTGTCTCCGATGGGGGCGGACACCTGTCGCCGGGTCAGCTGGCGACGCTCATCCAGACCGCGCTGCGGGTGACCGACATCCCGGTCGAGGTCATCGTGCAGGCACCGGGCGGCCTGGCCCCGATCCTGGCGCAGGCCGCCATCGATGCCGGCGCGCTCGCCGTGTACTGCGCCGCCGGCCCGCTGGCGATGACCGCCGCGCGCCCGAGTGCCGAGACACTGCGCGTGGCGCTCGCGGGAACCTCCAACGCGCTGAGCGTCGACCGTGACGCATTGCACGCGGCGGCGCGCGTCATCGGTCCGATGCTGACCCCGGACCGACTCTCGTTGGCGGCGGCCGATCTGTTCGGTCCGGCCGTCGCGCTGCCGCCGGATCTCGAGGCTGCCCTGGTGAGCAGGCTCGGACGGCTCGGGATGTCGCGCAGCCTGCTTGAGGTTGCCGACGAGGCGCGGCGCGTGGCGACGGAGATCGGCGCCGCGACGCTCGCCTACCCGCTTGGCGACGCGATCGTCACACAGGCCGCCGACCACGTCATTGATGGCGAGCGCTGGACCGACATCGAGCCGATCCTGGCGGCGACCGCCCTCGGGCAGCTGGGCCGGTTGCGGGGTCCGGTCAGCGACGAGGTGCTCGCGATCGCACGCGCGGCCACGCGGCTCGATACCGAGGCCCTCGAGCTGGCCGAGATCATCCAGGAGGCCCCGCGCGGAGTCTCAGAGGAAGACCTGGTCCTGTGGGCACAGTTCCCGGAGGCCGTTCAGCGTCTGGTCGCGCGGCGCCGGTCGCTGCGCACCGAGGTCGCCGACGAGGAGGGGGCGGCGATCGACCGGGCCTTGCTGGAGACGCTGATCCAGGCCGTGGAGGGTTCGTCGGAGGCCGAGGTGAGCGTCGAGCTGGGCGGGGCGCGCGTGACCGTCCGCAGGGCGACCGCCGCGCCGGTCGCGGGGGCGACGGCCGGCGCCGGACCAGGGGAGGCGGCCGTCGACGACGGGCTGCACCACGTGACCAGCCCGATGGTCGGCACGTTCTACCGGGCCCCGTCACCCGACGCGGATCCGTTCGTCAGCGAGGGCGAACACGTCGAGGTCGGCCAGACCCTGTGCCTGATCGAGGCCATGAAGCTGTTCAACGAGATCACCACGGATGTCGCGGGCGTCGTGCGCACGATCTGCGTCGAGAACGCCCAGGGCGTCGAGTTCGGCGATCTGCTTGTCCTGATCGATCCGGCCTAGCGGATGGCGATGAAGCTGCTGGTCGCAAATCGTGGCGAGATCGCCGTGCGGATCATTCGCACCGCGCGCGAGCTCGAGATCCCCACCGTGGTGGTGTACTCCACCGCCGACGCCGACACGCTGGCGGTCGAGCTCGCCGAGGAGGCGGTGTGCATCGGGCCGCCGCCAGCGGGCGAGAGCTACCTACGGGTCTCCAACGTGGTCGCCGCCGGAGAGATCACCGGGTGCACGCATGTCCACCCGGGCTACGGGTTCCTCGCCGAGAACGCCGCGTTTGCGCGGGCGTGCGCCGATTCGGGCCTCGTGTTCGTCGGGCCGTCTCCCGAGGTCATGGAGTGCATGGCCGACAAGGTGCAGGCCAAGCAGGCGGCCCGCGAGGCCGGACTGCCGGTGCTCGAAGGGTCCGAGGGCGCGGTATCGGACCTTGCCGAGGCGACGGCCGCCGCCGAACGGGCGGGCTTCCCGATCCTGTTGAAGGCCGCCGCCGGCGGCGGCGGGCGCGGGATGCGGCGCGTGGAATCGGACGCGGAACTCCCGGCGGCCTTCGACATCGCCCAGCGCGAGGCGGTTGCGGCGTTCGGTGACGGCGGGCTGTATGTCGAGCGTCTGCTCGACGGGGCCCGGCACGTCGAGGTCCAAGTCCTCGCCGACGGGCTCGGCGGCGTGCTGATCGCCGGCGACCGCGAGTGCTCGATCCAACGGCGCCATCAGAAGCTGATCGAAGAGGCGCCGGCGCCGCACCTTCCCGAGGCGACGCGTACCGGGATGCACGACGCCTGTGCTCGCGCCGCGCGCGCATGGGGGTACCGCAGCGCCGGGACGTTCGAGTTTCTTGTCGACGCAGAGGCGAATTTCTTTTTTCTGGAACTCAACGCACGGCTGCAGGTCGAGCACCCGGTCACCGAGCTGGTCTCGGGCCTGGATCTCGTCGCCGAGCAGCTGCGCGTCGCACAGGGGCAGGTGCTGTCCCGGACCGGAGTGGTGCCGGCCAACGGTCATGCCATCGAGGTCCGCGTCAACGCGGAAGATCCGTCCCACGGCTTTCGGCCGAGCGCCGGCCGGCTGCGTGAGTTTCGCATGCCCGGCGGACCCGGGGTGCGCCTGGATACGTTCTGCGCGCCCGGGGTCAACATCCCCCCGAACTACGACTCGCTGATCGCCAAGCTGTGCGTCTGGGGCGCCGACCGCCCGCGGGCGGTCGCGCGGCTGCGTCGCGCGCTGGACGAGGCCGAGGTGGAGGGCGTGCCGACGACGCTTGCGTTATTCCGGGACATCGTCCGCGAGGCATCGTTTGTGGAGGGGCGCTACACGACGTCCTACCTGAGCGATCGCGGGCACCTGCTGCCGTCGCTCGACCACCTGGCGGTATGAGCAGCGCGGGCCAGACCCCCGGCCAGGAAGGGCGGCGCGCCGGGCGCACGCAGGCTGTCGTGTTGCTGTACCAGCACGATCTCACCGACCTGCCCATGGACGCCCTGATCGCCAACCTCGAGCGCGACCGCGGCCGGCCGATCGACGAGTTCACCCGCGCCCTGGTGGATGGCGTCAGCGTGGACACGGCGTCCATCGATGCGCTGATCAGCGCGGCGGCCGAGGGCTGGACGGCCGACCGTTTGGCGCCGCTGGAGCGCAACATCCTGCGCGTGGCGGTGCATGAGCTGCTGGACTGGCCCGAGATCCCGGCCGCGGTGTCCATCAACGAGGCCGTCGAGCTGGCCAAGCTGTACTGCGGTACGGAGGCGCCGGCGTTCGTCAATGGAATTCTCGGGCGGATCGCCCGCGACGCCCGCCCGTCGGAGGTGAGCGCGTGAACCCGGCGGACCCGCCCGCACGCTTGGCGGACGAGGTCGCGCGCCTGGAAGTCGTGGCACGCGCGCTCGAATCCGAGGGGCTGACGCCGGCGGAGCTAGGGGACCTGGCCGACGAGGCGCTGGCGATCGCCCAGCGCATCTCGGGGCTGCTTGCCGATGCGCGCGGCCCGGGTGCGGGGCCTGCCGGCACCCCACCATCCGGTGCCCCTGCCGACTAGCGCGCTAGCGGGGCTTCATCCAGGCCAGCAGCTCGGCCAGGGGCACGGGCGACCCGAGCAGCGCCCCCTGGGCGCGGTCGACGCCGAGGGCGCGCGCCGTGTCGAACTGGTCGGCGTTTTGGATGCCTGTGGCGACAGTGACCACGCCGAGCGCCCGAGCCAGGCCGACGATCGCCGACAGCGTCGCCCGGTCGTCCGCGTTGACCGGCGCGCCGTGGCAGATCTCGGGGGCGATGCGCAGCTCGCCGATCCGCAGCGTCCGCAGCTTGGTAATGGCCTCGGGCCCCATCGAGGACTCGTCAACGGCCAGCATGACGCCCATCGAGCGCAGCATCTGCAGGTTCGCGGCGACCTCGGGCGATTCGGCCTTGGGTGGGTGTGTGAGCTCGAGGACCAGCACGTCGGGGCTGACGCCGGTCGAGGTCAGGGCCTCGGCGATCCGCGGCGCGAAGCCTTCGTCGGCAAGCTCGGGCATCGAGACCTTGACCGACAGGCCGACGGGGCCTTCGGGGCGGGGGGCCTGCAGGATCTCGGCGAGTTCGTTGACCGCCTCGCGGATCATCCAGGCCCCGATCGGGACGATCGCGCCGGTCTGCTCGGCCAGCTGCACCACGCGCTTGGGCGGGGTCGTCGCGAGGACGGGATCGGTGAACCGGATGCGGGCAGCGATGCTGGCGACAACGCCGGTCGTCAGGGTGACGATCGGCCGGTAGTGCACGGCCAGCCGCTCAGTGAGCCCGGGTACGGCGAGAGCGGCAAGAAGGGCCTCGTCATCAAGGCCCTTGTCGTCGGCGGAGTCGGGAGCTGCGGGTGGGCTCACGATGATCTCCGAAGAAAGAACGCGTCCAACACGGTGTCGGGAACTCTAGTGGCCGGGCCGGACGCATCGACCGACGATGTTCCGTCCGGACCGGACGGCCGAGGCTGCGAGCCGCCGTGGGGGTGGCGTCTGGCGCTGGGTTCTCTAGGATCCCTCCAATGAGCGATGACCACTTGGACCAGTATCCGATCCTCGCCGGGCTCGAGGGCCCGTCCGATCTGCGCGAAATGACCGACGAG
This sequence comes from uncultured Thermoleophilia bacterium, assembly GCA_963842065.1. GTDB lineage: Bacteria > Actinomycetota > Thermoleophilia > Miltoncostaeales > Miltoncostaeaceae > CAITWD01. Next base: position 420,279 of record CAWJEW010000006.1, on the reverse strand, counting down.
CAGCTCGCGGCTCTGACGGCGGAGATGCGCGAGGCGATCATCACCACCGTGTCCCAGACCGGGGGGCACCTCGGGGCGAGCCTCGGGACCGTCGAGCTGACGGTCGCGCTGCACTGCGAGCTTGAGAGCCCGCGCGACAAGATCATCTGGGACGTCGGCCATCAGGCCTACGGCCACAAGCTGTTGACCGGGCGGCTGGCCCAGTTCCCGACCCTGCGCCAGCACGGCGGCCTGTCGGGCTTCCTCAAGCGCAGCGAGAGCGAGCACGACGTGATGGGTGCCGGGCACGCATCGACGTCGATCAGCTACGCGGTCGGCCTGGCAGAGGCCGCGCGCCACGCGGGCGGTACGCCGGGCGCGGTCGTGTGCGTGATCGGCGACGGGGCCATGACCGGCGGCATGGCCTACGAGGGCATGAACCAGGCCGGGGAACTCGGCGCGCCCGTGGTGGTCGTCCTCAACGACAACGGGATGAGCATCTCCCAGAACGTGGGCGCGATGTCACGGATGCTCCAGCGGGCGCGGGTCGATTCGACCATCACGCGGGTCCGCGAGGAGCTGGAGCGCGGGCTGGCGCGCGTGCCGGGTGGCGAAGCGGTCGGGACGAGCCTGCGCGATGCGACCAAGGCGCTGTGGTTCGAGTCGGGGGCGCTGTTCGAGGCGCTCGGCTTCGCCTACATGGGCCCGTTCGACGGTCACGACGTGGAAGCGGTGCGGGGCGCGATCCGCCTCGCGATGCGGCGCGAGCGTCCGGTGCTCGTGCACGTCAAGACGACCAAGGGCAAGGGCTACGAACCCGCCGAGGCCGATACCGAGGCGATGCACGGCGCCACGCCCTTTAACCCGGCATCGGGCAAGGCGGCGGTCGCCAGCGTCCCGGGACCGCCCAGCTACACCGAGGTGTTCGGGAGGACGCTCGTCGCCGAGGCGGAACGCGATCCGCGGGTCGTTGGGATCACCGCTGCGATGCTCAAGGGCACCGGACTGCAGCACATGAAGGCGCGGTTCCCCGAGCGCACGTACGACGTCGGGATCGCCGAGCAGCACGGCGTCGTGTTCGCGTGCGGGCTCGCCATCGCCGGGCTGCGGCCCGTGGTGGCGGTGTACTCGACCTTCCTTCAGCGCGCGTTCGATCCGATCGTGCACGACGTCGCGCTGCAGAACCTGCCGATCGTGTTCGCGATCGATCGCGGTGGCCTTGTCGGTGACGACGGCGCCACCCACCACGGCGCGCTCGACATCGCCTACCTGCGCAGCATCCCGAACCTGACGGTCATGGCGCCGCAGGATGAGGCGGAGCTCGTCTCGATGCTGCATACCGCGTTGCGGATCGACGGTCCCGTGGCCCTCAGGTACCCGCGGGGGGCCGGGGTCGGGGTTGCGCTGCCGGAGTTCCCCGACGTCCTGCCGGTCGGCGCCGGACAGGTCCTGGAATCCGGGGAGCGGGTCGCGCTCGTCGGCTACGGGTACGGCACGCAGATCGCGATCGCCGTCGCCGAGCGCCTGCGTGCGCAAGCCGGGATCGCACCGACGGTCGTCAACGCGCGGTTCGTCCGCCCGCTCGACGGGGCGCTGATGCGCAAGCTGGCGGCGCGTCACGAGCTGGTGGTCACGATCGAGGACCATTTCGCACACGGCGGATTCGGATCGGCGGTCCTCGAGGAGATCGCCGACATGTCCGGACGTACGCTCGTGGTTGGTCTCCCGGACCGGTTCATCGACCACGGACGGCGTGACGTGCTCCTGACACACGCCGGCCTCGGACCGGACGAGGTCGCCGAGCGCGTCGTGGCCGAGCTGGCACAGACGACGCGCACGGTCGCATCGTCGGTCTGAGCCGCGTGGCGCGCGGGGCGCGCCCCCCGGGGCGCGGGCCGTGCCCACGGCTATCATCGGCCTGCATGTCGCGGTCGCGTCTAGATATCGCCCTTGTCGAGCGCGGCCTCGTGCCGACGCGCTCCCGTGCCCAGGCCGTCGTGCTGGCGGGGCGCGTGCGCGTGGACGGGCAGGTCAGCGACAAGCCCGGCATGCCGGTCGACGACACGCGACGGCTCGAGATCGAGGCGGCGCCCGAGTTCGTTTCCCGCGGCGGGCTGAAGCTGAGCAACGCGCTCGACGCGTTCGGCGTCGATGTCGCAGGCGCCCGCGCGCTCGATCTCGGCGCGTCGACGGGCGGGTTCACCGATTGCCTGTTGCGCCGCGGTGCGCGGGAGGTCATCGCTCTTGATGTGGGCTACGGACAGCTGGATTGGCGGCTGCGCAACGACCCCCGTGTCCACGTGATGGAACGCACCAACGCGCGCGCGCTGGTTCCGGGCATGCTGGCCTATGCGCCCGAGCTGGTGGTGTGCGATCTGGCGTTCATCTCGACCGCGCTCGTGTGGGGGGCGGTCGCGCCGTGCCTGGCACCGGCCTGGCGGGCCCTGATCATGGTCAAGCCGCAGTTCGAGGCCGGGCGCGCGCATGTCGGCGCCTCGGGCGTCGTGCGCGATCCCGCCATACGGGCTGCCGCCGTGCGCCGGGTCGCCGAGGCGGTCGGCGCGGCAGGGGGCGCCGTGCTCAACGCCGCCGACAGCGGTGTCCCCGGCCCGAAGGGCAACCGGGAAGTGTTCTTGTTGGCGTGCGCGGCCGCGGGCGCGCGCACCGGTGCCCGACCTCGACGAGCGAATTGCCGCGGCGGTCGCCGTCGGTCATCCTGCGAAGACCACATGACCGAACCGAGCCGACCGATCCCGATCGTCGCCGCAGGGGCTCCCGTCGAGCGCGTGCTCCTGTTGACCCATCGCGCGCCCGAGCACACCAGCGGTGCGCTGGAGTCGGTCCTGGCGATCCTGACCGAGGCCGGGGTCGAGGTGCTGGTGCCGCCTGTCGAGGTGGCCAAGCACCCGCGCCTGGAGCAGTACGTCTCGAGCGAGGACGTCACGCTGCGGGCCGACGGCGAGGACTTGATCGTCGTCCTCGGCGGGGACGGGTCAATGCTGCGCGCGCTCGCCCGCGAGGCCGGTGCCGGCACGCCCGTGCTCGGCATCAACTTCGGGCGTGTCGGCTTCTTGTGCTCGGTGGAGCGGGATGATCTGGAACATGGCCTGCGGCGGGCGATGCGGGGCGAGTACTCGGTGTTGGCGCTCCCGTCGCTGACCGTCGACTGGAGCGACGGGACGGTGCGGGCCGTCAACGACTTGGCCCTGGTGCGCAGCGGCGAAACCCGCATCGCGGACCTGTCGTTCGCCATCGATGGAGAGAAGGTCGCGACGGTGCGCTGCGACGGGGTCGTGTGTTCGACACCCGTCGGCTCGACGGCCTACAACCTGGCCGCGGGCGGTCCGACGGTCAGCTGGCGGGTCCGCTGTTTCGTGTTGAGCTTCCTGGCCGGGCATCATCTCGACACCCGTCCGCTGGTGATCGCCCCCGAGGAGCAGCTGGTCGTGACCAATTCGGCGATCTGGGGCGCCTGCGATGTGCTGGCCGACGGGGCCAAGGTCGGCAGCCTCGCCCCCGGGCGCCAGATCTCGGTCGGTCTCGGCGGCTCGGACGTCCACTTGGCGATCTTCCCGGAGGCCTCGTTCTTCCGTCGCTACCGGGAGAAGTTCGGACGGGGGTAGGCGCGTGATTCGGTCGCTGGAGATTCACGGGCTCGTGGTGATCGAGCAGGCCGAGCTCGAGTTCGGCCGCGGGCTGACGGTGATCACGGGCGAGACCGGTGCGGGCAAGACCGTCCTGACCAACGCGCTGGCCCTGCTGGGTGGCGCGGCGGCGGATGCCGGCGTGGTGCGGCCGGGGCACCGGCAGGCGCTCGTCCAGGCGACCTTTCGGGTGCCGCAGGAGTTCTGGAGCGACCTGGACGACGACGACGCGGCCGCGCCGCTGCGCGAACTGGTCGACGACGCCCAAGAGTTCATCGTCGCGCGGCGCATCCCCGCCGACGGGCGGGCGCGGTCGCTGATCGACGGCGCCGTCGCGCCGCGCGCCGCGGTGGCGGCGCTCCTCGGCCACCTGGTGCGGTTCTCGGGCCAGGGCGAGCACCGCGCGCTGATCTCGTCGCGTACGCAGCTGGCGGCCCTCGATCGCTTTTGCGGGCCGGAGGCGGTCGCGCGTGCGGCGGACCTCGCGCGGCTGCGCCGCGAGATTCGGGCCCGCGCGCGGGCCCATGAGCGGGCGCGCAGCGACCACGATGTGCTGCGACGGCGGCGTGCGGACCTCGAGGCGCTGGTGGCCGGCATCGACGCCGTGGCGCCCGCCGAGGGGGAACATACCCAGCTGATCGTCGAGCGCGACCGGCTGCGCCATGCGGATCGGCTTGCCCGGGCTGCGGCGAGCGCGGCTGAGGCGATCGCTCCCAGCGAGCTCGACACCGGCGCACGCGAGCTCATCGGGCTGGCGGCAGGGCGCGGTCGGCGAGGTTGTCGGAATTCGATCCGCTGCTGGGCCCGGCATATGCGCTGCTCGGAGAGGCGCAGGCGCTCGTCGGCGAGGCCGCGAGCCAGCTGCGGGGCTATCTGGAAGGACTGGACGCGGAGCCCGGCCGGCTCGACGCGGTGGAGGCGCGCCTCGCGGAGTTGTCACGGGCGGCGGAGCGCGCTGGCTGCGATCCGGACGGGCTGGGCGCGTGGGCCGCGGCCGCGCGCACCGAACTCGAAGAGCTTGCCACAGCCGATGACGACGATGCGCGCTTCGCCGAAGCGCACGAGGCCATGCGCGCCGACGCCGCAGGACGCGCCGCGGAACTGCGCCGGCTGCGCCAACACGGCGCACCGCGGCTCGCCGACGCGCTGCGAGAGGCCCTTGCGGACCTGGCGATGCCCGAGGCACGGACGCGCATCGAGCTCATCGGATCGGACGACCCGCTGGTCGCGGACACCGCGATGATCTTCATCCAGCCCAACCCCGGACTCGCCGAGGCGCCCCTGGCAGACGTCGCGTCCGGCGGTGAACTCTCCCGGGTTTTGCTGGCGCTTCACGGCCTGAGCGCCGGTGCCGATGCGGCGACATGGGTCTTCGACGAGATCGACGCCGGGATCGGGGGTGTCACGGCGACGGCCGTGGCCGCACGGCTCGCGGCGCTGGGGCGCCTGACCCAGACGCTTGCCATCACGCACCTGCCGCAGGTCGCGGCCGTCGCGCAGACACAATTCGTGTTGCGCAAAGACGTGGCGGATGACGGGATCGCTCGGACCGAAATTGTCGAGGTCGCCGGCGACGAGCGCATCGCCGAACTGTGCCGGATGCTGGGGGCCAACGGCGACGACCCCGCGGCGCGGGAGCACGTGGCGCAGTTGCTGCGGGGCGCGGTGGTCGCCTAGCCCGGAGAGCGACGATGTTCGTCCGGGGCGCACCGGGCGGAACGCGGATCGCGACGTCAGGGCGCCCACGTCGCGCTCCAGATCCGCGATACGCGCTGGCCGCCGGTGACGACGGCCGTCGCGCTGGTCCCGGCTGCCTCCGAGATCTCGAGGGACTCCCCGACCTCGCGGAAACCCGGGCCGGGAAGACCCGCAGCGACGGTGTGCGGCCGCCCCAGCACAATCGCGTCGGACTCGGGTGCGATGGCCACGCGCCGCACCTGGTATGACACCGCGGCGTTGATCCGCCGATAGGTGGCATTCAGCAGCACGACGCCGGCGTTGGCGTCACCGCCGAGGGCGGGCAACAGGTCGTCCTCGCCGGGGGTCGCTGCGATCGTGCGGCGCAACCAACCGGGTCCGGATGGGGCCGGCAGCGCCAGTTGGATCACCGCGTGCCCTGCGACCCAGGCCGACCACGCCAGGGCGGGCCTGCCGTTCGTGAGGACCATCGTCGGAACGGTGAACGACGGAAAGCCTGCTCCGGGCAGCTGCGAGGGCAGCGCTGTTCCGGCGCCGACGACCGTTGGCGGACCCTCCAGATGCGCGCTGCGGATGTGCGCCAGAAAGATCTTGAATGTGCCCGACGGACGGGTCTGGGCCCACGCGACATCGGCCGACCCGGGGCCCGTTGGTGCGATCTGGACTCCGAAATTCGCGCCCGGCTCGTCGATCGGGATGCCTGGTCCGAAGCTGCGCCCGCCGTCTCCGGACAGCGCCACGCGGACCTGGTCGTCGGTACCGATCAGATCGCACGAGGCATCCTTGGTCCCGTGCGACCAGCCTGCCCAGACCTCGTCCCCGGTGCCGGCCGCCACCGTCGGGCGGTCATCAAACCCGGAGGAACCGCCGCTCGTCATCGACCAGCAGCGGCACGCCTGCGCCCTGGCGTGTGATGCGTTCGAAGGCCACGGATCCGGAGTCGAGGCAGTACGGGCGCAGATCCAGATCGACGCCGGAGACAACGACGATCGTGCCGTCAGCCAGGGTGGCGATCGACGGGTCGTACCCGCGACGAAACCCCGCCGGCAGCAGTGCCGTGGCGTCGCTCCACGGCTGGCCGTCCGAGCGCTGCCAGGTCTGGACGACCGTCATCGACGGGAGCCAGGCGGTCGCGGCCACGACGTGAAATGCCCCCGATGCCGCACTGACCGCCTCCCCGTAGGTCAGTGGTGGCCCCGCGGTCACCAGCGAGGTCGCGGGGACCGGCGCTGAGAGCGGCGAGGCACCGATGGATGCGCGGCCGTCGGACGCGGCATGGGATGTGGCGCGGTGCGACGACGTCTCGCGCACGACGAGCGCAACGCCGACGGCGATGAGGATCAGCGCACCGACCGCAACGGCGGCACGGGAAGAGCTCCGACGTCGAATCCGAGGGGAACTCATCCCTCGGCGGTGCTACACGGGGCGACGCGCCACCACCAGGCCGGATTCATTGCCGAGCTCACGTGCCGACACATCGACGAACCCGGCTTCGGTGAGGAGCGCAATCCATGCCTCGGGACGTTCGGGATGCTCCCAGGTTCCGGTCGCGACGCGTCCGGCGTTTCGCAGGATACGCAGCATGCCAGCGGGACCACGGCGGGCCATCAAGCGAACCTTATCCAGGACGATTCGGCGATCGCGTGGGCGCAGTGAGAGGCCGAACATCATGTCGCAGATGACCACCCGGCCACCAGGGGCTAGCTGTAGTACCCACCCACGTTGTTGACACCCGCTTGATGGGGTGAGCCTCCTGGGCAAGTGTGGAGCTGTCTACGGAACCACACCCCAGGAGGCTCACAATGCACGCTAACGCGCGGCTGACCCCCGTGGGTCGGCTGACCTTGGTGATGCGCATCGAATCGGGTCGAGCGGTGGCCCATGTTGCTGCCGAGATGGGTATCTCGCGTCCGACGGCCTACAAGTGGTGGTGGCGTTGGCAGGAAGGCGGCGAGCGTGGGCTTGTCGATCGCTCCAGCCGTCCAGGTACGTGCCCGCACCAGACCCCGCATGAGATCCAGCAACAGATCCTCGAGCTGCGCACGCTCCTGAAACTCGGGCCGGCACGGATTGCCGGGCGGCTGGGGCTCTCGGCATCAACGGTGCACCGAGTGCTGGTGCGTTTGGGAATCAACCGCCTGAGCTGGCTTGATCGGCCCACCGGACGCGTGATCCGCCGGATCCACACCACCCGGCCAGGAGAGCTGGTGCACATCGATGTCAAAAAGCTCGGGCGCATCCCTGACGGCGGTGGCTGGCGCATACGCGGACGTGCTGCCAGCTCCATTGGACGCGAGTCGCGTAGCCGTGGGATGAGCTACGTGCACTCGGCCATCGATGCCTTTAGCCGCCTGGCCTACTCAGAGATTCACGACGATGAGCGCGGGCCGACATGTGCAGGGTTTCTCGAGCGCACACTGGGGTTCTTTGGCCAGTACGGCATCTGCGTGGATGCCGTACTGACGGACAATGCCCGCAACTACACCGGGATGTGTTTCACGGCCGCGCTCGGTGCAATTGAGCACCGGCGCATCCGGCCGTACACCCCGCGCACCAACGGCAAAATCGAACGTTTCAACCGCACACTCCTCGACGAGTGGGCATACGTGCGCCCCTACGCATCGGACACGGAGCGCACCGCGGCACACGCCGAGTGGCTGCACACCTACAATTACCACCGCTACCACACCGCCATCGGTGGCCCGCCGATCAGCCGTGTCAACGACCTACCGGGTTACTACACCTAGCACGCGCAGCAGCTCGGCCAGGGCGGCGCGCTTGCCCGCGTGGTCGATGTGGTGGTAGGCGTAGTTCGAGACGGCCAGGGTCCGTGACATCTCGGGGAGCGTGAGCGCCCGGAGGTCGGCCACCTGGCAGAACACGTTGTCGAGTGCGCGCTCGTCGCAGGTCCGGCGCAGGTGGTCAACCATGGCCGGCGCTGCGTCGATCGCGATGACGTCCTCGACGGTCCGTGCAAGCCGGAGCGTCAGCAGCCCGGTGCCGGCGCCGAGATCGACGGCCAGATCTTCGGGCGAGGGGTCTGCCGCGCAGATCAGCTGATCGGCGAGGGTCTGGAAGGCGGGGCTCGCGGCGACGTCCGCCCAGTCGGCGACGCGGGTGTTCCAATCCATGTGGCGCACTCCCCCCAACGGCCGTCGGACACTGCATCTGCCAGCGCGCGCCGGATCGGCCGCATCACTTGTCGATCACGCTAAGCGCCGCGGCTGGACACAGCCTGTGAGCGGTGTGGGTGCCGGCGTAGAGACCGGTTAAGAGATGTGTGGGCACGGATCGCCCACGCGCCCGCGACGATGCGGGCGCGGACCGGCCGGGCACCTCGCGACGTTCGCGGCCTGGTGTATCGTCCGTACAGCGCTGATCGACCGAGGAGATCTGGTGAGCGACCACCCCGTCAAGTACGTGTTCGTTACCGGGGGCGTGGTGTCCGGCCTTGGCAAAGGGATTACCGCCGCATCCCTCGGCACGCTGCTCAAGGCCCGTGGCTGGAAGATCTTCTTCCAGAAGTGCGATCCGTACATCAACGTCGATCCCGGCACGATGAGCCCGTATCAGCACGGCGAGGTCTTCGTCACCGAAGACGGCGCCGAGACCGACCTGGATCTGGGCCATTACGAGCGCTTCACCGATGAGAGCCTGACGCGGGTCTCCAACACGACCACCGGGGCCGTGTACGAGGCGGTCATCAAGCGCGAGCGCCGCGGCGACTTCGACGGTGCCACCGTCCAGGTGGTCCCGCACGTGACCAATGAAATCAAGCGCCGGATCCGCCTGGCCGGCGAGAGTTCGGCCGCGGATGTCGTGATCGTGGAAATTGGCGGTACGGTCGGTGACATCGAGTCGCTGCCGTTCCTGGAGGCGATCCGCCAGTTGCGCAACGACGTCGGGCGCGAGAACGTCGCGTTCGTGCACGTCACGCTCGTCCCGTACCTCGAGGCCAGCGGCGAGCTCAAGACCAAGGCCACCCAGCACTCGGTCAACGAACTGCGGCGCATTGGTATCGAGCCGGACGTGCTCGTCCTGCGCTCCAACCACGACATCACCGGCGATCTCAAGGCGAAGATCGCCCTGCACGCGGGCATTCCCGAGCAGGCCGTCATCTCCGCCGCCGACGCCCCCGACATCTACATGGTGCCGCTCGGGATGGAGGCCGAAGGCTTCGACCGCGCCGTCTGCGAGCGGCTCGGTCTGCCGATCCGGCCCGCCGACCTCGGCGAGTGGCAGGCGCTGGTCGAGCACATCGGCCACTGCGATGGCGTCGTGCGAATCGCGTTGGTGGGCAAGTACGTGCAGCTGCGCGACGCGTATCTGTCGGTCGCCGAGGCCCTCAAACACGCTGCCATCTTCCACGCAGTGGAGGTCGACATCGACTGGATCGACTCGGATGAGCCGGACCTCGACGCGGCGCTTGCCCGCGCGGACGGCATCCTGGTGCCCGGAGGGTTCGGCCAGCGGGGGATCGAAGGCAAGGTCGCCGCGGCGCGCCATGCCCGCGAGCGGCTGGTCCCGTACCTCGGAATCTGTCTCGGGATGCAGGTGGCCGTCATCGAATATGCGCGCAACGTCTGCGGCATGCACCGCGCCAACAGCTCGGAGTTCGATCCCGAGACGCCGTTCCCGGTCATTGACCTGCTTCCCGAACAGCGCGAGATCGACGAGCGCGGCGGGACCATGCGGCTGGGCGCGGACCCGGTGGCGCTGGTCCCCGGGACGCGGGTGGCGGCGCTCTACGACGATACCGTGATCTATGAGCGCCACCGCCACCGGTATGAGGTCAACCCCGTCCTGCGGTCGCAGCTCGAAGAGGCCGGGCTGGTCGTGTCGGGCACGTCGCCCGACGGGCGCTTGGTCGAATGCATCGAGATCCATGAGCACCCCTGGTTCTGTGCCTCGCAGTTCCACCCCGAGTTCAAGAGCCGGCCGACTCGGCCGCAGCCGTTGTTCCGCGATTTCATCGGCGCCGCGCTCGTGCGGGCGACCGCCCAGCGTGGACCCGGCGCACAGGTCGGGGCGGACGTCGACGGCGCGGCGGTGTCGGTCAGCCAGGCGTGAGCGCGACGTTCGCTGGGCTGCCCGAGGTGGCTCAGCTGATGGTCGAGCTGTGCCAGATCCCCTCGCCCTCGTACCAGGAAGCCGACATCGCGGCCCGGGCGCGGCGTGAACTCGAGGCGCTGGGCTGCGAGATCTCCGAGGACGATGTGGGAGCGCGCATCGGCGCCGGGTGCGGGAATCTGCTCGGACGCCTGCCGGCGACCGCGCCGGGCACGCCGGTGCTGTTGTGCGCGCACTTGGACACGGTGCCGGTCGGCGCTCCCATCGAGGTCGAGGTGCGCGAGGACGGTACGCTCACCAACCGCCACAACGCCATTCTGGGCGGCGATGACAAGGCGGCGATCGCCGCGATGCTCGTCGGGGTGCGCCAGATGCTGCGCGACGGCACGCCGCACGCGGGGATCGAGATCCTGCTGACCCCGTGCGAGGAGGTCGGCCTGCGGGGGGCCGCGGGATTCGATCCGACCGTGCTCACCGCCAGGATGGGGTTCGTCTTCGACCACTCCGGGCCGATCGGGCAGATCATCACGTCCGCGCCGTGGCACAAGCGCATCACCGCGACCTTCGTCGGAACCGCCGCGCATGCGGGGATGCAGCCCGAGCATGGCCACAGCGCCATCACCGCCGCCGCAGAGGCTATTGCGGCAATGCCGCTGGGTCGGATCGACGACCAAACGACGGCGAACATCGGTGTCATCTCCGGCGGTGAGGCCACCAACGTCGTCGCGCCGCGCTGCCAGGTGATCGCCGAGGCGCGCAGCCGCGACCCCGAGCGCCTGGCCGGGCAGATCACACGGATGATGGACGCCATGACCACCGCCGCCGCTGCCGGCGGCTGCGACCTCGAGTGCCGGGTCGAGACGCAATACACCGGCTACCGGCTGCGCCGCAGCGATCCCCAGGTCGCGCTGGCCGCGCGCGCCCTCAGGCGGGTCGGGATCACCCCGACGCAGGTGCCGGGGGGCGGGGGATCCGATGTGAACGCGCTGCTGCGCAACGGCTTCCCGGCCGTCAACCTGTGCAACGCGATGGTGGCCGTCCACACCGGTGCCGAGTCGATTTCGGTCGCCGACCTTGAGACGATGGTGGCCGTGACACGTGCCATCCTTGCCGAGGCGGTCGACGGGTGAGCGCCGGGCGGCCTCGCCCCGGGGCCGTGACCCAGCCGCCTGAGGGCGTGCTGCCCGGGCCAGTCACGAGCCAGCGGATCTTCAACGGGGAGATCGTGCGGCTGCGGGTGTCCGAATACCGGCGCGAAAGCGGGCTTGTGGTCCGGCGCGAGGTGCTCGACCACTACGGTGCGGTGGTCATGGTGCCGATCGAAGACGATCGCCTGCTCATGGTCCGCCAGCCGCGTGAGGCCGTCGAGGAGGTGATGTTGGAGCTGCCGGCCGGCAAGCTCGATCACCCCGACGAGGATCCCCAGGGGGCGGCGGTGCGGGAGCTGGCCGAGGAGGTCGGGCGCGCGGCGGACCAGTGGAGCTATCTGGGTGGCTTCTACACCGCCCCCGCGATGCTCACTGAGTTCATCCACCTGTTCATCGCCGCAGATCTGCGTCCGAGCGATGTCCTGCCGATCGCCGAGGAGGAGATCGAGATCGTCCCCGTGCCGCTGTCGGAGCTGCCGACGCTCATCACCAGGGTGCGTGATGCCAAGACGCTCGTCGGGCTGCTGCACACCGCTCGGGCGCTCGGGATCTAGGCGCTCGGTGATGGCCGGCGTGCGGCGCACATGATCGTCCTGCGTACCAGCACGCGGATCCGCCTGGTCCGGCAGGTCGACCACCAGGCCCAGTGCGGCGTCATGGCGCGGGCCTGGGGCAATGAGACCTTCGGCCGACCGGACCCGTATGGCCCCCTGATCGACGCCGCCGAATGCCATGACGAGGGCTGGCGGGGCCAGGACGCCACGCCGCACATCGACGCCGCCGGGAGCCCGGTCAACTTCACGGATCTGGATCGTGCGATCCACGCTCCGATGTACGAGCTCGGGATCGCCGAGGCGGTCGTGCGCGGCGCGCACGTCGGGCTGCTCGCGAGCATGCACGGCCAGGGGCTCTACGAACGGCGCATGGGGCTCGACGGGCCGTGCCCGCCGCGCGATCGGCGTCCCGTGTACGAGCTCGCGTTTCTGCGCGATCAGGAGCGCTTGCAGGCTGAGTTGCGCGCCTACATCGGCGATGGTGCCGCCCTTGAGAACTGGGCGTGGGCCGCCTACCGCATCCTGCAGGCGTGGGATGTCCTGTCGCTGTACCTGTGCTGGAACGGCCTCGCCGAGGGGCGTGAGTGGGTCCTGCCGCAGGTGCCGCGTGACGTCGGCGACGCCGCCGGCATCGACCTGCGCGTGTGCGCGTGCGACGCCACGACGTGCACGGTCGACCCCTGGCCGTTCGGCGTCGCGCAGGTGGATCTCTCGGTGCCGGCGCGCTGGATCGACGCGCATCCGTACGGGTCGGACGCCGAGCTGTCGGCGGCCATCGAGGCCGCCGAACAGCAGGAGTTGGCCCTCAGCGCGGTGCCGGTCACAGGCTCGGGCTAGCCGCGCCCCGCCAGCCGCGCCAGGTGCAGGTCGGCGCGCGCACGCAGGTTCGCGTCGGCCGGGATGGCGAGCGGAACCGATGGGTCCCCCAGCAGCAGCGTTGCCTGCGGCCGTGTGGCCAGTCGCCACGCCGCGTAGGCGCAGGCCATGGCATCGAGGCGGGCCGCGTCGGCGATCGCCTGCCAGTCGTCCGGTTCCGCGACGGGGAGCCAGCCGCCCAGATCCATGACGCCGGCCAGCAGGGCGGCGGCAGGAGCCCGGCCTGCGGGCAGTGCCCGTCCGCGGCCTTTGGGGCGGTAGCGAGGCGCACGCGTGCCGAGCCACGCCGCGCGGTACTCGGCGAGCTCAAGCGGGGGATCCGAGGGCGGATGGCGGGCTTCCCAGGCGAGCTCGCGGAGCACGAGCTCGGGAAGGGCCTCGACCAGGCGGCCGGCCCGGGCCGCCAGGCGATCCCGCAGCCCGACGCCCCGCAGGCCGCCGTAGAGCTGGGTCAGGCGCGTGATCGAGTTCGGGAACGCGGGTGCGTCAAGCCACGCGAGCAAGTGCTCCGGGGCGCGCTGCCCCGTGGGGTTGTCGACGACAAGCGGCGCGTCGACGGCGAGGACCCGTGCACCCTCGGGCACCGCGGACAGCAACTGGTCGTCGGTGTCCACGAGCGTCAGCAGGCACAGGACCCCGTCCGCATCCACGCCGGCCACGCACGACGGGCGCGGGGTCCCGATCGCATCCAGGACCGGCATCAGATGGATTCCGCACGCAAGGGTCATGGGAAGGGACTTGGACCTCCGCGGCTAACAAGGGACGGACGGGCGGCCTGGCCGGTAGATTGGCCCGGCGAATGACCTTCCACAGTCGGGGGGCGTATTACGTGACGACGATCGTGATTCTGGTGATCGCGGTGTTGGCACCGTGGGTTGTACACCTTGCGCCGCCGCGACAGCGCCCCTTAGCGCTGGTCTGCGCCATCGGTGTGCTGCTGATCGTCGGGATCTTCTTCACCAATCCGCTGGTCACGTGGGAGTTCTGGATCGGTCTGGTAATCGGCATCGGCAGCGTGGTGATGGTGGCCCGCCGCGGGACGCGGGTACGGCTGGGGCGGTCATCACGCAGGCGTCGCGGCGCGAACCGCCACGACGACGACGAAGACGAAACCCTGCACGGCGAATAGGCCGCGCGGCGCGGCGCGCGCCTCCTAGATGATGATCCCGGAGCGGGGCACGGGGCGCTCGGCCACGCAGACCGCACGCGCGCGGACGGGCCGACCCCGGGTGAGGTAGCTCGCCAGGCGCTCAGCGCGTCGCGCGGCGGGGTCGGATCCGGGGGCGGGGACCTCGGAGCGGTCCAGCTGGCGTTCGGCGAGCACCCGGCCGTCCGGGCCGAGGAGGGTCAGCCGGACGCTCATGGAACCGACGGCTCGAGGAAGGTGCTGATCAGAAACTGTGCCCGCGCGGCGTCGTCGGTGAGCACGAGGCCGTGCTCCAGTGCGGCGACCCCGACGGACCTCTGCCCGCTTTGGATGAGGGCAACGCCCTCGGCGGCGAGGGCATTCGGATCGGTCGGGTCGATCGAAACCGCGGCGCCCGCTGGGGGGATCGCGAGATAGGGCAAGCGCACCTGCTCCAGGGCGAGGGCCTGGTAGGCCAGATCGGCGGCGCTGGCCGGGTCCAGGCGGGCGGCGTTCGCGAACGCGTTCGCGGCAGCCGGGTCGTTGCCCATGGCGTTGTCGGCAATCCCCTGGCCGAATGCGGCCTGCGACAGTGAGCCATTGATGGCGAGGGCGCGGGTCCAGTAGGCGAGCGCGCTCGGCTGGTTGTGCTCGGCGGCCATCAGCTGGGCGCGAGCGAGTTGTGCGGTCGCGGAGGCCCCGTTGGCCTTGGACCACGAGGCGATGATCTTGGACGCCGGGCCGAGGTCGCCCATCGCGATGTCGTACGACGCCAGCGCATAGCTGTATCCGAACGTCTTGGACGCGGCTGCCGCTCCCAGCTGGGAGCCCAAGTTCGGGATCGCGTACCAGTCCGGAGCCGCCGTGATGGTCTTCGTCTCGAGCGTTGTGCTGCGCAGCAGCTGGATCTGCACCGGCGTGTCTGCCGGCAGGAGCCGCGTCGCGCGCGCGAGACCGCCGGGCGTGGTGACGCTCACGCCGTTGATCTTCATGATCACGTCACCGCGCAGGATCCCGGCGTGGGCGACCGGGCCGCCCGGATTCACGGCGGTCACGACCTGGCCGACGGAGCTGTGCAGGTTGAGGCTGGAGCGGATGTCGGCGTCGTTTTGGACCGTGAACCAGTCGAGCACGCCCCGGGGTGGGGTGTAGTTGAGCTGCAGCGGGTAGCTATACCCCTTCGCATTCCGCCCGCCCGCGCTGGTCGCGCCGATGAACACGCTGTAGGCGGCGGACGGCAGCTGATATCCCTGGCTGTCGGTTGCCTGGATCAGCAAGAAGACCCGCCCGGCCTTGTGGATACCCGCCGTGGTAACCGTCTTGATCACGCGCTTGGTGGACACGCGCGTGATTCGCACGACCAAACGCGCGGGCATCGACAACCGCGCACCGACCAGGAACCGCGCGTGACCCTGCTGGGCGGTGACGACCCGGGGCGAGATCAACGACACCAGCACCGGTGTCGGCCCGGTCGCGGCGCGCAGCGGCGCCACGGCGACGGCGGTCCCGGCGAGTCCGAGAATGCCGAGCGTCACGGCGATCTTCACTGGTCGGCGCCTCATCCTGAGCCACGATACCAGCCCGCTGTAACATCGCCAGCAATGGCCGTACCATTGTCGCCCCTTGAACTTCTCGAACGCACGTGGCGCGGCGAGCCGGTCGACGCGGACAGCGTCCGGCGGTTTGTGCGCAGCTGGCTCAGCGACGGCGCCCCCGACGCACAGATGGCCGCCTGGTGCGCGATCGCGCAGGCCCGCGGACTCGCTCGGGACAGCACGCATGGACTCATGTCCGCGCTGATCGCCTCGGGTGAGCGGCTCGATCTCGTCTCGCTGCCGGCAACCGGGGACCTGCATTCGACCGGCGGCGTGGGCGACAACGTCAGCCTGGTCGCCGTTCCGCTTGCCGCGGCGCTCGGTGTCCGGGTGGCCAAGATGAGCCGCCGCGGCCTCGGGCATTGGGGCGGGACGATCGACAAGCTCGAGGCGATCCCCGGGTATCGGACGACCGTCGAGCTCGCGGCGTTCATTGGCCAGGTGCAGCGGATCGGGTGTGCGGTCATGGCCCAGAATCCGCGCTTGGTGCCCGGTGACGGACGCCTGACCACGTTGCGCGAGGCGACCGGGACGGTGGCCAACCGAGACCTCATCGCGGCGTCGGTGATGAGCAAGGCCTTGGCGGGCGGGGCCCACGCCCTCGCGCTCGAAGTCACGTGGGGTGAGGGCGCGGCGTGCGCAACCCTCGAGGAGGCCCATCAGACCGCGGCGCTCATGGTCTGGCTCGCCGACGGCTGGGAACGCGAGGTGCGCACGATCGTGACCGCGATCCGAGAGCCGCTGGGACGGATGATCGGGAACGCGTTGGAGGTGCGGGAGGCGGCCGACGTGCTGCGCGGCGGCGGGCCCGGGGACCTGCGGCGCGTCGCGGCGCGGATCGCCGGTGAGCTCGCCGAGGCCGCAGGCGTGGTGGCGGTCGGGGCGGGCACGGCCCGCGCCGAGGCGGCGCTGTCGGACGGGTCCGGTCTGGCGATGGCCGAGCGCTGGGTCGAGGCCCAAGGCGGAAACCCCGCGGTCTGGACCGCGCCGGACGTCCTGGCGATCGCGCCGGTCGGCGTACCGGTGTTGGCGGACGAGGACGGGGTCGTCGACGCGATCGATGCCCGTGCCATCGGCGACGCGGTGCGGCGGCTCGGCGCGGGCCGGCTGCATCCGGCCCAGCAGGTCGACCACGCCGTCGGGATCGAGCTGATGGCGAAAGTCGGCGAACCGGTGACCCGGGGGGCACCGATCGCGATGATCCACGCCCGCGACGCGTGGCTCGGTGAGGACTGTGCCGGCCAGATCCGTGACGCGGTCCACGTGGGCGCGCGCGCGGGCAGCCAGGGACCCGTCGCGGCGCCCGGCGCCTGATGCCCGAGCTGCCGGAAGTCGAGACGATCCGGGCGCAGCTGGCACCGCGCCTTGTCGACAGGACGATCACGGGCGTGGAGGTGCGCGATCCGCTGCTGGTCGAGCCCGCAGGGCCGGACGAGTTCTGCGCCGCGGTCATCGGGCGCCGGGTCCAGGGGATCGGTCGCCGTGGGAAGTATCTGCTGGTCGCGCTCGATTCCGGTGCGGTGCTCGCGCTGCATCTGCGGATGACCGGGCGCTTGCACTGGCGTGGAGGCGAGCCGGCCACAGAGGACGAGCGATTCCTGCGTGCACTGTTTCGCTTCGACGACGGCGCGACGGTGACCTTCGCCGACGCGCGACGCTTCGGGCGGGCGTGGGTGATCCCGGCCGGCACCGACCCGGCCGAATACTGGCGCGGGCGGCTGGGGGTCGAGCCGCTCGGAGAGGAGTTCACGGCCCGTCGTCTGGCGGAGCTGATGCGCGGCCGACGCGTCGCCATCAAGACGGCGTTACTCAACCAGGCGCTCGTGGCCGGGCTGGGCAATATGTACGTCGATGAGGCGTTGTTTGCGGCCCGCGTGCACCCGCTGCGCCCAGCGGGCGAGTTGTCTGACCGGGAATACCGCGCCGTGCATCGGGCGATCCGGGACCGGCTGGCCGTGGCCATCGCGGCCGGTGGGGCGTCGATCGACACCTATCGCGACGGTCTCGGGCAGCGGGGCCGCATGCAGGACCTGTTGCGCGTGCATTTGCACGAGGGCGATCCGTGCCCGCGGTGTGGGACGATCATCGCCAAGACGGTCGTCGGGCAGCGCGGCACCTACTGGTGTCCCCGCTGTCAGCCGGATCCGACCGGCGTCCCGGCGCCCGCCGGGTCCCGGCGGCCGCGACGCGTGCGCGAGGAGGTGTCCGCATGAGGGATCCAACACCATGGCCGGCCGGCTTTCGGATCGGGAACTGGACCGACGCCGACGCGGGGACCGGGTGCACGGTGATCGTCCCGCCTGCGGCGACCGTGGGCGCGGTGGATATCCGCGGAGGCGGGGCGAGCACCCGCGAGACCGAGCTCCTCGCCCCGCATACCCCGCTGGCGGAGGTCACGGCGCTGCTGCTGTCCGGTGGGAGCGCGTTCGGGCTCGATGCGGCCGCGGGGGTCGTGCGCTGGTGCCGCGAACAGAAGATCGGCTACGACGTCGGGATCGCGAGGATTCCGATCGTTCCCGCTGCGGTGGTTTTCGATCTGGGCATTTCGGGGAACCTGCGCCATCCCGGGCCCGATGACGCCTATGCGGCGTGCGTCGCCGCCGCGGCGCGACCGCCGGAGTGCGGCAGCGTCGGTGCCGGCACTGGCGCGACCGTCGGCAAGCTGTTCGGCTGCGACGGCTGGTGCAAGGGCGGTCTCGGGACGGCCGCCGCCCAGGCCCTCGACGGCGCGCGGGTCGCGGTGATCGCCGTGGTCAACGCGTTTGGGGACATCCTCGATGAGACCGGCGGGGTGCTTGCCGGAGCCTGGCGGGAGCCCGATGGGTTCGTCGACGCACGCCGTGCGGGCAGCGAGGTCGCCCCCGGGCATCCCCGCCTGGTCAGCAATACGACGCTCGTGGTCGTGCTGACCGATGCGCGGCTGTCGAAAGCCGAGGCCGGTCAGGCCGCCCGGATGGCCTCGGCCGGCGTGGCCCGGGCGGTCGCGCCGGTACATACGCCGATGGACGGGGATGTGACGTTCGCGTTGGCGAGCGGCGCACAGCCGTCGAGTGCGTTTAGCGTGGGGACCGTCGGGGCGCGGCTGGCCGAGGAGGCGATCCGCACGGCGGTCCGGTCGGCGACGAGCGTGCGGGGCGTGCCCACCGCTGCCGAGCGGCGCGGCTGAGCCCGCTCAGGCGGCGAGTATCCGGTCGAGCTCGCCCGAGCGGTTCAATGCGGCCAACTCGTCGTAACCGCCGATTGCGGTGTCGTCGATGAGGATCTGCGGGACGGTCTGGCGGCCGGTGAGATCGACGAGAAACTGACGGCCCTCGGGGGTCAGATCGACCGCGCGCTCCTCGTAGTGGATGCCCTTCGCGTTCAACAGCGCCTTGGCGCGGGTGCAAAATGGGCACACGCGGGAGGTGTACATCACGACGTTCGACATACCCCACAGGGTACAACAGCACGCGCGACATCCGCCCCGGGGTCGTCGCTCGGACCTGTCACGATGCAGGTGTGGTGAGCATCGACACCGAGGCCGTGATCCTGCGCAGCATCCGCTTTTCCGAGGCAGATGTCGTGTTGTCGATCTACTCGCCGACCGCCGGGCGCATCTCGGGCATCGCAAAAGGCGCGCGCCGCACCACCTCCAAGCTGGGAGGGCGCCTGCAGCCCGGGGTGTGGGTGCACGTGGGGCTCGTGCAGGGTCGCGGCGACCTCGCCACGGTCCGCAGCGCGTCGATCATCCAGGCCCACGCGGGTCTGTGGCTGGAGGGGTACCGGTTGCGCGCCGCGAGCTCGGTGCTGGAGACCGTGTTGCGGGCCGTACCCGAGCACGAAGCGAACCCGGAGATCTTCCACCTGCTGACCAGGACCCTCGGGCTGCTGAGCGAGGCGACCCCGCGTGAGGGGCCGCCGCGGCTGGATCCGGTCGTGCTGGGGTTCCAGGCCAAGCTGCTGGTCGTCAGCGGCCTGCTGCCGCGACTGAGCGCCTGCGCGATGTGCGGGGCCGCGGGACCGCTGGTCGCATTCTCGGCGCATGCGGGCGGTGCGCTCTGTGCCGGGTGCGCGCGGCAGGGGGAGAGGCTGGAGCCGGCGGCGCTTGAGGGATTCGCGGTGCTCGTCGGATATCCGCTCGCAGATGCGTCTGCGCGGTTTCCGGAGGGTGCAGGGTTCGGGGTGGAGCGGATGATCGGCCTGGTGCTTCACGAGCACCTCGGGGTGACGTTGCGCTCGGCGACGCCGGTCTAGGCGGGTGCCAGGCACCCGCGTGGGATGCGGTGCGGATCCGGCTAGGACGGTATGCTCCGCAGCGCCCGGATCGACAATGAATCGGGCGCGATCGTGTCCGTGATGCGGCGTCCATCCCTGATCAAGGTGCCGAACCGCGGTGCCGATGGGATGCGGCTGCATCGGCGGGGAAATCCGAGCGGCGGACCCGGTCACTGACGTTGCGGCGTCGGTGGCAGGTGCGCGAGAGGGCAGTCTGGACGTGGCGCTGACGTTTCAACAGGTGATCCTGCGGCTGCACGCCTATTGGGGCGATCGCGGGTGCCTGATCATGAACCCGTACCACACCGAGGTCGGCGCGGGGACGTTCAACCCGGCCACGTTGCTGCGGAGCCTTGGACCGGCGCCGTGGCGGACTGCGTATGTCGAACCGTCGATCCGGCCGAGCGATGGCCGGTACGGCGAGAACCCCTTCCGGCTCCAGCACTACTTTCAGTATCAGGTGCTGCTCAAGCCGTCGCCCGAGGACGTCCAGGACCTGTACCTCGGATCGCTTGTGGCCCTCGGGATCCGACCGGAACAGCACGACGTCCGGTTTGTCGAGGACGACTGGGAGGGCCCGACGCTCGGGGCCTGGGGGCTCGGCTGGGAAGTCTGGATGGACGGGATGGAGATCACCCAGTTCACGTACTTCCAACAGGCCGGCGGCATCGATCTGACGCCGATTTCCGTTGAGCTCACCTACGGTCTTGAGCGCATCGCGATGTACCTGCAGGGTGTGCGGTCGGTGTATGACCTGACCTGGACCGACGGCGTCACCTACGGCGACGTCTACCAAGAGAACGAGCGTCAGTGGAGCGCCTACAACTTCGAGGTGGCCGACACCGCCGCGTTGTTTGCCCAGTTCGCGGCGCACGAGGCCGAATGCCTGCGCTGCCTGGAGGCCGAGCTGGTGTTGCCCGCCTACGACCAGGTGCTCAAGTGTAGTCACAGCTTCAACCTGCTCGACGCACGCGGGGTTATCAGCGTGACCGAGCGGGGCGCATACATCTGGCGCGTGCGCGCGCTGGCGGCAAAGGTCGCCGCGGCATACCTTGCACAACAAGCCGAGGTCGCCCATGCCTGACGTCCTGGTGGAGATCGGGTGCGAGGAATTGCCCGCCTCGGCGTGCCGCGAGGCGATCGCCCAAGTCCCCGGGCTCGTCGCCGAGGCGCTGGCCGCCCAGCGACTTCCGGACGCGCCGGTCGAGGTCATGGTTGGACCGCGGCGGATCGCGATGCGCATCCGCGACCTTCCCGTGCAGCGGGAGGGCCGCACCCGCGAGGTTCGGGGCCCCGCCGAGCAGGCCGCCTACGGGCCGGGCGGTGCGCCGACCGCCGCCGCGGCCGGCTTCGCGCGGGCACAGGGCATCTCACCCGACCAACTGGTGCTGCGTGAGGACGGCGGGCGGCGCTTCGTGTACGCCGAGATCGCCGAACCGGCCGCGCCGACGGTGGACCTCGTCCCCGAAATCGCCCGTGCCGTCGTCGACGGCCTGCGGTTCTCGAAGAACATGCGCTGGGGGGATGGGACGGGCCTGCGCTTCTCGCGTCCGGTGCGCTGGATCGTCGCCAAGTTCGGAACCGCGACCGTGCGTTTCGATGTCCACGGCCTCACCGCGGGCGACGCGACCCGGGGGCACCGCTTCCTCGGTGGCCCGGCGGCGATCGGGTCGCCCGATGCGTATCGGGCGACGTTGCGCACGGTGGGCGTCGTCGCGGATCATGTTGAGCGCCGTGCAGAGATCGTGCGGGCGCTCGATGCCGCCGCGGCGGCGATCGGCTGCGCCTGGCGGGATCCCGGCGGCAAGCTCGAGGAAGTCCTGTTCCTGGTCGAGCATCCGAGCGCAATCGTCGGCGATATCCGCCCCGAGCACCTGCGCCTGCCCGAGCGCGTCCTGGTGACCGCGATGCAGTCCCACCAGCGGTATTTCCCGTTAGCTCGTGCCGACGGCTCGCTCGAGCCGCGCTTTCTGGCGATCTCAAATGGGGATCCCGCACATGCCGAAACGATCACCCGGGGCAACTCGGACGTGCTCGACGCCCGCCTTCAGGATGCGGCCTTTAGCTTCGATCGCGACCGCGAGGCGGGCCTGGCCGCGCTCGACGCGCGCCTCGACAGCGATCGTCTTTCACAAGCGCTTGGGGTCGATGGCCGACAAGCGCGATCGGCTCGCCGCGGGCGCGCGGGATCTCGCGAGGGCCGTCGGGCTGAGCGAGGCGGCGGTGTCCGCCGCCGAGCGCGCCGGTCGGCTCGCCAAGGTGGATCAGGGGGCGGTGCTGGTCGCCGAGTTCTCGGACCTGCAGGGCTACGTCGGCGCCGAATACGCCGCCCTTGAGGGCGAAGACGACGCCGTCGTGGTCGCCATCCGCGAGCACTACCTGCCCGAGGGTCCCGAATCGCCGTTGCCCTCGACCGAAATCGCGGCCTGCGTCGCCCTCGCGGAGAAGATCGACAACCTGGTCGGGGCCTTCCTGGTCGGGGAGATCCCGACCGGCTCCAAGGACCCGTACGGCCTGCGCCGGGCGGCCGCCGGACTGGTGCGCGTCGTCAGTGACCGTGGATGGGACATCGACCTCGCGCCGGTGCTGGCGGCCGCGGCCGGACGCCTACAGGCGGATGGGAGCGATCTCTTGGGCGACGCGGCACCGGCGCTTGGGGAGCTCGACGGGTTCATCGGCGATCGGGTCGCGTTTCAACTCTCCGAGGAAGGGGTTGGTGCCGAGTGCGCGGCGGCTGCCCAGGGGGCCCAGCTGGGAAGCATCGTCGCGACCATGCAGTGGGCGAGGGATCTGGATGCGGCGCGCGCCGAGGGGGCCTTCTGGGAGGTGTGGACCGCCAGCACCCGGCTGGTGCGCATCGCCGGCCGTGACGAGGACCCGACGGCCCCGTTCTCATCCGCCGGCGACGCCGGCGAGGACGCGCTCGCAGCTGCCCGTGACCGCGCCGCTGCCGGGATTGCCGCGGCGCGGACGGCGCGGGACGTGTCCGCGGCGATCGCCGCGGCACGTCCGCTGGCCGCCGCCGTGGACCGGTTCTTCACCGACGTGCTGGTCAACGCTGAGGATCCCGCGGTGCGAGCCCGCCGTTACGCGCTGGTTCGCGAGACCGCCGAGGTGCTCGAAGGCGTCGCCGATTTCACAAAAGTGACCGATCAGGGGGGCCAGAGATGAGCGCGACGGCGGCCACGAAGCGGGTCTACGACTTCTCGGAGGGCTCGCGCGACATGCGCATGCTGCTCGGCGGCAAGGGGGCCAACGTTGCCGAGATGACGCGCCTGGGCCTTCCGGTGCCGGGCGGGTTCACCATCACGACCCGGGCCTGCATCGACTACCTGTTGGCCGGGCACGCCATGCCCCGCGGCCTGGATGATGAGATCACCCGCCATCTGGAGGCCCTCGAAGCGCGCACCGGCAAGCGGCTCGGGGACCCGGACGACCCGCTGCTGGTCTCGGTGCGCTCGGGCGCCCCGGAGTCGATGCCCGGGATGATGGATACTGTCCTGAACCTCGGGCTCAACGATGTCTCGGTGCGAGGCCTGGCGACGCGTACCAGGAACCCGCGCTTTGCCTACGACTCGTACCGCCGCTTCATTCAGATGTTCGGCGATGTCGTGGCCGGCGTCGAGCGCAGCCACTTCGAGGACGCGCTCTCGGCGCTCAAGACCGCGCGGGGAGTCGCGCAGGACGTCGAGCTGAACGCGGACGACCTGCGCGGTCTCGTCGAGCACGTTCAAGGACATTTACCGCGACCAGAAGGACGAGGCGTTCCCGCAGGAGCCGCGGGTGCAGCTCGATGCCGCCATCCGCGCGGTATTTGAAAGCTGGGACAATCGCCGCGCCAGGGACTATCGCCGGGTGAACCGTATCCCGGACGATCTCGGGACTGCGGTCAGCGTCCAGCAGATGGTGTTCGGCAACACCGGCCCGCGCTCGGCCACCGGCGTCGCCTTCACGCGCAACAACACGACCGGCGAGTCGGGCGAGCCCTTCGGCGAGTTCCTTATCAACGCGCAGGGCGAGGATGTCGTCGCCGGGATCCGCACCCCGGAGCCCTTGGTGGAGCTGGGGGAGCACCTGCCGGAGGCCTACACGCAGCTGGTCCGGACGATGGCGCTGCTCGAGAAGACGTACCGCAACATGCAGGACGTCGAGTTCACCATCGAAGACGGTCAGCTGTACATGCTCCAGACCCGCAACGGCATGCGCAGCGCGGAGGCCATGCTGCGGATCGCAGTCGACATGGTCGATGAGGGGCTGCTCGCCCCCGGCGAGGCGATGATCTCGCTGATCGTCGCCGATCAGGTCCGCCAGCTGCTGCTGCCCCGGCTGGATGCAGCGGCCAGCCCGACGCCGGCCGCCACCGGCGTGCAGGCCTCGCCGGGCGCGGCGAGCGGAGTCGTCGTGTTCTCGGCCGACGACGCGGAGCGCCGGGCGCATGCGGGGGAGAGCGTGATCCTCGTACGTGACGAGACGACCCCGGACGACTTTCACGGCATGGTCGCCGCCAAGGGCATCCTGACCTCTCGCGGCGGCAAAACCAGCCACGCGGCGATCGTGGCGGTCGGGATGGGAACCCCAGCGGTCACCGGGGTCACCGACCTGGTCGTCGATGAGCCGGCCGGCACGCTGACGATTCGCGACCAGTACACGGTGCACGAAGGAGAGTGGGTGACGATCGACGGAAGCAACGGGACCGTCTACGTCGGCCAGCTGCCGCTGTTGCCGCCGGATGCACACAACGCCTACCTGGAGCGCGTGCTGTCGTGGGCGGACGCCTTCCGCACCATGAGGGTGCACACCAACGCCGACACGCCCGAGGACGCCCGCCGGGCGCGCGAGTTCGGGGCCGAAGGGATCGGGCTGTGCCGGACCGAGCACATGTTCGGCGGGGAGGACCGGCTGCCGCACGTGCAGGAGATGATCATGGCCGACAACCACGAGGACCTTGTCGCGTCGCTTGACCACCTGCGCCGGTTCCAAATCGAGGATTTCATCGGCATCTTCGAGGCCATGGAGGGGCTGCCGGTCACGATCCGGCTCCTGGACCCGCCGCTGCACGAGTTTCTCCCGGACTACACCGACCTGCGGATCCGCATGGCCCGTGCCGAGGCGACGGGGACGCCCGACGAGGAGGCGGCCGCCCAACTGCCCAGGGTCGAGCGGCTCAAGGAGGTCAACCCGATGCTGGGCACGCGCGGGTGCCGGCTGGGAATCGAGATCCCTGACCTGTACCGGATGCAGGTGGCGGCGATCCTGAGCGCCGCATGCGACGTCAAGCGCCGCACCGGCGTCGAGCCGATCGTCGAGATCATGATCCCGCTGGTGGGCTTCGAGGACGAGCTGCGGTGGCTGCGCGAACACATCCTCGATGTGGCCGAGTCCGTGTTTGCCGAGCAAGGGACGAGCGTCGAGTACCTCGTGGGCACGATGATCGAGCTGCCGCGTGCCGCGCTTGTCGCCGACGAGATCGCCCGTCAGGCGGACTTCTTTTCGTTTGGCACCAACGACCTGACCCAGACCACCCTGGGCTTCTCGCGCGACGACGCCGAGACGAAATTCCTCGGGGACTACCTGGCAAAGGGCATCCTGCGCAGCAACCCGTTCGAGCACATCGACCGCGGGGGCGTCGGCAAACTGGTGCGTATGGCGGTAGAGAGTGCGCGGGAGGTTAAGCCGAAGATCAGGCTGGGCATCTGCGGGGAGCATGGCGGCGACCCGGAGTCGATCCACTTCTTTGGCGCGATCGGACTCGACTACGTCTCGTGCTCCCCCTACCGGGTTCAGACCGCGCGCATCGCCGCCGCCCAGGCGGCGCTGCGCAAGCCCACCAGCTAGCTTGCCGCGGGCCGGGCCGCACGCGCGGCCCGGATCCGGTGAATCAGGGCGTTGGTCGAACTGTCGTGGGCGAGCGCCGGTTCGGCCGGCGCGGTGATCTCGTCGACGATCGTGGTGGCCAGCTGCTTGCCGAGCTCGACCCCCCACTGGTCGAACGCGTCGATGCCCCAGACGACCGACTGCGTGAACACGCTGTGCTCGTACAGGGCCACAAGCGCGCCAAGCGTGTGCGGGGTGAGGGCGTCCGCGAGGATGACGTTGGTGGGGCGGTTGCCGGCCATGAGCTTGTGGGGGATGAGTTCCGGGGCGATCCCTTCTGCGCGCAGGTCGTCCTCGGTCCGGCCAAACGCCAGTGCCTGGGCCTGGGCCACCAGGTTTGCCAGCAGGAAGTCGTGGTGGTCCCCGAGCGGCTCGGTGGGGTGCAGGAACCCGATCAGGTCGGCGGGGACCATCGTCGTGCCCTGGTGCAGGAGCTGGTAGAAGCTGTGCTGGCCGTTGGTGCCGGGCTCCCCCCACAAGATTGCGCCGGTGTCGTAGTCGACCGGCTGCCCGGAGCGGGTGATGTGCTTGCCGTTGGACTCCATCGTCAGCTGCTGGAGATAGGCCGGGAAGCGGTGCATGTGTTCGCTGTAGGGCAGCACCGCGACGGTCGGGGCGCCGAGGAAGTTGCGGTTCCAGACCGCGAGCAGGCCCATCAGCACCGGCAGGTTGGCGTCGAACGGCGCTTCCAGGAAATGGTTGTCCATCGCGTGGAAACCGGCCAGCAGGTCCGCGAACCCGTCGCTGCCGATCGCGATCATCGTCGACAGCCCGATCGCCGAGTCCATCGAGTACCGCCCGCCGACCCAGTCCCAGAAGCCGAACATGTTCTCTGGGGCGATCCCGAACGCGCTCACCGCCTCCACGTTCGTCGACACCGCGACGGCATGACGCGCGACGGCCGACTCGTCGCCCAGGCCGTCGACCAGCCATCGACGCGCCGAATGGGCGTTGGTCATGGTCTCGCGGGTCGTGAACGTCTTCGAGGAGACGATGATCAGCGTCTCGGCGGGATCCAGGTCACGGGTCGCGTCGAGGATCGCGTCCGCGTCGACGTTGGAGACGAAGCGGCACTCCAGCCCGGGCCGCACGAACGGCCGCAGCGCGGCATACGCCATGACCGGGCCGAGGTCGGATCCGCCGATGCCGATGTTGATGACGGTCTTGATCG
The DNA here is from genome assembly GCA_963842065.1 of uncultured Thermoleophilia bacterium. GTDB lineage: Bacteria > Actinomycetota > Thermoleophilia > Miltoncostaeales > Miltoncostaeaceae > CAITWD01. The sequence goes on along the minus strand of CAWJEW010000006.1, from coordinate 393,290 downwards.
GCTTGCCGGTGTGCCCGCGCCACTGGCCTGAGCGGACCGCCCCGGCGAAGCGCCCCATACGCTCGAGGACGTCGTGGACCTCGGCGACGACGTCGGTCCCGTCGACCTCGAGCCGCATGGCCCGGGGCATGCGGAGCGCTACGTGCAGCACCGATCGCTGTTCGGACACGTTGATGCGTGCGCCGGCGAACATCTGCGCGCGGCGCTCGGCGAGCCGGCACTGCTCGGCGAGCGCGATCAGGTGCCGCAGAGTCCCGTCGGTGATCCGCTGTTTGGCGTAGTCGAGCTCGAGTCCCGCGCCGCCCGCCCGCAGCCGCGTGCCTCGGTCGGGGTCGGCCGCGAACAGCTCACGCAGGTGCACCCTGCCGAGGCGCGTGCGGTCGGCGTCGAGTGCCAGCCACGCCGGGTGGCGGGTTGGACCATCGGCCGGGGTGCCGGCGTGATCGGGCATGTGCGCGCTCCGTGGCGTCGTTGGGGGAGGGTCAGCGGAAGCCTACGACCTGCCGCGGCGCCCGCCTACGGGCGTGCCGCCGGGACGCACCCGGCACCGGCCGCCCGGTACCCTGTGGGCATGGCCGGGCCGGGCGGCGACGCCGAACATCCGCGCGAGAGTTTCGATCGCAGCGCGCACATCTACGACGACCACGTCGGCTTCAATCGTGCCGGCGCACAGCGGCTGATCGGCGCACTGCCCGATCGCACCTATGACGACCTGCTAGACGTCGCGTGCGGGACAGGCTTCGCGACGATGCACATGATCGCGCGGCGCGGGATCACGAGCGTGATCGGCATCGACGCCTCGGCGGGGATGCTCGACCAGTTCCGGGCCAAACTCGCCGACTATCCCGACGTCCGGGCGACGCTGCGGGTGGCCGACGTGCTGGACATGGGCGTCCCACCGGCGAGCGTCGATCTGGTGCTGTGCACCATGGCGTTGCACTGGTTCGACGATCGCCGGGCGGCAATCGTCGCGATGGCGAAGACCCTGCGTCCGGGCGGGGTGTTCGCCCTGCTTGGACCCGGTCCCGGGCATGACGCCCAGTTCGTCGCCCTCTCGCGCGCGAGCGACCCGCCGATCCTCCCCGAGCTCGCCGAGTCGATCGTCAGCAACGAGATCTACCCCGAGGAGATGCGCGGATATCTCGCGGATGCCGGCCTGGAGGAGGTCGATCTCTGGGTCGAATCGCGCCAGCGCCGCCTGCCGGCTGACCGCTACCTGGACCGGATGCGCGCCGTGGGCTCGCATCTGTGGGCGCACCGCACGCCCGAGGACCGTGACCGCCAATTGGCCCGGGCCGAGGCGGCCCTGCGTGCCGAGAGCCGGGACGGCACGTTCGTCTACGCGTTCACCAAGCTGCTCGTCATCGCGCAGGCACCCGGGCCCTGACGGGTCGTGGGCTATCCCGCGACGCCGTGCGCGAGGCGGCGCACGATGGCGTCCTGGAAGTTGTGCGCGGCCGTGATCTGGCTGGTACTCAGGCCGTCGCACAGGATCGAGAACGTGTAGGTCTTGCCGTCGGCGGCGTGGACGATCCCGCTCAAGGCCGAGACGTCGTCGAGGGTGCCCGTCTTTGCCCGCACCCGGGACGCCAGGCCCGCCAGGCGCGTCTTCAGGGTTCCCTGACCGGGTTCGGGCAACGATGCGATCAGCGGCGCGCCCCATGCCGGCGTGCGCTGGGCCGCCAACAGCAGCAGCGCCAGCGTCGTCGAGGTCTCGCGGTCGGTGCGGGCGAGTCCCGACCCGTCCACCATTCGGTCCCCGGGCTGCAGGATTCCGAGTTCACCGAGCACCGCCACGACCCGGGCGATGCCCTCGGCCGATGTCCCCGGGGTCTGTGCCCGCGCGCCGATCGCCTTGATGAGCTGTTCGGCGATGAAGTCGTCGCTGGGCACGTTCATGATCCGCAGGATTGTCGCGAGGGTCGGCGAGCTGACCTCGGCGAGCGTGATCGGGGCCCGGGGGATCGGGCCCGATCCGGCAGGGCCGGTCGTCGTGACGTGGACACCGTGCAGCGCCGTCTTCAGGCGCTGGGCGGTGGCCTCGACCGCGTTCGCGACGGGATCGTCTTGCGTGTCGCCGGCGAAATCCTCGTTCGATGCGGCCCCGGACAGCGGCTGAATCGAACCGAGGTCGTGCGCCGTCCATGCCGGCGGCACGCTTCGCGCATCGAAGACGCTCGCGTTCACGCGCAGGGCACCGGTGACCTTCCGGATGGCGGGCCGCGTCCCGTCGGGCTTGGCCAGGCGCGCGGCGAGGGCGTTGAGGGTGTCGCCGTTCGAGCCAAGGTACTTGTGTGCGTACGCATATGTGGCAAACAGCGGGTCACCGCTGCCCACAAGCGTGATCGGCGCGGTCAGCGTCCCGTCGAGGAGTTGAGTGACGTTCGCGGTGTCGGCGACCACCAGACTGGTCGTGAAGCGGTATGTCGGGCCCAGGGTCAGCAGCGCGCCGGTGCTGGTGAGCAGCTTGTTGTTGGACGCCGGCAGCAGCGGCAGGCTGGCGTTGCGGCTCGCGATGTCGATCGGACACGTCGTCCCCGTGCGCCACACGGTGACGGCCGTGGCCGGGTGCTGCGCAGTCCACGTCGCGATCAGGGTACGCAGGATGGGATCGGACGGGCCCGCGACGGCGCGCGTGCAGGGACGGGGCGCCACGGTCGTGGTCGCCGCAGGGGTCGTCGCGACGTTGGCAGCGGCCTGGGCAACGGCGCTCCGCCCGGACGTGTGCTGGAGATATACCCAGGCACCCGCACCGAGCCCTCCGGCGATCAGGACCGCAAGCGCAGCTTGTGCAATCCGCCGGGTGCGCCGCCGGGGGGGCGTGCCCGGCGGGTCGGGGCTACTCGACGTCAACGAGCGTGCCGATTGGCGTATACGGCCAGACCGCGCCCGCGTCGGCGTACTGCATCTCGACGCAACCGAGGCTCTGCGGGTACCCGTACGACCCGCGGATGAAGCCATGCAGGGCGTCGCCGCCGTTGAAGTAGCTGATCCACGGGATGCCCGGGTCGTGATAGACCGAACCGTCCGGGTTCTTGCCGGACATCGTGCCCACCTGTTCGCGCAGATAGACCGGGTAGACGCCGGTGGCGGTTGGTGCCACGGCGATGCCGGTGTTGACCAGCGGTTCCATCAACACGCGGCCATTGTGCCACAGCGACAGGTGCTCGGGCAGCGTCTCATAGACCGTCACGTAGGTGTATCCGAACGTGCTCCGTTGCCCGGCCAGGGTGGCCTGCACAATGGCCTGCCAGACCTGCGGGCCGAGGAGTCCGTCGGTCGTCATGTTGTGCTGGTCCTCGAACGCCATGACCGCACCGCGCAACACGGTGGCCGGGTCCGTCGCCCAGGTCGTACGCAGCGCCTGCGGGGTAGATCTCCAGCGCCAGGTGAACTTGCCGCCGGGCGGCGCGAAGACTGCCTCGACCTGCGCCTGCTCGGTCGCGGCGACCGGCGTGGTCGCGCTGAAATTGAGCGGCATGTAGCCCAACTGGGCCAGCAGCTGCTCGGCGCGGATGGGCGACGGCTGGGCCACCGTCCACGTGAACACCCGCGAAGGGGCGCCGGCGATCTCGGTGCGCGCCGGCAGCGTGACATGCACCAGGCTGTCCGGCGCAAACCCCGAACCGCCCGGGGTGAAGGCGACCGTGTGGGCGTCGACGACGCGCCATTGGCCCGGGACCCGCGGACTGACCGTCGCGTGGAGGGCCCCCGGGATGTCGGCGACCGGCTGGGAATACGTCAGCTCGAGCGCGGTATACGGGGTGATCGGCGCGCTGACCGACGGGCTGCCGAGGACCTCCGTTTTCGGGTCCGGTGGGAACCAGGCGACCTGGACGGCGGGCGGCAACGTCTCCCAGGCCCGGGGCGCGGCGGCGATCTGGGCGATGCCGAAGCTGCCGGCGTTCGGGATGGTGAGATCCGTGACGCCGGCGCTGGAGTGGACCGTCGTCGTGTGTGCGTTGTTGGCGGTGATGGCGGCACGCGCCACGGGCGTATCGAAGCTAACCTGCACAGGAGTCCCGGCGGCGAGCGTCTGCACGGCCGGAGTCACCAGGGTCGCGACCGGAGCGGTGACGGTCGTCGTGATCTGCGTGGTCGACCCGAACAGCCAGCGCGCGGGGGCCCCATAGTGCACCGTGGCGTGGACCGTGATCGGTGTCCCTGGCGCCATCGGATGGGTCGGGACGATCGAGGAGCCGGTACGGATCGCCGAGACCGGCTCTCCGCGGGCATCGGTGGCCGTGATGACCGTGACCGACGCCCCCGGCGGCAGGTTGACGTCCGCGAGCGCGGGACCGCCGGAGTCGATCGATGCCTGTGATTCGACGAGTGTCAGCGCTCCCGCAGCGAGCACCACGACGAGCATCGACGTGCCCGCGATGACGGCGGCGCGCTTCCAGCGGCGACGCCCGCCGTTGGGGCTCGTCGAATGGTCTTCTGTCGCCGGCGCAACCGCGTCCGGTGTCGGTGCGTTGTCAGTATCGGCCATGATCCCGTCTGACAAATTCGGGGCTCTGGGGGTGTGATCGGGTCATAGGATAGTGACTTTGCTCGCGGAGGCGCCCAAATCGGGCAAGTGCGAACGGTGACGTCGCTCTGCGTAGCGTTCGACACCGGGCGAACAGTCCCTTGGGGTGCTGCGCATGAACAGCCGGCGGTTGTCCACCTGCACGAGTCATCGGCTCGTTAGGGTGCGGCCATGACAAGTCCTGAACCCCTTTCGGACCGATTGTTAAAGTATCTCGGCGCCGAACCGGCCGCCCTCCAGGCGCTCATGGCCCAAGAGAGCTCGCGCGCCCTTCACGAGGAGTTTCTGCTCGCCGAGGGCGGCACGTTGCCCGACCGTCAGGCACGCCTCGACCGCATCCGCGCCGTCGGTGCGCGGGCGTGGTTGCGGCACCTGGCGGCTGCGCTGCAGGCCGAGTGGGCCGCCGCGCCCGCGGGCATGCAGGCCAAGCTCGAGCTGTGGGTGGCGCGGGGTCGTGACCGGCTCGAGGCCCTCGAGCTCGAAGAAGATGCCGCCCTCGAGCGGGCCGGGATCTCCGGGGATGTCGATGCCGACCGGCGGCGCGTGACCCTTAGCGCGTACGTGCGGCTGTTTGCCGAAGGTATCGGGGAGATTGCGGCGCCCAACGGGCGCTCCGGACCGGAATTCGGGCGCGAGATCACCGCGATCATGCGTCGGGAGGCGCCCCAGCGCCGGACCGCCGAGCAGGCGGCCTTTGAGGCGTGGTCGGGCAGCCCGATGGAAGGCGTGCTCGAACGGGCCCGCACGACCGCTGCACCCCCCGAGCCCGGCACGGTGCGAATGTTCGAAGCCGCGGGTGTCTGGTCGTACATCCGCACGCTGTGCATCGCGCTTGGCGAAGCCCTCGAGCCGACCCCCGGCGCAACCGAGCGCTCGTGAACAACTCCGGGACCGGCCTGCCGGCGCAGCTTGTCGACCTGATGCCCGGGGTCGGCTTCGGCTGGATCGCCCCGACCCCCGGGCACGTCCAGCGCACCTCGCACGCGATCCTGAGCGGCGGCGGCGTGTGGCTGACCGATCCTGTCTACGACACGGCGATGTTGGCGCGCGCACGAACGCTTGGGGCCCCTGCGGGTGTTGTCCAGCAGGTGAATCGCCACCCACGCGACTGCGCGCGGGTCGCCGCTGAACTCGGCGTGCCGCTGTACGTGCTGCCCGCCCGCGCACCCGACGGTGCGCCGTTCCAGGTTGTGCCAGTGGTCGATTCCCGGGTTGGTCGCTGGCACGAGATCGGGCTGTGGTTCCCCGCCGAGCGCCTGATCTGCGTCGGCGAGGCCGTGGGCGGGGCGCCGTATTTCCGGGCACCAGGCGAGGACATCGGGCCGCACCCGCTGCTGCGCCTGGTGCACCCGCCCCGCACCCTGATCGGCGTCGCGGCCGAGCACGTCGTGTGCGGACACGGCCCAGGACTCCATGCGCCGGACGCCGGCGCGCGGATGGCGGACGCCATCCGCGCATCCCGGAGGCGCACACCGCGCTGGTTACTCGGCCTGGCCGGGATCGGTCGCGGCTAACGCCCGGAGCGCGCGGGATCGGCTGGACGGCCTCGAGGCCGTCGACAACAGACCGGGGTCATCCCCGGCAGCGGGTCCCGCGAGGCCGGCGCCGATGAGCGCGACCCGCATTTAGGACGTGGTGCCCTCGAGCGGCGCTGCGGCGGGTACGCTGTAGGCGACGGCGCAGCGGCCCGTCCCCGCACAGACCTCGCACTCGCCGACCTCGCCGGCCACATGGGCCAGGCAGTGCTGGACGCGCGACTCCACAACGCGGGCCATCAGCGGATGCAGGCCGAGGGGCGCGGCGACCAGAAAGGGCACGTCGGGATGACGGGTCGCAGCCTCGGCGGTGAGGCCGGGGATGTCCTGGTCCCAGTGACGCCCGGGCAGCAGGAAATAGGGGCTGACGACGACCATCTTTGCCCCCCGCGCGACGCAACGATCGAACGCTGTCTGGATGGACGGTTCGGCGAGCTCCATGTGGGCCGGCTCGACGATCCCGTACGGGACCACGTCGGCGACCATTCCTGCCATGACCTCGAGCATCTCGTTGGACGCGCCTCGGCGGGAGCCGTGGTCGACGACGATCAGTCCGATATGACGCGCATCAGGGGACTCCATGAAGCGCATCGTACCCCGCTCGGCAACGGGCGTCCGCGGGATCGGCCCATGCGCCCTCCAGGGCGGTCGGTGTACCATCGAGGCGGCGGTGCGCATGGGCCAAAGGACGACCGATCGATCTCGACACCAATCCGTATGAGCTCAGCAGCCTGACCGATCTGGTCGGCATGCTGATGGACGGCTGGCAGGTCTCCCACCTGCGGTACGCCGACCATTGCGACGCACCCGGTGCGCCGATCTCGCCGGCGGCATTCGTCGGACTTGAACGGTCGGACCAGCAGGCCTGGATCTACATCCTCGACGACGGACGCAGCCTGTCGCACCGCAGCCTGATCGCGTTGTTCCGCGATCACCCCAACGTCTGGAAGCACCGCTCCGGCGCGCAGATCGACCGCGCGATGCCCGCGCCGGATGGCCCGCCGGTGCCGGCCGAGCAGTGGGGCGCCGTCCCGGAGGCGTTCCCGGGCGAGGTTGACCTGTCTCCCACGGGGCTGCGCGCGGTGGTGTGCGTCAACCAGTCCCAAGCCATCGACGGGGTGACAGTAGCGATCACGAGCCTGGAGCGCTTTGCCGACGGGGCACGCGCGCACTACCTGTGCCACGCGCCGGGGCGGCGATTTCGGGAGCAGGCGGGTGCCCTCGATGCCATCGCCGTCGACGATGCGGCACGCATGTACCGGGTGGCGTCGCTGACCCGGCGCCAGCGCGGCAACCGGATCGAAGGGTCGCTCGCCCTGGCACCCGCAATCCCCCCGCGTGCCCGGACGCTCACCATCACGATCGGCAACCTTGGACCGAGCGCCTCGGGCGAGCGCCAGCCCGGGCCGTGGGTCTTTCCGATCTCGCTCGACGCACCCGCGTGAGCACGGAACTCGGCAGCGAGGCGGCGCTCGATCCCCGCGCGGCCCGCGCGGCCGATGCCGTGCGCGAGGTTCCGGAGGAGCCGTGCCCGTACCGGACGGCGTTCCAGCGCGACCGCGACCGCATCTTGCACACCAAGGCGTTCCGGCGGCTCAAGCACAAGACGCAGGTGTTCGTGACACCCGAGGGCGACCATTACCGCACGCGGCTCACGCACACCCTGGAGGTCTCCGCGCTGGCGCGAACGGTCGCCCGTGCGCTGCGGCTCAACGAGGATCTGGTCGAGGCCATCGCGATGGGTCACGACTTGGGCCACGCTCCGTTCGGCCACGCCGGTGAGCATGCGCTTGACGATCTGCTCCAGGAACGCCTGGATCGGCGCTTCCACCACAACGAGCAGAGCGTGCGGGTCGTCGAGATCCTGGAGCGCGACGGCCGCGGGCTGAACCTCACCCGTCAAGTGCGCGACGGCATCCTGCACCACACCGGACCGGGTCTGCCGGCGACCCTCGAAGGTCAGATCGTGCGGCTTGTGGATCGCATCGCCTACGTCAACCACGACATCGAAGACGCGATCCGTGCGGGCGTCATCCAGGACGCGGACCTGCCCGCCACAGAGGTGGGCGTGCTTGGGCGCACCACCTCCCAGCGCCTGACGCGCTTGGTCGGGGATATCGTCACCGAAAGCCGCGCGGCCGAGCGGATCCTCCAGTCACCGGAGGTGGGCGAGGCGTTCATGCGGCTTCGCAAGTTCATGTTCACGCGGGTCTACCTGGCGCCGCCGGCGAGCATCGAGTCCGAGCGGGCGCGCGGTGTCGTCCAACACCTGTTCGAGTGGTACATGGCGAACCCCGAGGAGCTGCCGGACTCGCCCGAGCCCGATCTGGTGCGCCGCGTGACCGACTATGTCGCCGGCATGACCGATCGCTATGCGCTGCGGGACTTCCGCATGCGGTTCATGCCGCGCGAGGGCCCTCTGTAGGTGGGTGCACCGTGCCGCTGATCGCATCGGACAGCGTCGCCGAGATCCTTGAGCGGGCCGATCTGGTGGAGCTGGTACGAGGGCGGGTCAATCTGGTCAAGCGCGGGAGCCGATGGGTCGGTCGGTGCCCGTTCCACGACGAGCGCACGCCGTCGTTTAGCCTGATCCCGCCCGAGAATCGGCGCTACTACTGCCATGGGTGCGGCGCGACCGGCGATGCCGTGCGGTGGATGATGGAAAAAGAGGGCGCGGCATCGTTTCCCGATGCCGTCGAGGCGCTCGCCGAGCGCTTCGGACTCGAAGTCCGCTATGAGCAGGCATCGCCCGAGGAAGAGCGCCGGCGGAAGGCCGACCAACGGCGCCTCGAGCTGCTCGAGCGGGCGGCCGCGTTCTATGCGGCGGACCTGTGGCGGGCCGACGAGGCGGCACCGGCGCGTGCCTATCTGGCCGAGCGGGGCTTCGACGAGCAACTGCTGCGATCGTTCCGGGTCGGGTTTGCACCGAGTGACGGCGCGATCCTCTCCAATCGCGCGCTCAAACAGGGGTTCACGCGGGAACAGCTCGCCGAGTCAGGCCTCGGACGTGTCCGCGGGAGCCGGGTCACCGACTTCTTTGTCGGCCGGATCACCTTTCCGATCACCGACGTGCGGGGGCGCGTGCTCGGGTTCGGCGCGCGGACGATGGATCCCAAGGAGCGGGCGAAGTACGTCAACTCCCCGGAGGGCCCGCGGTTCTCCAAGCGTCGGCTGCTGTTCGGGCTGGCCCAGGCGCGACAGCCCGCCGCCACGGCCGGGTGGATCGTGGTCGTGGAGGGCTATACCGATGTCATGGCGCTCGCCAAGGCGGGGATCCCGCAGGCGGTGGCCTGCATGGGGACCTCGCTGACGGCCGAGCAGGTCCACGAGCTGCGCCGCGCCGCGCCCCGGATCCGACTGTGTTTTGACGCGGATGCCGCGGGCGAGCGCGCCGCGTGGCGCACCGCCCAGGCCGCGGGGGAGTACCTCACCGACTTGGAGGCCGTCGTGCTGCCCGCCGGCACCGATCCCGGTGACCTGGCCCGGACCGGAGAAGTCGGCCTGCTGCATGACATCGTCACCGCGCGCGCCCCGCTGGCGACGTACCTGATCGACTCGCGCGCGCGGCGCGCAGGTCCATCTCCCGCCGAACGCGAGCAGGCCCTCAGGGAGATCGCCGATCTTCTACGCGGCCTGCCGGAGTCGGTCGAAAAGGACGAGAGCATCCGACTCGCGGCAGGGCTGCTGCAACTGTCACGTGGGATGGAGGAGCGCCTGCGGCGCGCCGCCCGACAGGGGGCGGCCGGTGCGTCGGCTGCCGATTTGCCATCGCTCGGTGCGGCGTGGGAGCGCGAGCGGCGGCTGCTCGTGCTGGCCGCGGCGCTCCCGGCAGAAGCCACGGCCCAACTGGAGACGCTGCCTGACGAGGCGCTGAGCGATCCCGCCCATCGCGACGCGCTTGGGCTGCTGCGCCAGGGCGTGGCACCCGTCGACTGGCCGGAGGAGCTGCAGCCGCTGGCGAGCGCACTGCGCGCCGATCCCGGGGCCGAGCACGCTACCGCGGACGAGCTGCGGGAAGTGGTCTACCGCGTGCAGCTCCCCGCACTCGAACGGCGCGCGCAGGCGTTGCGCGACGCGGGAGACACCGAAGGGGCTCTGCGCATGATCGACCTGGTGCAGCGCGTGCGGGCGGCGCTGCGCGGGGAGGCCTAGGGAGCCGCGGCCCGCGGCGTAGGATCAATCACCGCGAGCGCTTTTGCAGTGCGGCGCGTCCCGTCGACAAGCCCGACGCACGAGGCGTGGATCTCGATGCCGGACGCCTCGGCAGGGCGGCGCTGGACGGGACCGATCCAGGTGATGGTCGGGGTCGCGCCGAGGACGGCGGCCCGCTGCGCCCAGACCAACAGGCGTGCGATGGCAAGCGCACCGAGGCTCGCGCCCTCCGGTGCGCCTCGGGCCGACACGTAGGCCTTGTGGGCGGCGTGGATCGCGGCAAGGCTGACCCCGTCCGGGTCGCCTTCGGGGGCGAGCTCCAGCGAAAGGACCTCGACGTCGGGTGCCGCGGCGGCGTCGGCACCATGGGAGAGGGCCGGGCGTAACCGCCCCAGCTGTCCGCCGAGTCCGATCCCGATCGCGTGGGCCGCCCCACGCAGATCGGGGTCAAGCCCCTCGAGCGTCTCCTGGAGAGCAGGTGCAAAGCGCAGGCTCATCCGGGAGACGCTCGTACGAGGCTTAGTACGCGGTGTTCGCGGGGTGGTCCGTGCTCGTCGAGTCGGCGACCGGGGCTTCGGTGAACACGAACTCGTCGGGCTCGCTGCCGAGGCGGTCCTTGAGGAGCCAATAGGCAAGCGCAGCAACGGCTATCAGCACCAGAAGCTTCTTCATCTGGTCCCTTTCTCGGGAAGTGGTTGAACCCACCCGAACCGTAGCGGATGGGTCGGCGGGAGGCGTACCAGGGCGGGCACGCGCCTTCACATTGCGATGAGGCCGTCTTCGGAGATTGCGAGGACTACCTTGCCGACGGAATTGTCGCGTTCGACCTCGTCGTGGGCGTCGGCGACCCGCACAAGCGGCACCATGTCGTGGACCACCGGCCGCAGGCGCCCGTCGGCAAGGCGCGGCAGGCCCCACGCCGCGAAGCTCGCGACCAGCTCGGACTTCTGGGCGACGCTACGTGCCCGCAGCGTCGATCCGACGATCGTGGCGCGACGGGCCAGCACGGTGCGCAGATCAAGGTCCGTACGGGCGCCACCGACCAGGCCGATCAGCGCGATCGCCCCGTCGAGTGCCAGGGCACGCAGATTCTCGGCCCAATACGCGGCGCCGACGAGGTCGATGACGACGTCCGCGCCGTGGCCGTCGGTCAACGCCATCACGCGGTCGGCGAAGTCCGCGCCTGCGGGAACGACAACATGGTCGGCCAGGTGCACGATCTGCTCGGCCTTTTCCGGGGAGCGGGTCGTGGCGATCGTCTGCGCGCCGAGCTCGCGCGCGATCTGCAGGGCCGCCGTGCCCACGCCGCTGGCCGCCGCATGGACCAACACCCAGTCGTCGTCGCGCGCCGGCGTCTGGCGTCCGAGCGCCTGCCAGGCGGTCAGGAACACCTCGGGCACGGCGGCGGCGAGGATCCAGTCGAGGTTGCCGGGCACCGGAAGCACCTGTCCGGCCGGGACCGCAACGTACTCGGCATATCCTCCGTGCGCGAGCAGCGCCATCGCCCGGTCGCCGATCGTCCAGCCGCTGACGCCCTCACCGATGGCGTCGATCGTCCCGGCGGCCTCGAGCCCGAGCACCGGGTCCGCGCCGGGTGGCATCGGATAGCGCCCTTGGCGCTGCAGGATGTCGGCGCGATTGACCGCGCTCGCGCGCACCTTGAGACGCACCTCGCCCGGACTCGGCTCCGGGATCGGCAGATCGACCATCTCCAGCACGTCGGCTCCGCCGGGCTGACGGGCCACGATGGCTTTCATGGTCGCGGCGCCTCCGGTCCTTCGAACAGGGTCTTCGTCTTACGCTGGCGCTCGGCAAACATGCGCTCGAGCTGTCGCCGCCCGACGATGCGATCGGCGATCCGGCCGAGCGGTCCGAGCGGGAGCGCGTAGGTCACGTGGTCGGTCATGCGCGTCCCGCCGCCCGGCAGCGGCGCGAAGCGGTGCTCGTGGCGCCAGTATGCGAACGGCGAGCGCTCGGCGACATCGACGACCCGTCGGTCGAGCTCGATCTCGGCGATGCGGATTCGCCATGTTTGGGTGATGGGGATGGGCGGCTGCTTGACGCGCAGCACGACCCGGGAGCCGACCTGGACGGGGAACGTTCCCTCGATCGCGCGGAACTCGGCGGCATCGGGCGAGATCAAGGGCGCGTTCCGGGTGTCGAGGTGGAAGCGGTAGAGCGCATCGACGGGCGCGTCGATGTCGACCGACCGGGAATAGGTGGTGGTGCGAGCCATGGCCTGAGGGTACCGCCGACGGGCGACACTCGGGGCGAAGATCGCGCGCACGCTCAGGCAGCGATCGCGCGAAGCCGCGCCAGCTCGCCGGTCAGGTCGGCGGGAACGATGTCACGGTGGTCGACCAGCACGTGGTCGACCCCCAGCTCGCGCAGCCGTGGCGCAATCCGCGCCAGCTCGGTGGCCGTCGCGCGCACGCGCACCGAGACAACGATCGACGCGCGATCGCGTCCGGTGGCCGAGAGTGCACGCTCCAGCACCGAGAGGCGTTCGGCCAAGGCGTGCGGATCGCTCACGGTGGTGTGCCAGCCCTCGCCGGACCGGACCGCGCGGTGAATGCCCGCATCCGAATTGCCGCCGACCCAGATCGGCGGTCCCCCGGGCCGCGCCGGAAGCGGCGAGATGCCGGTTGCGTGGATCGTACGGCCCTCGAGCGTGTACGTACTTGCCCCGGACCACAGGGTCCGGCAGATGTCGATCGCCTCGTCGGTGCGCCGGCCGCGCTGCCGATACGGCACGTTCAGGGCGGCAAACTCGGGGGCAAGCCACCCGGACGCCAGGCCGGCGATCACGCGGCCGCCGCTGAGGTCATCGAGGCTGGCGAGGGACTTGGCGAGCAGGACCGGGTTGCGGTACGGGGCGACCAGCACGCTGGTCCCAAGACCGATGCGCCCCGTTGCCGACGCGGCCCAGGTGAGCACGGTGAGGGCGTCGTGAAAGTAGGCCGGCGGGCGCGTGCTGCCGGGATCAAGCGCGACATGATCCGAAACCCAGACGTCGTCGATTCCCGCATCCTCCGCGGCGCGGGCGACGTCCGCGATGGCGCGCCCGGTTGTCGGACGCCGGAACTGGGGAAGGTGCAGGCCAAGGCGCACGATTGCAGCCTAACCCCGCCCATTCGCGGCAGCCCTGCCGGCCACACCACAGTGTGCCCATGGCTCCCGAACGCGTAGTCTTGGACCACCAATCCCAGGAGCGCGGATGGCAAACGACTTCGAGATCTTCGTGGATGCGACGGTATCGGCGGACGCCGCCTGGGCGCTGGCCGGCGACGCGGCAGGTGTCCCGAAATGGTTCACCCCCGTGAAGTCGGTCGAGATCGACGACGACGTGCGGCGGGCCGTCATGGGCAATGGCGCCGAGATCGTCGAGCGCCTGGTCGACCGCGACGATGGGGCACGTCACTACTCGTATGTCGTCCTGTCGGGCATTCCCAACCTGACGAGCCACCGCGCCACGATTCGCGTCGAGCCGACTCCGGCCGGGTCGCGGATCTTCTGGCGCCAAACCGCCACCTCGAGCAATCCGGACTACGACATCGAGGCGCGCCTGCGCGGCCCGATGTCCGCAGGGCTGGAACGCATGCGAGAGCTTCTGGAAGCCGGCGCCGGCTGAGCCGGCATGCGCCGCGGACAGAGCCCGCGACGCATGCGTCGTAGCTAGCGGGGCTCGTCCCGCATGTCGGGAAGCTCGCCTTCGCCTGTGTCGGCGCGGATCAGCCAGTAGACAAAGCCGCCGATGATCGCGCCGGCGAACGGCCCGACCATGTAGATCCAGAGGTCGATCGGGTTGGAGGCGAACAGCGCGGGCGCCAGCGATCGGGCGGGGTTGAACGAGCCACCCGAGGCGGGTCCGATGACCATCGCCGCAGCAGCGATGAAGCCGCCGATCGCAATCGGTGCGAGCGTGCCGCTCCACGGTGCGCGGTCGGTTGCCACGGCGCTGATGACGATCACAAACAGCGCGGTGACGATGGTCTCAAGCACGAGGGCCACAAGCTTGGACACCCCTGGCCCGGGGACCGTGACCAGGTGATTGTTCACGGTGTCGCCGAATGTTGCAATGACGGTCGCGGCAGCGAAGGCACCACCGACAAGTTGTGCGAGCCAGTAGCCGAGCACCTCACGAGCCGGGAACTGGCGCCCGACCACTAGGCCGACCGTCACGGCCGGATTGAAGTGTCCCCCGGAGATGTGGCCGAAGGCGAAGATCATCAGCGCAAGGCCAAGTCCGAAGCCGATTGCCACGGCAACCGAGCCGATTTGTGTCGGCTGGGTCACCGAAAGCGCGATGCCGGAGAAGCCGATGAAGAAAAAGCCGAACGTACCTATGGCTTCGGCGACGCAGCGCTTCCAGTACGAAAAGGTCATGCGGGGTCGTCCTCCTGATCGGGAATCAGCTGGGTCCTACTTCAACGCCGCCGCGGTCAGGCCTGCGCGCGCTGGACCACACGCCAAGCGGCGCGCGCGGGCACGAGAAATATCGGCGCGTTCGTGGGGCGCCGAGACCACCACGGCCTCAAACGGCCCCGCGGGGCATCGGACGCCGTGCGGCGCGCCGGTCGCCTAACATCCGCGTCAAGTGGGCGGCGATGCGGCACGCTTGGACATATGGACGACGACTTCACACGATCCGAGGCCCAGGGCACACCGACGCTCCGCGCCGGGGGCCCGGACGACGTTGACGCGATCATCGCCCTCATCGCCCAGGAGAACCATCGTTCCGCAGATCCCGACCGGATCCGCCGCCGCCTTCATCAGCTGCCGTCGGTCATCGCGGAGCTCGACGGCCGGATGGTGGCGTTTCTGTACTGCCGGCGGTTCTCGCCCGACATGGTCGAGCTGTCGAACATGGTGGTTGCGTCCCGGATCAGGCGAGGCGGGGTGGGCGCACGCATGGTGGGCATGCTGGAGCCACAGCTGGTGACGCTTGGCTTCCGCGCGGCGATCTTCGTCAACTGCCGCCTCCATGTCGGCGCGACGGATGCGGGCGCCGCCGCGGCGCGAGCCTTTTGGCTGCACCAGGGCTACCGCATCGTGTTCTCGACACACGGCTCGGCGGTGTTCACCAAGTTTCTGGACGCGGGCGGTCGCGGGGCCGAGGCGTAGGCGCAGGCGGTGGGGTCATGGCGGCGGCGGGCGAGGACGGTCGTCCGCGGACGTCGCCGCGAGTCCGACGACGAGCGCGTGCCACTCGTCCGTGGTGAGCGGGTGCGCGACGAGTCGCGACGGCTGAAATTCGTCGCGCAGAAAGACATGACAGCGCGCGGCGTCCTGAGCAAGGACCAGATCGTGGGTGTGTCGATCGCCGGCGTCGTCCCACTGGGTGACGCTGACCAGCGCCGTCGCAGGGCTGGCGGCAAGCATGGCCTCGGCGTCGGCGTTCGCGTGGCCGCGCTCGCCGGCGGGCAGTCGGCGCCAGAGGCGCTCGAACGCCTCGGCCGTGGTGCGCAGGGCGAAGAAGTGGATGCCCAGAGCGTCGATGAGGATCTCCAGCGTGACGCCTTCGGGCTGCGGCATGAGCACGAACCGCCACGGTCGCTCGGGCTGGCTGCCGGTGACGCGGGAATCGACGACGACGCGGGCGCGCTGCTGAAACGCAAGCGCGATGCCGAGGTCTCCACGCACCTCGATTTCAGGCGATCCCGGAGCGGTCGTGATCAGGTTGCGAGCGGCCAGCGACCGGACAGCTTCCGCGATGACCTCATCCGACGGTTCCTGTTCGAGGAAATGCACGACCCCGCCGACCGCGTCGATCTCGGCGAGGGTGTAGCCACCGAGCGGGACCGGCCCGGTCGAGACGAGATGGGCAACTGCGTCGATGAGCCCCTGAGGAATATCGGCGTCGCCGACCTGGCGGTTGGTCGTCATGTGCGCTCCTGTTGTTCGGCAACGGGCACCACGCGTACCGCATAACGGATCTCGCGGTCTCCGATCGTCTGAGCGCCCGCGGTCGTGTGTGCCGCGGCCGGCAGGGACCAGCCGTGCGTGCGGTCGTCGGTGGTCGTGGCCGCCCGCGCGATGTCCCAGGGGGTCTCGTTGACGTAGACGTTGGAGGCGCCGAACAGACCGCGTCCATTGCGCGCTCCCGGGACGAACACCAGCTCTGCGAGCGTGTTGGCGCGCGCTGGCGCCGGAAAGCGTGTCGCCAGATCCGGGGATGCCGAGGTCGCGTCGTCGTCGGCCTCGGCGCGCGCCAGCGCAGCAGTGAGCTCGGCTTCGGCGGCCACGGGGATCGGAACCGACGTCGACAAGCTCGGCGAGAGGTACATCGGCCGGCGTTCGGTGTCCTTGGACAGCCCCCAGGGGCCGACGTTGCTCTTGGTGAGCCGATACACGAAGTAGTCGATGATGTGCTTCAGATCGGTCGGCGACGGAAGCTTGAACCCCGGGCCCATCGCCACCGGGGTCTTCTCAAGCTGCACCCACGTGCCGGTTTCGGTACGCCCGTGGAGCTTCTCGCGAACGAGCGGCCCCCTGAGGCCGATGTCCGGGTACCGGTGCTTGTCGATCGTGCGGTGGTGGCTCGACAGGCGCTCGTGGCTTTCCGGGAAGCGCCAGCGCTCATACAGCTCCGGATCATCGACGAGCACGTGGGCACCGCAGAGCACCTCGCGCAGCTGGGGGACGTCAAGCCCGTTGTGCTCAAGGTCGGCGATGATGGCGGCCTCGGCCGGGGTGAGGCGCTTGGCCGCCTGAATAAGTCCGCCGCGGTACTTGCCCACCGTGGAGGTGATCTCAACCATCAGCCGTACGCGCGCTCGCGTGCGCTCGGTGTCCGAGCTGCTCAGGTGCGTTGCATCCCCAACGGCTCCGGTGGTCATCGAGCGAGAGGCTACGGGATTGCGCTGCGCGGCACCACAGATGCGCCGGGGGCGCGCCGCGGGTGATCCGCGGTCAGGCCGCCGCGGGCCCGGCGGCACGGCCGACCGTGCAGCACCGGCCCCGCGTCGCCATCGTGCGCACGGATGGCCGTGAGGATCATCGTGTCCGGGAACAGGCGCCGCCACGCGCACTCCCCAGTGTGCCACAGGCGAAACAATCACCCGGTTCACGTGAGCATCGCCTTCGCGAGGAAAATGCGGCGTATGCACCACCGCGCTGCGGGTGGTGGCATCGAACGCGGCGTCGGCGGGTCTAATGTCGTCCGCACAACAGCGAGTCGTCGCCGCCGCCGAACGGGCTCAGAGGCGCACCTGGCCGCCCGTGTCGCGACCGGGGTGGCGCCGTCCGCGCATCATCGTGAGCCAACGGGGATTGACGATGTCCGAACAGCGATACCGCGTCGATTGCGGAAGGGTTCCCAGCGAGACGGGCTGCACGCTCGTCATCGAGGGGCCCGAGGAGGACGTGCTGGACGCAGCCGTGGAGCACGCGCGCTCCAAGCACGGCCACACCGAGCCAGAAAGCGTGCTCCGCGCCACCATCCGCGGGGAACTCGAACCGGTGTAGAAGCGCTATAAGGGTGTGCGGCCAGCCCCCGCCGTCTGGATCATGCGTCCGCGGCGGGGGGCTGGCCGTACGCAACGCAACCGACGGATTCGACGGCCCGGGAACAGGGCCGACCGCGGGCGCGACAGCTCGGGCTGTCGCGGCGCGACCCGTCGGCGTTCTGCGGCCGAGCGCGGAATCGGCAACAGCAGCGTCGGTGCGCCAACCGGCACCGCGGAGGGTGAGGCGCTAGACCCCGCGGGTCCGCACGACGCCGACAGGTTTGCGAACGCGTCCAGCTCGTTGCCGCGACGGCGGCTTCCCGCCCGGCGCCCGCTCACGGGAGCCCTGGCGAATGAGTCTGTCGATCGCGCGGAGTTGGGCCCGCCCCGGTTCTCTGGGGATCGGCAGGTCGGGAAAGGCCGCCACCACATCTCCGACGATCTCACCGACCTTCTGCTCGGACAAGAGGACCAGCAAGGGCCGGGCGTCCTGCCCGCCGCCCAGGGGCTCCGCTCCCCGGGCCGCGGTCTCCGCCTCGGCAGACATCGCCAGAGAGCCGAGCAGCGCGTGCTGTGCGCTTTCATCCTCGAATGTTTCCGCTAACCAGTGAGCCGCTGCGGGCTCAAGATCGAAGACGGATTCACTGTCCACGAGCGCCCCCTTTGTATGGCTGGCCGCACCCGCCTGTTCGACGCCGGACACTACCCCATATTTGTTTCATATCAGCGCGGCGCCGTCTGTCAACCATAATGGCCGAAGGTACAGACGTCACCCGAATGCCGAGTCGTCGTCGTGTATCCCCAGAGCGCGCCAACCGGCCGCGAAGTCGCGAAACCCAGCTGCTACCAGGCATGTCACCGGGCAGCGACGCGGGGTGGCGAACCCCAGCCGACGATCACCCAACCCTGGGTGCGAGTGCCCTGTGAGTCGCGAGACCCTTTTCACCACCGGGAGTTTGGGGACTTCGTCCGGGACGTGTCGCCCGGCACTGGGGTGCCGGAGGGATCGAACGTGGACGCGATGTTCGCGTCACCAAAGGTGACCTCGAGCGCGTTCCCGTTCGCAGCGACCTCGATCACGAGCGACGCGGACGTGTGACGGCATGTGCGCAGCACGATCGGATCGTTGGTCACCGTATCCGCCTTGCACGTTGGCGATACTGATCGATCGGGCAAGCGGACGAGACCCGCGCGGCGCGCCCCTCCGGCGTACTTCCCCCAAAGTGCCGTGAGAGGGGCGCGCCACACCGCAGACGGAGCGTCGTCACGGAGACCCGTCTGCGTGTTACCAGCCAACAGGTCTTCGGTACGCCGGGCAAGTTTCTTGACGGAAAAGCCGCGCATCTTCGGTTCGTGTCCTGCGTCTGTGTCGCGCCGACCGGATTCGCCCGCCACCGTGACATGGATCACCCAAACGTTGATCAGTGGCGCTCGGTGGTGGCCGCATGGCTCGCCGTGACCACGGTCGAATCGGGTGTAGGAGGGGCCGCGCGAAGCTCACGCCGCCCGCATACGCGGCGCAGCTCTCAGACGCTGCACGGCTCACACGTTAGCCTGGCCATCAATAACCCTGCGTGTTGGTCATGGGCAGGCTCACGCGTGAAGGCGAGCCCGCCCATCACGGGTACGACGACCAGCAGACGGCGTATGCCGTGATGACGTCGGCGACGGCGATGTTTTGGAACTCCACCGTCCAGCCGTTTGCCTGCTGTCCGCTGGTGACTGCGGTTCCCTCGACGCTCGGGAATGACCCGTTGACGTACCCACCCGTCCTGGGGTCGCTACCGCCTCCAGCGATTGCAACCTGACCGGCAGGGCAAGGTTCCGTGACCGTGCCAATGCCGGCAGCGCCAGCTGTCACGACGGTCGTGGAACTCGACGCCGCGCTTGGTCCAGTTGCGCCGGTGGCACCTGTCGCGCCGGTCGCACCCCGTGCACCCTTGGGGCAGGTAGCACCTGTGGCGCCTGTTGGGCCGATCGGTTCGGGTCGACCCTTCGGGCCACGCGGGCCAGTCACGCTCTAGGACAGCTGCGCCTCGCCGTTCGGACACGGCCCGCGTGGGCTTGCGATGTACGCAACCGCGTTCCTGTCGGGAGGTATGCAGGCCGTGATCGTCTGCGGCGAGGACGAGGCGGTGGCCATGAGTGCAACCGCACCACCAGCAACCGCGATTCCCGCAGGGGCTCCGACCGCCGCCCAGCGGCTCGTGCGATTCAAAGCTTTCATGACGAGGTCCGTTCGGTGTGTTGAACACCAGGGCTACTTCGCAGCCCGTGCAGACGGGCCAGTAGCGCGGTCTGGTTCCGTGGGGCAGGGGTGAATTCAGCCCAAACTCCGGCATCCGCCGTCGTCACAACGCATCCAGCCTTCCAAGTTGAATGTCGCGGGTCCGAGTCCCGTGTCCCGCACGACCTGACGCGCCCCCGCCTTCTCAGACCGATTCACACCGGCTGCAGCGTTCCGGTCGTTGACGCTCAGCCAGGTCCTGCAGGCGACGGCTCGAACGCACGCGTGGACACCGCGGCCTGGTCCGATTCGAGTCGCGCATGAAGGTGACGCCCGATCGTCTCACGCACGCTTTGGCGCATCACAGCCTGTGGATTGTCACCAGGTCAACTCCCGACGCGGCCTGCAGCGAGCCGTAGGTGTGCCGCAGGTGCCAGCGGAGCGGACGCGGGCCAGCGGCATCCTGCGCGCTCCGGCAGCGGCGGCGCAGCGCCGAGCTGTCGAGCGTTCTGTCGAATGCGTTGGAGAACACCAGCTGGGCGAGGTGATGCCATGGGGCTCCGCCGACCTGGGTCAGCTCAGGTTGGCGTTGCGTCTATAAGCGCGTCGGAGAGTTCCAAGACATGAACGCCGGGGTATGTGCGGAGCGCACGGGTCACGTAAGGCTGCCGCGCATTGACGTAGTCGTTGTGCGTGAACAGCTCCTCAACGGTCTCCCGTCCAAGACGCAGCACCTCGGCCACACGGTAGTCTTCGTCCAGGACCACGACGACAAGCGCGTCGTAGTTGCTGCCGCGGATCACGCCGAGACGGGTGCGTCTGTTTGTGCCTGTCTGCCGCATTCCCCTGACCTGAAGGCGCTCGCCCTCCTGCGTCAGTACATCCCACCCGGCCTGATTGAGACTCCCGCGCGTACCGCCGTAGTGCGCGTGAACGACAGACTCAGCAATGTCTCCAATCAGGTTGTTCGTGCGGATGACGTCACGCGCGCGAAGCACCCTCTCGATCGCCGCCATGTCGGCGAGTATCTGTGTGGTCGGCAGCAAGCCAGGGTCGTAGCTCATCGGACGACATTCGAAGTTCTGCAGGACCGCCCTGATCAGACGGTCGTGGTCGCCGGAGGAGGCGTCATCAGTAAACGCCCGGGTCTCATCGTCCGATAAACCCGCGCTAGGGGCCGCCTTTGTACGCCGAGCATGGCGAACGCGTTGCTGTCGTAGCGGATCGACGACGGCCACCAGGCCCTCGCCCCGGAGGCCGCCGTGCCGCTGCGCCGGTGCGGTGTCTGAGCCCGACTCAGACCGACCCGAGCGCCCCGGCGGTTGTCGCTGATCCAGAACCCGCCAGCGCGGGCTCGAAGGCACGCGTGAACGCCGCCGCCTGCACGGATGCGGGTCACGCCTGCAGGTAGCGCCCGGTAGTCGCGAGGGCGCTGTGCCCATGACCGCCTGGATGGTCACTCAGTCCACGGCGTTGGCGGCGAGCAGCGAGCCGCAGGCGTGCCGCAGGTCGTGCCAACGCAGCGGGGCCGGTCCGACAGGTGTCTGCGCCTGCGTGTAGCGGCGGCGCAATGCCGAGGGCCGGATCTCAAACTGACGACGGTCGTTTACCCGAGGGGTCTGTCCGTGAGAGGAAGACTCCATGAGCGAACACGAACAGCAGCGCAAGATCCGGCACAGGCTGGCGGACTTTGCGGGATGTCGAGGAGGTCACCGAATTGACGAGTCCGCGCCTCAAGGATCTTGAGGATCGCAGGCTCCCGTGAATCGTGGTCACGAGCGTCAGCGCGACCGGTACGTCGCGTGCGCGCAACGACCCTCCTGAGGGCGTTGGCAACTGGGCGGCGGCGCTCGCGACAGGCGAAAGGGTCCAGACCCAGGGGCCTCGGCGGAGGAGGCCGCGACGAAGCTCGCCGACGTGCTTGACGAATTGGTGGGCGCCCCCCCAGGCGAAGAGGACGTCGAGGCTGCCGACTCGCAGCTCCAGCAACTCAAGGAGCGATTTGCCAAGCGCGGCTTCACACTTCTGGTTTACGAGGTTGAGCCGAACGTGTGGCACGCCGACTGGTTCCCCAGCGGCACCGGAAGAACTACCTCGGGACTGGGTCCGTTGCGAGCGGCAGGGCAGGCGCTGCGGGTTTTCAGGTCGCGGATGCTCGCGGCCAGTCCGCCTGCATTGCGCGGTTGCTGGCCGTGGCGTATGAACCGGACGGCGAGCTGATCGTGCCCAAACGCAGCCTCACCGGTCGGCGTCCTCAGATCATCGGCGCTCGCGCGGCGCTCGGCGGCTACCCACAGGGCCGCTGCTTCTACTGTGGGGCACCCATCAGCATCCGGACAGGCGATGAGGATCTGGCCGACATCGACCGACTCCAAGCGTCGGTGCGCGCCGGGAGGTCCTTCGACTCTTCCTTCTCGAACAGACCCACGCCTACCGCTCCGTTCCGGGCTTGCCGGGCATCGGCCAGGACGTGATCAAGCCCATCGTTACTCGGATAGTCGCGGCGGTGTATTGCCCTTCCAACGTCAACCGCGTCTGCACAACGGCATCCACATCTCGGTGAGACTACTGCCTTGCTGACAAGCAGGGCATCGGCGGCTCGGGCTGGTCGTCCTGCGGGGTGGCCTCCGGCGTCTGTCCCAAGCCAGCCGATCGCGGGGTGCCACACCGCAGACGGAGCGTTGCCCGTAGCCCGCGTACGGGTCAACGCAAAAGCGCAATCCGGCGCGAGCGGCAGTGTTCTTTCACGGCAAAGAGCACGCGTTCGCCCGCTGGCAGCATGTCTGGCAACGCGCCGGACCTGATGGCAACGTCTAGTGCCGTGGTCGGCCTAGCGCACCACCTCGACGCTGAGGTAGACCGGTCCGGCGTGTGCGCAGGCGTCAAACGGGAACGGAACCACCTTCGCGGCCGTCCGGTTCGGCGGATAAACGCGCAGGCCCGCTGCGGTCGTCGGGTCACATGTCGCGCGTGAGAACACCCCGACATCGGTGATCTTCAACACCGCGCTCGCGCTGTGGTCGTTGGCGAGGGTGACCGTCGTCGGTGAGTAGACGCTATTCCGCGACGCCGAAGAGCCCAGCTGGTGACCAGCGAGGTTGACCGCGGAGACGCCCGGATAGCCGCGCAGGCTGCATGAATGCCCGGAGAGGTTCGTGAACTCGAGGTGGTAATAGATCCCGCCAGCCACACCGCTGCCATTGGTGTGCATCCACACCACCAGCCCGGCAGTACTACACGTAGGTGCGCTGGCCGTTGTGATGGTGCGTGCGGGTGCGGCAGGTGCGGCCGCGGCAGCAAGCACGGCGATCGGTGTCAGCGCGGCGGTGGCGATCGCCACCGCGCCGATCCATCGTACGCGTGGCCATGTTGGTCGATGCATGGTGCGCCCCTTTACTCGTTGCGCAGAAGACCATCCTTCGACGATACGCCGCTGCGCATCGGTGACAAGCGCCGCGCTGGTGGCCGGGAAATACCGGCGTCAGCTCGGCAATGCCCGCCGTAGCGCAGCGCCACGCACCGTCCACGCTAAACAACGGCGCGCCGTCTCGGTGCCGGGAACGGCCCATTCACCATCGCCGCCATGCCCGCACCTCCTGCAGCGCGCGGGTGTCTTCGCGCGGCCGTTCTTCAAGGGCTCCAGCCACTCGATGCCCACGGCGGCTGCCCTGCGGTCCCAGTCGTCCAGCGGGACAATCTCGCCTGCGCACGGCCCACACCCCTGGCTGCGACTCACAAGACTGGGCGATGCTTCCCGGTCCCGGCCGCAGGTGAGGCAGCGGGCGGGGGTCGGCGTCTGCGACGTCTCGACAGGCTCGACCCACTCGAGGCCCACGGCCCGCGCGCGACGCTGCCACTCCTCCTGCGCCGGCCGCAGAGCCTGCGCGTTCCTCCGGACCGCGCAGGCCGGGCACCCCTTGCCTTGGTGCACCTGGTTGGCGGTGACCTCCCCCCGGTATCCGCACCCGAGGCAGCGTGAGCGCGTTTTTGTCCGGACCGTCCGGACTTGACCCTCCGAGACGAGCCCAATCGCTGCGGCGGGTTGGTCCCACTCGTCCTGGGTCATCCTCTGCGACATGGGCGGACGCTGTCGCGACAGACGGATGTGCGGCGGGATCGGGACCGCCCGCGGTTTGTCGCACGTCCTGTCGCTGTCGGGTGCGACGGCGGGCGGCCTTGAGCGGCCTTGAGCGGAGAACGAACCTCGACCGGGACCAGCCCCAGAACGACGAAACCCCGGTGTCAACCGGGGTTCCAAGTGGTAGGGACGGGGGGAGTCGAACCCCTACGGGCTTTCACCCAACGGTGTTTGGGACCGTGGCGATTCCCTGTGGCTATGCGGTATCCGGGGCTCGTGTCGCAGTCGATGTCGCAGCGGCCGCGCCGTGGAACGCGTCGATGAGCACCAGGGCGACGTCCTCGCCGCCGGGCATCAGGTGCCCGTACCGGTCGAACGTCGTGGCGATATTCGCGTGGCCGAGGTAGACGCTGATCGCCTTCGCGTTGACGCCGGCGGCGATCCAGGTCGAGGCGCAGGTGTGCCGGGCCTCGTGCAGTCCGATCGGGTCCAGGCCAGCGGCCTTCCAGAGCCGCCGGGCGCGAAGGCGCGCAGCGCTGTTGGAGAATGGCCGGCCATCGGGACGACCGAACGCCAGGCCCTCGCCGGATCCGTTCATCCGATGCTCGACCAAGACGTCGCGCAGGATCGCCGGCATCGGCACACGCCGGCGCCCGGCCTTGCTCTTGGGCTCGACGAACGCGTGGGTGTGCAGGTCGTAGGACCGCTCGACGCGGATGATCCCGCTCGCCAGGTCGACGCTCGACCAGTCGAGCGCCTGCAGCTCGCCGGAGCGGAGCCCGGCGTACATCGCCGTCGCCCAGATCGCGCGGTCGGGGTAGGGGAGCGCCGCGAGCAGCTGCTCGGCCTCGGCCGGCGAGGCGATGCGCTCCCGCCTGCCCTCCGCGGCGGGGAGCTCGAGTCCGGTCGTGGGGTTCACCGCGACCAGCCCCCGCGCCAGGGCGCGCCGGTAGACCACCCGCAAGGGCATCAGATGATTGCGAACCGTCGAGGGGTCGAGGCCTTCGGCCAAGAGGCGGTCGACGAACCGCTGGACCAGCGGACGGTCGATCTCCTGCAGCTGGAGGGCCCCCAGAGCGGGCAGCACCTTTCTGTCGAGGCTCTGGGCGTAGCTGGCGACCGCGCTCGGCTTGTAGGGCTTCCCGGAGCGATTCCTGACCGATCCGTCGCGGGCGCCATCGAGCCACTGCGTGGCGGCCTGGCGCAGCGTGACGCCGTCCCGCTTGGCGAGCAGACCGGTCCGGATGGCCGTCTGTCGATCGGCGCGCCACGCTTTCGCGTCAGTCAGCTTGGCGAACGACCTGTAGTGACGCTTCTGCGACCGCTGGTCGTAAGCCTCGGCGAGGTAGCTCGGCGTGCAGTTGCACTTGCCGCCGTTGTGTGTCCGACACCGTTTCAGGTGCCGGACGACGATTCCCTCCGCGGTGCGGGCGGTCACGACTGATGCCTCCCCTCTTGCTGGTCTCTGGCCGCCTCCCGCGCCTCCCTCTCTCTCTTCCGCATCCGACCGACGAGAGTGTCGTCGCCGTACTTCGCGCGACGAGGGACGCGGACCCCCGGCGGCGGGGTCTCGAATGGCTTGGCGCGCTCTGGGCTGGGAATCGAGGCGGCATCGATGCGCCACTCGGCGCCCACCTTGAAGCCGGCGAGCTCCCCGCGTGTAAGGAGGCTGTAGACCGTCTCACGATGACACCCGAGGACCTTCGCCGCCTCCCGAGTGGTCAGGAGTCCCTCCGGGCTTCGTCGATCAGGCCTTGGAGCTACGGGAGGCGGCAACGCCGCCTCCCGGTCATCGTCCGCCTCGAGCGACGCCATGACCGCCTTGAGGTCCTGCAGGCCGGCGATCAGGTGATCGAGGGCCGACTCGAGGCGGTCGATGTCGGCGCGCTTCACGAGGCGCCACTCCCTGAGGCGCCACTCCCGGTGGCATGGGCGCCCACCTCATTGACATCGAGGTCGAGCACCGCGCACATCCGCACGATGGTCGCGAACGAGCGGTGCGGTCGTCCGGCCTCGATGCGCTGGACCGTGCTGCGGTCGATGCCGCACGCCCACGCGGTCTGCTGTTGGGTCATCTCGGCCCGCATCCGGCCGTCGCGAAGTGCCTCACCGAGCCGAATGTTGACGTCGTTTTCACTCATCATCGTTCCCCTTATCTTTCGGGCACGGGGAAGCAATGCCGGCGTCGGCGCGTGGTGTGCGCAGGTACGCTGTTAAGCGCATCGAGCTATCCCTCGGTGCCACGGCCGGGGACGTTCCAAGCGTCGCCCGGCCACCTTTATTAGGCGGTGCTGGGGTCAACGTACACCCTCTCGCGACGTGTGTCATCGGTCCTCCAGTGCCATCGCCGACTCGCGCTCGGCCCAGCGGGCGAGCTCGGCGACGGGGTACAGCCGCCGGCGTCCGATGCGGATGGTCCGCAGCTCCGGAGCGATATACCGGTCGAAAGTGTCGCGGCTGACGTCGAGCGCCTCCGCGGCGTTGTCGGCGCTCAGCGCGACGCGGGGGACGGGAGCGAGCTGGGGCTCGGTCACGACTCGCCCCCAATGAGGCGGTCCGTGTCGGTGCCGAGGGCCACGATGTCGCGCCAACGGTCGGACTCATGCTCGTTTCTGCAAGCGTCGCTGTCGTTTGCAGAAACACCTTTTCTGCCCTGAGCGTTTGTGTTTGTGCAAGCCCCCCCTACGGGGGGACTGGCTTGCACAAACTCAAGCCCTCGTTCTCCCGTTTCTGCAAGTTTCTGCAAATGGCCATTTGCAGAAACGGCTTGCAGATATCGGTAGGGGTCTCCGCGCTTCCCGATGCCCGTCCTGCGGACCTTGCCGGCCAATACCAAACCGGGCAGTTCTTGGCCGACCCGCTGCCGGGTGATGCCCATCGCTTCGGCCGTTTCGGCCGCCGTCAGGCCATCGTCCTCGACCGGCAGCACGGGCAGGATCCGCGCCGCGACGGCCTGGCGTTTGACCTCGTCCCGTTGGCCCTCGGACACCAGCGCGTAGCGGCCGTCCGCGAGCAGCTCCACGATCATCGACTCCGGCGTGTCCGGCCAGCGTGATGACGCGTTGAGCATCCGCTGCCGGCTGCTGTGGTCCGCGTCCTCCTCGCCGGGGATGCGCGTCAGGTCGATGGCGACATCCACGGCGCCCAGCAGCGCGCTCGACCCGCGTATGGCCTCGCCGTTCTCCCCGCCGCCTTTGCGGTGGTGGTGGATGAGCAGGGCCGACAACCGTCGGCTCACAGCATCCGTGAGGGCTTCCATCGCGGCCTGAACCGCGCCCGAATCCTTCTCGGCGTCGGCCTTCAGGTGCGCCCATTCGGCGAATGTGTCGACCACGAACAGCCGCGCGCCGACGCGTTCGCACTCATCGGCCGCCTGCGCAATCGAATCGGCCCACGATGGCTTCGGCCGTGGTGCCGCTTCCCGCCACACCACGCTCAAGGGCAGACCGCGCAACGCGGCGACCTTTGGCCGCAGCGTGACCGCGGGCTCCTCGGACAGGTAGACCACGGGACCGGGGACGAGAAGCCGGCCCACGAACGACGTTCGGCCCTCGAGCATCGCGCGCACGAGTGCCCATGTGAACGTGCTCTTGCCGCCCGCCCGCTTCGGCGGCCCCGCCAGGACCGCGATAATCCCCTCCGCCAAGTAGCCGTCCAAGACCCAGTTCGGGCGTTCGGGTGTCGAGTCGAGCAGATCGTCGGCGCTGTAGAAGCGCAGCGGCGGACCCGACGCCACCTCGGCCGGCTTCATGCCTTCCTTGGGGTCGCGCGTCTCGCTCATCGCGCCGCCCCCGCCGCGCGGTTACGGGCATCGCGGATGGTCGTCGTGATCTCGCGCTCGCCGAGTCCCGTCCCTGACGCGATGGTCTCCAGGCGCCAGAACACGTCCTCGGGGTTGAGGTGTCCCATCTCGACGAGCTCCGCGATACGGATCGCGACCCTGATTAGCGTCGCGTGGCGGGTGCCTTCCTGCGCGCGTTCCATGTCGTCGAGCAGACCGCCGAGCGCCGCGACCCCGTATCGTGTGCCCGTCGCCCCCTCGAGATCGACGACGACCGGAGCTGGTACGCGCGGTGCGGGGCGCTCGAGCGGCTCGAGGAGCCATTCGGGTGCGAGCGCCAGGTCCCGGTCGTGCGGGTGGTACTGCCACCGATAGCGGCGGCCAGAAGCGTGCACGCTCGGCGGCGCCACCAGGTAGCCCCTGCAGCGCAGGTCGAGCCCCGGCTTGACACCTGGCGAGCTGCGTCCGATGCGACCTTCCGGCAGCTGGAAGTAGAAATGTCGGCCGCGGCCGGTCTTCGCTGTGACGGTGCCCGGGGAGCACACGCCCAGCTCGTCCATCCACTCCCACATCGAGTTCTCGCCCTCGGGACCGTCGAGGTCCACGGCGCACATGCCGTTCGCGGCCAGCGGCAGTCCGATGTTCGCCTCTGGCTCGCCACGCCACCACCGCTCGATCTGCTGCGGGTCGGCGGTCGCGTTCTTGAACCCCTGCTGCGTGAGTGGGCGCTTCCCGAGGGGCTCGAGGGGGAAGATCGCCATCGGCCGCCCGAAGATGCTGCCGTCGACGTAGCTCAGGGCTTCGAGACGCATGGCGGCGCTCATCGTCTCACCTGCCGTCGCTCGAGGCGGTCCAGGCGCTGCCCGTCTTCCTTCAATGCGGGGATGTGGAGGTCGTTGACGTCCTCGAGGAACGGCGCTGCCCATTCGTACCAGGCGACCAGGTTGGCGACCTTGGCCTCGAGCGCCGCGACCCTGGCCGCTAGATCCTGCGACTGGCCGCTCATAGCTCACCTGCCAACCGCGCCATCACTGGCTCAAGGTACTCACCGGCCGGCCGAACATCGCCCTGCCGGCGGTCGCGGGTCAGGGCTATTCGAACCCGCTCGCGGTGACGGCCGGCGTGCTCCTCCTGGGTCTCGCCGTACAGCGACGGCGTTCTGACGATGTAGCGGCCGGCGAAATCTTCGAGGACGTCGCTACCAGCCGCGGGGAGGGAGATCCACCACGCGCCGTCGGGCCCGAATCCGCAGCGCTCCGATATGACGCGAAGGCAGCTTCGAGCCCGGTTGAGGGTGCGCTCAGACAGACATTCTTCGGCCAGGATCGCCTCGACAACCCGTGTCGGGCGAGGGCCACTCCACAGCTCACGGCGCAGGATCTCGATCGCGCGAGTGCGAGCTGGCCACGCGCCGACAGGGTCCTGTACTCCAGCGGCCCTTGTGGCCGCCTCGGGATGGGCGGGGTCGGCGTCCCCGTCGTCTCGGGCTGTCGTGGCGCTTCTATGACTCGCGGTCCGGCCTGAAGGCCGACGAGCGCGCGTGGCGCTACTACGCGGCGCCTGGCTGCGTTGGGTCCTCATGGGCCGCGAACGGAACTGGCCGGGTGTCATCTGCCGCAGCGCGGCCTTGTCGCCGGCGCGGTACGGATACCACTGCCGAGCAAACTCGGGGTCGAGCGTCGACGTGGTCAGTCCAACAGCTTGGCGTCGGAGCACGAGGATGGCGTGATCGACGTCAATGACGCCGTCGCAGATGTTGTGCGCGAGGTCGGAATCGACAGTCAGACCGTCGGCCGCAGCCGCAATCACGAGGTGTTGTAGGCGCTGAGCTCCTTCACGGGTTTGGGCATCGCCGAACTTGATGACGTCAGCGAAGTCGTCGTCGTCGAACTCGCGATCGGTGCACATCGCCCAAAGCAGCTCCGTCGCCGCTTCGTGGGCCGACTCGTCGGTCGCCGAAGCGTCCGAGTCATCCGCGGGTCTCATAACTTTTGTCCTTTTCTCAATCCAATGAATGCCGCCCTGCCGTGGGCAGCTGACAGAGACGGTAGTGATTGCCGCCGCCGTGTCGGGATCTAGATCGGGCGTCGGAAGGCGCGAGTTAACGTCTCCGCTCGCTGCCGTGGCACGCTGGCGGGCGAGGGTCGACGAGACAGGTACCCGGGGGCGCAGGACGGGATTGAGTCCGAGACTGCGCCCCGCACGGGCGATCCGCGGCGAGGCGAACGCGCGCGGTTGAGCGCCGGCATGTCGCTCGCGCTGAGCGTATCGCCAGGTGCGCGCTCGCCCAGTGACGTCTCGATTGGGGGTCACCGCTGACCGTGGCACCCTATGCCACGGCCTGCGCGCAGGCATCCACTGTTCAAGCCATGGGCACTTCCACGACTCCTGCACCGGCTGACGTCGAGCGGCGATGTCTCGCTCTGCTGCATTTCGCGTAGGTAACTGCGCCCTGCCTGGTGGGAAGCGTAGATGACTCGGGTTGGCTTCCCGTCGGCAACTCCCCTTCGGTCCGGGGATCCCCCCCCGGGGATGGTGGCCGGCGTCCGTCAGGCGGTCGCTCGTGGCCGCACGGACGGTCATGCGGACATGACGGGGGGGGGGTGATCTGCCACGGGGGCACAATCCCTACACCCGCACGGCCGACCATGGACGGAAATTCAATTTTTCCAACCCTGCAAAAAAAAAGATGGTCCGGAGGGCCACGAGGAATGGTCACAAAGCGCCTGCGAGCGGCCACTTTGAGCGATCGTAAACTCGAGGGCGCGGGATTTGCGCCATGGGTGGAAAATTGAGCCTAAATTCGTCAAGGAGGCAGTCGTGAGGGACCCCCGGCCGCTGCGGCCACGATGGGAAGTGCCGAGCCCCTATGGTTACGCGGCCGCAATCGACGGCATGGGGTCGATCGCGGCGCCGCTCCTGGCCGCGACGAGTGTCGCGCTCGTGGGGCTCGTCTTGACGCTCGGCAGCTCCATCAGATGGAGCAACGTCGCGATGCTGCTGCTGGTGGGTTCGAGCTTCGGGTTCGTGGGGTCTGTTCAGCTGACGTTTTGGGCCAAGCGATTCGTCGTGACTCCCGCGGACCTAGCCGACTGGTGGCCCGATCCCGACGAAGCCCGACAGGCCGAGCTTGAATGGGAGCAACGCTACTCCCAGGCTCGCTTTGTGACCTGGGCGAACCGCTCAAGGTGGGCCTACAACGTCGGGATCCTATGCCTGCTCGGAGCGCTCCCGGTCATGCTCGTGCCAAGAGATCATGCGTCGTCTATCAACGAGGTTCGCCTCGCGGTCATCGCGCTCGCTGCCGGCGCGTTCATTGTGGAGGCCACCTGGATCGGCCTTGTCATGATGCGGCCGGAGGTCTTCGATCGAGTTGACCGTGTCGACTGAGCGGCGCGTACGGCTACTTGTGCCTGCAGCCGCTGAGATGCGGGCGACCGTTCATCACGCCGCACCCAGGACATCGCCCCGATGACTTCGGGACGCCGCCCTTCTTCACCAAGCCCCCGAACGGGCGCTGCTTCCCCGGCGCCGGCGGCGCGGCGCGTTGCTCGTTTTGCTGTTCGGGCTTCTTCGCCATAGATCCGGCGCGAGCCTAACCGCCGGCCGCCGTGCGGTCCAGCCGACAGCCAACCGCAACGAGGTCGTGCCGCTTCGCTGACCCACAAGAGCCGGAGGTCGAAATGGACGTCAATCCGCTGCTGTTCCACATCCAGCGCGCCCGCGAGGAAGCCGAGCAGCGATGCATCCTCGAGCGCGCCCTGGCCGAGTCGACCCCGCTGGAGCGGTTCGCACAATCGGGTCGCGATCGCTCCGGCGACAGGGTCACGATGAGACACCTGCCCGTCGTGACGAAGGGCGGCGGCGGCACGATGCCGGGAACGGATCCGCTGCGCGCGGCGACAAGGATCCGTCGGCGGCGAGGCCAACACCGTCCCGAAAGACGGGGCGGATCGTAATCGTGTTCCCCTTCATCACGGCTTGTCGCGTTCTGGCCGCCCGTTGCGTGCGGTCAAGTCGGTGCGGTACGTTCGACTTACAAAAAGGGGGAACCACCATGGCCGAACATGACGGAACCGCCGGGCCAGAGAGCCAGGCGAGCACGTCCGGGCTCGCCGAGTCTATGACTGACGAACAGATCCTCGAGGTGTTCAAGGTGCTCCGGCTGCCCACCAATCAGCCTGCACTTCCTGCGGTTCACGAAACCTTTCCGGTCGTCTTCTACCCGATCACCGGCGACTCCCCGCCCCTGCCGACGCGCTGATCGGCCGGACGCAGCTGAGCCGTGCCGAACTGGAATGAGCTGCTCCGCGAACTCCACCGTGCCGGCAGCGCGTATGACGTGATTCGCCGTCGCTACCTTCGGCAACTCAGCGACGCGACCGACCGAAACACGATCGTTTACTACTCGGCGTGGCTGTCAAAACCTCAGTTCTACGCGCAAGAACCGCAGCCATTTACGGTCAATGACCAGGACACAAACGGGTTCATGGCGACGATCCACGGCATGGATCGATCCAAGGGCCTCGACCTCGTCTTACACACGCCCGGCGGCGACGTGGCTGCCACCGAGTCACTCGTGACCTACCTCCGCGCAATGTTCGGAACGAACATACGCGCAATCGTCCCGCAGTTGGCGATGTCGGCCGGGACGATGATCGCCTGCGCGTGCCGAGAGATCGTCATGGGATTGCACTCCAGTCTTGGTCCCGTCGACCCGCAGCTCGCCGGCGTGCCGGCGCACGGGATCCTCGAGGAGTTCAAACGCGCGGCCGAAGAGATCCGGACAGATCCAGCGAAGATTCCGGTGTGGCAACCAATCATCGCCAAGTACCACCCGACCCTGATCGGTGAAGCACAAAAGGCAATCGATATGGCCAACAACATGGTCCGCGAGTGGCTGAAGACCGGCATGTTTGCAGGGACGCGCAACCCAGGCCCGCTCGCGCGCGCCAACGGGGTCCTGAAGGGCCTAGCGAGCCACGATCAGACCATGTCGCACGCCAGGCATATCGATTTCCACCACGCTAGGGCTCTCGGCCTCAACGTGACGGCCCTCGAAGCCGACAACGCGCTGCAAGATGCGGTGCTGACCGTTCATCACCTGTGCATGCAGACGCTTGCCGACACCGCGGTGATGAAGCTCATTGAGAACCAGGATGGGGTGATGTTCGCCCAGGCGCTGTCCCTGCAAACGGTGGCAGCGAACCTGATGCCGACGCCGCCGCCAACCGCCGCATAGCGAGCAACATGCTCCGAGCCCGGCGCCGATGCCCGCGGTGGTGGTGCTGTGGGGCCGCACGCCCGTTCCCTAGACGTCCCAGGGCTCAGAATCGTTCACTGGCAGGATCGAGCGACGGCCGATGGCGTACCGACTCGTGTATCAGCCCGGCTTGGGACGCAAAATGCCCGCACGGCCCCGATGTTTGTGGGGCAGTTGCCCGCATTCGGGCTGACACACTGGGGTTTTTGGCGTGACGGCGTACACCAGAGACGACGAGCGGGCCCCCCGCCGCGACCCACACCCCTCCGGCTGTCAAGGGCGCCCGAAAATGCACCCCTTTGCGAGGCTGTCGCGTAAACCCGGCGTTTGGCCGGTCGGAATGTCCGGTGCGGTAGCGATGATTCTGAAATGACGCAGAACTTCGTGAGGTGCGATCGGGAGCAGGAGTGGTTGTTGCCGCCGAGCTTGCGGGACTGGCTCGCGGAGGATCATCTGGCGTGGTTTGTCTTGGACGCGGTCGAGGAGCTGGATCTCTCGGCGTTCGTTGCTCCAGTACCGCCAGGATGGGTGGGGCCGGGCCGCGTTCGATCCGGAGATGATGGTTGCGTTGTTGCTCTACGCCTACGCGGTCGGGGAGCGCTCGTCGCGCGCGATCGAGCGGCGCTGCCGCGAGGACGTGGCGTTCAGGGTGATCTCCGCCAACCAGGTGCCCGACCACGCCACGATCGCCCGGTTCCGCGTGCGCCATGAACTGGCACTGGGTGAGGTGTTCACCCAAGTTCTCGGGTTATGCGCCAACGCCGGTCTTGTGCGCATTGGGCTGATTGCCGTCGATGGCACCAAGATCGCCGGTAACGCGGCGCGTGAGGCGAACCGCACTTACGCGCAGATCGCCCGCGAACTCCTCGAGCAGGCTGCCGCCGCAGACGCTGCCGAGGATGCCCGTCTGGGCGAGCGCCGCGGTGACGAGCTGCCTTCAGAGTTGGCTGATCGCAGCTCGCGTCGTGCGCGGTTGCGGGCCGCCAAGGAGCGTCTGGAGGCCGAGGTCCGAGAGGCCCAGGCCGCCCACGCTGCGCGCCTTGACGCACGCGCCGAGCTTGAGGCCGAGCGTGGCAAAAAACTCCGTGGGCGCCGTCCCGTCCCACCGCCGGGTGTGGTCGACCCGTCCGCGCGCGCGAACGTGACCGATCCAGACAGCCGCCTGGTTCGTGCGCCTAGAGGGTTCGTGCAGGGCTACAACGCCCAGGCCGTCTGCACCGAAACGCAGGTCATCATCGCCGCCGAGCTCTCCACCGACTCCCCGGACGGGCGGCTGCTGGAGCCGATGGTCAACGCCGCGCGCGGCGAACTCGCGGCGCTCGGCATCGACCAGACCCCAACGACCGTGCTCGCCGATGCCGGCTACTGGAACGTCCCGCAGATCTCCCGACTCGTGGGCGACGGCAGCCAGGTGATCGTCAATCCCGATAGCAGCGCCCGTCCCGCACGCACGGCAGACGGTCGACGTCTGCGCGACAAGCGCGTGCATGGTCTGTATGCGCAGATGCAGCGCGTGATTACCAGCGACGACGGCGCTGCCCTCTACCGCCGACGACAGCAGATGATCGAGCCGATCTTCGCTCAAACCAAAGTCACCCGCCGTGCCGACCGCTTCCAGCGCCGCGGCCTCGCGGCATGCCGGTCCGAATGGCGGCTGATCGCCGCCACCCACAACCTCCTCAAGCTCTACCGACACCTACCGGCGACCGGGTAGCCGCCCGGCCGGTGACCTGTCACCCGAATCCGTGCCGGCGATCGCGAGCAAGACCCGCACCATCACGTCAACGGGTCGGCAGCCCGCAACACCGGAGGTTTACGCGACAGCCTCTTGCAACGGTCGAAAATGCACCCCCCTTCGGCACCGCGGTGAGATTCGACCCCGCGGCTGGGTGTTGCGGCGGTATCTCGTGCCGTGAGCCGGAGGCGAGCAGAACGAGATACCGCCGGCTGGGTGTTGGTGGGGTGGGTCAGGTATCGGCCGGCAGCCGGCCGAAGTCCCGGTCTTTGAGGCGGTAGCTGTCGCCTTTGAGCGAGAGGATCTCGGCGTGGTGCACCAGGCGATCGATCATCGCGGCGGCGGTGACCTCGTCGCCGAAGATCTCGCCCCACGCCCCGAAGGGCTTGTTGCTGGTGACGATCAGGCTCGCGCGTTCGTAGCGCCGACTGACGAGCATGAACATCAGGTTTGCCGCCTGGGGATCAAACGGGATGTAGCCGGCCTCGTCGCAGATCAAAACCGGAATGCGCTCGAGGCGTGTGAGTTCATCCTCGAGCCGGCCCTGGCGCTGGGCGTCGGTAAGCAGCGCGACCCATTCGGTGGCGCTCTTGAAGATCACCCGTTGCCCGGCCAGGCAGGCCCTGATCCCGAGTGCGATCGCCAGGTGGGTTTTGCCTGTCCCGGGCGGACCCAACAGGATCACGTTCTCGCGGCCGTAGAGAAAATCGAGCTGGCCGAGGTGCTCGATGACGGTCTTCTTGACCGAGCGCTGGAAGGTGAAATCGAATTCCTCGAGGGTCTTTCTAGCCGGAAACCGCGCAAATGTGATGCGGTTCTGGCCGCCGTGCGCCTCGCGGGCTTGGACCTCTGTTGACAGCAGCGCCTCGGCGAAGCGCTCATAGCTCCAGTCCTCACTACGCGCGCGCTCGGTGAGCTTTGGCAGCGCCCTGGCCGCGGCGGGGGCCTTGAGCTGGCGAAACAGATGCGTCAGTTCAGAGGTGTCGCTCATGCGATCAGGGCGTCGTAGGCCGCAAGCGGCCGCACCTCGACCTCGGGTTCGCGGGTGAGTTCGCCGCGGCGCTCGCGCAAGCTGCGCGCGTGCTCGAGGGCGGTGATCGTGCGGTGGCGGGCGAAGCTGCGCTCGTGACGGCCTGCACACTCGCCGGTATCCAGCGCTGTCGCCAGCACCTCACGCTGCGAGACGCGAACCTCGACTCTGCGTCCGACAAGGTGTGGGTCGAGTGAGTAGTCGTTGGTGTCGAACCGCAAGTACGGATCCGGCGGCACCCTGGTCACCCACTGACGGTCAACCTCAGGCGCGTGACCAGGCAGTGCCCGCATCACTTGGCGCTCGCCGATCAGCCGATCCACGGGCCGGCAGCGCAGCGTCTTGTGGGTCCGGGCGTTGGCCTTCTCGCACCATGCACCCAGTTGCAGCTGGTAATCGAGTTCATTGGCAAAGCGGCGGCCCGGCTCGAAGTTCGTCTCCAGGTACCCCTGCAGGCGCTCGACGGCCCCCTTGGCCTCGGGGTCAGCTCGCTCGCAAAAGGACCAATCCACCTTCAGCTGGCCACAGAATGCGGCATAGACCTCGGTCGGGCGGCCACCGCCTGCGTGCAGGCACCCTTCCCTGTCCCACACCAACAGCTGCGGCAGCGCACCCAAAACGCGCAAACACCGCATCATCCCCCACAGCACGTCGGGGGCTTGTTTGCTGAACACAAGCGCTCCGGCGCCGGCTCGCGAATAGCCCAGGCACGCCACGACGACCCACGCCCGCCGGGTTTGGCCGTGACCGACCGGCACATGCCCAGATGGCTCCCACAGATCGAACTGGCAGATCTCGCCCGGGCGGTAGATCGTGCGCTGATAGGTCCGGCGCTTGTCAAACAGCGGGCGGACCTCGCGCAGGTAGTCGTTGACGATCGTCTGAGCACCGTCAAACCCCAACGGCTCGATCAACTCTTTGACCCGCACCGCCGGAAGCTTGGGATCCCGCCGCAAGAGCTCGTGGATCTCATCCTTGAACGGGTCGAGCTTCGACCGGGCTGGCGCCCGACGATAGACAGGCGGACCTTCGGAGCGCAGCGCCCGCCTGACCGTGTTGCGATCGATCCCGTACCGCCTCGACAGTTCCTTGATCGACACCCCGCGAACGAAATGCTCCCGGCGCAGCTCCGCCCACCGCTCCACGTCAAGCACGCCCTTCTCCCGGACTCGAACACCATGAACGAGCCCAAGTTCAACACCCCGCCCGAAGCCTTCGCCACCACCCGACAGAGGGGGTGCATTTTCAAACGGCGGAGGGGGGTGAGTTTTCCACCGTTGCCGACACCGGCACCCCCATCTCAGCCGCATAAGATCGGCGACAGGCCCGCATCGCACCGGAGGAGAGGTACCGCTCGCGTAACACCGTGCAAGCCTCGTCGGACGGGGAGTTACGTTTCTATCAATTTGGGGGTTGGCTAGCCGCTACGAGCGACCGATCACGCATCCGCGGTCGATCGAGCCGGTGCGGTGCCACGGGACTGGGGCCGCACCGGCGCGCTCGTCCAGGCACGTGACGCGCCCCTCCGGTGGGTTCCCCCAAACGCGCTCGGAGGGGCGCCGCATCGCAGTTGCAGCCATATTTCGATCCTCACAGCGATGGACTAGCCTGATTGGTCAAGCCTCAGCGTTGACCTTTTCCTGCTCTTTGCAGGGATGTTCTCAGATGGCACCTCCGACGTGCCACGCACCGCGATGCTCCTCGTCCGACGCGGAGTGTCCATGGCGACGAGCCTACTTGCAGGCCAGGTCGGATGCTGACCGTCTGGACGCAACTCGGGCGGCGATCCTGGCCGTTGACGCGTCAGCAATAGCGAAGCAGGGATGGCGCGCCACGGCGCAGTGCTCCCGGTCCGCGATCAACCGTCGATGCGTCGTCGCGTCCGTTGGCGATACAGACACCACGTGCCCGCCTCTTGAGTCGCGATCGCGTGCGCATGCCGATGGATCACGTCCCGATACAACTGATCGTCGGTTTCGACCTCCGGCGGGCGCCGGGAATCCACCGCCGCGAGCGTCCCGAGTTCCGCAGTTGATGGTGACGTGGATCGACCGAGATCGGCCGTGGAGGCCGGGATTCCGGGACGTTGTGCAGCGTGTGCGTGTGTGCCCACGCCCAGGGGCCGGCTGTCGGCGAGAGTCAGGCTGGCTGTAGCGTGGTGATCTGCTGCGGTGGCTGGATGCCGGTGGCGGCGTAGAGCTCGCGCTGGGTGTCGGTGAGCTGGGTGGTCTGGGCGATC
Organism: uncultured Thermoleophilia bacterium; assembly: GCA_963842065.1. GTDB lineage: Bacteria > Actinomycetota > Thermoleophilia > Miltoncostaeales > Miltoncostaeaceae > CAITWD01. The sequence goes on along the minus strand of CAWJEW010000006.1, from coordinate 355,271 downwards.
GTGCCGGTCGGGCCGGTAACAGTGACGAGGTGCAGGCGCCCGAGCTCCAGCGCGATGCGTCGCCAGGTCTGGTTGGTCTGGCGCTCGGCGACGCGGATCAAGAGCAGCGCGAGCCAGGAGAGTAGGACGTGCGCGCGGATGCGGCGCTCCAGGCGGTGGAAGACGGGCCGCAGCTCGAGCGTGCTCTTGAGGTCGCGGAAGCCACGCTCTGCTTCGAGCAGGTTCTTGTAGCCGAGTGCGACGTCCTCGGCGCTCAGGTCGGGGTCTGAGGTGGAGAGCAGGAACTTGCCGTCCAGGCGCTGCTCGGCGGCGATCTTCTGACGGTCGATCCGCAGCCGGCCCGAACGGGTCTGGCGCAGGTAGCGTCCCAGGCTTGGGTGGTCGCGCAGCGCGCACTCCGCGCGGGTGTGCGCCTCGGCCGCCTTCCGGCTTTTTGCCTTCGCTCGCTGAGCCTCGATGCGCCCCAGCTCGTCCTGCAGCCGCTGGATGGTTTGCTCGCGCTGGGTGCGCTCGCGCTCTGCCTCGGCGGGGTTGTGACAGATGACGAAGCGCATGGCTGCGTCACCGTCGCCGATCCGGACTTCCTTGACGCGCAGGTTGTCGCGGACGGTCTGGTAGCGGCCCTGGCGCGAGAGCGCGGCGTGGGCGTCGGGGGAGCCGTCGCGCATCCGCTCGCCGGCGATCCAGTGCCCACCCGCCCTGGTCAGGTAGCGCAGGTTCTCATCGCTTGAGAAGCCGCGGTCCACGACGGTCACGACCCTGCCCAGCCGCCAGCCGCGCAGGCCGTCCTTGACCTCGGCGATGACGGACATGTCGTTGGTGTTCCCCGGCCAGCACCACACCCGCACCGGGACTCCCTGCCTGGTGACCGCCAGGCCGATCACGATCTGCGGCAGATCCGGCCGGTGGTCCTTGGAGTGGCCGAACACGCGGAAGGCGCCATCGCCGTGCTCTGGTTCGTCGCGCTCAAAGTATGTGCTGGTCGTGTCGAAGAACAACAGGTCGACCTCGAGGTTCAGCAGATCCGCGCACGCGAAGAACACCGCCTCCTGCACCTTTGCCTGTGCGTCGGCCTCCACGAGCAGGTCCATCGCCCGATAGGCCTGATCCTCATCCATCCCGGACATGCCGGGGATGTGGACATCGAGGCTGGCCCACTCCGTCGCGGCGCGCTTCGAGCACGGATCCAGCGCTCGGTTCGCGACCAGCGCGAACAGTACCCGCTCGACGTCGGTCGTCAAGCGCCTGGGGCCGAGCACTCCTTGGAGCGCTCGATCGACCCCGAGCATGCGCCACAGCCCGTCCAGCAGCCACACTCCGCCGAGCGGCCGCGAGTCGCTGACCTCGAACTCACCCGGCGCGCCCGGCAGCGGCACCCCGCCGCCATCGCCGTCGGTGAACCTGGCGATCGACCCCGCCAGCCTGCGCAGGCCCTCCAGGTCGAGCTCATCCTCGCGGCCGAGGTTCAGCAGCACCTCCGCCCGCGTGACCCCCTCAACGCGGCGGTTGTGCGCCAGCTGCACATAGCGGACCCGCGAGCCGTCCTTGCGCCGCCGCTGCATCGTCCGCAAGTACATGCCCACACCAATACCACACCAACCCGACAAATACGAGAGACACGCCACAAACCGTGTGCCCACGCGTTCCGGCCTTCGGCCAACCCAGACCTCAGTGTTTACGGGCAATCCGAGCCGCAAACCCCACTCAAATGCCCATCAACTGCGGAACTCGGGAGCGTCACGTCAAGCCTTTGAAGCGCTCCTCGGTGCTGGGTTGGCATCGCATTGTCGAAGGTAACCAGGACCGCGAGCGGGCGGAGCGCCGAGACGCGCCGCAGCACCTCGGGGTCGTTTACGCCCTTCCATCCGAGCTCCTCGACCGACCGGGCGTCATACCCGCGCGAGGAGAGCTCTCGAGCGAGCGATCGGGGAAGCATCTCGTCGAGGACGAGTTGGAGCCGATCAGGCGGCAATCGCTTTCTCTACGTCATCTTCATAGGCGACCGCGTCGTCAATCTCGTCGTTCGAGAGCGATAGCTCTTCTCGCAGTGTTTCGCGTCCGTTTGCGGCGCGTGCCAGCTCGGCGACGAGACTCGTAGGGACCCGGCGCCCTCTGACGGTCGGCCGACCTGACAGTCGCTCGGGATCGACCTCGACGTTCGGACGGCGCGTCTTCAACGCGACCCAGCCGCCATGCGCGAGGGCGTTCCGCACGTCCTCCAGGGCCAAGAATGTCCCCTCCTCGACCAGGTGGTCCACACGGTCCACGACGTCGACCATGACACCGCGGCGATCTCGGAGCACGACGAGGCCTCCCTCGCGAGCGATCGGCGCGCTCGACAGGGGCCACTGTCCATACTGCGCCCTCAGGCGGCTAACCATTTCCCGGATAGCGCTTGGCCGCACACCCTTTTCGATCAGGTAGTGAGCTACGACCGCCTCGCCGGCGTCCGCGTACGAATACACGTTGGGCCGACGCCGGACGCTTGGGATGATTCCGTACCGTGCCCAGGATCCGACGCGTCGCGACGACACCCCCGCCAGTCGGGCGACCTCGGCGGCGGAATAGCGACCAATGCAGGGAACATCGAATGATTGCTCGTTCATGCGTCCTCCACTGATTCGATCCTAGCGGGCCGACTCCTGGCACTTGGTTCGCGCGCCGCTGCCCGCCGCAGTCGAGTTCAGCACCGACGGCTGGCGCCACTCTGCGTGGTCGTCGCTCATCGGCGAGCCCTATCGGCCCGCTGGCGACAGGCGGTCGTGCCTATTGCCGGGCTCCGGTGCCGGTGCGGTCGCCCGGATGGCGGCCGCACCGGAGGGCAGCGTCAAGCGGACGGCGCGTCGATCTCGAGGTCGACGTCCGCAGTGAACGGCGGGTTGGCCAGATCGAACGGTCGCAGCGCGTCGCGACAGAGCGTCTCCACCCACTTGCGCGCCTCGGCGCGCTCGCGTCCGCGGACGCCCACCCGGAACGCGACCCTTGTGTGGTTGCCTTCCGTGACCAGGATCGGGAACTTGACGTCGGTAAGGTCCATGGCCATCTCGAACCGGGCCCGGATCGCCCGGATGATCTGCTGAGCGTTCTCTTCGCAGGTCCCCGAGATGTCGACGGTGCCCACCACCTCCGAGCCGGCCACGACGCGCGGCCTCCGACTCGGCATGCCATCGCCGCCCGCCGCCGACCGTGGCTGACGGACAAACGCGTCGATCGCCTGGACCTGTGACGGCCCCGGCGCTCGGGGGACCGGCAAGTCCGGAAACGCGGCCGCGACAGCGCTCACGCTCAGACTGATCCGCTCCCGGGATAGGAGATCCGCAAGTGGCCTTGGCTCGCAGTCCGCGTCTTTGGCGCGTAGGCCCCGCCGGACGGCGTTCGCCTCCGCGGCGAGCGCCAGCGAGTCGAGCAGCGCGTGCTCCGGGCTCCCGACCTCAAACGTCTCCGCCAGCCAGTGAGCCGCGGCGGGGTCCAAGTCGAAGACAGATCCTTCTTCCACTCGCGCCATCCTCTGGTCGCGCGCTAGACCCGTCGGCGTCGCAACTCGGGCCGGTCGAATGACGCTCACCGTCCCCCACGGGAGCCCCCCGTCCGCACCCCAGAGGCTATCGAGCCTGCACCTAGGGGGATACTCGCCGCTCGGGGAGTTTGACAGGGGGCAGGTTGCCGTGGGCGGAACGACCCGAATCGGTCCGCTAGGCCGCTATTTGGCGTCTCGTTCGGAGCGAGACGACACTCGCGGTGACTGAGGGTTCTGTCGCCGTGCCGTTGAGCGAACTGGCACTGTGACACGCGGCCCCGATCGCCTCCAGCGTCCAATCCTCGTGCTTCGTGGCGGTGGCCGCTTGGAAGTTCAACGTTGTCACCGACGCCTCCCTGCTCTCCGAGAGCACCCGAAAGCGGTCCAGGTTGGCGTTGAGCCGCTGACGGATGAGCGCGACGGCCTCGATGCGATCGGACACGCTGCCGCCCGTGACGGCGACGGTGCCCGCGATCATCCAAACAGGTGTCCAGATCTCGTCATCTAAGACGGGCGCAGCGATCCGCTCATCGCCGCTAACCGGCCACTCGGACATGTATCCGGCATCCGGATTGATCGCCCGCGCGACGGAGCAACGCTCACACTCGCCGTCGAGGCCACCATCGGAGGCCGAATGCCGGTACCAGTCATCCATGCCGATCCTCCAATCGATCAAGGCCGCCAGCAACATCGAACCCCATTTGCTGTCATGCCGTTCGTTCGGGCGGCGCTTTTGCGCCACGGGTCGTTGTGGACTTGGCAGCGAATGCGGTCCCCGCGCAAGTGTCGTGACGGCGATGCCCGCGGCGCCCCTTTGCCGCTTCCCCCAAAAGCGTCGATCGAGAGGCGCCGCAACACAGACGGACCGCTGCCACAACCGCCGCCTGCGTGTCACTCCACGACCGTGATCGGCAGGACGTGAAAATTACTTGACGGAAATTCGCCCGGCACGGCCCAGTTGGCGGCGTACGAGTACTAGCGGACCTGACCCTGATCCCTCGGGGAGTCACGGTTTCAGCAATTTCGGGGTTGGCTGGGCACCACGAGCGACCCACTGTCTGGCTCATCCTGCGTCGTTCGAGCTGGTGCGGGCGCAACCGGGCCGCAGACCGCACCAGCGACCCCCGTGGCGGCTCGTCGATCGACGCAAGAATCACGCAACCCCGCGAAGTAGCGTCCGTGATGATGGATGCGGAACCGCCTGCAAACGCCGCACTTGCTCTGCACCCATCGTCACGCAAATCACCTGCTAAGTCGCCCTACGAAACCGAAGGTCACAGTTTCGAATCCTGTCTGGCGCGTTAACGAAAGCATCGCATATGAAGCTGTTGCACAAACCCCGCCAGCGGCGGGGTTTTGTTGCACGTGGAGGCCGCCTGGGCCTGATGTGTCGATCGGCGCAGGCGGCCGAGGTGGCCGGATCGGGCGGTGATCGCGGCCGGTGCCAGGCGCCAGAGCTTGAGCAGGTTGTGAGTGGCCGCGATGAGCTTCCATTCGGCCGTGCAGGCCGCCAGGCCGCGGCGTTGGAAGCGGTCGATACGCCGCAGGATCTTGGTGTGGGCGAAGATGAGCTCGACGATCTGCTGTCGGCGGCGATAGAGCGCCTGGCCTTCGGGGGTACCAAGGATGTGTTCGACCCGTCGGGCCTCGGGGCCCTGTCGTGGCGAGAGCCTGCGTGGTGCGGTGCGTGTACGGGATTTGGTCGGAACGATTGACTGGATTTCTTGTTGGTGCAGCCGGGCGATCTGGGACGAGTTCCAATAGCCGCCGTCGGCCAGCACGACCTCCAGTTGCTCGTCGATACCGGCGCGGGCCAGCACACCCAGGGCGTGGTGGATCATCGGCTCCAGCTGACCTGAGTCGCCTGCGGCCTGGGTGATCTCGGCCGCAAGGATGATCTGCTGGGGGCTGGTCACGACTTGGGCGTTGTAGCCCTGCACCGTCCGGCGGTCGGCTCTACGCATCGGTCGAGAGTCGGGGTCGGTGGTGTTGATCGTGCGCTTGGCCAACGCATCGGTTGCGGGCGCAAAGGGCTTGCGGCCACCGAGCGTGCGAGCGTGCTCGGCCTCCCACTCGGCGCGCCGGTCGAGGTTGGCCACGTATTCGGCCTGCTGTTGGGCCTGCTCGGCCTCGAGTTCTTGTTTGCAGCCGAGCAAGCCGCTGGCGACGTGAGTTCCGCTCGGTCAGCTCGGGCGGCAGCTCGTCGCCACGTGCTTGGCCGAAGTGCTGATCGTCGTCGGCGTCAGCCCGGGCCGCCTCCTCGAGCAGCTGGTTGATTGGGATGACCTTGTGGGTACCACTCGCGGGTGCCACTCTGTCTTCCTCGCCAAGGGCATGGCGCGCTCCCGGCGGGGACCAATGTCGTTCGAGGGCGACGACAGGCAGTCGTGGCGTGCCCGACTAGTCGCGGCGGGTGATCGATGCCGCCGTCCGACTACTGACGCACCGGAGTATTCGGTGCGGCCGGAACAGCGCAATGCGGGACATTGACGACGATCGGCTGGACTAACCCAGAACCAGTGATTGAGACGATGCTGCCGGGCACCGCAATTACCCCTGCCGGCGGAGTCGTCATGGTGACTGTCGGATACAAATTAACGGGGTGACCATGCTGGATGATCACCGGCGATGCGCTGTAGCCAGCAGGCGGCTTCACCGGAGCCCCTGCCGCGTCCGGGAGGTAGATCGCGTCCTGGACGCGGAACCCCACCTCACAGATCTGGTCGGCTGCCTGCTGGACACCCAAGCCGCGCACATCAGGGACCAGGGCACGAGCCGTTGAGCTCGATGATCCGCAGGCGGAAACACCGCTTGCTGCCAAGGCAGCAGCGGCGCCGATGACCAGCGTCCTCATCCTGGAGCGCTTCATGCCGGACTCGTGGACCATCCGCACCGCGCGCTCCCGCAGCTCCGGCGGGTACTTGCTCGGTCTTCCCATCGTATGGACTCCCTTCTTCCAGGCCAGTCTGCCTGGTTGGGGAGCCGCCGAGATTTCCAGGGTGGCTCAAAGGGGTTGTGCAGTGATCATCGCGCCTGCCGTGCCGCGTGACCATCCGTGACCAGCCGGATCGACGACACGAACGTTTCCGGGCTCTGCGTTCATCGGGATGTTCGCGATCAAGCCGACCGGCGCTGTCCGTCGCGCCGACGCCTCCGGACCTCCTGACCGGCTAAATACCCGGCGCCCCGGCCTCCGGCGGGTCCGAGGCGGGAAACGAGGCCTCATTGGTCACGTCGCGCGCGTCCGGATCGTCGCCTGAGACACGTCGGAGCGCCTCGATGAGTTGCACCACGCTTGGAGCACCATCGGGTCCGTGCTCGGTCGCATAGATCCTGCAGCTGAGTGCTGGCTCCAGGTCGAGACCGGCAAACGGGTCGACCCCATCGATGAGGATCGTCGGCGAACCGCGCAAGCCGGCCGAGGCGGCCCGATCGAGCGTGTCAACCGCGACAACCCGGATCTCGATCGGCCCGACGCCCGCGTAGCCGATCGCGTGCTCAAGGCGCTGGCGGGCGAGCTGCCAATGGGGGCATCCTTCGAAATAGACGAGACTCACTTCCACGCGCACACCCTGCTTGAGTTCATCGTCGCGCTCGCTGCGTCACTCCCCTTGCCGAAAGAGATTAGCCCGCGTGGCGCAAGTTGCCCCGATGGCATCTTGATCGATTGGCCAGACACAACGGCTCTCGGCGGTATGAGAGTTGCCTCTGCTCCATCAAAGGAAGCCGCCTGTCGACGGTCCGACGTCCGCCTCTGCTCGCAGATCCGGTGGGGCGTCTGGTCAGCCGGACCGCCATGATCGTCTGAGCCTCGTTCTCAGCCGCTCAACCGCCACCGTGCGACCTCTGCCCGCCCCGCGGCGCCGATCGCCTTGACTTCCAACTCACCGAATCCGGCGTTGACGGCGAGGTTCATCCCGAGAACGATCCCCACGATGAGTGCGACATGGTCATCGACGTCGTCAGCGTGGATTTCGCCCGCCTGGGAGGCGCGGACGAGCGCCGCTGCCAGCGCCGCGCGGATCTCATCGTGCCATGCGGCCACCCGGGAGGCGACGACCGGTTCGGGCGGGTCACTCTCGCTCATCATCTTTCCGAGCAGGCACCCCCTCGTGCCATCGGCGAGGAGCCAGGCCGAGAGGCCCTCGAGAAACGCGTCGATCGCCGGCAAGCCGTCTGCGCCCGTTCGAAGCGGTTCGAGCAACCCGCGATCGAGGCGGGTCTGATAGCGCGCAAGCGCGCAGTCGAGGAGCTGCGCCTTGGAACCGAACGCGTGGTAGAGGCTCGATTGTGTGACACCGAGCGACGCTTCCAGATCGCGGGTCGTGGTCGACCGGTAGCCCTGGCGCCAGAAGAGGTCCATCGCGTCGTCGAGCACGCGTTCGGTGTCGAAGGTGCGCGGTCGTCCGCGCCTCACGTCGCTCATCGCGCTTGACACTACCCGGTGGGAGGATTAATTATGTAGCAGTTGCTCCAATTCTAACAGCCTCCCGGAGGGCCTTCATGTCTGCATTCGCGCTCACCGCGCCGATTCGCCTCGTGCCCGGTTCAAAGACCCTCGATCGCGAGGCGACGCTTGAGCCGAATGGCGACATCATTCGCATGGGTGTCCACGGCCCGATCGCCGAGCACTACAAGTCGTCTCCTGTGGAGCCGCTGCCGAGCGTGCTCGATTACATGGTGGCCTCGATCGGCTCGTGTCTGACCGGGACCTTTGCGGGGTCGCTGCTTCGCGCGCGCGTGCCCGTGGTTCCCGCCGAGGCGATCACCGCGGTTGCGACGGGATTCGTGGAGAGCAACGAAGATGGGATCCTCGTGCTCCGCAAAGTGCAGGTGAATTACACGCTCCGGCTTGACGAGGAGCACCGGGCAGCCGCCGAGGAGGTCCACGGGGTCCACGCGATGCGGTGCCCTTCTGCGCGGAGCGTCTCGCCGTCGATCGAGATCGTGACGGAGCTCGAGATCGTGACCCCAGTGGTGGCGTAGTGGCGGGGAGCAGATCGCCTCGCCACGACGGCGAGGACCGACGAACGCTGCCGAGCAGTCACCTCGCCCAGCGGCCGTGACCACGAGGACATGGGACGACGACCCGATCCCCGCATCACGGCCACACCGCCGTGTGTCCGAGCGGGTGTCTTACCCGGTGGATTTCACCCACACCCCAGGGCCTGCCGAACCCCAAAGACGACAAGGCCCCGCCGCTGGCGGGGCCTTTCTTGATGGCGAGACCCAGACTCGAACTGGGAACACCACGATTTTCAGTCGTGATGCCTGCGGTGTTCAGATCGACCCCAGCGCCGTATCGGCCTCCGCCTCCCCGGATACCGGCAACGAGTGGTCAAACGCACGGGTGAACGCCGCCGCTTGGTTCGATGCAGGCCTGGCGTGCAGGTAGCGCCCGCTGGTGGCGAGCGCGCTGTGACCCAGGACCGCCTGGATCGTCACGAGGTCAATACCGTGGGCTGCCAAAAGCGATCCGTGTAGGTATGGCGCAGGTCATGCCAGCGTAAACGACGTGGGCCAGCGGCAGCGTGTGCGCGCCGGTAGCGACGGCACAGCGCGGAGCTGTCGAGGGTTCGGCCAGTAAGAAGCCGACCATGCTGGAGGAGATGGGCCGCATGTCACGCCACCTGTGGGGCATCGTCGAGCGCAAGCAGGTCTGCGTCGATCACGGGAACGTCGTCATGCACAAGGGCCAGACAATCATCGACGACGGCCCTGGGCTCCAGGCGATTGCCCAGCTGCTGCGGGTCCAGGAGCGCAAGGCGCGGCTGATGGGTCTCGACGCCCCGACGCGCCGGGCTGTTGACGTGATCACCCACGAGGTGTTCATGGCGGCCGTCGCCGAGATGGAGGCCGAAATCGCCCGCAAAGAGGCCGAACTGGCCCGCCATGAGTGCGCAGACGCCGTCCCTGACGGCGCAGACCTGGACTAACGTGCAGCCGGTAACGGTTTCCTCAGCGTGGATGCGTTCCCCCCGCAGGCCGGTGCGCTACACGCGGGAGCCCATGCTCTCAGCCGCTGCCCGCCTCCCGAGGCGGGCGCCGGGAAGAGCCTAAACCTCCGGCCCGCGCGCGATCAGGTCGATTGCCGGGATCATCCACCGCGCCGTCCCATCTGGGTGTCGGAACACGCGGGCGGTCGCCTGACATCGGTTTGCGCCGGACGTCGAGTCGATCCGGACAACCGTCCCATCCCGCACTCGGCTCCGGGCTTCGGCGCTCTCACCGATCGACACGGTGCCATCATCGGTTCGTGAACCGTTCCCGGGCATTTACCGCCATCGTGGTCGCGTGCGTGCTGGCACTGTCGCTCGCAGTGACTGCGCTCACGGGTGACGAAGGAGTCCGCGTCGGTGCCGTCGGCACCCTGCCGACAACCCCGCACTGGTGGAGGCTTTGGACGCTGCCGCGGGTCGAGACACGGGAATCGCGCTGGTCGGGATCTACGTCTTGCGCCGCGCGCAACCGGGCTGGCCGCGCATCTCCGGCATCGCGGGCATCGTGGTGCTGTTGGTCGCGGTGGGCTCCCCGATCAACGGGATGGCCCACGACGGCCGGCTTGAGCTCCACATGCTTTAGCACATCCTGATCGGGTCACTCGGGACGCTGCTGGTCCTGGTCGCGCTGCCACGGGCCAGAGTCCCGGTCTCTGGGGTCCGTCGACTGATCTCACACCCGTTTGTCGGGTTTGCGCTCTGGGTCGTCAGCACCGCGGTGTGGTTGTGGCCGGCGGTCCACGATCAGCTGCTGGCCTCGAACACCCTGTGGATCTTGCAGCAGGTGTCGTTCTTTATTTTCGGCGTCTTGTGTTGGTGTCCGATCCTTGAGCGCTTCGCCCCGGCACCCGAGTGGTTTCGGACGGGCTGGAAGTGCGCCTACATGACGTGCATCTTCTTTGTGGGCTTGATCATCGCCAACATCTTCTGGTTTAGCGGCACCCCGCTCTACCCCGGTCACGCTGCCTTGGACGCGACCTGGGGCATCGCACCGCTCGAGGATCAGGCCAATGCCGGCACGGTGATGATGGCGACCCATTGCCTTTTGTCATTTGTGACGATCGCCGTCCTGTTCTTTGCCGGCGCCCGTCAGGAGGGTCTTGAGCAGCGCCTCGTCGAGGCCGGGGTGCACCCGGATGAGATTCGCGAAGCTGCGCGAAGCGGCCAGATCAATGAGCTCGCCCCCCCGATCCGGGGTCACGATCGCGACCCGGCCGGGGATCGACTAGGCGCGCGGTGACCCGGCAGGCCGAGATCGCCGACCAACGGTGCCCGAGGGTTTGCTCTCTGAGTGACAGCCTCAATCGTGTGTGCAGAGCGGCGGCGATAGCCGGCAGGTTCAAACGCACGTTCCACCCGTCGTCCCAGTAGCGATACGAAAGGCGGGCGTATTTCCAAGAGGGGTATGGGCCGTTCGCGACGACCTTGACAGGAATCACCCCATGTCAACTATTGACCAGAGTCCTGATGTCCGCGGCGAGGTCTGCCACCGGGATGATCGTGGAGCCGCTGTAGGTCCCGACCTCCTGACCCTGTTTGTTGATCAGGTAGACCACCGCGGAATGGTTGACCTGCGGCATGTACATGCGCATCGCCGGGACGTAGATCTCCGCGCCCGGTTTGACGCTGACGTTCCAGGCCTGCCACAGGGGGGAGAGCTGGCTGCGCGTGCCGATGATGTAGTTCATCCGGCCGGAAAGGTCGTGGACGGCAAGGAAGTGGTTCACCTCCGCAGGGGTGTCCCCTTGCGGGTCCACCGAGATCGCGACGACGTCGATCCCGCTCGTCGTGGCCGGGCCAACCTCGTTGAGTGCGGCGGCGATCTCGCCGGCGATGATCGGGCACGTGGTCAGGCAGTGTGCGTAGAAGAAGGTCACCAGCGCAGGGCGCCCACCCTCGGGGACGCTCACCAGCTGCCCGGTCGAATCGCGTCCGGCGGTGGCAGGCGCGGGTAGCGATGGGTTGATCGGGGAGGCGTGCAACGATGACGTGCCGCTGCCGCTGACCGCGAGACCGGCGGCGAAGACGCCGGCAACCACGACCACAATGGCAGCGAGGCTCAGCGTTCGACGGCTCATTGGACCTCCCCGCTGGACGTGGTCGGCGGCGCTCCGATGCGGTCAGGTCTGCGCGAAGTATCTCCTGTGCCGACGGCAATACGTCCACGAGGCCAAGGGCGGTCTGTCACTCGCGGATTCGCTAACAATTTTACTACGTTGCGTAGGAGACAGATGAGGGGGACATCCGGCCCCTCTGACGAGCCCGTCTGCGAGCAGGGTGCCGCCCATGACCACAGCTCCTTCCTTCGAGCACCTTGCTCCAAGTGTCGCCGCCGACGAGTCCGTCGGTACGCGCGTTCGCGACGTCGTCGGCTGGGACAGGCGCGACCGGCGGCGCATGCTGCAGCTCGGCCTCGGGCTCATCTGGCTCATCGACGCTGCCCTGCAATTCCAGTCGTTCATGTTCTCCAGGGCGTTTCCGGCGCAGATCATGGCGCCGACGGCTACCGGGGTCCCCGGCGTGCTCGGGGAGTCGATTACGGGAATTGCGCACTTCATCGAGCCGCACATCGCGGCCTGGAATACGCTCTTTGCCCTCACCCAGCTGGCGATCGCGCTCGGCATCTTCTGGAAGCGCTCGGTCGGTTGGGCGCTGGCGGGCTCGGTTATGTGGGCTTTTGGGGTCTGGTGGTTCGGTGAGGGTTTTGGCGGCCTGTTCACGTCGGCCTCGCCGACGATGGGCTTCCCGGGCGCCGTGCTGTTATATGCCCTGATCGCGATCCTCATCTTTCCGGTGTCCGCGGCCCGCGACGGGATCCCGGATCAGGGCCCCGTTCGTTCGGTCGCTGAGCGCTCGCCCATCGGCATGGCGGCGGCCCGGGTGATCTGGGCGATGCTGTGGATCGCGTTTGCGATCTACCAGCTCCTGCCCTCCAACCGGGGCGGGGATTCGCTGAGCGGCATGGTCTCGGGCATGGGCTCTGGGGAGCCCGGTTGGATCAACAGCCTCGATACGCGCATGTCCGTGATGTACACAGGCCACGGGGCCCTCATCTCGCTGCTGTTTGCCGTCGCGTGCGTGGTGATCGGCCTGTCGGTGTTTGCGCGCTGGGACATCGCCGGGATTCTGGTGCTGGCGATCCTCGTCGGGGTGTGGATCTGGCTGGCAGAGGACTTCGGGGGGATCCTCACGGGGTCCGGAACCGACGTCAATAGCGGCCCCCTGATCGTCCTGCTCGCGCTCACCTACTGGCGACCGAGGCAACCCACCCATTCAGGCGAACGTACGCACTCCGCCTGAAACCGGCTCAAATCGCCGACGCCGCATAGCGGTGAATCTCAGTGCGACGAGCAAGATCGCGACCGGTATGTCGGCGTAGCCACGGCGGCGATCGCACCATCTGGCCTGCTCGTCCTAGGAACGTTTGCGTCTGACGGCCCGCCTCAATGCTCGGGGCTGCCTGTCGCGCGGTACGAGGCACCGGACGTCGTCGCCGTCTTTGCCCCTGGCTTTGCGCTGGTGGACCATGAGCGCGAGTCGCATCGCACGCCGTCCGGCTCGAAGCAGATGTTTGTTTGGACGGTGCTCCGTCGCGCGCACGACTAGATGATTGATTCCACGGCGATCGCCGTGGCGAAGGGGTTTTGTACAGAGAGGCCGAAGTCGGCGGTGCTAACCACACCGTCGACCTGGAGGCCACGATGGACGCCGACCTCGACGCTCTCTGCATCGCCGTTTATTGCACAGCGGACGATCTCCTGCCACAGCCCCCCGGAAACGCCCGCCGTGTGGTCACCGACGCGGAGGTCATCACACTCTGTGTGGCCCAAACAATCATGGGGATCCCATCCGATCGGCGGTTTCTCAAGGTCGCAGCCAGGCGCCTTTGCCACCTGTTTCCCGGGCTGCCTGCCCAGCCCGGATACCACAAGCGTCGGCGTCGGTTGGCCGACACGATCGAGTGGCTGATGTGCGTGTTTGCCAGCCAGAGCCCCGGTTACACAGACGATCTGCTGTTGATCGACTCGACCCCGGTCGAATGCGCCAAGAGCCGCGAGACCGTCAAGCGCTCCGCCCTGGGCGACGCGGCCGACTACGGCTGGTGCGCCTCGCACTCCCGTTTCTTTTGGGGCTTTCGTCTGCACGCGATCTTCGCCCCCGACGGGACCCCGCGTGCGCTTGCCCTCGCCTCGCCCAAACGTGACGAACGCGTGGTAGGCCTCGAGCTGCTGGCGCGTTGTGAGCGATCTGGCGGCGAGACCCTCCTGGGCGACAAGGGCTATGCCGGCCGCGAATTCGCCAATGCCGTCAGCCAGCTGGACGCCAAGATCCTCCGTCCCCGCCGCAAAAACGAGGCGGGGACGGACCTGCATCTCGCTCCGATCCGCCAGCGCATCGAGTCGATTTTCTGGACCTGCAAAGACCTGCTCACTCTCGAACGCCACGGTGCCCGCACCCTTGCGGGCATCAAAGAGCGCATCCTGCAGCGCTTTTTGTGCCTCGCCGCCTGCATCAGTCTCAACCACCAACTCGGCCGACCAAGCCGTGCATTCGTCGACTTTGTCGCCTGAGCCCGTGGAATCAATCATCTAGACGGGCGACAGGAGTCCAGCTGCAGACGGATTCGGCAGGTCGGGCATGCCTCGTGACGGAATACTCAGCCCGAGCAGCATCCGTCGTCGCAGCCCTGATCCGGCGACCCGAACCCGATCGGGGCGCAGTCGGCGCACGCCTCCCCGCGCCACGCGTCAAGACCCGACTTCACAGCGACGGCCGCGATGAAGAGCCCGGCCAGTGGATCGAGCCACCACGTACCGAAGATCGACTGGCCTGTGAGCCCGACGAGCACGGCCGCGGCCATCGCGGCGCAGAGCATGTTTTGCGCGCCCTCGCCCTGGGTAGCGGCAGACCCCAAGCGAGCACCCAGGCGCTGCTTGGCGCGGCCGAGCAGAGGCATCAGCACGATGCTGCTGGCCGCCACCGCGATGCCGACGGGACTGGGTCCAGCCTTGTGCTCGGTCACCAAGTCGTAGACGGATTGGATCGCGACGTACGGCGCGAGCACCCAAAACGAAACGGCGACCGCCTTGTGGGCACTGTGCTCGGAGGTCTCAGAATGCATGCGCGAGCCCGTAAAGCGCCAGATCACAATGACCGACGCAATGCCCTCGACTCCTGAAGACAGCCCATACCCAACGAGCGCAACCGATCCCGCCACGAGACCGGCGATCAGGCCAACACCGCCCTCGACTCCCATCCACGCAAGCGACAGCCACGACAACATTCGCGCCCGCCGCGCGTCGCGCAGCCAGGCGGCGTCGCGGAGCGGTCGCTCATACGCGCCGGTGTGCTGCAGTTCGGATCGGAGGTGACTGGACGTGGTCGGACCTTGATTCGCACGATGGTCCCTGGCCTGATTGTAGGTCGGGCCATCGATTTACCCACCGGAGCGCGCCGGAGCTACGCCCGGATGCCCTAGTTGAAGACCTGGTAGATCAGGAACACGTTGAGCGCGGTGATGACCCCGACCAGCAACCAAGCGATCACCGCCGTCGTGCGGCTGTTGACGTGCGCTCCCATGACCGTGCGGCCGCCGGTCAGCAAGGCCAACGGGACAAGGGCAAGCGGAATGCCAAACGAGAGCACGACCTGGCTGAGCACGAGGGCCTCCGTGGGGCTGAACCCCACCGCGAGGATCGCGATCGCGGGAATCATCGTGACGGCGCGGCGCGCAAACAGCGGGACCTTGAGGTGGACAAAGCCGGCCATCACGACCTGGCCAGCGTAGGTGCCAACGCTCGAGGAGGAGACCCCGGATGCCAAGAGCGCCACGGCGAACGCCAGCGCGGCGCCTCCCCCGACGAGCTGCGCCAAGCCCGTGTGGGCCTGTTCGATCGTGGAGATGTTCGTATTGCCGGGGGTGTGAAACAAACGCGCCGCGACGGCGAGCATGGCGAGGTTGACCAGCCCGGCGATCCCGAGCGCGATCCAGATGTCCAGGCGCTCAAACCGCAGGATCCGAGCCCGCTCGGCGTCGTTGTAGGGGCGGATGCGGTCTGAGGTCAACGCGGAATGCAGGTAGATCGCGTGCGGCATCACCGTCGCGCCGACGATGCCCACGGCAAGCACGATCGATCCGCTCCCGGCGAAATGCGGCACCAACCCGGTCAGCGAGCTGTGCGCGGACGGACCGATCTTGAGGGTCTCATAGAGGAACCCGGCGAAGATGATCCCCAAGAGGAATGTGATCACCAGCTCGAACCGACGGTAACCGCGGCTCTGCAGTCCGAGGATTCCGAACGAGATCACGCCGGTGATCAGTCCAGCGATGACCAGCGGCACGCCAAACAGCAGGTTCAAGCCGAGCGCCGCGCCGACGAACTCGGCGATGTCGGTGGACATCGCCATCAGCTCGGCCTGGACCCACAATCCCCAGGTGACCGGGCGGGGAAACCGCTCGCGGCACATCTCGGGAAGGCTGCGGTCGGTGACGATCCCGAGCTTGGCCGACAGATACTGGATCACCATTGCCATCAGGTTCGCCGCGAGGACCACCCACAGCAGCAAGTACCCGAACTGGGCGCCCCCCTGCACGTTCGTGGCGAAGTTACCCGGATCCACGTATGCAATCGCCGCGACAAAGGCCGGCCCGAGCATGGCGAGGGTCGCGCGCCATGGACCGCGGGCAAGCACGGCCTGCAGCGGCGTGGTGATCGTCAGGGTCGGATCGAGGACCGCCGCGCCACCCACCCGGACGCCCTCGTCCCCGGGCGGGCGCGGCGGAGGGGTCACGCGACCTCGACGCGCATCGCGCCCGCCAGTTGCCCGCCGATCATGTGGGTCTGCTCGCCAAAGCGCACCGTCAGCGGCCCGCCGAAGCGCGGAGTCTCGACGATTTCGAAGGTGTCCCCTAGGCCGATGCCCAATTCGTCGAGGTAGCGCAGGATGTCCGGGCTCGCGTCGGAGACGCGCACAAGCCGCCCCCGTGCGCCCGTCGGCAAGTCTGCAAGACCCTGGGTCGGCGCTTCATCGATGCGAAGGTCAGGGCCAGGAATCGGATCGCCGTGCGGATCGCGCAGCGGATCTCCAAGCTTGGCGGCGATGCGCTGCTCGAGGTCCTCGGAGATGACGTGCTCAAGCACCTCCGCCTCGTCATGCACGCGATCCCAGGGCACGCCGAGTTCCTGTGCCAAAAAGGTCTCCAGAAGCCGGTGATGGCGCAACACCTCGAGCGCTGCGCGTCGGCCCTGGGCCGTCAGATGGGTGCCGTGGTAGGGCTCGTACTCGACTAGACCCTGCGTTGCGAGCTTGTGCAGCATCGCCGACACCGAGGCCGCCGTGACGCCGAGCCGCTCGGCCAGATCGGTCGTCGAGACCGCGTCGCCACCACCGCGCGTCTCTAGCGAGTAGATCGCCTTCGCGTAGTCCTGCATCGCCGGCGAGATTAAGGTTGGTGCGATCATGATCATAAGTTAGGCATGACATAACAAATTGTCAACACGGACGAAACTCGGACGACGTCACCGTGTGGGTCGACAATGCGAACCGAACGACGAACCCCAGCGGCCGGCAGCCGCGCAGTCTTCGCACGAGTGTCTGGACCCTGGTGCGTGCTGCGCCACCGGGCGAAGACCGCGCAAAGACGAGCCGAGGAAGGAGCGGGAATACATGACGCGTAAGGAAGCGATCAACAGGGCAACGCTCGCCGCACACTACGAGCACCGCGCAGTCGTGGTCGAAGCCGAGGAGGAGCTGACCTGACCCCCGCCAACGGTGCCATCGCGAGTGTGATTCCTCTTGTCCAGATCCACGGACTCAAGGAGGATGAACCCCATGAAACAGCGCAGGCACACCCCAGAGCAGATCATCAGGAAGCTGCGTGAGGCTGAGCGACTCCAGGGCGAAGGAGCCGACATCACCACGGTCGCCCGTCACCTGGAGATCTCCGAGCAGACCTTCCACCGTTGGCGGGCCCAGTACGGCGGCATGAAGGCCGATGACGCCAAGCGCCTCAAGGAGCTCGAGCGTGAGAACGCACGCCTCAAGCGCATCGTGGCCGATCAGGCCCTCGACAACGCCGCCTTGAGAGAGGTGGCCAGGGGAAATTGGTGAGCCCGGCACGCCGCCGCAGGGCGGTCTGGATGCTCATGGATCGCCTGGCGATCTCCGAGCGTCGGGCGTGCCGGGCCATCGGCCAATCACGAACGACCCAGCGCCGGGGTGCCCCGGTGCCCGGTGACATCGAAAAGGCGATCAGATCCCGATTGCGCGAACTCGCCCGAGCCCGTCCGCGCTACGGCTACCGGCGCCTGACGGCGCTCTTGCGCATCGAAGGCTTCTCGGTCAACCACAAGCGCATCCAGCGCCTGTGCCGCGATGAGGGCCTGCGGGTGATGCGCCGGGCCAAAAAGCGCTCCCGCCTGGGCGTCTCGAACCTGCCGGCTGCCCGGCTGCGGGCGACGTATCCCGACGAGGTCTGGGCGCTGGATTTCTGCTTTGACCAAACCACCGACATCAAGACCTTGAAGGTATTGAGCATCACCGACGAGTTCACCCGCGAGGCCCTGGCGATCAGAGTCGACCGGTCGATCACCGCCGATCACACCGTGGCAGTGCTGGAGCAGATCATGGCGAGCACCGGCAGGTCGCCGGCATACATCCGCATGGACAACGGGCCCGAGCTGACCGCACACGCCATTCGCGACTGGTGTCGGTTCTCGGGCACCGACACCAGCTACATCGAGCCCGGCCACCCGTGGGAGAACCCATACATCGAGTCCTTTACCGGCAAGCTGCGCGATGAGCTGCTGGACGTCGAGGCCTTCGCAACGCTGTTGGAAGCCAGGACCCTGGCCGAGGACTTTCGCATCGACTACAACTCCTACCGACCCCACTCGTCGCTTGGATACCGGACCCCGGCATCCTTCGCTGCCGAGTGGGCCCATCAACCGACCGGAATCACATAAGGGCTGGTACCGGAATCGGGGTCAGGTCAGAGCGCCGACTACTAGGAGCTTGGCCTGCAGACCGCCAGCTCCTCGGTGTGCGCGCTGCTTCCCGCGAATCTCCTGCCCAATTGGCCTCCGGACCCAAAGGTCGCAGGTTCGAGCGTCGAGGATGGCCTTCGCCCCGGTAGGACCGCCGACACCGACGACGGGGCAGCTGTCGGTTCCCGTACAACCGACCGGCCAACACGCAGTGGTCGAGCCCTTCGATAATCCTTACACGGATATCCACGCGTTATCGGGCGCGCGTGCCGTCGTACGCGTTGACCGGTCGGGGGGCAGCGCGATCTAGTGGCATCGATGTCGGCATACGAGCGTCGCACGGCAATCCTGAAAGCGATTCGCGGTGTCCCGTGGTGGGCGTGGCCGGCCTGGGCAGGCGCCGTCGTCGTGCTGATCGGGCTGATCTCGCTGCTGTTTTTCACCTCGAACGCACCACCGCGTGCGGTCATCGTCAACGACACCGCAGCGAGGCTCCACGTGTTCTACTGCACCGACCGCGAATGCCGTCACGGCGACGGCACGACCGCTGAGGTCCTCGAGCCCGGCCAGGCAACGACAGACTTCTGGGTCTATCCCGATGAGGACGGCCCGATCGGGGTGGCGACGATCCCCGCCGAGCGCCTGGTCGGGTGCCTGTCGGATCCGCACGCAGGACGCGACGTACCGCACGCGTATGCGGTCCTGGCGTCCGGGGTTCGTCCATGTCCCGGACAGGCACCTAGCAGTACGCCGGTCGTCTCGATGGACGGTCAGTAGCGGCGCGGATGATTCCGACCCCGGGGAGCGCCGCTGAGGCGCAGCAGGCGTCAGACGGCCCTTCTGTGGGGCAGTAGGATCGGGGCCCAAGGCAAAGGCGGACACAACGTGTGGGGCACCCGCGAGTGGCCGGACATCGGGCCGAATGATCTGTTGGTCGTCTGTAGCAAGTGCGTCGACGCAAATGGCCGTCTTCAGGGGGTCTTTGTCGTGGACGAGGATCCCGATGGTGTCATCGTGGGCCGCGTCCTCCGGCGTTGTTCGCACAGCGACTCGCCGCCTCATTTCCCCGCTGCGCTCGAACGGTTCTTGGCGTCCGTGCGGCACGTGTGCGACGACCCCACGCAGGTGATGGTCCACGAGATCAGCGTCGGCGGTGCCTCGTGGACGCTCGGCCGTCGCGCCGACGTGTTGGCGATCGATCCGCTGCTGTAGTGGGATGGTGCGGTGGTTCTGGCCGGGCGGCGGCGGCAGACGGTCGTACTGCCGGCCCGCCGGCGGGCTCCCCAATATTCAACAGCTCCGGCCCGACGCTGTTGCGAAACCGCCCGATGGTCGCGCCGCGGTCTGCGGTGGGCAGGGCGCAGGTGAGACGCCAGCTACGTCGCGTCCACCACTTCACCGGGCACGGGCAGGGCCAGCCGCTCAGGCACCGGCGCCGTCCCGGGTCGGGCCAGGAGGAATCCCTGGCCATGCTGCACGCCGAGAACACGCAGCGCGCTGAGCTCGCCGAAGGTCTCGATGCCCTCCGCGACGATCGTGGCGCCGATTTCATCGGCGAAGGCAAGCAACGATGCCGCCAATGCACGTCGAAGCGGGTCGGTGTCGATGTCGCGGGTCAGCGAGAGATCGAGCTTGATGACGTCGGGTCGAAGATCGAGGATGTGCCGGAAGCTTGAGAATCCCGCACCGGCGTCGTCCACCATGAGTTGTGCGCCGCGCGAGCGCAGGCTCCCCAGGGCCGCTCGCAATTGCGCGTAGTCCTCGACCGGTGCGTGCTCGGTGATCTCGATGGCGAACCGGTCGCCCGGAACGCCAGCGATGGCGTCGAGGAACTGCGGTGTGCAGAGCGTGGCGGGCGAGGTGTTGAGCGACAGCCGGGCCCCGGCTGGGACCTTGTCAATCTGTGTCAGCGCCGACCGGATCGCCAGGAGGTCCAACTCCACGCCCAACCCGTGGGCTGCCGCGTCGGCGAACCAGGCGCGCGGGAGGCCGCGGGGGTTCCGCGGTGAATCGGCTGAGCGCCTCGACGGCCAGCACGCGGCCTTCGTACAACTCGATGATGGGCTGGAGCACGATGTTGAGGCTCTCCCCGGTCAACACACGCTGCAGGCCGTCGCGCTTCTCGTCATGGACGCGCTCCGCACGGTCCGTGACCTCAATCTCCTCGGCGAGGATTCCCGCGACGATGCGCAACATGCGCAGGTCCCCGGCGCTCAGGCCCGGCTCTGCGCGGCGGCTCAGGCACGACAGTGTGCCGTAGAGTTCTCCGTTGGGCAGGGTCACCGACGCCCCCACGTAGGCGCCGATATCGGCTGACTGGGCGAGCGGCAGCGCGCGCGCAACCCGTTCACGGCGGGCGTCGCGGATCATGTACGGAAGACTGCCATCGACCAGCTGCGCCCTCTCGCGATCGTCGAGTGGCACCTCCGCACCCGGCTCGAGCCCGAACGCGCCGACCTCGCCGGCCACGTTGCGGACGATCAGCCGGTCGGCCCGGAACTCACTCAGCACGGTGGTCGTCAGCCCGATCTGCTGGTGGGCGAGGGCGACCAGCCGCCCCACGCCCGACGCGAGACGCGCCGCCTCGGTCGCCGGGCGGGCGCTCAGGGCCTGATCATGTTCGGGGGCGTGGAGCATGCAGACGTTGCGCCCGTGATCCTTGGCCCAGTACAGCGCGGCATCGGCGCGCCGGAAGAGCTCAATGACGCTCATGCCCTCGCGCAGCTCGGCAACGCCAGCCGAGACCGTCAGCCGCCCGACCTCCGGGAACGCGGTCTCAGAGATGGCCCGCCGCCCGCGTTCACCCGCAAGCCACGCGGCCCGCGCGTCCGCGTCAGGCAACAGCCAGGCGAATTCCTCGCCGCCGATCCGGGCGATGACGTCTTCTGCGCGGGCCAGTTCCGCCAACCGCATCGCGGTCTCGGCGAGCACGCCGTCGCCGGCGAGGTGGCCGTTCAGGTCATTTACCCGCTTGAAGTGATCCAGATCGAACATCACCAGGCTCAGGGCATCTCCGTGACGGCGCGCCCGCCGGACCTCCGCATCGAGCCGCTCGAAGAACGTGCGGTGATTGGCAAGGCCGGTCAGCGGGTCTGTTGCCGCCTGGGTAAGCAGCCGCGCTTGGGCCTCGGCGTTGGCGATCGCCAACGCCACCAGCTCCGCAAACCGCTCAAGCCGCGCCTCGGCCTCCGCGTCGATCGGGGCAGGTCGTGTGGTCGCTGCCAGGAGTGCGCCCCAGAGTTGCCCCCCGACCCGGACGGGCGCAGCCACGCCGCTCCGGTAGCCTCGGGACTCGACGAGGCGGCCAACGTGATCATTGGCGAGCACCTTGTAGTCGGCGATTCTGGCCACCTGGCCGGTGCGGGCGACCTGTGCAAGCGCACCCCCGCCGTCGACGGGAAACGCGACCGCGATCGGCGCGCCGCAATACCCGACCGAGATCGCCCTCCCGCTCTCGAAGCGGGCAACGAGCCCGAGTTCGACACCGAGCAGCCCGGCGACCTCCTCGGCGGTTTGCCGGAATACCTCCTTCGGTGGCGCGTCGGCTGCAACCCGCGTGGCTACCCGTCGTAGGGCGGCCTGTTCGGTCGCCAGACCGCGTGCGTCGGCGAAGCTCTGGGCGGTTTGGGCCTGCAGCCGTGCGTTCGCCAAGGTCAGCGTCGCGAGCCCCGCGAGCCCGCGAGCCGCTCGTCGATCCTGCTCGGAGAATCGGCGCGGTCCTTCGAAGCTGCAATACAGTGTGCCCAGCAGCGCGGCGCTGCCTGCACGAACCACGGAATCGTGTTCGAGCCGCACGCCAAGGAGCGCTCTCGAGCCGAGTCGGTCGGCCAGGGCGGGTGGGATCGCTGGATCGTGCCGGATGTCCTCGATTGCCAATAGCGGATCGAGGCTGTCGAGGTGGACTCGCCAGATCGGCAACGTGGTCACGCCGTGGCCGATCGACCGCGTGAGAAACGCCCGCCGCTGCGGGTCGATCTCGGTCGTGTAGACGTCGGCGACGTTCTGAGTATCGAGGTCGACGACGTATAACGACGCCCGATCGGCACCCAACGTCTGACGAGCGGCCGCGGCAATGCCGCGCAGCGTGTGCGCAAGATCGGTCGGGTCTGCTCCCGCTGCCTCTCCGGCGATTCGCTCGATACCGTCCCCGGTCTCTTGTTCCACTGCTGGGTCCCTCCGGGCTGCACGATGGTTTCCACAGGTCATCGGCCAGCCCAGCAGGTGTCTTGACCGGTGGGGTGCGCAAGGGGCTGCCCATCGACGAGCGCCGCGCGTGGACCGATCCGCTCTGCGCGCTGCCTCGTAACGACCGGCGCGGGGGTACGGCGCGCCCAGCGGCTCCGGTGCATGCCTCGGACAGATCAGCCTTCCAGCGCGTAGTCGTCTTCGATGATGCCGTCCCTGTGTACGACCCAATGGAGCCAAGGGTCATCCCGATTGAGGACCCTGTCCCGAATCACCGTCTGCCCCTTGGAATTGGCCGCATCGGCGACCTCCGGCCGACAGACGTCACCGTGGTGCTTCGCCTCGTCGGCGGCGCGCTTGGAGACCCGGATCACCGACTGGATCCTGCTCCCGTCGTCGCAGAGCAGCGTGTACCGCCAAAGGTAGAAGTCCCCACCGGACGGCGTGACGTTCTCGGGGTCGGACGCATACGCGAAGCTGACCGGTCGCATCGGCGAGCAGTCTGACTCCGGCGCCCAAGGTTGTCGACCTGCTGCGGCACACCGTCGTCCGTCGCAAGCAACTCGTAGATTCATTTCCGCCAGATAACCCCTGGTGCAAGCGAAGAGGCCGAGCAGCGTCGCGTCCTCGAGCGCGCCCTGGCCGAGTCGACGCCGCTCGAGCGGTTCGCGCAATCGCGTCGCGATCGCTCCGGCGACAGGGCCACGATGAGAAACCTGCCGGTCGTCGCCAAAGGCGTCGGCGGGACGATGCCCGGGACGGATCCGCTGCGGGCACTGCTGGCCAAGGAGAGGCGCCGCGAGCGGCGACGCAAGAATAAATAGGCGTGACGGTGCTACTCGTCGAAGCCAGGCATCGGCGGCCTGGCCTCACGGTAGGGCTTCCCGGACCGAATCTCGGCCAAGATGATTCGATCCAAAGCCGGATCGTCGCGGGGAAACTCGGGGCCCATGATTCGCATCCCCAGGGGTGCTCTGTTCGTCAGCGGGTGGCCTGCCGCCATGTACTCGGCGATGATCTGCTCCTCGCGGGCCTCAAGCGCCTCCAGCGGCGGCTCTTCGAGGATGACCATCTCCGGGTCTTCTTCCAGCGACGCCCACCAGTTGCGGACGTTCACGGAGTTCCACGCGATCCTCCAGCCGCGGGCTCTGCCCTCGCGAGTCGCGTCGGCCCACTCCCTGTGTTCTTGGTAGCGCCGCTGCGGGTCACGGGTAGTCCGGCCGATGTAGCGGATGCCGTTCGGTCCGACCAGCGCGTAGATGAATCCCGTCGTGGTTTCTCTGGTCATGGCCTGCCCCTATTTACACCTTCGTGCCGGTCACGGTCGCGCGGTGTGCGTCCGGGGACCGATCCGCTGGGGGCGCTCCTGGCGAAAGAGCGCCGACGGCGTCGGACAGTTCGTCGACCCCGAGGCTCTTGACGCCTCACGGTGCGTCGAGGCGCTCGGCGTCCTCGATCCATCTGGCAAGGATGCTAAAGGCGGCCAGATACTCCAAGGCGAGCTGCTGGGGAGGTTCTGCGACCTCGCCATACTCGTGGCTCAGCACGTTCCGGATGGCCGTGAAGCACCCCACGCCGAAGCTGATCGCACCTGAGTGAAGGTTCCGGTACGTGTCGCTTTCATCATCCTCCATGAGGCGAAGTCGTGGCGCGCCCGGCTTCGGTCGGTCGAGGCTAAAGGACTCCCTGATCAGGGGCGCCTCGCTGATGTCCCGGCGCCCGACCTTGCTTTGAAGCGCCGCGTTGACGCTTCGGGATGCGGCCCGAACGGCGTCGCCGAAATGATCGTGGCGCCACTGGCTTTCAGCCGCCTGCCACACGTCGGGATGCAGCGCAGATGCGGACAGACTGGGGGCGCCCATCCCGAGATTCTCGGCGAGCTCTTCCCGTCGCCTGAGCTGTACGAGCACCTTCCTTGCCAGCGCGAGGGTCCGCGTGTATTCCCATGGCATGTAGGTGCGCAGCTCTTGCCACTCGCGCCATTCGGGCCATGCTTGGTCGGCAATCTGCTCGATGACTGGGATGTCGGCCATTATGTCCTCGCGCACTTTGCGGACGTCGGCTGACTCGTCCCTGCCGGCGGCAATCCATAGGCGCTCGTGCTGTTCGCACGAGCCGATGAACTGCTGCACCTGGGCGATACACCAGTCGACGTTCACCAGCCGACCCTAGTGCAGACCACGTAGACGCACCATCCCACGAGGACCTCGCCGACCGTCCGCGTCGTGCATGGGCCGGCGGGGCTGCCCCGACATTAGAACCCCACTCGGGCCCGACGGTTACGAGGCGGTGGCACATCGCACCGTCCGGTCACGCGTTGCGGACGTTGCCTGGTGGCGACCCGCACCCCTCCGGCAGCCCGCCTGAGCCGCACAAGATCGACGACAGGCCCGCACCGCACCGGAGGATAGGTACCGCTCGCGTAACACCGTGCGAGCCTCGTCGGACGGGGAGTTACGTTTCTGGCAATTTGGGGGTTGGCTAGCCGCTACGAGCGACCGATCACGCATCCGCGGTCGATCGGGCCGGTGCGGTGCCACGGGACTGGGGCCGCACCGGCGCGCTCGTCAGGACACGTCACGCGGCGCCCCCCTGGTGGGTTCCCCCGAACACGACCAGAGGAGCGCCAAGTGCAGGCTCGCTCGGGGAGGACCAGTGCGAGCCTGCGGTACCACCAGCAGTAGCCCTTTTCGGCATGAGCGGCAAGTTTCTTGCCAGCAAGGCGCCCCGCCCGCAGTTTTCGTGCCTCGATGCGCTACGAGGGGTTTAGAGGAGGCGCGGCCCGGATTCGCGTGCGCGCCCAACGCACGCAACCCGGGAGCGGGGACCACTCCGGCGGCCAGTCACCCCGAGCCGATCACGGGGAAGGACAGACGGCAGAGGGTAGTGGTCGCCGATCCTTCGGTAGTGGTCCTTCGCGGCGGCGTCAGAACCGTCGTCGCAGTGGCAGTCCCGGTTACCGCGGTCGCGCCTCCTCCAGCATCGTCGGTGGCCGCGGGCGCCCCGGGTCGCAGTCGTGTCGCAGTCAACCTCGGTTTCAGGCGGTCTAGAGCGGTCCTGAGCGGATTTAGCGCGTAGCGCCACGACCGGGCCCGGATATGCGAGAACCCGCCAGATCAGCGGGTTCTCAGATGGTAGGGACGGGGGGAGTCGAACCCCCACGGGCTTTCACCCAACGGTGTTTGAGACCGTCGCGTCTACCATTCCGCCACGTCCCCGCAGAATCGGGCTCACGAGGTGAACTCCGGGCTAGGCCTCCATCTCGCGCCTGGCCAGGCCCTGCTCGCGAGCAAGCTGGATGACCGCGTCGGCCACCTTGGGAGCGACGGTGCGGTTGAACACGCTCGGGATGATGTAATCCTCGTGCAGCTCGTCGTCGGAGATGCAGCTCGCGATCGCGTGGGCGGCGGCCACTTTCATCTCCTCGGAGATCTGCCGGGCACCGCAGTCCAGCGCGCCACGGAAGATGCCGGGGAACGCCAGCACGTTGTTGATCTGGTTTGGATAATCCGACCGACCGGTCGCCATCACCCGCACGTGGGGCCCGGCCTCCTCGGGCATGATCTCCGGCGTCGGGTTGGCCATCGCGAAGACGATCGGGTCCGTCGCCATCGAACGCAGCTGGTCAACCGAGAACGTTCCCGGCCCGGAGAGGCCGATGAGCATGTTGGCTCCTTTGACCGCGTCGGTAAGCGTGCCGCGGATGCCTTCTGGGTTGGTGTGCTCGGCGTACCACTCCTTCATGAAATTCATGTTTTCGGTTCGGCCCGCGTAGATGGCCCCGCGCGTATCGCAGCCGATGATGTTCTGGACGCCTGCGTTGAGCAAGATCTTCGAGCAGGCGACACCGGACGCGCCCACCCCGGAAACGACGACCCTGAGGTCTTCTATCTTCTGGCCGGTAATCTTGAGTGCGTTGACGAGCGCCGCCAGCACCACGACCGCGGTGCCGTGCTGGTCGTCATGGAACACCGGGATGTCCAGGCGCGCCTTGAGGGTGTCCTCGACCTCGAAGCACACGGGCGCGGCGATGTCCTCAAGGTTGATGCCCCCGAACACTGGCGCGATCGCCTCGCAGATCTCAATGATCTGCTTGGGGTCGTGCGAGTCGATGCAGATCGGGTACGAGTCGACGCTGCCGAATTCCTTGAACAGAGCGGACTTGCCCTCCATGACGGGCATGCCTGCGGCAGCGCCGATGTCGCCGAGCCCGAGGACGGCCGTGCCGTTGGTGATCACCGCCACCATGTTGCGCTTGATGGTGTAGTCGAACACCTTGTCGCGGTCGTCGGCAATGGCCTTGCAGACCTCCGCCACGCCCGGCATGTAGGCGAGCGACAGGTCGTCGCGCGTCTCCAGGGGCAGGCGTCCGAACAGCTCGATCTTGCCGCCGCGATGCAGCCGGAAGGTACGATCCCAGCTGTCGAGGACGCTGACGCCGTCCTGTGCCCGAGCTGCCGCGACGATCTGCTCGGCATGGTCGATCTCTCGGGCGTTGACGACGATTTCACGTACTACCGCGTGCTGCGCGGTCGACACAAGGTCGACGGCACCGATGTCGCCCCCGATCTCGCCGATCGCGGTGGCAAGGCGCGTGAACGCGCCGTGGTCGCGCGAATCGATCTCGATGCGGAGCGTGACGGAGTACTGCGCGCTCGGCGTGACTGCCAACGTGGCCCTCCTGGGGTGTGCGGGGATCCGGCGAAGCATACCGAGCCCGCCAGGGTCATCCACGAGGCGCCCGCCAAGCCGGGCGCTACACTCGCAGCGTGGCCGAGCCCGCCCCCGACGCCGCTGTCGCCAACGCCGGCCACCCGGGTGGTGGCGGGCTCATGCTGATCGACGGCAACAGCCTCGCCTACCGTGCGTTCTTCGCGCTGCCCGAGACGATCGCGACGGCGTCAGGCGCACCGACGAATGCGCTCTACGCGTTGGCTGCGATGATGATCAAGGTCCTCATCGACGAGCGTCCGGACCGCGTGATCGTGTGCTGGGACCCGCCCGGGCCGGTATTCCGGCACGAGGCCTACCCGGACTACAAGGCGGGACGTGCGAAGACGCCCGACTTGCTGCGTGAGCAGAAGCCGCACTTCCGACCGCTCATGGAGGCCTTCGGCTTCACGAACGTCGAGAGCCCCGGCTTCGAGGCCGATGACGTCATCGGCACGTTGGCCGCACAGGCTGCGGCCAACGGCGACCACGTGGTCATCGTGACCAGTGATCGGGACGCGCTACAGCTGGTCGACGACCATATCTCGGTACTGGCGACGGGTCGCGGTGTCACCGACACCGTCCGGTACACGCCTGCGCGCGTCCTCGAGCGCTACGGCGTCACGCCGTCCCAGATGCCGGAATTCCGCGGGCTGGTGGGCGATGCCAGCGACAATCTGCCCGGCGTGCGCGGCATCGGCGAGAAGGGTGCTGCCCAGCTGATCCAAAAGTACGGAACCGTGGACGAGGTCCTCGCGCACGCCGCCGAACAGACACCCAAGCGCCGCGAGGCGCTGGAGGCCGACGCCGAGAACGCACGCCTGAGTCGGGACCTCGCCGTCATCCAGCGCGATACCCCGCTCGAGCTCGAGCTCGACGCGGTGCCCCGACTCAGCTTCGACACCGCGCGCCTGGCGGCGCTGAAGTCGGCGTTTGCCGAATGGGAGTTCGAGTCGCTGGGGCGCCGGCTCGGCGAACTCGCGGCCCCCGGGGCCGACGCCGACGATCCGGCAGTCGCGCCGGACACCATCGCGGTGACCGAGTGTGCCGTGTCTGAGCTCGCCTTGCGTGTCGCCGGGATCGCTCGTCTCGGGGTCGGCGTCGCGGACGCGCGCTGGGCGGTAGCCGCTCCGGGCGAGCTGGTCTTTGGCGGGATCTGGGAGGACGCCGCCGCACCGGCTCTTGCCGCCGGGCTTGCGGCGGCGTCGGCGGCATGTCACGACGCGAAGGCCCTACCGGCGCCGCTTGCCGACGCCGGGTTCTGTGCGGGTGACGACACGATGGTGGCCGCCTATCTGCTCGAGCCGCGCCGTCGCGGGTACCCGCTCGCCGACCTCGCCCACGAGGCGGGGATCGACGTGGACGTCGACGAAGAGCACGCGGCGGCCGGCATGGCCGTCCGGGCGCTCGGGCTTGCGGAGTGGCAGCACGAGCGCCTGGCCGAGGAGGGGCTCGAGGATCTGTACCGGACCGTCGAGTTGCCCCTGGTCGGCGTGCTCGGGGAGATGGAGCGGGTCGGTATCCGCCTGGATGTCGCGCGCCTCGGGGAGATCGCCGGGCGCGTGCGCGACCGGGTCGATGAGCTCCGGGACCAGATCTGGGAACTGGCCGGCGAGCAGTTCGTGATCGACTCCCCCAAGCAGCTGGGACACATCCTGTTCGAGGTCCTTGGGCTACCCTCGTCCCGTCGCGGGAAGACCGGGTACTCGACCGATCGCCAGGTCCTGCGACAGCTGGAGTCCCTGCATCCGATCGTCCCGCTGATCGGCCAGTACCGCGAGCTGACGAAACTCGACAGCACGTATCTGTCGGCATTGCCCGAGCTGATCGACGCACGGGGCCGGGTGCACACGACCTTCAACCAGACCGTCGCCGAGACCGGCCGGCTGTCATCGACGAATCCCAACCTGCAGAACATCCCCGTACGCACGGCCATCGGCCGGGAGATCCGCGATGCGTTCATCGCCGACGAGGGATGCGTGCTGATCAGCTGCGATTACAGCCAGGTCGAGCTGCGGATCCTGGCGCACTGCTCCGGCGAGCCGACGCTGGCCGACGCCTTTCGCCACGGGGAGGATGTCCATCGCGCGACCGCCGCAGAGGTGTTCGGGATCGCGCCTGCGGACGTCGATCGCGCGACCCGGGATCGGGCCAAGGCCGTCAACTTCGGGATCATCTACGGCATCTCGGACTTCGGGCTGTCCGAACAGCTCGGGATCTCGCGCAAGGATGCGCGCGCCTACATCGACACGTATCTGGCGCGCTACCCGCGCGTGCAGGAGTTCATCCTGTCGACGATCGCCACGGCGAGCCGCGACGGCTACGTCTGCACGCTGCTCGGGCGTCGCCGCCCGATCCCCGAACTCGGGGCCTCGACACACCACGTCCGCCAACTGGGCGAGCGGCTGGCGGTCAACACGGTGATCCAAGGCAGCGCTGCAGACATCATCAAGGTCGCGATGGTGCGCGCTCGCGACGCGCTCCGCGACGCCGGACTGCGTGCACGCATCGTGCTGCAGATCCATGACGAGCTCCTGCTGGAGGCACCCGCCGCCGAACGCGACGTGGCCGCCGACGTCGCGCGCCGCGAAATGGTGAGCGCGTATCCGCTCGATCCGCCGCTGGCCGTGGACGTCGGTGCCGGAGACACGTGGCTTGAGGCCAAGTCGTGACCGACGTGGCGGACCTCTACGACCTGTTGGAGGTTGCCCCGCACGCACGACCCGCGGTCATCGAGGCCGCCTTCGGCGTGTTGCGCGAGCATGCCGCGCGCGATGCCGGTGACGAGGGCGTGCGCACGCTCGTGGCGATCAACCGCGCTCACGCGGTGCTGGCGGATCCCCTGCGACGCGCAGCCTACGACCGGGACCGATCGCGCTGACCGGCGCACCGGGGGCCGACCGTGTCGCCGTGCGCCTGGCGTCGGTGCTCGTGGGCATCTTGGCGCTGGAGGGCGGCCTGTTCCGTCAGATCATCCCGGTCGCGCTCGCCGGAGCGCTGGCCGCGTGGGAGGCGTTCGCGCCCGGGAGGTCGCCGGCGCCGTGGCTCGTCCGAACGCTCGGACGCCCGCCGGTGAGCTACGTTCCGGCCGCTGAGGTGCGCTGGGGACAGGGGGTGCTCGCGGTCCTGTGCCTGATGGCGGTCGTCGCCGCCGCCGGGGGGGGCGCCACGCTCGCCTGGCTCCTGGCCGTGGTGGCCGGCCTGTTGGGGATCGTCGCCTTCATCGTCGGCCGGCCCATGTTGGGCCTGCGGCCGCCGGCAGGCCGCCGAACACGCTGATGCGCGTGGGCTGCGGATCGGGCCGCAGGCTCTATACTCGGTCTTTACCCGGTCGGTCGGGACCCGTGCTCCTGCCGGCGAACCGACGAAGTGCTGTCAAGGAAACCACAACGTGACCCAAGTAGATCTCGACACCCCAGTGCGCACGCTCGATGGACCCGAATACATCGAAGTTGACGGGCAGATGATTCCGAACTACGACCTCACGATCCCGATCTTCTCCGAAGGGGACGTGGTCACCGGTCGTGTCGTGCGGATCGACAAGGACGAGGTCCTCGTCGACATCGGCTACAAGAGCGAGGGTGTGATCCCGCTCTCTGAGCTGTCCATCCGCAAGTCCGTCAACGTCTTCGACGAAGTCGAGCTCGGCGAGATGATCGACGCGCTCGTGATGATCAAGGAAGACCAGGACGGCCGGCTGATCCTCTCCAAGAAGCGCGCCCGCTTTGAGAAGGCCTGGAAGCGCATCGAGGCCGCCGCCGCCGCCGGCGAGCACGTCGAGGGCACGGTGATCGAGGTCGTCAAGGGCGGTCTGATCCTCGATCTGGGCGTCCGCGGCTTCCTGCCGGCATCGCTCGTCGACATCCGTCGCGTGCAGGACTTGGACGAGTTCCTTGGCCGCAAGCTCGAGTGCAAGGTGATCGAGCTCAACCGCAACCGCAACAACGTCGTCCTGTCGCGTCGCGCCGTCCTCGAGGATGAGCGCCGCGAAGTGCGCCAGAAGATCCTCGACGAGCTGCAGCCCGGCGACGTGGTCGAAGGCGTGATCTCCAACATCGTCGACTTCGGCGCGTTCGTCGACCTGGAGGGCATCGACGGGCTCATCCACATCTCCGAGCTGTCCTGGAGCCACGTGAACCATCCGTCCGAGGTGCTGACGATCGGCGAAAAGGTCGAGGTCAAGGTGCTCGACATCGATCGCGAGCGGCAGCGCATTTCCCTGGGTCTCAAGCAGACCCAAGCCGACCCGTGGCAGAGCGTGATCGACCGCTTCGGGATCAACGACGTGGTCGAGGGGACGGTCACGAAGGTCGTCACCTTCGGCGCGTTCGTGGAAATCCACCCCGGCGTCGAGGGCTTGGTCCACATCTCCGAGCTGGCCTCCCATCACGTGGAGAACCCGCGTGAGGTGGTCAGCCAGGGCGACACCCTGTCGGTGCGCATCATCGAGATCGACCCCGAGCGCCGACGGCTGTCGCTGTCGCTCAAGCGTGTCGCCGACGTCGAGGGGGCCGAGGGCCACCACCGCGCCGATGACGAGCCCGACTACGGTGCCCCGCCTGACGCCGACGCGGCGGGAGGGTCCGAGTTCGACGCGATCGCACAGGCCGAGCCGGTGGCCAGTGACGAGGGTACGCCCGAGGCCATTGACGTGGTCGAGCTCGATGTCGTCGACGCGGACGCGCCCCAGGGCGGTGA
The DNA here is from genome assembly GCA_963842065.1 of uncultured Thermoleophilia bacterium. Classification (GTDB taxonomy): domain Bacteria; phylum Actinomycetota; class Thermoleophilia; order Miltoncostaeales; family Miltoncostaeaceae; genus CAITWD01. Next base: position 323,175 of record CAWJEW010000006.1, on the reverse strand, counting down.
TGTGGTCGAGCTCGAGGTCGTCGAAGAGGTTGCGCCGCAGGGCGTTGATGTGGTCGAGCTCGAGGTCGTCGAAGAGGTTGCGGCCGACGAGCCTGAGGCCTAGTACGCCGGACGTCTCCGATCGCGGACGCGGCGCTGGTGGTGCTTCGGAATCGCCAGCGCCGCGCTGCCTCGGCCTGACCGGGGGTATCGGGTCCGGCAAGAGCACGGCGCTCGCGGCGTTCGCGGCACGTGGTGCCGCGACGCTCTCGAGCGATGACGTCGTGCACGCGCTCTACGCTCAGGACGATGTGCGCGAAGCTGTCCGAGAGCGGTTCGGGACGGAGGTCCTCGGTCCCGACGGTGCGATCGACCGGGACGCCCTTGGTGCGCGCGCTTTCGCCGACCCCGACGGCATCGCGTTCTTGCAGGGCGTCTTGTTCCCGCGCATCCACCAGGCGAGGGATGCCTGGATCCGCGATCGGCGTGCCGAGGGGCGGTGGCCGCTGCTGGTGGTCGAGGTCCCGCTCCTGTTCGAGGCGGGCCTTGCCCACAGCTTCGATGCGGTCCTGGTCGTGACCGCCACGGCGGACATCCGCCGCGGGCGCGTCAGCGCTCGCGGGCAGGACTTCGGCGCCCGCGCCGACCGACAATGGACGGAGGACCGCAAGCTCGCCGCCGCCGATCGCGCGTTCGTCAACGACGGTAATCCGGCGCAGCTGGATGCGTGGGTCGCGCAGATGTTCGCGGAGTTCGCCACACCGGCACGCACGTGACCCGCCGCCGCCGCTGGTTCCTGGGCATCGCCGGCGTGGTCGTCGCCCTGGCGGTCGCGTGGGGGGTCATCCAGCACGTCATGCCCGCCTGGTACGCGCGGCTGCTGTACCCGCTCAACAACATTCCGACCCTTCAGGCCGCGGCACACCGCGAGCAGCTGGATCCCGCGCTCGTCGCGGCGGTCATCCAGGTCGAGAGCAAGTGGGACCCAGGCGCGGTCTCACATGCCGGGGCTGTGGGCCTGATGCAGCTCGAGCCGACCACGGCGCACTTCATCGCCAGTCAGCCGGATCCGCCGCCGGGCGACCCGGACCGGCTCAGCGACTCCGATGTGAGCATCGAGTACGGCTCCTGGTATCTGCGCTACCTGATCGACCGCACCGGGAGTGTTCCCGCGGCATTGGTCGCCTATAACGCCGGCGAGCACAACCTGGCGGTCTGGCGGGCCGAGGCGACGGCGGACGGACACGTGTTCAAGGTCCCGGACGACGTCCCGTTTCCGGAGACGAAGGCCTTCGTGCAGAACGTCCTTCACGATGCCGGGATCTATCGGCGGGCGTATCCCGCAGACCTGCAGCCGCAGATTCCCGGGTACGCCGTCCTGACCTCCACCACGGGCTAGTGGCGCCCGACCTGGATGAGCTCGATGCGGTAGCCGTCTGGGTCGCCGACAAAGCAGATCAGCGACCCGCCGGGCCCGCTCTGGTAGGGCGGGCGCTCCGGGGTGATCCCCAACGGGGCCAGCCGCGCGAGTTCCTCCTCGAGATCCTGGATCGCGAGCGCGATGTGGCCGTAACCGGTACCGACGTCGTACGGCTCGGTGCGTCCGTCGTTGAGGGTCAGCTCGAGCCGGTTCCCTTCGCCGGGTAGGCCCAGGAAGATGACCGTGGCGGTATCGCCACCAACGCGCTTGCGGTCGCGCTCCTCGAAGCCGAGGGCGCGGTAGAACGCGAGCGACCGGTCCTCGTCGAGGACGCGGATGCAGGTGTGCAAGATCTCTTTGGCGGGCATCACGTCTCCTTGGCGTGCCGATGGGGCCCCAGGGGGGCCGAGATCAACGATACCGTTAGCGTCATGGCCCGACCGACCTTCGAGCTGTCCACCGCGTACGGGCCTACCGGCGATCAGCCGCAGGCGATCGCCGAGCTGTCGGCCGGGCTCGGGCGCGACGAGCGGTACCAAACGCTGCTGGGCGTGACGGGGTCCGGCAAGACGTTCACGATGGCCAACATCATCGCCCAGACGGGCCGGCCCGCGCTGGTGATCGCTCACAACAAGACGCTTGCGGCACAACTGTGCAACGAGTTCCGCGAGTTCCTGCCCGGGGCGGCGGTCGAGTACTTCGTCAGCTACTACGACTACTACCAGCCCGAGGCCTACATCGCCTCGACCGACACGTACATCGAAAAGGACAGCTCGATCAACGACGAGATCGATCGCCTGCGCCATGCCGCGACGGCGTCGCTGTTGGCACGACGCGACGTCGTCATCGTCGCGTCGGTGAGTTGCATCTACGGCATCGGCTCGCCTGAGGTGTACCGCGACCGCGTCGTGACGCTGACCGTCGGCGAGGAATACCGCCGGGAGGCGCTGTTTCGCCGGTTAGTCGAGGTCCAGTATCAGCGCAACGACACGGTCCTCGAGCGCGGTCGCTTCCGCGTCCGGGGCGACGCCATCGAAATCCAGCCTGCCGACTCCCAGACCGCCTATCGGATCTCGATGTTCGGCGACGAGGTCGAGAGCATCGCCCATTACGATCCGCTCACCGGCGAAGTGCTGGCGACGCCCGGACACGTCGCGGTGTACCCGGCCACCCACTACGTCACGCCGCCGGACGTCATCGAACGCTCGCTCAAGGAGATCCGAGCCGAGCTCGAGGCGCAGGTGGCGCTGTTCGAATCCCAGGGCAAGGTCGTTGAGGCGCACCGCCTGCGCCAGCGCACCGAGTACGACATGGAGATGATGCGCGAGCTCGGCTTCTGCTCGGGCATCGAGAACTACTCCCGGATCCTCGACGGGCGCGCGCCGGGGACTCCGCCGCACACGTTGATCGATTTCTTCCCCGATGACTTCGTGTGCTTCATCGACGAGTCGCACAACACGATGGGCCAGCTGCGGGGGATGTACGAGGGAGACCGATCCCGCAAGCTCAACCTGATCGAGTACGGGTTTCGCATTCCTGCGGCCCTCGACAACCGCCCACTGCAGCTGGACGAGTTCCTCGAGCGGGTGCCGCGGATCGTGTTCGTGTCGGCGACGCCCGGCGCGTTCGAGCAGCGGATGTCCGGACACGTCGTCGAGCAGATCATCCGGCCGACCGGCCTCGTGGATCCGCAGGTCGACGTGCGCACCACGACCAATCAGATCGACGACCTGATCGGCGAGGTGAGCGCCCGGGCGGCACGCGGCGAGCGCGCCCTGGTGACCACGCTGACTAAGCGCATGGCCGAGGACCTCACCGAGTACCTGACCGAAGCGGGTCTGCGGGCGCGGTATCTGCATTCGGAGATCGACACCCTGGAACGCATCAGGATCGTGCGCGAGCTGCGGCTCGGCCAGTTCGACGTCCTCGTTGGGGTGAACCTCCTGCGCGAGGGCCTCGACCTGCCCGAGGTGACCCTTGTCGCGATCCTCGACGCCGACAAGGAGGGGTTCCTGCGCGGGACGACCTCGCTGATCCAGACGATCGGACGGGCCGCCCGCAACGTCGACGGCCGCGTGGTCATGTACGCCGACAAACGCACCGACGCGATGGAGACGGCGATCGCCGAGACCGAGCGCCGGCGCGAGATCCAGCTGGCCTATAACGCGGAGCACGGAATCACTCCGCAATCGATCGTCAAGGGTGTGTCGGACATCGTCGACCTGCTCGGACTGGGCGAGGACCGGCCGGGGCGTGCCGGGCGCCGTGCCGCGCGCAGCGTGCGCTCCCAGGCGGTCGACCGCACGCCCGAGGAGCTCGAGCAGGCGCTCGTCGACCTCGAGACTGAGATGTTCGCCGCCGCGGAAGAGCTGCGCTTCGAGCAGGCCGCCAGCCTGCGCGATCAGATCGCCGAAGTGCGCCGCGAGCTCGACGCGCGGTCCGCCCGCGCGGGCGGACCGCTCCCGCACAACGCTGTGCTGCCGGCCGGCCCGATGCGCCGGGGCAGCGGGTCCGGCCGATCGCGGCGATAGGGCAGCGGCCGGGCACGGCGCCGGGCGGCACCCCTCATTAGACTCGGTCTCGTGCCCGAATCACCCCGCACCCACGCCCCGGACGCATTGCGCGTGGTGGGCGCGCGCGAACACAACCTCAAGGACATCACCGTCGAGATCCCGCGCGACGCGCTGGTGGTCATCACGGGCCTGTCGGGCAGCGGAAAGTCGAGCCTCGCCTTCGACACTCTCTACGCCGAGGGCCAGCGGCGTTACGTGGAAAGCCTGTCCGCCTACGCGCGTCAGTTCCTCGGGCAGATGGACAAGCCCGACGTCGACCACATCGAGGGACTCTCCCCGGCGATCTCGATCGACCAGAAGACCACGAGCCGCAACCCGCGCTCCACGGTCGCCACGGTCACCGAGGTGTACGACTATCTGCGGCTGCTGTTCGCCCGGATCGGCGAACCGCATTGCCCGGTCTGCGGCCGCCCGATCGCGGGCCAGAGCGTCGAGCAGATTGTCGATCGCGTCCTCGCCCTTCCCACCGAGACGCGCTTCATGGTCATGGCGCCGATGGTGCGCGGGCGCAAGGGTGAGCACAAGGACGTGCTCGAGCAGATCCGCGGGGAGGGCTTCACGCGGGTGGCGGTCGACGGTGCCGTCATGCTCCTCGAAGAGGTCCCGCCACTGGCGAAGACCCACCAGCACACCATCGAGGTCGTCGTCGACCGGCTCGTGATGCGCGACGATCTGCGCCGCCGCCTGACCGAGAGTCTGGAGACCGCCGCGCAGCTGGCGGACGGGCTCGTGCGCATCCAGGAGGTCGGCGGCGAAGGGCGGTCGTGGACCTACTCTGAGAAGTTCGCCTGCCCCGAGCACGGGGCCTCGCTCGCCGAACTCGCACCCCGGGTGTTCTCGTTCAACAACCCTCACGGGGCCTGCTTGTCGTGCACGGGGCTGGGGTTCATGCCGGAAATCGACCCCGAGCTGGTCGTCGACCCCGAGCGCACGCTCGCCCAGGGCGCGCTCATCCCCTGGGCCGACCGCACGACGGACTACTACGACCTGCTGCTGCGGGCGATTGCCGAGGAATACGAGATCCCGCTGGATGTCCGGTGGCGCGACCTCGACCCAGACCAGCAGGCACTGCTGCTGGTCGGACCGCCCGGCGGCCGGCGGCAGCGCATGTACCTGGGCCCGCGCAAAGGGCGCCAGAACCCGGTCGGATGGTTCGAGGGCGTGCTGCCCCAGCTGCGGCGCCAACACACAAACTCGATGTCGCCGGCCGTGCGGGAGTCGGTTGAGCAGTACATGTCGCTGCGGCCGTGCGCCGCCTGCGGCGGCGCACGGTTGCGTCCGGAGAGCCTGGCGGTCACGGTCGGCGACCGGTCGATCTTCGCGGTGACCCAGTTGTCGGTCGAGCACGGGCTCGCGTTCTTCGAGGCGCTGAGCCTCGATCCGACGCGGGCGATGATCGGCGAGCGGGTGATCCGCGAGATCACCGAGCGGCTGCGATTCCTGGCCGACGTCGGCGTCGGGTACCTGACCCTCGACCGCGCCGCGGGCACGCTGTCCGGCGGGGAGGCGCAGCGCATCCGGCTGGCGACGCAGATCGGGTCGGGCCTGATGGGCGTGCTCTACATTCTCGACGAACCGTCGATCGGGCTGCATCAGCGCGACAACCGCAAGCTGATCGGCACCCTCGAGCGCCTGCGGGACCAGGGCAACACCGTGCTGGTCGTCGAGCACGACGAGGACATGATGCGCGCCGCCGACCACCTGATCGACATGGGCCCCGGGGCGGGCGAGCACGGCGGGCACGTCGTGGCCGAAGGGACGCCGGCGCAGGTGCAGGACGCGCCGGGGTCGATCACGGGCGCGTACCTATCGGGGCGCCGTCGCATCGAGATGCCGGCGGTCCGGCGGACGGGGCGCGGTTGGCTGCGGGTCTACGGCGCGCGCGAGCACAACCTGCGCGATGTGGACGTGGAGATCCCCGTCGGCGTACTGACGTGCGTGACCGGCGTGTCGGGTTCAGGAAAGTCGACGCTGGTCAACGAGGTCATCCTCAAGGCGCTCTCCGGGCGCCTCTCGCGCCGCCCGCAGCGGGCCGGGCGCCACGCGCGCATCGAGGGCCTCGAGCATTTCGACAAGGTCATCGACATTGACCAGTCGCCGATCGGACGCACGCCGCGATCCAACCCGGCGACGTACACCGGTGTGTTCGATCACATCCGCCATCTGTTCTCGATGACCAGCGACGCCCGGGCCCGCGGCTACACGCCGGGCCGGTTCAGCTTCAACGTCAAGGGCGGCCGCTGCGAGAACTGCAAGGGCGACGGGACGATCACGATCGAGATGCACTTCCTGCCCGATGTCTACGTGCCATGCGAGGTCTGCGGCGGGCAGCGCTACAACCGCGAGACGCTCACGGTGCGCTACGGCGGGCGCAACATCGCCGAGGTCCTGCAGCTCAGCGTGAGCGATGCCGTCGAGGCCTTCGCCGCGGTGCCTCGGATCCACCGGCGCCTGCGGACGCTCGACGACGTCGGGCTCGGCTATATCCGGCTGGGTCAGCCGGCGACGACGCTCTCCGGCGGCGAGGCACAGCGCGTCAAACTGGCGGCCGAGCTGTCCCGCGTCGCCACCGGGCGGACCCTCTACGTGCTCGACGAGCCCACCACCGGGCTGCACCTGGCAGACATCGAGCGCCTGATGCAGGTCCTGCAGCGGCTCGTGGACTCCGGCAACACGGTACTGGTGATCGAGCACAACCTCGACGTCATCAAGTGCGCGGACTGGCTCGTGGACCTCGGGCCCGAAGGTGGCGCAGGCGGCGGCACGGTGATCGGGCAGGGCACCCCCGAGCAGATCGCGGCGACGCCCGGGTCCTTTACCGGGCAGTTCTTGACCGGCGCGTTGGGGAGCGCCGCCCCGCCCAGCCGCCGCCGCTCGCGCCGCCCGCCGCGCACCGCCACCGCGGCCCGGTAGACGGCCTGTCTCCAGCCACGACAAGGACGAACACCCGAGATGACGCCAGACGAACGTGAACGGCTCTTTGCGCTGCTGCGGATCCCGAGCGTCAGTGCGGTCGCCGAGCACGCGCCGGACATGGACCGGGCGGTCGAACTGCTGGCGCAGGAGATCGCACGCGCCGGCGGCACCACCGAGGTGGTGCGCAACGGCGGCCATCCGCTGCTGATCGGCGACGTCCCCGCCGGGGTCTCCGACGCGCCGCGCGTGATCGTCTACGGCCACTACGACGTCCAGCCGGTCGGCGACCGCGCGGCATGGCTCTCGGATCCCTTTGCGCCGGAGATCCGCGACGGGAACCTGTACGGACGTGGGACCAGCGACGACAAGGGCAATCTGTTCATGCTCGTCGCCGCGGTGCAGCGCCTCGCCGCCGACGGGCCTCTGCCGGTGCACGTGCGTTTTGTGATCGACGGGGAGGAGGAATGCGGCGGCGAGAGCGCCGTGCGGTTCGTGGCCGACGACAGCGCACCGGCCGACGCCGCCCTGATCTTCGATGCGCCGATGATCGGGCCCGGACGGCCGATGATCTGCGCCGGGCTGCGCGGGCTGGTGTACCGGCGCGTGCAGGTGCGCACCGCGCCCCAGGATGCCCACAGCGGTTTGTACGGCGGTGCCGGGCTCAACGCCGCGCACGTCCTGGTCCGGGTGCTCGATCAGGTGATCGCCCACGACGGCGTGCTGCACCCGGACCTGTGCGTCGGAATCGCCGAGCCGTCCCCAGATGAGCGGGCCGCGTGGGCCGATCTGCCGACCGGCGCTCAGATGCTCGCCGACGCCGGGCTGGTGCCGGCCGACGCCCGCGCCGCGGCCGAGTTCTACCGCCGCACCGTCGCGGCGCCGTCGTTGGAGATCCACGGCATCAGCTGCGGAGAGCCAACGGCGGTCAAGACCAATCTGGTCAGCGTGGCGACCGCCACGCTTTCGCTGCGGGTCGCCCCGGGCCAGGACGCCCATGGTCTGGCCGCGTCGCTGGACCGCCTAATCCTCGCCGCCGCACCAGCCGGCGCCGAGGTCGGCATCGAGCCGCTCGGGGTCGCGGACCCCGCGCTGTGCGATCCGCGGGACCCGGTGTTGCGTGCGGCATCCCAGGCCATCGCGGCATCGACCGGATGGCCGTGCGTCCCGGTCCGCAGTGGCGGCAGCATCCCGATCGTGGCGACGCTCGCCGGGCGCGGGATCCCGACCGTGCTGTCGGGGTTTGCCCTGCCGGACGACGGGATCCACGGACCCAACGAGCACCTGCGGGTCGATCATCTCGAGCTCGGCACGTCCGCGGCCATGGCCATCTTTGCCGCCATCGGCAAGCTCGGGCGCTAGTCTCCGGGACTGACCCTGTATGACCTGAAGTGTTCGGGCGAAGTCAATTGACGAAGGGAGCCTAATGGCGGAGCTGTGGGGTGCTGAGACCAGCAAGGCGGTCGACAACTTTCCGGTGTCCGGTGAGCGGGTACCGTTGCCGGTGCTGCGTTGGCTGGGCCGGATCAAGGGTGCAGCCGCCCGCGTGAACGCGGACCTGGGCCTCTTGGATGCGGATCTGGCCGGCAAGATCGCTGCCGCCGCCGATGAGGTCGCCCAGGGAAAGCACGACGACCAATTCCCGGTGGACGTGTTCCAGACCGGGTCCGGGACGTCGTCGAACATGAACGCCAACGAGGTGCTTGCGAACCTCTCCGGCGCGCACCCGAACGACCACGTGAACATGGGGCAGAGTTCGAACGATGTGTTTCCGTCGGCCGTGCACCTGGCCGCACTGGAGGAAACCACCAAGGAGCTCGTGCCCGCCCTGACGCACCTGGCCGACGCGTTCGGCGCGAAGGCGGTCGCGTTCAAGGATCTCGTCAAGTCCGGCCGCACCCACCTTATGGACGCCGTGCCGGTCACACTGGGTCAGGAGTTCGCTGGCTATGAGGCACAGATTCGGCAAGGCATTGCCCGCGTTGCGGACGCGACTCCGCGCGTGGCGCAGATCCCGCTCGGCGGCACCGCCACCGGAACCGGGCTCAACACCCACCCGGAATTCGCCGCTCGTGTGCGTGAGCTGCTCTCGAAAGACACTGGTCTGACGATCAATCCGCCCGCGCATCCGTTCGAAGCGCAGGGCAACCGCGACGGCCTGGTGGAGCTTTCAGGCGTTCTGAAGGTCATCGCCGTGTCGCTCACCAAGATCGCGACCGACCTGGCCTGGATGGGTTCGGGCCCGCGGTGCGGTCTGGGCGAGATCTACCTGCCGGAGCTCCAGAAGGGCTCGTCGATCATGCCGGGCAAGGTGAACCCGGTGATTCCGGAGGTCGTCACCCAGGTCGCCGCGCAGGTCATCGGCAACGACGCCGCAATCACCATCGGCGGCATGCAGGGCAACTTCGAGCTGAACGTTCGGATCCCACTGATCGCGCGCAACCTGTTGCAGTCCATCCACCTGCTGACCAGCGCCGCCACGCTCCTGGCCGACAAGTGCGTGTCGGGGATCCAGCCCAACCTCGAGGGCCTCGAGCGGAGCGCCGAGGGCACCCTCGCCGTGGCCACCGCGCTGAATCCCTATATCGGGTATGACAAGGCCAGCGACATCGTCAAGGAGGCCACGAAGTCCGGCCGGTCGCTGCGTGAGGTCGCCCGTGAGCACGGTGTCGACGAGGACACACTCACCACCGCGCTGAACCTGCGCGAGATCGCCGCAGGCTCCGGAGTCGCCGAGTAGGCATTCGCGATCCGGTGGCGCGCGCTCGGCGTCGCCGGACCGCGTCCGGCTCTGGGCTCGCGCAGCGGGGTTCCGCACCGGTGACGTCCAGGCGCGTCATGTCGTTTGGCGCACCGTCGACGCGGGACTGGCTAGGCCGCGTCCGCGCACCGGCGGCACGTCCCGCGCAGCAGGACGTCGTGATCTTCGATGCGCATGCCAAGGCGGGCGCCCAGGCGTTCGATGGCATCCTCCAGGTCGGGGTCGTCGAACGCCGCCAGATCCCCGCAGACCTCGCACACCACGTGGTGATGATGGTGTCCGCCGGGCCGCGCGGGCTCGTAGCAGGCCTCGGCGCGGCCGACGTCCAAGCGCTTGACCAGGCCGCAGTCGACGAGGGTCTCCAGGGCGCGGTAGATGCTCGACCGACCGACGCCGCGACCTCTGCTCCGCAAGGCCGCATCGATATCGTGGGCACTCAGGGCACACGACTGGGCGGCGAGCAGGTCGATGACCTCGTCGCGGGCCCCGCCGCGCCGGTGGCCGGCGTGTTCGAGGACGGCACGTGCGTGGGCGCTCCAGCTGGGGTCGTGAACCGACATCGCCATCAGGGTAGCGGGCGCCCGGCGGGCGCCACCATGTGCGGTAGCGCGCGCCAGAAGAGCAGGGTCACCCCCGCGGCGGGGCATCTAGCGCCCGTGCACCGCGGACGGATCCGGGCTGCGCACCTCGTCGGCGAATTCCCGCCCCGCCGCGATGACCAACTCGAAGACGTTGGCCTTCGGGGTCACAAAGCGGGGCGGCTCGGGGAGTTGGCCGATGAGATCCGTCGAGACCAGCACCTGACCGTCGGTGCCGAGCCCCGCGGCGATGCCGATCGTCGGGGCCGAGACGGACGCCGTGATCGACGCCGCGACCGCGTTGTCGACTGCCTCGATGACAATCGCGTAGCAGCCGGCGCGATCGAGGGCGATCGCGTCCTCGAGGATCTCCCGGGCCTCGTCGGGGGTCCGGCCGCGGCGGCGCCGTTCGGTATGGGTCTGCGGGAGCAGCCCGACGTGCCCCATGACCGGAATGCCGTCGGCGATGATGGCCTCGACCTGCGGGACCAAGGCCCCCTCGAGCTTGACGCTCATCGCCCCGGCGGCGACGAGTGCGCGCGCGCTCTCAACGGCCTCGTGCGGGGTCCGATACGTGTCGTGGGGCAGATCCCCGACCAGGTGCGTGCGCGAGACGCCGCGGTGGACCGCGCGCACGTGATGGCACATGATCGCCAGCGACACCTCGCGCGTGGAGGCCAGCCCGAGCTCGACTTCGGCCAGGCTGTCGCCCACGAGGATGAGGTCCAGGTCGCTGGCATCCAGCGCGAGCGCGGTCGGATAGTCGTAGGCGGTCAGCATCGCCAGGCGTCGCAGGCCCTTGCTGGCCCGGATTTCGCGTGCCGACTGGCCGGAGGGCCGGTCGTCCAACATCCTGGGGACGGTGTACATGGCTAACGGTCTTCCCAGCCGGCGGGGACCGACTCCGGAAGGGGTTGGATCTCGCGGTTCGCGTCGTCGACATGCACAATGACGGGCGCGTACCCCTGGGTGTCGGCCTCGGTGTACTGGGCGTACGACAACACGATCACCAGGTCGCCGGGCTGGGCCAGGCGGGCCGCCGCGCCGTTGAGACAGATGACGCCGGAGCCGCGCGAGCCTTCAATCGCGTACGTCTCGAAGCGCGCACCGTTGTTGATGTTCACGATATGCACGTGCTCGTAAGGACGGATGTCCGCGGCCTCGAGCAGATCGATGTCGACCGTGATACTGCCGACGTAGGTCAAGTCCGCGTCGGTGACCGTGGCGCGGTGGATCTTGCTCTTGAGCATGGTGCGGGTGACGGGCGGCACTGTGCCTCCGGGTCGTGGTTAGGTGGGGATCAGGACGGCGTTGTCGAGCAGGTGTGTCGGTCCGACGCGCGCGGCGACGCAGAGCACCGCCGGGCGATCGAGCCGCGTGAGCGGGGAGAAGGTGTCGGGGTCGACGACGGCGGCGTAGTCGGGCACAACGCCCGCGGCGTCGTCGAGCACTCGCCGCGCGGCGTGTGCGATCAGCGCCGCGTCGGTCTCGCCGGCATCGATCTCGCGCTGGGCCGCGGCGAGGCTGGCCGGCATCGCGCGTGCCGCGCGGCGTTCGTCGGCGGTCAGATAGCGGTTGCGGCTGCTCATCGCCAACCCGTCGTCTTCCCGGACGATCGGGTGCACGACGAGGTCGATGTCGTCGAAGTTGAGATCGCGCATCATCCTGCGCACGACGGCGACCTGTTGGGCGTCCTTCTGGCCCAACACCAGACGGTCCGGATGGACGATCAGCAAAAGCTTGGCCACGACGGTGGCCACCCCGGCGAAATGCGTCGGGCGCAACTCGCCCTCGAATCCGCGGGCCGGCCCGTCGAGGCTAATCGTCGTCGCGAACGCGTCGGGGTAGACCTCAGCGACGGGCGGGACGAACACGGCCAGGGCACCGGCTTCCGCGGCGACGGCAACGTCGGTCGTCTCCTGGCGCGGGTAGCGGTCCAGGTCCTCGTGTGGTGCGAACTGGGCGGGGTTGACGAATATGCTCACCACGACGTGCTCGCCGCGGGCCGCGCTGGAGCGCACCAGCGCCAAGTGCCCGTCGTGCAGGGCGCCCATCGTCGGCACCAACGTCACTTGGCCGCCATGTGCGCGGATCTCACGCACATGGCGGCGTACCTCTGACACAGACCTCAGGACCGCGGCCGGGGCGGCGACGGCAGACTGCTCTGGAGAAGAGTTCGTCATCTCACCGATGAAGGCACACCGCGCGCAGGCGACGGTGCTCCGTTGGACGGGGATCTCCCGCACACGCTCGAGTGACTCCAACTCCGCGATTCAGGCGCGGATGCCGGGTGTCGAGGTGTGCGCGGAGTCTAGACCCAGAGTTTCGCCGCGTGCAAGGGGTGCGCCGGCCCCGCGTCCGGATGAGCGACTACGCTGCACCGGTATGGAGCCTTCGGCGACCGACCGCGCTGCCGCCTTGACGGCCTACCACAACGCGCATGTGGTCAACTGCGAGCGCTGCGCGCTGCACGCCACGCGCACCCAGGTCGTGCCCGGCAGCGGCGATCCGAACGCGGCAGTAATGTTCGTCGGCGAGGCCCCGGGATACCACGAGGACCGGCTTGGCGTACCGTTTGTCGGGCAGGCCGGCAAGCTGCTTGACGCGCTGCTGGAGGGGATCGGGCTGACCCGCCAGGACGTGTTCGTCGCGAACGTGCTCAAGTGCCGGCCCCCCGAGAACCGGGATCCGCTCCCGGCCGAGATCGCCGCCTGCGAGGACCATCTGTTCCGCCAGGTCGCCATCATCCGGCCCCGGCTGATCTGCAGCCTCGGGAACTTCGCCACGAAACTGCTCTCGGGGCGTCCGGACGGCATCTCCCGGGTCCACGGCTGCGAACTCCGGATCACCCTCGGAGGAACCCCGACAGTGTTGTATCCGCTGTACCACCCGGCGGCGGCCCTCTACATGCCGGCGATGCGCAACGTCCTTGAGGAGGACTTCGCCCGGATCCCCGCGCTGATCGCCCAGGCCGACGCTGACGGATCGGCACCGGTCGTGCGTCCAGAGGCGCACACGTCGGCCGTCGGCGGGCCTGCTGCCGGGCCGTCCCCGCTGGCGACGCCAGTCCATCCGGTCGACGACCCCGCCGGCTCAGACGCTGCCAAACAGCTCGGCCTGTTCTAGGTGAGCGCGCCCGTCGAATGGATCTCCGGCTCGGCCGAGGAGACGGCTCGGCTCGGAACGGCCCTCGCGCCGATTCTCGGGCCCGGGGATCTTGTCAGCGTGCGTGGGGACCTGGGGGCGGGCAAGACCACGCTCACCCGCGCGATCGGACGCGCCCTGCAGATCACCGAGCACATCACCAGCCCCACGTTTGCGCTCGCCCAGCGGTATGACGGGCCGATCCCACTGCTGCACATTGACGCGTACCGTCTGCGCGGCGCCGACGACGAGGAGCTGGGCCTGCTGCTGGACGGGGCGTCGGATGCGCTGACCGTCATCGAATGGCCCGAGCAGCTCGGCGCCGACCTCGGACGGCCGCGTGTGGCCGTGGAACTGCGCCACGGTGGCGGCGATCGGCGCTTGGTAGCGTTGACCAGCGAGGACCCCGACACCCAGGAGCGCCTCGCCGAAATCGTTGCTGACCTTCGCGCTCGACACATCCACGCAGAGCCCTAGCCTCGCCCTCACGCGCGGGGAGCGGCTCGTCGGCGAACTCTGGCTCGGGCCCGATCCGGGCGCCGGTCGGCGTGTGCTGGAAGGCACCCATCACCTATTGGCGGCCGCCGCGGTGGGCCTCCAGGACATCGAGCGAATCGTCGTGGGCGTCGGGCCGGGCGGGTTCACCGGGCTGCGGATCGGCCTCGCCACCGCAGACGCGCTCGGCCAGGCCCTGGGACGCCCGGTCATCGGCGCGAGCTCGCTCGAGGCCCTCGGCGTCGGGATCGCCGAGACCGTCCGGCCGGGTGCGGTGGTCGTTCCCGCCCACGACGCGCGGCGCGGTGAGCTGTTCGCCGCCGCGTACGAGGTGTCCAGTGATGGATCGCTCGCCGAGCTGATCGCGCCGATGGCCGTCCCGGCACAGGCGTTGGCGGACCGACTCGAGCCCGTTCTGGCGGCCGGTGTCGTGGTGGTGGCCGCCGGCACCGGCGCGCTCGTGGGCCGGTCCCAACTGGACGCGGCGGGCGTCCGAATCCCGCCGGAGCGTTCCTCGGCCCATCGCCTGCGCGCCGCCGCGCTCGTGGTACGCGTCGACGCGGGCGCCGGGCGAGCAGCGGTTCCGGTGTATGCGCGGTTGCCCGACGCTGAGGTGAATCGGTTGCGTGCCGCGAGGGCCGGCGTCTGATGGCCAAGGTCGGTACCCCCGGTGGTCGCCGCAAGCTCGCCCCCGAGCACCGTCCACGCATCCGGCCGATGCGCATGACCGACGTCGTGCAGGTGCACGCGATCGACTGCGCGGTGTCGGCGATCCCGTGGCCGCGCCACATGCTGCACGCCGAGCTGGGCAAATCCGGCACCGTCGATGTCGTGTGCGTCGTCGGCAACGAGGTCGTCGGGTTCGTGTTGTCCTCCCGGTACGCCGACGTGTGGCACGTGCTTAATGTGGCCGTCCGGCCGGACCACTGGCGGCGCGGCTTCGGGCGCATGATGCTGCTCGAGGTCCTGGACCGGGCGCGGGAACTGCCCAACCTCGGCTTCACGCTCGAGGTCCGGGTGTCCAACGCCGGCGCGATCGCGCTGTACCGGCAGCTGGGGTTTGTCGACCACGGCATTCGACCGAGCTACTACACCGACAACAACGAGGACGCCCTGATCATGTGGCGCGACGGCGCACCGGAGGATGTCCTGGCAGACGGTCGGCGATGATCGAGGGGCCGTTTCTCGCCATCGAGACGTCCTGCGACGAGACCGCCGCCGCGGTCATCGACCACCGGACCGTGCTCGCGTCGGTCGTGGCGTCCCAGGCCGATCTGCACACCCCCTACGGCGGGGTCGTGCCGGAGGTCGCCGCCCGCCATCATCTCGGCACCGTCAACGCCGTCATCGACCGCGCACTGGCCGACGCAGGACTCGGGCTCGATGACATGCGGGCCATCGCGGTCACCCAGCGACCCGGACTGATCGGTGCGCTGCTGGTCGGCCTCGCGACCGCCAAGGCGCTTGCCTACGCAACCCGCCGGCCGCTCATCTGCGTCGATCACCTGCTGGGACACGTGTGTGCCTCGTGGCTCGAGCCCATCGCCCTGGATCCGCCATTCGTCAGCCTGATCGCCTCGGGAGGTCACACCCGCCTGGATCTGGTGCGCGACCTGTCGCGCCCGGAAACCCTCGGCCAGACCATCGACGACGCCGCCGGGGAGGCGCTCGACAAGGGCGCGAGGCTGCTCGGGCTCGGCTACCCGGGCGGCCCGGCGCTCGAGCTGCTTGCCCGCACAGGCGATCGGAACGCGCACCGGTTTCCGATCGCCCTCGGGGGCAAGCGCACGCGCGACTTCTCGTTCGCGGGGGTCAAGACGTCCCTGTTGTACGTGGTGCGAGCCGATCCCGAGCTCTCCGAGGGGCGTCGCGCGGATCTGGCGGCCAGCTACCAGGAGGCGATCCTCGCGCCGCTCGCCGCGCGCCTGCTCGATGCCGCGCGGGAGCACCGCGTGCCCGCCATCGCGCTCGGCGGCGGCGTCGCGGCCAACGGACGTCTGCGCGAGCTGGTGACCGACGGGGCCGCACGGACGGGTCTGAGGCTCGCGATGCCGGAGGTCCGGCTGTGTACCGACAACGCCGCCATGATCGGTGCCGCCGCGCAATTCACCACGCCGACACCGTGGCCCGACTTCCTGGCCATGGACGCCATGCCGAGCGCGCCGCCCGGGGGCATCGCGGCCTGATCACGGGCCCGTGAAACACGCGGGCCCGGACATTCCGGCGTGGGTTGCGCGCCTGTTACACGCGGGGTAGCTTGATACTGATCGTTACAAAGTCTCGGAGGGTCGATGGCGTCGGACCGACTGACGCTGGGCGTGGCGGCCCGGTTGTCCCGCTACCTGCAGGTGCTGACCCAAGCCCGCAAGATGGGCAAGACGAGCATTTCCTCGCAGGCCATCTCGGAGTATACGGGCGTCAACCCAACCCAGATCCGGCGTGACCTGTCGGGCTTCGGGAAGTTCGGCAAGCGCGGCGTCGGCTACGACATCGACAGCCTGATCGAGCAGATCCGCAAGATCCTGCGCACCTCCGGCACCCACAACATCGCCCTGTTCGGAGCCGGCAACCTCGGCCAGGCGATCGCCAGCTCAAGCGTGTTCGGCGATCACGGCTTCCAGATCTCCGCGATCTTCGACGTCGCCCCCGAACGGGTGGGGCAGAAGATCGGCGATCTGGTGGTGCAGCACTACGACGAGTTCGCAAGCGTTGCCGCACGCGACGGGATCATGGTGGGTGTGCTCGCCGTCCCTGGCGAGGTGGCCCAGCAGGTCGCCGACGACCTGGTCGCCGCCGGCGTCAAGATCATCTTCAACTACTCCGACGCCCTCCTGTCGGCGCCGTCCGACGTGACAGTGCATACATCGAGTCCCGCCGTGGAACTGCTGTATGCGCTGTACTTCTATCTGACCTGACCTGCGTCAGACGACCGCGGAGGCCCGCGCGGTCGGTAAAGTTCCCCCTCGTTGATGAGCAACCGGCCAGAGACCTCCGCAATTCTTGCAGGCGCGTGCGAGCGCTTCGCGGCCTCGACCGATTTCACGATCGGGCTCGAGGAGGAGTTCCAGATCCTTGATCCGGTGACGCTTGGGCTCGTCAATCGCTATGAGGACCTCACCGACGCCGCCGAGCCCGCCTTGCGCGACCGCCTCGCCGGTGAGCTCATCGCGAGCGAAATCGAGTTCAAGACCCGCCCGCACCCGGACCTGACCAGCGCGCTCGCCGAGCTTGCCCACGGCCGCATCGACCTGTGTACGACCGCGACTCGGATCGGCGTCGCCCTCGGGGTCACCGGGGTCCATCCGTTTTCTCCCTGGACCCAGCAGCGGATCATCGACACCCCGCACTACCGCCTCGTTGAGGGGGAGCTCGGCTACGTCGCCTGGACCAACAACACCTGGGCCCTGCACCTGCACTGCGGCGTCCGCGGCGCGGACCGCGCGGTCAAGGTTTCGACGCGCATGCGCAGCGTGCTGCCGGATCTGCTCGCGCTGTCGGCCAACAGCCCGATCTTCGGCGGTCGGGACACGCGGCTGGCCTCAACCCGCACCCAGATCTTCGTCAAGAGCTTCCCGCGCTGCGGTATCCCCGACGGGTACGCCGACTGGGAGGGCTATGCGGACCACGTCGCCTTCTTGGAGCGGGCCGGCTCCATTTCGGAGGCCACCCAGATCTGGTGGAGCGTCCGCCCGCACCCCACCTTCGGAACCGTCGAGGTCCGGATCTGCGACGGCCAGACTGAGCTCGGCGAGACCCTCGCCATCGCTGCGCTGATCATCGCGCTGATCGCCGAGTTCTGCGAGCAGCTCGACGACGGACGGACCCTGGCCATCCACCCGCGCGCCCACATCGAGGAGAACCTCTGGCGGGCCGAGCGTCATGGCCTCGACGGGGAGCTCATCGATCTCGATACGGGGAGCTCGCGACCGACGCGAACCGCAATCTTTGCGCTGCTCGAGGCCACGCGCGCCCACCACGGGCCGCTCGGGCTGACCCCGTGGATCGATCGCGTGGGGGACATGCTCGAGCACGGCAACGGGGCAATCCGCCAGCGCGCCCTGCTCGAGGCACACGAAGGCGACGTCCGCGCGGTCCACGCGCAGGTCGTCGAGCGCACTCGGGCATCCGCACAAGAGATCCTGAGCCAACATACGACAGGGGCACGGGCATGACGACCGACGAGCACCACGAGCACCACGAGCACGACGACGACATCGCCGATCTCGACGCACAGTCCTCCGCCGAGGAGTTCGCCGCGGCATTCGTCCACCACCTTGGGCGTACGCCGGTCCGGGACCTGGTGATCCAGGCAATGGCAACGCTCGCCGACGCGGCCGGGATCAGGATGGGCCTTGGTCCCGAAGGCGCCGCGGTCGCCGACCTCGCCCAGGCGCGCACGGCGGTCGAGATCCTGCGCGCGCTCGTCGCTGTCACCGAGCAGGAACTCGGCCAGGCGGTCGCGCGCCCCTTCCGCGAGCCGCTGGCGCAGCTCCAGTTGGCCTTCGCGAAGATCGCGGAGGCGAACACCGGTGCGGGCGATGCCCCGCCCGTCCAACCCGATCCCGCCAGCCGGCTCTGGGTGCCCCCGGGAGGACGCCCGGAGTGACGCCCGGGATGGTCGGAATCATCGGAGGCTCGGGCTTCTACGCGCTCCTGGACAACGCCGAGCTGGTCAGCGTCGAGACCCCGTACGGGCCGCCGTCCGCCCCGCTTGCCCTCGGCACCGTCTCCGGGGTGCCGGTGGCGTTCCTGCCGCGCCACGGGATCGACCACCAGTTCCCGCCCCATGCGATCAATTACCGCGGCAACCTTTGGGCGCTGCGAGAGGTCGGGGCGGTGTGGGTCATCGCACCGTGTGCATCCGGCAGCCTGCAGGCGGACGTACGCGTGGGCGACTTCGTGGTATGCGACCAATACATCGATCGCACCTCGGGCCGCCCCGACACGTATTTTGACGGGCCCGAGGCAATTCACGTCTCCTCGGCGGAACCGTTCTCGCCGGTGTTGCGCGGCCTCCTCGTCCAGGGGTGCAGGGACCTGGGCATCCCCGTGCACGACCGCGGCACCGTGGTCGTCATCCAGGGCCCGCGCTTTTCCACGCGCGCCGAGAGCCGCTGGTTCGGGTCGATGGGCTGGGAGGTCATCAACATGACGGCCTACCCCGAGGCCCATCTCGCCCGCGAGTTGTGCCTGGGCTACGCCAACATCAGCCTGGTGACCGACTATGACGTTGGTCTCGAGGGCATGCCGAACGTCCCGGCGGTCTCGGCCCAAGAGGTGGCGGCGGTGGTTGCACGCAACAACGCACTGGTGCGCGAGTTGCTGTTCTGTGTGATCCCGCGCATCCCCGCAGAGCCGGACCCGCACTGCACCGGCGCGCTCGACGGCGCGCGGATCTAACCCGCTCGTCGGAACGTCCGCCCGAGGGCGGCGTGCTGCGGAAGGTCTCGCAGTATGCGGGACCTTCGTCTACGCCGTCCGTCGCGGTGTGGTAGAAACTGCCCGGCTTTTTTGCATCCGCCGCGCGCTACGCCCCTGCAATAGGGCAGGACCCCGCACGCGGCATCTCGTTCACGCACGCTACGCGAGTGGGCCGTGGCTGCGCACATTGATCTCGGAGGACACTCTTGGCCGGCTTTCTGTCGGACAACACCAAATGGCTCGCGATCGTTCTCGGCCTGGTTGCTGTGGCGTATGGGGTAGGTCTCATTGCCTACCTGCTCAAGCAGCCCGCCGGGAACGAGCGCATGCAAGACATCGCGAAGGCGATCCAGGAAGGCGCGCAGGCGTACCTGACGCGTCAGTACTCGATCATCGCCGTTGTCGCCGTGGTGATGTTCCTGGTGATCGGGTTCCTGGGCAGCACGGTAACGTCCGACCTTTTGGGCTGGAAACCGGCGATCGGGTTCGTGATCGGCGCAATCGCCTCTGGAGCCGCAGGCTTCATCGGCATGAACGTCTCGGTGCGGACCAACGTCCGGACCGCGGAGGCCGCCCGAAGGGGGCTACCGCAGGCACTCGGCGTCGCATTCAAGGGCGGCGCCGTGACAGGTCTGCTCGTGGTGGGTCTCGGCCTCGTGGCCGTGTCTGGCTACTTCTGGATTCTCGGCGGCAAGGCGTCCGATGTCGGTCCCCTGTTGGGCCTCGCCTTCGGGAGCTCCTTGATCAGTGTGTTCGCCCGACTCGGCGGCGGCATCTTCACCAAGGGCGCCGACGTCGGCGCCGACCTGGTGGGCAAGGTCGAGGCGGGTATCCCCGAGGACGACCCGCGCAACCCCGCCGTGATCGCTGACAACGTTGGCGACAACGTCGGCGACTGCGCGGGCATGGCGGCCGACCTGTTCGAGACCTACGCGGTCACCACGGTCGCCGTGATGTTCCTCGGGTCGCTGTTCTTCCAGCACAACAGCTGGACCCACGGCCTGAACACGGTGCTGTTCCCGCTGACCCTTGGCGGTGTGTCGATCATCTCGTCGATCATCGGAACCTGGTTCGTGCGCGTTGGCAAGGGCGGCTCGGTCACGGGTGCGCTCTACACGGGCCTGGGCGTCGCTGCGGTACTGTCGGCGCTGGGTTTTCTTCCGGTCACGTACTGGATGCTCAACGGGATCAAGGCCGACGTCGGCTATCAGCACCTCGGAACATGGCAGCACTACTACTTCTGTGCGCTGATCGGACTGGGCGTCACGCTCGGTCTGGTGGCGATCACCGAGTACTTCACCGGTACGGTCTGGCGCCCGGTCAAGAGCATCGCAAAGGCCTCTGAGACCGGTCATGCCACGAACATCATCGCGGGCCTTGCGGTGTCCCTGAAGGCGACCGCGCCCCCCGTGGTCGTGATCGTCGCGGGTATCGTCGGCTCCTACGAGCTCGGCGGCTATTACGGCATCGGCACGGCCGTGATGGCGATGCTCTCCCTCGCCGGCATCGTGGTCGCACTCGACGCGTTCGGCCCCATCACCGACAACGCCGGCGGTATCGCCGAGATGGCGGAGATGCCGGACAGCGTGCGTGCCATCACCGACCCGCTCGACGCGGTCGGCAACACGACCAAGGCGGTCACCAAGGGCTACGCCATCGGCTCGGCCGGTCTGGCAGCGGTGGTGCTGTTTGTCAGCTACACCGAGGAGCTCAAGATCTCGTTCCTCGGGGCGCACCTGGTCTTCACCGACCAGTTCCAGCTGAGCAACCCGTTCATCGTATCCGGGCTGCTCATCGGCGGCATGATGCCGTTCCTGTTCGCCGCCTTCGCCATGGAGGCCGTGGGTCGCGCCGGTGGCGCGGTGGTCGAAGAAGTGCGGCGTCAGTTCCGTGAGAATCCGGGCATCATGGAAGGCACCCAGAAGCCAGACTACGCACGCTGCGTGCGCCTGGTGACGGCTGCCGCCCAGAAGGAGATGCTCGTCCCGGCGCTGATCCCGATCGTCTTCCCGATCGTGGTGGCGTTCATCTTCGGGATCTCCAACGGCCGCGAGATGCTCGGTGGTCTGCTGCTCGGCGTGATCGTCACCGGCTTGTTCGTCGCGATCTCGATGACCTCGGGTGGTGGCGCGTGGGACAACGCCAAGAAGCTGATCGAGGACGGCGCCTACGGGGGCAAGGGTTCCGAGGCGCACAAGGCGTCGGTGACCGGTGACACCGTCGGTGACCCCTACAAGGACACCGCCGGTCCGGCCATCAACCCGATGATCAAGATCACCAACATCGTGGCGATCCTGATCATTCCGTTCCTGCACTGATCGCCCTCACGCGTGCCCGGCGGCGTGACGATCGTCGCCCCGCCGGGCAGTGCAGGCCGCGCGGATTGATAGGCTCGTTCCAATGTCTGCAAAAAGCGCATCGACCTCCAAGCTCCCGCGCAAGCCGAATGCCGCGAAGCCGCGCGTGGGCGAGCCCGTGCGCAAGCAATCCGGGGCCGACCTGCAAAACGGGTGGCTGGCCCGGCATGGGACCTTCAGCATGACCGACAAGCGTCTGGTGTTTGTCCCCACGGTCCTCGATACCGGGCTCGGCGCCAAGCGGCGCGAGATCAAGCTTGAGGACATACGCACGATCGAGCGCTTCCCACGCAATCCCAACAGCATGCCGACGGCAGGTAGGCGCGCACGGCTGCTGTTGCACACCGACGAGTGCGTGTACGAGTTCCTGCTGCCCGACCTCGACTCGTGGATCGATGCGCTGGAGAAGATGTTCGTGATGCGCAGCAAGCGTGGGCTTGGTGATGGTCCGCCTGTGCTGCGCGAGGGTGTCGAGAACTTCATGCTGGCCGAGGAATAGGAACCGCGGAGCGCGTTATCGCCGGGTCTCGGGTAAACTTCCCGAAATGCCCGGATCATTCTCCGTTTTATGTCCTCGATAATCGCGATCAGCGACAAGAGCCGATCGGCGATCATCGCGCTGACCGAACTTGCCCGTCGGGGTCAGGGCGGTCCGGTACCGATCGTGGAGATCTCCGAGGCGCGTGACATCCCCCTGCACGTCCTCGAGCAGCTGTTTTCCGCGCTGCGTCGGACGGGGATCCTCGCCAGCCAGCGCGGCGTCAAAGGTGGGTATTCGTTCCTGCGCCCACCCGCCGAGGTGACGCTGCTCGAGGTGGTCGAAACCGTCGACGGGCGTCTGGCCCCGGCGGGAGGCGACGCCGCGGGCGTCGACGGCGTGTGGCGCCGGGCGCGCCAGTTGCTTGTCGGGCTCTTGGGCGATCTGACCATCGCGGATATGGTCGATGAAGAGGAGCGCCTGTCCGAAGCCCCGATGTTCTACATCTAGCACCACCCCGGGGGAGGGATCGGTCATGACTCATCCAGCGCAATTCGACGTCGTCGGGATCGGCAACGCCATCGTCGATGTGCTCGCGCACGCCGACGAGCAGTTCCTCGAGTCCCACGGACTGCAGAAGGGCTCGATGACCCTTGTCGACGAGACGGTCGCCGACACCCTGTACCGGGCGATGGGCCCGGCGGTCGAGGTGTCCGGAGGCTCGTGCGCCAACACCATCGCCGCCGCGGCGTCGCTCGGTATCCGCGTCGCGTTCATCGGGAGGGTGGCCGACGACCAGCTGGGCCGGATCTTCACGCACGACATGACCAGCGGCGGTGTGCATTTCGACACGCCCGCCGCAACGGGGGGCCCGTCGACCGCCCGCTGCTTGGTGTTCGTGACCCCCGACGCGCAGCGCACGATGGCGACCTACCTGGGCGTGAGCATCGATCTCGGCCCCGAGGACGTCGACACGGATCTGATCGCCGCGGCCAAGTTCATCTACCTCGAGGCGTACCTCTGGGATCCGCCAGAAGCCAAGCAGGCCCTTCGGGGCGCCATCGCCGCCGCCCACCGTGCGGGGCGCAAGGTCGCGATGACCCTGTCGGATCCGCGCTGCGTCGCCCGACACCGTGCCGAGTTTCGCGAACTTGTCGCGGGCCCGATCGACGTGCTGTTCGCCAACCAGCTGGAGGCGGAATCGCTCGTGGAGGTCGCGGACGTCTGGGAGGCGGTCGAGGTGCTGCAGGGCCAGTGCGAGCTGGTGGTGGTCACCCGCGGAGACCAGGGGTCGCTGGTGGTCACCCCCGAGGCGGTCTACGAGGTCGCGGCCGTCCGGGTGCCCGAGGTCGTCGACAGCACCGGAGCGGGCGATCTGTACGCCGCGGGCTTTCTCTACGGCCTGACGCAAGGGTGGGACCTCGTGCACTGTGCGCAGGCCGGAGCTGCTGCGGCGGCAGAGGTGATCAGTCATTTCGGTGCGCGACCCGAGCAGGATCTCGGCGAGCTGGTGCGCATCGCAATTCGCGAGGAGGTCTGAGAATGAGCGCCACGACCAGCAATCCGGGGACGGCCCGGATCGCCGATTCGATCACCGACCTGATCGGTCGGACGCCATTGGTGCGGCTGCGGATCGGCGAGGGCACCGGGGCGACGATTCTCGGCAAGCTGGAGTCCTTCAATCCCGCCGGCAGCGTCAAGGACCGGATCGGGCTGTCAATGATCGAAGCCGCCGAGCGCGAGGGCTTGATCTCGCCCGGCAAGAGCGTGATCATCGAGCCCACCTCCGGCAACACCGGGATTGCGCTGGCGTTCGTCGCCGCCGCCAAGGGGTATCGCTGCGTCCTGACCATGCCCGAGACGATGAGCCTCGAGCGGCGAGCGCTCCTGGCGGCGTACGGCGCTGAACTCGTGCTCACGCCGGGCCCGGAGGGCATGCGCGGGGCGATCGCCCGCGCCGAGGAGCTCGCCCGCACGACCCCCGACGGCTTCCTGCCGCAGCAGTTTCAGAACCCGGCCAACCCCGAGATTCATCGCCAGACCACGGCACGCGAGATCTGGGAGGACACCGGCGGCGCGGTCGACGTCCTGGTGGCAGGCGTCGGCACCGGCGGCAGCATCACGGGCGTCGGCGAGGTCCTGCGTGAGCTGCGTCCGGGCTTTGTCAGCGTCGCGGTCGAGCCGACCGACTCGCCGGTGCTGTCGGGCGGGCAGCCCGGACCGCACAAGATTCAGGGCATCGGGGCCGGGTTCGTGCCGGGCGTGCTCAACACGGGCGTCTACGACGAGGTCATCACCTGCCGCGTCGAGGATGCCTACGCGACGTCCCGCCAATTGGCGCGCAGGGAGGGCATCCTGGTGGGCATCTCGTCGGGCGCCAACGTCTGGGCGGCGATCCAGGTCGCACAACGGCCCGAGACCGCCGGCAAGGTCATCGTCACGATCCTGTGTGACACCGGCGAGCGCTACCTGTCGACACCCCTGTTCGCCGAGGCGTAGGCCGCCGCTCTGGAGCGCCGGCCCGGACGGCGCGCCTCAACCGCTGTCGCCGCGGCGGATCACCAATACGCGGCGCCGACGCGCCTGGAAGCCGAGCCGCGCCAAGAATGGACCGGCGGGTGTTCCGTCCTGGGCGAACGCGAGCAGGTGGGTCCCGCGGGCCTCGGTGACGTCGCGGGCGAGGCCGGCCATCAAGAGCCGCCCGACGCCCTTGCCGCGCTGCTCGGGCACGACCCCGAACCAGTCGATGACCC
The DNA here is from genome assembly GCA_963842065.1 of uncultured Thermoleophilia bacterium. Classification (GTDB taxonomy): domain Bacteria; phylum Actinomycetota; class Thermoleophilia; order Miltoncostaeales; family Miltoncostaeaceae; genus CAITWD01. The sequence goes on along the minus strand of CAWJEW010000006.1, from coordinate 298,303 downwards.
CGTCGGGCAGGTCGGCGTGGGCGAAGCCCACGAGGCGTCCCTCGGTCGTCCGCGCGATCCGGAAGCTGCCCTGCCCGGCGCCCCATTCGTATCCGGACGGGCTGCCGAGCTCGGCGAACGCGGCCAGGCCCTGCATCGCCTCGGCCTCGGCGGCCGTGAAGGCTGCGGCCCACGCGTTGTCGTAGGTCACGACCTCGATACCGGGGACCCGCGGCGCAGCGAGGGCGTCGGCGTTCCGGACATACAGCGTGCCGCGTGCGTATTCACCGAAGCCGCGTGAGCCGAGCACCGCGAGCAGGTCGGTGTCATCACCAAGGACCTCGACGTCCCACGGCGGCTCGGGGAGCTGGTCGATCAGGGCGTCGAGGGCGGCGCCATCACTGGCCTGGAGCCCATCGAGGCGGATCGCGAGGGCAGTGGGGGAGGGACGCAGGCGGCACGCCGCGCCGGGGGCGGTCACCACCGGACCCAATGGAGGAGTTCCCATACAAAGAGCCTATACTCACCAGCATGGTCGCCAAGAAGCGCGGCAGGTCTCCTCAGAGCTTCGGACGCTTCTCCGCCACGCTGCGCGATGACGTGCGCGCCGCTCGAGAGCGCGATCCCGCCGCCCATTCCACCAGCGAAATCCTGCTCTACCAGGGCCTGCATGCCGTTTGGATGCACCGCGCTGCGCATGCCCTCTACGTGAGGGGGCATCGCTTCTCCGCGCGCCTGGTCTCGCAGATCTCGCGTTTCCTGACGGGCATCGAGATCCACCCCGGCGCGCGCATCGGACGGGGCCTGTTCATCGACCACGGGATGGGCGTCGTGATCGGTGAGACCACCGAGATCGGGGACGACGTCACCCTCTACCAGGGTGTCACGCTCGGCGGCACCGGCAAGCAAGGCGGCAAGCGGCACCCCACGGTCGGCAATCGCGTCATCGTCGGCACCGGCGCCCAAGTGCTGGGACCGCTCGTCATCGGTGACGACGCCAAGATCGGCGCCGGGGCGATCGTGATCAAGGACGTCCCCCCGGACACCACCGTGGTGGGCAATCCGGGCCGGCCCGTGGTCATCTCCGGCAGGCGCGTCGCCGGTCCCGAACTCGAGCACACCCGACTGCCCGATCCTGTTGCCGAGTCGCTGGAGACGCTCACCCGCCGGATCACCGAACTCGAGCATCAGCTGGGCGCCAGCCAGGGCGGACCGGAAGCGGCACCCGGGCAGCCCAATGGGAAGGGACCGGCTGGTCGGCAGCATGCCGACAGCCCCGAGCTCCGGACGCCGCGCGACGGGTAGCGCGGGGCGGCACGGCTCCAGGACGCCGGCACGATCGGGCGGCGCGCCGTGTGGCCGGCCCGCTAGGATCGGTGTGCGTTGGCCAACCTCCTGGACGATCTGAACCCCCCGCAGCGTGATGCGGTCCTGCACGCCGAGGGGCCGCTGCTTGTGCTGGCGGGCGCCGGGAGCGGGAAGACCCGGGTCCTGACGTATCGCATCGCCAATCTGATCCACGAATGCGGCGTCGCGCCGTGGTCGATACTGGCGATCACGTTCACCAACAAGGCCGCCGCCGAGATGCGGGAGCGGATCACCGCGCTGGTGGGACCGTCGGCGCGCGACATCTGGGCGAGCACCTTCCATTCGGCCTGCGTGCGCATCCTGCGCCGCGAATCGGATGCCGCCGGCTACCGACCGGACTTCGCGATTTACGACGCGGACGACCAGCTGCGCCTCTTGCGGGCGTGTTTCGCCGACGAGGAGGTCGACCCCAAGCGGGTGGCGCCGCGCCACGTACTCGGCCGGATCTCCGACGCCAAGAACCGTCTGGTCGACGCGGAGGCGTTTTTTGAGGAGGCCGACGGCTTCGGCGACGAGGTGATCGCGCGCCTGTACCGCCGTTATGCGGGACGGCTCCAGGCCGCCGGGGCGATGGATTTCGACGATCTGCTGATGGTGACCACGCGCCTGCTCGAATCGGACGCGCAGGTGCGCGAGCGCTACCAGTCCCGGTTCGCCTACATCCTCGTCGACGAGTACCAGGACACCAACCACGCCCAATACCGGCTGGTGCGGGTGCTCGCCGAGCCGCAGCGCAACATCTGCGCCGTCGGGGACGATGACCAGGGCATCTACTCCTGGCGTGGTGCCGACGTGCGCAACATCCTGGACTTCGAGCGGGACTACCCGGACGCCCACGTCGTCGCGCTCGAGCAGAACTACCGGTCGACCGGGACGATCCTGCGCGCGGCCAACGCCGTCGTGGCGCGCAACCGCGGGCGGCGGCCCAAGGAGCTGTGGACCGATCAGGGCGACGGAGAGCCGTTGCACATCCTGGCGTGCCGCGACGAACACGATGAGGCCCGCACGGTGCTGGCGGAGATCGAACGCGCCCGCGCCGCCGGGACCTCGCTGGATCAGATCGCCGTTTTCTACCGCACCAACGCCCAGAGCCGTTCGATCGAGGACCAGCTCGTGCGGGGGCGCATCGCCTACACCGTCGTCGGAGGCCCACGGTTCTACGAGCGCGCGGAGGTCCGCGACGCGCTCGCGTACCTTCGTGCCGCCGCGAACCCGGCCGACGAAATCGCCGTTGCCCGCCTGTTGGGCGCGCCCAAGCGCGGCCTGGGACCGGGGTGCCTGGTGAAGCTCAGCATCTCCGCCCAGACCCACGGGTTCGCCCTTGGGGACGCCATCGCGCACGCCGACCTGATCGCCGGTCTCACGCAGGCCCAACGCGCCGCCCTGACCCGCACGGCCACGCTCCTGACCGAGCTCTCGGCGGCCGACGCCGTCGGGATGCCGCTCAGCGGGCTCGTGGCCATGGTCATTGAACGCTCGGGGCTGCGTGCCGCGCTTGTGGCTGAGGGCACCCTCGAGGCCCAGGGGCGCATCGAGAACCTCGACGAGCTCGAGAACGTCGCCGCCGAGTACCAGGCCAGCGCTCCCGAACCGTCGCTGCTGGGCTTCCTTGAGGAGGTCGCGCTCCAGTCGGACGCCGATCTGGTGGACCAGGAGCATGGCCAGGTCACCCTCATGACGGTCCACAACGCCAAGGGCCTTGAATTCGACGTCGTCGTGATGACCGGAATGGAGGAGGGGATCTTCCCCCACATGCATGCCGACGACCCCGAGAGTCTCGAGGAGGAGCGGCGCTTGTGCTACGTCGGGATGACGCGCGCACGGGAGCGGCTGGTGCTCACGCACGCCGAAACCCGTGCCATCCATGGCGGGCGTGAGTATCGTCTGCCCTCACGCTTCCTGGCCGAGATCCCGCGCGATGCGGTCGACGCGCGCGAGGGGGCTCCCGTGCGCGAAGCGTTCGCGGGCGCCACACAGCGCACGGCGCATGTGCCGTTGGAGGCGGGGGACACCGTGTTGCATGCAACGTTCGGGGAGGGTGTCGTCACCGGGGTCGAGAGCCGCGGCAGCCTGGTGCGCGTGCGTTTCACCCGCGATGGAACCGAGCGGCGTCTGATGGCCGGTGCCGCACCGATGCGAAAAGTCGGGTGAGCGATGGCAGCGAGCATCATCGACGGGAAGGCCGTGGCCGCACAGGTGCGCGCCGAGGTCGCCCAAGGGGTCGCCGCGTTCGTCGCGGACGCCGGCCGGGCACCGGGTTTGGTTGGCATCCAGGTCGGCGACGATCCCGCCTCCGAGCTCTATCAGGCCGGCAAGGCGCGGGCGGCCGAGGAGGTCGGCATGCTGTCCCGGCGTATCACGCTGCCCGAGTCCACCAGCCAGGCCGAACTGGACGGCATCATCGACGAACTGAACGCCGACGACAGGGTCGACGGCATGCTCGTCCAGTTGCCGGTCCCCGACCAACTCTCCGAGCCGCTGATCGCGAACCGCATCCATCCCGACAAGGACGTCGACGGATTCTCGCCGATCAGCTTGGGGCGGCTCATGCGCGGCGAAGCGGGCAACGTTCCGTGCACGCCCCAGGGCGTGATGCGGCTCCTGCGGGAGGGCGGTGTCCCCCTCGAGGGCGCGCATGCGGTCGTCGTCGGGCGGAGCCTGATTGTCGGCAAGCCGCAATCGATGCTGCTTCTGGCGGCCAATTGCACGGTGACCGTCGCCCATTCCCGGACACGCGACCTGCCGGCAATGTGCCGGCAGGCCGACATCCTGGTCGCCGCGGTCGGTCGGTCGGAGCTGATCCGCGCCGACTGGGTGCGCCCGGGTGCCGCCGTCGTCGACGTCGGCATCAACCGCACCGAGGCCGGACTGCGGGGTGACGTCGCGTTCGACGAGGTCGCCGGGGTGGCCGGCTGGATCACGCCGGTCCCGGGTGGAGTCGGGCCGACCACCATCGCCTATCTGCTTGCAAATACCCTCGAGGCCGCACGCCGGCGCTCCGGGGCCGACCTCTAACAGGGAGTACGTCCATGAAGATCGCCATCTTCGGCGGCACCGGCGACCTTGGTCGCGGGCTTGCCATCTGCTTCGCGGCCGCCGGCCACGACATCGTCGTCGGTTCGCGCAGCCAGGAGCGCGCCGACCAGGCGGCCGCGGGGTTGCGCGAGGCGCTGCCCGAGGGCAACTTTGTCCCGATGGAGAACGTGTCGGCAGCGGCAGCCGGCGAGCTCGCGATCCTCTCGATCCCGTGGGAGGGCATCGAGCAGACGATCCCGCCGATGGCCGACGCGCTCGCCGGCAAGATCGTGGTCACCGTGGCCAACGCCCTCAAGTTCGGCAAGAGCGGCGCCGTCGCGGTCCAGGGCGCGGACCTGCCCGCCGGTGCGCAGTCCTGCGCGCACGCGGTCCAGGAGTTGGCTCCTGAGGCCAAGGTCGTCGTGGCGTACAACAACCTTCCGGCGGCAGCCCTGCAGGCGCGCCACCATCTCGGCGCGGACGTGCTGGTGTGCGGCAAGAGCCGTGAGGCGCGCGAGGCGGTCATCGAGCTGACCAAGGATCTCCCGGGTGCGCGCGGCCTCGATGCGGGGCCGCTGGCCAACGCCCTGATCGTCGAGGGCATGACCGCGTTGGTGATCAACATGAACAAGCGCTACGGCGGGGAGGCGACCCTCCAGATCACCGGGCTCGAGAACGTACCGGCGATCTCCGGCGCCGCCCGCTAGCAGGGGTGCGCCCGCATCGGGCCTGCGGCGCGGGCCCGATGCGCTAGCCGTAGCCCAGATCGTGCAGCTGCTGCTCGGACATCCCCAGGTGGTGCCCGAGCTCGTGCAGCACCGTGACGCAGATCTGCCCAATGAGTTGTTGGCGGTCGGGGAAGTCTTGCTCGAGCGGACGGCGAAAGATCGTGATGCGCGGCGGCAACTGCCCGTACCCGCGGGATTCGGGGTGGGTGAGGGGGACCCCCTGGTAGAGGCCGTACAAGCGGCCGAGCTCGGCAGGCGCGTCGTCGTCGATCAGCACCGCGACTTCATCGAGCGCCGCCTGGAAGGGGGCAGGGACCAGCCCGAGTGCGAACTCGACGGCGTCCTCGAACTCATCCGGATGCATCATGGCCAACAGCCTAACTGGACCCCCGGTTGGGGAAACATCCGACCGGTGGGGGGGTCTGCTGGCCGTATGGCCGGTGTGGCCGTAGCGCTCGCGCGATTTAGTCTTGCTCATGCGAAATCATCGTCGTCTTGCCGCAGTCGCGGTCATCGCTGCCTTGAGCGCAAGCTCGGTGGCTGTCGCGGCCGGTCCTGCCACCCCCGGCCAGACGGCGACCCCAGCGCCACTGTCGACGCTGCTGACGCGGCTCACGCACGGTGACGCCTCATCGGCGGCGCTCGCGGGGACCTCGGGTGACCTGACCCTGCGCGTTGTGAACGGGGATCACGTCTACGTGGCTCCGGTGCTGTCCGAACTGGCTGGGCAGGTCCTGAGCGCCGCCCAGCAGGGACACGTGCCGCTCAGCGTGACACCGCCCGCACCGACGGCCGCCACCCTCACCCCGGTCTCCTCCGGCACCGGCTTCTCCCTGGCGGCATGGCTGCAGATGTGGGGGCCGCTCCTGCTGCTGACGGGCTTGGTTGCGGTGTCGGGAGCCGCCCTGCGGATGGCCGGCGGGGGACGGTTTCGACACCGGATCCGACCGGTGGCCTCGCAGACCAAGTTCGATGACGTCGCCGGCATCGACGAGATCCGCGACGACGTGGCCGAGATCTCCGACGTACTGTCCGAGCCTGGGGTCTATCGCGCCCTGGGTGCGACGGTACCCAAGGGCGTCATCCTGCACGGCCCTCCCGGCACCGGGAAAACGCTGTTGGCCAAGGCCGTGGCGGGCGAGGCAGGGGTTCCGTTCTTCTCGGTCTCCGGCTCGGAGTTCGTCGAGGTGTACGCCGGGCTCGGGTCGAAGCGGATCCGCGCGCTCTTTACCGCGGCCCGCAAAGCCGCTCCCGCGGTGATCTACATCGATGAGATCGACGCCATCGGCGGTCGCCGTACCGGCCACGCCGCCAGCGGCGAGCGCGAGCAGACCCTGGATCAGCTGCTGTCGGAGATCGACGGCTTCCGCACCGATCCGGCCAAGCCGGTCGTCGTGCTCGCGTCGACCAACCGGCTCGACGACCTCGACCCGGCCCTGGTCCGCTCCGGCCGGTTCGACCGCAAGATCGCCGTGGGACTCCCGGATCGCCGCGCCCGGCGGGAAATCCTCGATGTCCACCTGCGCACGCGCCCCGTCGCCCACTGGGCCGACCCGGACCGCATCGCTGCCATGACGGCCGGGCTGGCCGGCGCCGATCTTGCGGCGCTGTGCAACGAGGCCAGCTTCGAGGCGGCGCGCGCAGGCGACTCGCAGATCGACATGAGCCATTTCCGCAAGGCGCTCTTGCGTCTGGCCGGAGGTCCCGAGCGGCGCAGCCGCGTGTTGAGCGGCGAGGAACGCCGCCTGGTGGCGTATCACGAGATGGGGCACGCGCTGGTGGGCTACTTGTCACCGACCTGCGATCTGGTCGAGCGGGTCACCGTCATCCCGCAGGGCCACGCCCTCGGGGTCACCGTGGCGCTCCCGACCGAGGATCGCTACCTCGCCACCCGCACCGAGTGCATGGAGCGCCTGCGTATGCTGCTGGCCGGACGCGCGGCGGAGGAGCTGGTCTTCGGCGAGTGCACCAGCGGGGCTGGCGACGACCTCAAGCGCGCCGCCGTGCTCGCCCGCCACATGGCCGGCGATCTGGCGATGGCCGAGCCGCGTACCGACGAGAGCCTGATGGTCGCCCTGCCGGCGGCTGACAGCGACCGGAGCGCGGAAGACGTCGAGACCGCCGCACAGACCCTCGTGCGGACCGCCTTCGACCGGGCCATGCACATGCTCGTCAGTCACCGTGATCTCCTGGAGAACGGTGCCGCAATGCTGCTCGAACACGAGGCCCTCGAGGGTGAGGACCTGGCTGTGTTGTTCGGGCCGCGCCCAGGCGTCTCGCGCCTTGCCCCGGTAGGCGAGACCGCCTGAGAAGGAACGTCGGCTAGCGACCGCCCGGGGTCGCTAGCCGACGTGGTCCCAGCCCAGGTGCGCCAAACCCACTGGCCGCCCGTGGCGGAGCGTCACCAGGCCGGGATCGCCAGCGGTGGCCGTGCCCACCGGCGTCAGCGCGACCCCGGCGTGCGCCACCAGCGGCGGATCGATCGCGACCAGCAGCTCGTAATCCTCGCCGCCGGTGCTTGCGAACTCGGCCGCGTCGATGCGGGCGTCGCGCGCGACGCCCGCCACGCCGTCACCGATCGGCACGCGGTCCAAGTCGATGGTGATCCGCACGCCGGAGGCGAGTGCCATGCGTTGCGCGTCCAGGCAGAGCCCGTCCGAGATATCCATCATCGCCGTTGCCCCGGACCTGGCCAGGGCTACGCCGGCCGCCAAACGCGGCACAGGGCGCCGATGGGCCGCAACGAGCCCTGACGCCGCGGTGCCGGGACGCCGAGGCGGATCGTCGAGTAGGAGCCGGCCGGCGGCCGAGCGGCCGAGCGGCCCGGTGACGCACACCATTTGCCCGGGCCGCGCGCCCGAGCGGAGGACCGGCGCGACCCCCGGGGGCATCCGTCCGATGATCGTGACGCCGACCACCGTCTCCTTGGCTCGCGAGATATCGCCGCCGATGATCGTGCAGCCCGTCGCGCGGGCGAGCTGTTCCATCGACTCGTACAGCTCGCGGATGTCCGCGGGGCCGAAGGCGCCCGAGGGGCCCGCCAGACCGACGAGGGCGGCGACGGGTTCGCCGCCCATCGCCGCGATGTCGGAGAGGTTCACCGCGAGCGCGGCGTAGCCGATATCCGCACGGGAATGCGTGGTCCAGCGGAAGTGGACGTCTTCGATGAACATGTCGTGGGCGACCAGGAGCGGCGGATCGGTGGCCAGCACGGCCGTGTCGTCGCCGATGCCGACTTGGACGCCGGGCCGCGTGCCAAGCACCGCAATGATCTGCTGAAGGACGGCGGATTCCGACATGGACGGCGCGCTTCCCGTGCAATCATGGCCCGCCGCGGGCCGGGGGGCGTCGTCCGAGGCTACACCAGCCCGTGCGACCCTCCCGCCCGCACGTGGGCCGAATGACGTGCACGTTCGGGCGCAGGGGCCCTGCTGGACCCCGATGCCGGGCAGACGCCGCCTGCGTCGCGTACCCTCGCCGACGTGCGTAAGTGGCGCTTTTTCGGATACCTTGCCGCGGCCATCGTCGTGGTGTTCATCATGGGCGCGGTGCTCATCGTCGTGTTCACCCAGACGACCAACCAGACCAGCACGTTCGCCGGGCCGATCAACAACATCGTGGTCAACACCGAACGCGGGTCCGTGACCATCCGCAACGGCCCGGCCGGGGTCGCAACCGTCGCCGACCAGAAGCGGTTCGTGTTCACCGGGCCCTCGGTCACCGAGCGGCTGAGCAAGGGGACGCTCACGGTCCTCGCAAACTGCCCGATGCTGGCATTCATCTCCTGCAGCGCCGACTTTACGATCACCGCGCCGGCGGGCACCCCGATCAACGCGACCGCCCAGCGCGGGCTGCTGACGATCAGCGGGATGACCGGCAGCGTGTACTCCAACAGCGACACCGGCAACTTCGTGTACACGGGGCCCTCGCCGTCGGTGACCGCATACAGCCTGAATGGCAACATCACGCTCACCTTCAGCGCGCCGCCGACGTTCGTCCACGCCCGTACCGAGACCGGCGTCACCACGGTCACTCTTCCCAAAGCCGCGTATGCGATCAACGCCAATTCCGGCGCCGGAACGCATGAGGTCATCGGCCTGGTCTCCTCTCCGAAATCCCCGCGGTCGATCTATGCCAGCTCAGGTGACGGCGATGCCAGGGTGGTCGTCGGCAGCTAGGGCGAGCCGTCCGCGCCCTGCGCTAGTCTGGGAACAGATGTTCGACAGGGAGGCAGACGCGATGCACCCGCCCGAGCACGCACCGCAGCGCCGGACCGACCAGGCGCAAGGCGACGAGCAGATGACGCTCTTCACGCACGGTGCACACCCGAAGGCCCGACAGGCACGCTTGAGTCGAAACGAGCGGATGGCGCTACGGCTCGAGCAGCTGGCAGACGACTGGGAGGACCAGGCTGAGCAGGAACGCGTGGCCGGGGACCAGCTCAGCGAGCGGCGGCTCCGTGAACAGGCCCGGGATGCGCGCCGGTCGGCTGCGCTGTTGCGCGCCGGTCCGGGTGGGATCTCCCGGCTCCTGGCGTCATAGCGCCCGTCTAGGGCGAGGTGCTACCGATCTCACCCGGCCAGAACGACGGCAGGTCGACGTCGAAAAAACCGTCAGCGTCCGCGTGCGCCGTGTGCCACTCGGTGAAGTTGGGGATCGAGAACCCGATGACCTGGTTACTGGTCTCATCGAGGCGCACCTGGATCTCGCGCTCCGGATCCCACACGGTGCGGGCGTGGCGCACCGGGCCGTAGGAGCAGTGGTACGCATCCTTGGCCTGGTCGTAGTGGGTGAAGGTCTCGATGGGCGGCGGATCCTCGTTGGTGTCGCCGGGCCGGGGCGGAGGCGGTGTCGTGCTCACGAGAGCTCCATGGTCGTCAGGGAGGGTGCGTCGCTGTCGTTCGGATGGTAGCCGACCGGACCGCGCCATCCCCCTGCGGACCCGGCCCTGCCCGGGGGCGCGAGGTCTGGGCCATCTGACAGGATTGCGCTGCATGCGCGGTGCCGCCGCCGACCGCGCCCGCGCTCGACTCCCCCGAAAGGAACCCCGTGACCGATCGCCTGCAGTCGCGCGGACTGATCGTGCTCGTCCTGCTGAGCCTGACCCAGTTCATCCTCGTGATCGACGTCTCGATCGTGAACGTCGCGCTGAACTCGATCAAGCACTCGCTCGCGTTTTCGCAAGCAAACCTGCAGTGGATCCTGAGCGCGTACACGCTCACGTTTGGTGGACTGCTGCTGCTCGGGGGGCGTGCGGCCGACCTGCTTGGACGCCGTCGCGTCTTCATGGTGGGGCTCGTGGTCTTCACCTGCGGCTCGGCCCTGTGCGGGTTCGCGCAGTCGGAACTGATGCTGATCCTCTCGCGCGCATTCCAGGGCGTCGGCGCCGCCATCATTTCCCCGGGCGCGCTGTCGATTCTGATGACGACATTCCGCGAAGGCAGTGAACGCAACCGCGCCCTGGGGGTGTGGGGAGCGATCGCCGGTGTTGGCGGTGCCGTCGGCGTCCTGGCCGGCGGGATCCTCGTCCAGTACCTGTCGTGGCGCTGGATCTTCCTGGTCAACGTGCCGATTGGCCTGTGCGTGCTGGTGCTGACGCCGCGCTTCATTCCGGAATCCAGGGGCGCCCTCGGCGGCCGGTTGGACATCGCGGGCTCGGTGTCCATCACCGGCGGGTTGGCGTTGCTCATTTTCGGCCTCACACACGCCCAGACGGCCTCCTGGTCGAGTGGCGTCACGATTGCCTCGCTCATCGCCGCGGCCATCCTCATCGTCGGGTTCGTGGTGATCGAGGCCCGCGTGAACGACCCAATCCTGCCGCTGCGGATTTTCCGAAACCGCAGCGTGACCGGCGCCAACGTCGTCGGCTTCCTGTTGGGATCGTCCATCTTCGCGACGTTCTTTTTCCTGTCGCTCTACATGCAGCAGGTGCTCCGGATCGACGCCCTCGGTGTGGGTCTGCGCTACCTCCTGCTGGCCGGCGTCATCGTCGTCGCCGCCGGGGTCTCGCAGGCACTGGTGACCCGATTCGGGGTGCGGCCAATCCTTGCCATCGGGATGCTGCTGCTGACGATGGGGCTGCTCTACTTCACCAACCTGCGGGTCGACGGCACCTACATCCGCGACCTCGTGCCGGGCTTCATCCTCGCGGGCGTCGGGCTGGGCTTCGCCTTCGTCCCGGTGTCGATCGCGGCCCTCCAGGGCGTCACCGGGTCTCTGGCCGGGGCCGCTTCGGGCCTGATCAACACCTCCCAGCAGGTCGGCGGTGCGGTCGGCGTCGCCGTGCTGTCCACCATCGCCGACACCGTGTCGACGAATCACATCACGAGCGCCGTCAACTCGGCGGTGGCCGCCGGCGGTAACGCCAAGGTGGCCGCCGTGGCGGCCGCGCCGCAGGGGCTCGTGGACGGGTTCCAGGCTGCGTTCTACGTCGGCGCCGCCACGGCCCTGATGGGTCTGATCTGCACCCTGCTGTTGATCCGCCGCGTGACCCGCACCGTCCAGGTCTGACCGCGCGCCCGGCCTCCGGGCCAGGCGCGCGGGTGGCCGCGAATCGGCCACCCGGAGGCGTCAAACGGCATATCCTTGGCGGGCACGTTGACCCGGACAGGGGAATTCATGCCGTCGCGCGACACCTCACAGCAGCCCAACCTCGACGCGTGGGCCGAAGCCGCACAAGCGGAGTTGGGCGCGCGCCGGCTCGAGGATCTCACGCGCACGACCCCCGAGGACATCCCGATCAAGCCGCTGTACACGGCCGCGGACCTGGAGGGGATCGAGGCCCGGGGGAGCCTGCCGGGCGTCGCGCCGTTCGCGCGCGGCGTGCGTGCGACGATGTACGCCAACCGGCCGTGGACGGTTCGCCAGTACGCGGGCTTTTCCACCGCCGCGGAATCCAACGCGTTCTACCGGCGCAACCTGGCTGCCGGGCAGATGGGCCTGTCCGTTGCCTTCGATCTGGCGACCCACCGGGGCTACGACTCCGATCACCCGCGAGTCGAGGGGGACGTCGGCAAGGCGGGCGTGGCCATCGACTCGGTCGAAGACATGAAGATCCTTTTCGACGGGATTCCGCTCGACAAGATGTCGGTGTCGATGACCATGAACGGGGCGGTGCTCCCGATCATGGCCTTTTTCATCGTGGCCGCCCAAGAGCAGGGCGTATCCCCTGACACGCTGTCCGGCACGGTCCAGAACGACATCCTCAAAGAGTTCATGGTCCGCAACACGTACATCTACCCGCCGGCGCCAAGCATGCGAATCGTCGCGGACATCATCGATTTCACCGCGCGGAAGATGCCCCGGTTCAACTCGGTCTCGATCTCCGGGTACCACATGCAGGAAGCTGGGGCGACGGCGGTCCAGGAGCTCGGTTTCACGCTCGCCGACGGCCTGGAGTACGTGCGGGCCGCGCTCTCGCGCGGACTCGACGTCGACGCGTTCGCACCGCGTCTGTCGTTCTTCTTCGCGATCGGCATGGATTTCTTCATGGAGATCGCCAAGCTCCGCGCTGCGCGCGTGCTGTGGGCCCGCCTGATGGGCCAGTTCGCGCCGTCCAGGCCCGCGTCGCTGATGCTGCGCACGCACTGCCAGACCTCCGGGGTGTCGCTGACCGAGCAGGACCCGTACAACAACGTCGTCCGCACGGCCTTCGAAGCGTTGGCCGCGGTGCTCGGCGGCACCCAGAGCCTGCACACCAACAGCTTTGACGAGGCGATCGCCCTGCCCACGGAGTTCTCGGCACGCATCGCACGCAACACCCAACTGATCCTGGCCGAGGAGACCGGCGTGACCCGCGTGGTCGATCCGCTGGGCGGTTCGTACTTCGTGGAGGCGCTGACCGCGTCGCTCGTCCAGCACGGCTGGGATCTCATCCAGGAAGTCGAGGAGCTCGGGGGGATGACCGCGGCGGTCGAATCCGGGATGCCGAAGCTGCGGATCGAGGAAGCGTCAGCGCGCCGCCAGGCGCGCGTCGACCGTGGCGAGGACACGATCGTCGGCGTCAACAAGTACCGCCTCGAGGATGAGCCGCCGGTCAGGATCCGGGAAGTCGACAACCGCGCCGTCCGCGACCAGCAGCTCGCCAGGCTCGCGCAGGTGCGCGCATCGCGCGACGAGGCCGCGGCGCGCGCTGCGCTGGAGGCGCTGCGCGGCGCGGCTCGCGCGGACGCGAATCTTTTGGAGTGCTGCATCGTCGCGGCCCGCGCACGCTGCACGCTCGGCGAGATCTCCGACGCCCTGGAAGACGTCTTCGGTCGTTACCGCGCCGACGTGCGCAGCATCTCCGGCGTGTACGGAGCGGCCTATGCAAACGATGCCGAATTCGGCGCCATCCGGGCGTCGGTCGACGACTTCGCCCGCCGCCACGGCCGCCGCCCGCGCATGCTCGTCGCCAAGATGGGCCAGGACGGCCACGATCGGGGCGCGAAGGTCATTGCGACCGCCTTTGCCGACCTCGGGTTCGACGTCGAGATCGGGGCGCTGTTCCAAACGCCCGGCGAGGTCGCCCGCGAAGCCATCGACGGGGATGTTCACGTCGTCGGCGTCTCGACGCACGCGGCCGGCCACAAGACCCTCGTTCCGCAGCTGATCGACGAACTGCGCGCCCACGGCGCCGACGACGTCGTCGTCGTCTGCGGTGGTGTGGTGCCCGCCCAGGACTACGACTACCTCAGGGCGGCCGGGGTGGCCGCAGTTTTCGGCCCCGGCACGAACATCCCGGTCGCCGCGGCCGAAGTGCTCGCGCTGATCGACACGGTGCGCGCGGGGTCATGACCGACGAGCGCCCCGTGGATGTCGAGGCGCTCGCAACGGGCATCATCCAGCAGGACCGGCGCGCCCTCGCACAGGCCATCACCTTGGTCGAGTCGACACGCTCCGATCATCGCGAGGCGGCCGAGCGGCTGTTTGAGGCGCTACCCGCGGCGGCGCCGGACGTCGTGCGCATCGGCATCTCCGGGGCTCCGGGTGTGGGCAAGAGCACGCTCATCGAGGCGCTTGGCCAGGTCATCATCGGATCCGGTGAGCGCGTCGCGGTACTTGCGGTCGACCCGTCCAGTGCGCGGTCCGGGGGGTCGATCCTCGGCGACAAGACCCGCATGGTCGAACTCGCCCGCGACGAGCGGGCCTTTATCCGTCCCTCGCCGGCCGGCGTGACCCTCGGCGGCGTGGCCCGGCGCACCCGCGAGGCGCTGCACCTGTGCGAGGCCGCGGGCTTCCGGCGGATCATCGTCGAGACCGTCGGCGTCGGACAGTCCGAGACCGCCGTGTCCGGCATGACGGATCTGTTTGTGCTGCTGGTGGCGCCTGCAGGAGGCGATCAGCTGCAGGGCATCAAGCGCGGGATCATGGAACTCGCCGATCTCGTCGTCGTCAACAAGTGCGACGGCGAGCTCGTTGCACGCGCCCAGCAGGCGGTCGCCGAGTACCGCAGCGCCATCGGGCTGATGATCCCCCGGCACGCGGGCCTGCCCGCCTCCGCGCTCGGCGTCTCCGCGATCGAGGGCACCGGAGTGCCCGAGCTCTGGGACGCGGTCACGACCCGCTGGGACGCGCTGTCGGCCTCAGGTGAGCTCGCACGCCTGCGCGCCGATCAGGCGCGCGCGTGGATGTGGGACGAAGTCGCCCAGGGTCTGCGCGAGCACGCCGCCCAGTCCGCGGGCGATCGCGGACGGGAGCTCGAACGCCAAGTGGCCGACGGCCTGCTGCTGCCGCACCTCGCGGCCGCGCAGCTTCTCGCCGACCTGCGCGGCGAGGCAGGTTAGCGGGCGAGCTCGCCGAGCGCGGTTACCGCGCCCAGCGCGACCACCACATCGCCGGTGCTGAGCACGACATCCGGATCCGGGGCGGGCTTCATGACGGTCGATGTGCCGCCGCGCACGGCGAGGATCACGACCCCGCGGAAGCGAGTGGGCACGTCACCCACGGCGATCCCCTCGAGCACACCGTGCTGGCGTACCTCAATCTCCTCGAGCCGAAGATCCGGGCTGATGGCGACCAGGTCCATGAAGTCGATGACCGCGGGACGCACCGACACCGCGGCGAGCATCCGGCCGGAGACCGCATACGGCTGGATCACGCGGTTCGCGCCGGCGCGGTAGAGCCGGTCGATCGATTCCAGGTCCGTAGCCCGAGCGACGATTGTCAGGTCTTCGCGCACGGCCCGTGCACTGAGCGCGATGTAGACGTTCAGCGCGACGGAGTCGACCGCACACACGAGCCCCCGGGCCCGTGCGATGCCGGCCTGCAGGAGCGTCGCCTCCCGGGTGGCGTCGGCGATCACGTGCGGGATGCGCGCATCGTCGAGCTCAGCGCCCAACTCATGGTCGGTGTCAATGACGACGATCGGAAGCCCCAGCCTCCGGAACTCCTCGGTCGCCGCCCGCCCGACCCGACCGTAACCGCAGACGACAAAGTGGTCGTAGAGCCCGCCAATTTCACGCTTCACGCGACTTCTCCTCACCGTACGCTCAAGTTCCCCCGAGGCAATTAGCTCGGTCGTCGCCGCCAGCAGCGCGAACACCGAGACGAGTCCCATGACGATCACGAGGGTGGTAAACGCATCCCCCCCGGGCCCCAGGGGCCGAACCTCCTGATACCCGATGGTGCTCAGGGTGATAACGGTCATGAAGACCGCGTCACGGAAGCTCCAATGGAGCAGAACCATGTACCCAGCGACGCCAAACACGCAGACACCGGCAATGAGCGCGACCGGGATCCGGAAGCGGCGGATGAAGATCGCCAAGCTCGTCGTCTCGGGAGTCGACACGCCCTGATTGTCCCGCCCGCGGCGGACGTCGCCCCCCATCCGGGCGGGCAATCGGGGGCAATGTCTGTTCTCCCGCCGAACGGGATCTCCATATCATCGACAGCGGGACCGAATCCGGCGTCCGAAAACTTCCCGCCCACATCGTGTAGGGGAGCGCGCCTCGACGGCGAACCAAATCGTCGACATGCCCATGCCCTCAGATATCGAAACCCTCCGCGAACGCCTCCGGCGCGACTACGACGGGTTCAGCCCGGCGCAGCAGGCGCTCGCGCGATACGTGGCCGATCACCTGTCCGACCTGCCGCTCATGTCGGCGCACGAGGTCGCCCGTGCCGCGCACTGCAGCCCGGCCACCGTGGTGCGCTTCGCCCAGGCGCTTGGCTATAACGGGTACCCGGATCTCCAGCAGCTGGTACGGCGTGATCAACGCCCGTGGCTCCCGGTGGCGGCCCGCGAACATCGGTTTGGGCTGATCGGCGGTTCCGACAGCGTCGCATCCGCGCTCGCCGCCGAACGCCACGCCCTCGAGGACACGGCCGACCGCCTCGGCCAGCGCGGGCTCGGCCCGCTTGCGCAGGCCCTGGCCGGCCGCCGGCCGGTGGTGGTTGCCGGCGACGGCCACGCCCGGGTGGTCGTTGGGCTCCTGGTCGACCGCCTGGCTCGCGTCGGCGTGCCCGCCGTGGCGGTGACGGGACTTGACCTGCCCGACCGCGCCTGGCTTGAGGCCCTGGCGCCCAACGGTGCGGTGCTGGCGGTCAGCATCGGCCGCGAGGCGCAGGTTGCTCAGGCGGCCATCGAGGCCGCCCGCACCGCCAACGTGCCCGCCGCAGCCCTGGTCGACTCAAGCCTGTCGTCGCTCGCCCGCCTGCCTCTGGCCCGTGTGGTGCCGGCCGACGTCCGTGCCGGCGCACCGAGCCTGGTGGCTCTCGTCGCCGTCGCCCAAGCACTGGTCGTGCTCGTGGAATCCGCCGTGCGGCGCGGAGCGTCCCGGCCCGACGAGAACGGGGAGCGCGAGCTCAGCGCCATCGGCGCGTAGGCCCTCCTGCGGCGGGATCGAGGTCGGCTACACTGGCCGGAGCGACCACGATTGTCCGAATGTAAGGGGTGGGTGTGGCAGATCAGTCCGGGGCCAACGGGCGCACGGGGACCATGCGCGTCAAGAGCGGGCTCGCGCAGATGCTCAAAGGCGGGGTCATCATGGACGTGGTGAACGCCGAGCAGGCGCGCATCGCGGAAGCGGCGGGCGCCTGCGCGGTGATGGCGCTCGAGCGCATTCCGGCAGATATCCGGGCCCACGGCGGCGTCGCGCGGATGAGCGATCCCGATCTGATCACCGGCATCAAAGAGGCTGTCTCGATCCCGGTGATGGCCAAGTGCCGGATCGGCCACTTCGTCGAGGCCCAGATCCTGCAGAGCCTGGAGATCGATTACGTCGACGAGTCCGAGGTCCTCACCCCGGCCGACGAGGCCAACCACGTCGACAAGCACGCGTTCGAGGTGCCGTTCGTGTGTGGCGCCACAGACCTGGGCGAGGCCCTGCGCCGTATCAACGAAGGCGCAGCCATGATCCGCACGAAGGGCGAGGCCGGCACCGGCAACGTGGTCGAGGCCGTGCGCCACATGCGCGCCATCCACGGCGGGATCGCCCGGCTTGGCGCGTGCCGCGCCGACGAGCTGTCTGCGGCCGCCAAGGATCTGCGTGCTCCCTACGAGCTGGTCGTCATGGTCGCCCAGACCGGACAGCTGCCGGTGGTCAACTTCTCGGCGGGGGGGATCGCGACGCCCGCCGACGCCGCGCTCATGATGCAGCTCGGCGCGGACGGGGTCTTCGTCGGCAGCGGCATTTTCAAGAGCGAGGACCCGGCTGCGCGTGCCCGCGCGATCGTCGAGGCGGTCACCCACTACAACGATCCGGCCGTCCTCGCGCGCGTGTCGGCGGGCCTGAAGGACGCCATGCCCGGCATCGAGATCAGCTCCCTGGGCGAAGGTGAGCTGCTGCAGACGCGTGGCTGGTAGACCGGAGTCGATGGCACGCCGACCGCGCATCGGAGTACTCGCCGTCCAGGGCGCCGTGGCCGAGCATGAACAGGCACTGCGGGAGGTCGGCGCCGTCCCCGTGCGGGTGCGCGACGAGGCGGGCCTGGCGGGGCTCGACGGGCTCGTCATCCCCGGCGGCGAGACGACCACCCTGCGTCGGGTCGCAGGGGACTCGGGGCTCGTCGATGCGCTGCGCGCCGCCCGCAGGCGCGGCCTGCCGATCCTGGGCACGTGCGCGGGACTGATCGCACTGGCCGACGAGATCGTCGACGGCGACCCGCCCCTTCTCGGAGGCCTCGATATCGGTGTGCGGCGCAACGGCTACGGTCGGCAGATCGCGTCCTTCGAGACCGAGCTTACCGTCGACGGCATCGGCGAAGGGCCGCTCGACGCGGTGTTCATCCGGGCGCCGATCATCGAGCGGGTCGGGGACGGCGTGCGGGTTCACGCACGCCACAACGGGCACGCGGTGGCCGTGAGCGACGGATCGCTGCTGGGCCTCAGTTTTCATCCGGAGCTGACGCCGGACCGACGCTTCCACGAATGGTTGGTCGTCCGCGCCCGGGCATTTGCCCGCGGATCGGCGCAGCTCACGAAGGAGGGGCTGGGTGTCGGGGCATAGCAAGTGGGCGACCATCAAGCGCAAGAAGGGCGCGGCGGACGCCAAGCGCGGGCAGCTATTCTCGAAGCTGGCGCGAGCGATTATCGTCGCCGCCAAAGAGGGCGGCCCCGACCCGGAGTCCAACGCGACGCTCGCCAACGCCATCCAGAAGGCGCGCGACAACTCGATGCCCAAGGACAACATCGAGCGTGCGATCCAACGGGGCGCTGGCTCGGGCGACGGCGAGGCCTATGAGTCGATCACCTATGAGGGGTACGGTCCCGGGGGTGTCGCGATTCTGTGCCTCATCCTCACCGACAACCGGAACCGCGCCGCATCGGACGTCCGCCACATCTTCTCCAAGCATGGGGGTTCCCTGGGGACGCCCGGCACGGTGGCCTGGCAGTTCGAGCGCAAGGGCATCATCCTGATCGACGCCGAGACAACCGACGAGGACACGGTGATGGAGGCTGCCCTCGAGGCCGGCGCCGAGGACATCACTCTTGACGGTTCGCAGTGGCAGATCACCACCGCCCCCGCGGACTTCGCCCAGGTGCGGCACGGGCTCGAGGACGCCCGCCTCGCCTATGCATCCGCCGACCTGACCATGATCCCCAAGAGCACGGTGGAACCCAACGAAGCCGAAGCGCGGCGCCTGCTCAAGCTCGTGGACGCCCTTGAGGACAACGACGATGTCCAGGAAGTGTTCGCCAACTTCGACATCTCCGAGGAGATGCTGGAGGCAGTTGCGACCTGACGTGGCGGGAGATGCGGGGTGATCCTCGGAATCGATCCCGGCCTTGCCTCGACCGGCTACGCGGTCGTCGAACGGGCGGGCGGGCGCCTGCGCCCGGTCGAGTGGGGCGTGATCCGGACGGCCGCGGACGCCCCGCATCCGGACCGCTTGCTGGCCATCTACACACGGGTCACCGAGCTGCTGGATGCCTACGTGATCGAGGCTGCCGCGATCGAGTCGTGGTTCGTGCACCCGGTCAGCAAAGCCGCGATGGGCATGGCCGAATCGCGCGGCGCGGTCCAGGTGGCGATCGCCAGCGCCGGCATCACGATCGTCGAATACTCGCCGAACACGATCAAGCAGGCGGTCACCGGCAGCGGCCGGGCCGACAAGGCGCAGGTGCGCGCGATGGTCGAGCGGCTCAGCGGCGTCGATGCTGGGTCGGACCACGCCGGCGATGCGCTCGCCGCCGCGATTTGCCATCTGTCCGGTTCGGGGCTGGCCGACGCCATCCGGCGCGCGCGCTAGCCTCGGGCGCGATGATTCGTTCGGTCCGCGGGACCCTTGCCGCCGTCGGCACAGACGGAGCGGTCGTGGACGTCGGGGGAGTGGGGCTCCTCGTGCACGTCTCGGCGCAGACCCTTGGGCAACTCCCGGCCGTCGGCGGCCGAGTGGACCTCGAGACGCACCTGGTCGTGCGCGAGGACGCGCTCGAGCTGTTTGGCTTCGCCACCGCCGCCGAGCGGGAACTGTTTGTCGCATTCGTCGGCGTCAGCGGCGTCGGCCCACGCCTGGCGAGCGCGATCTGCGGGCTGTCGGACCCCGACGCACTGCGCGAGACGATCCAGCTCGGCGACCCGAAACCGCTCCAACGCGCGTCCGGCGTCGGCAAGCGAACCGCCGAGCGGCTTGTCGTCGAGCTCCACGATCGCCTCGGGCCCGTCGCCGAACGCGTCCGACCGTTTCCCGGCCGCCTGCCCGCCGCCGGTCCCGGCGCCGATGCCCAGGATGCGCTCCTGGCGCTCGGGTTTAGCGGCGATGAGATCGGCTGGGCGCTTGCCGACGCGCCCGAGGAGCTCTCCAGCGGCGAGCTGGTCCGGTACGCGCTCGGTCGGTTGCGGCGCAGCTGATGGACGACGCGCGCATCACCGTCCCGGATGAGCGCCCGGAGGACGTGGACTTCGACCGGGCGCTGCGTCCACGCAGCATCGACACCTTCATCGGGCAGGAATCGGCGCGGCAGAAGCTCAACATCTTCCTGATGGCCGCCACGCAGCGCGACGAGTCGCTGGACCACGTCCTGCTGGCGGGCCCGCCCGGGCTCGGTAAGACCTCTCTGGCGCGCATCATCGCCAACGAACTGGACGTCGGCTTCCACGCGACCAGCGGACCGGTCATCGAGCGCAAAGGCGATCTTGCGGCCATTCTGACCGCGCTGGATCCGCGCGATGTGCTGTTCATCGACGAGATCCACCGCCTCGGTCGCGCGGTCGAGGAAGTGCTCTACCCGGCCATGGAAGACTTTGAGATCGACGTCATCATCGGCCAGGGCCCGTCCGCGCGGACGCTGCGCCTGGACCTGCCGCCCTTCACGCTCGTCGGTGCCACGACGCGCACAGGCCTGCTGTCGGCGCCGCTGCTGGGCCGGTTCGGTGTCGTCGAACGGCTCGACTACTACACCCATCCCGAGCTCGCGCGCATCGTCCAACGCTCGGCGGTCCTCCTGGACCTCGAGATCGATAGCGATGGGGCGCTGGCGATCGCCTCGCGATCACGCGGAACCCCGCGCATCGCCAACCGCCTCGTGCGGCGCGTCCGCGACGTCGCCCAGGTGCGTGGCCTGCGGGTCATCGACGCCGATCTTGCCCGGGAAGCCCTCGATCTGCTGGACGTGGACGCGCTCGGTCTCGAGGAGCTCGACCGGCGCATCCTGCGGACCCTCGCGCTCGCGTTCGAAGGGCGCCCGGTCGGGCTCGGCACGCTCGCCGACAGCGTGGGGGAGGCCCCGGACACGATCGAGGACGTCTACGAGCCGTATCTGCTGCAGGAGGGGCTCATCGCGCGCACCCCGCGAGGACGTGTGGCGATGCCGAAGGCCTACCGGCATCTGGGTCTGGAACCGCCCACCGACCAGGCGCTGTTCTAGTCCGAGGCGGGCGCGCTGCGCGGGCGAGGGTGCCCCGCACCGCGCGCGGCAACTACCGGCGGCGCTTGCCCTTGGGCAGACGTCGGGTCGGCACCGGGGTCGGTGCGCGGTCCAGGGCCTCGGCGATCCGCTGGCCCACGAGACCCACGGCGACCGACGCCGGGACGTAGGCGAGCGCTGCGGCATCCTGGTGGGCGGCCTCCTCGGCGGCGGCGTAGCCCACCGCGGGCGATTCGGCATCGCGCAGTGCGGTCATCGCCAGGCGCAGCGCCTGAACCTGTGCGGTGTCCTCGCACTTCGCAAGACCCAGGTGCTGCAGCTGATGGGCGAGCTCCTTCTGCGCCGCATCGCCGCCCGGAGCGTGGGTGAAGGCCTCGTGGAGGAGCATGAGGCCCGAGCGTTGAGTGAACGTGCCGCCGGCCTGGCGGGCGATCCGCCAAGCGATCTGCGGCTCCCAGCTGTTCAGCGCGTCGGCGTGCTCGGTGAAGATGACGTCCACGAGCGCGTGCGGATGCGAGTGGGCGTCGTCCTCGTCCTCGTCATCGTGGTCGAGGTCGTGGTGGACGGCCTCGCGGCAGGCGGTGCATGCCGTCACGAGGCTGAGCGCGTCGTGGGCGATGTCGTACAGGGGGGCGATCTCATCGTCGTCGGCCTCCGCGTCGTCCTCGGACTCGTCGGGCTCCGGGGACTCGGCTTCGGCCCGCAGCAGCTCGAACGCCTTCTCGAGGTCGACCCGGTCGTCCTCGCCGCAGGCGTCCTCGAGTAGATCGGCCAACACGGGGGCGACATCCAGCGGCGTCGCGGCCGACAGAATCGCGATCTCGTTGTCGAGCGAGTTGAGGTTACGCAGGACCAACGGCGGCGTGTTGTCCAGGCGGGTGATCAGATCACCGCCGGGGGTGACGCCTGTCTGCTGTGCGAGTGTGCGGAGCAGCCACTCCGCCAACGACCATTCGTCCAACACATCCCCCTGCGGTTCGTAGCGTGAATCCCGTCAGGCTCGCCGCGGGGCGGGGCTGACAGGCGGGTCCTATTACATCAGCAACGGCATGCGCGATGACGCCTGCCCGGGGGGGCTACCGACCCGCCGCGGCGGCGGTGCTCAGGCGAAGATCGATGCCCTTGCTCGTCAGCACCTGGATGTAGATCTCTTCGATCTGGCGCGCGACGATCGGCCAGGCGTACCGCTCCTCGGCGACCCTGCGCCCTCGGCGGCCCCAGTCCTCGCGCAGGTCGGGGTCGTCGAGTACCTTGGCCAGCCCGTTGGCGAGTGCCTCGGGATTGTCACCGACCACGAACTCTCCGGGCGCACCGTCGCGGATCACCTGGCGGAAGCCGACGTTGTCGGCACACACGACCGGGATCCCGCTGGCGAATGCCTCCAACAGGATGACCCCGAACGAGGCCAGGGTGCAGGGGGCCGCGAGCACGGTCGCCTGGCGGTAGAGTTCCGGCCGCTCCTCGTTGAGCAGGCCGAGCCATTTGACCCGATCCCAGACGCCTGACTTTTTGGCGTGGTGTTCATACATCGGTCGGGCGGGTCCGTCGCCGACCACCTGGACTTCGAACTCGTAGCCACGGTGCTGCAGAATGCCGGCGGCGTCGAGGAGCGTGCCGAGCCCGTTGCGGGGGTCGAAGCGCCCGACGAAGAGAATCCGCGGCAGACCCGGGAGACGCTCGTCCGGGCGTTCGAGTGGGTGAAAGAACTCGGTGTCGATCCCATTCGGAACGATGTCGAAGACCTCGTCAGGAAAGTACTGCCCGGTCGAGACGACGCACGCCTCGGACACCGCGATCTTGCGGTCCGCGTTGCCGAGGGCGGTCGCGAGGTACCCGTGCAGCGTGCGGTAGGCGATATGCCCGCCGTCGAAGTACGTGTGGAAGGTCCCGACCGTGCACGGTGCCTTCGAGGCCCGCAGCGCCCACAGCGGCATGAACGGTCCGGCCAGACCCTGGGCGTGCACCACATCCATCGGCGCCTGGACGCGGCCGAGGCGCCGCTTGAGCGCGCGGCCCACCGAAATCCGGGCGATCGAGCCGTTGGAGACGATCGGGATCGACTGACCGATGCGGACCGTCCGGTAGCCGGCGTGGGCGCGGTGATCGGCGTCCGCATAATCTGCGGCGGCGCGCATGCCCCGCGGCGCGTTGGACGTGACGACCGTGACGTCGTGACCCAGCTGCGCCAACTCGCGCGACAGAAAATGGACGTGCTCGGAGATGCCCCCCAGGACCGGGTAGGCGTACTCGGTCACCATTGCGATGCGCATCGGCCGGATCATGCGCTTCCTCCCGCGCGTTGACGTACGGCGACGAGGGTATCTGTTCGCTCGGCCGACGGCCGCCCCTGCCATGGGCGCGGGATATCGGCCGCCGACACCCAGTTGACGATCGCCAGCGCGGCCAGGACCGCCACGATGCCGCCCAGGCCGTCCAGCAGGTAGTGGTTCGCCGTGGCCATCGTCACCCAGGCCATCCAGATAGGCAGGATCCACCAGACGTTGCGCCACCTGCCCCACGACACGCAGAGCCAGAAGAGGGTGAGCGCGTAGAGGAACGACTGGCCAATGTGCAGGGACGGCATCGCGGCGTAGTCGTTGCGCAGGTGCTGGAACCAATCGAGTGCTCCGCCGAGCGTCAACGCCTGCTGGGTCGTATCGATGAGCCCCGCCTTGACCAGCCGCGGGGGCGCAACCGGATACGCCCAGAACACGATCAGCGCGACCGCGTGCGCGGACCAGAACCAATTGCGCACGAACGCGTAGTTCGGCCGTCGCCAGAACCAAATCAGCAACAGAAACCCGATAAACAACGGCATGTACGCGAGGGTGTAGTACCAGGTGGTCACGAACCGTCCCCCGGCCACCGCATCGGTCACGCGCTGCGCCCAGGCTTCCATGTCGAGTCCCAGGTTCTGCTCGAGCCGGAGCACGTCATGCGCGTTCGCCACCGCGGTGCGGACGGCGGAGGTGTCCGGCGCGATCAGCGCCCGGATGGTCTCGTACATCAGATCCAGGAAGGCGCAGAAGAGGATCTCGCAGTAAATCGGCCAGCGTGCGCGCCAGATCCGCGAGCCTTCCCGTCGTATCCAGTCCGACATCGTCCGCGCAACCTAGCAGGGCCGTCACAACAGGCCCCAGGCGCTAGGTCCGGTCGGGGGCCTATCATCGAACTCATGCCCGTAGCAGTGCATGAAACCGGCTCTGGTAGGGTCCTTCGGTCCCAACCAGCCTGCCGAGAGGCCGTCCTATCGTGAGCACTACTGCTTTGCTGTTGATCGTCGTCGTCTTCGGCGGAGGGTACTTCTTCCTGATCATGCCCCAGCGCAGGGCTCAGCGAGCGCAGAAAGAAATGCTCAACAAGCTCACGCCCGGAACCGAAGTGATTACGACGGGTGGGTTGCATGGGACCGTGACGGAGATCGAAGATGGCGACACGGTGCTGCTTGAGGTGGCAGAGGACACAGAGGTGCGCGTCGCCAGATCGGCGATCTTGCGAACGATTACGCCTGCGGCACCTCCGGCCGAGCCCGATGGCGACACCAACATCGCCGAGACGGACTCCCACGACATCGACGCATAGCGCATGAGCAGGCGTCGCCGCTCACTCCTGCTGCTGGCGCTGGTCCTTGGTCTGGTGCTCGCGTCGGTCGTCGCGATCGCCGTCCGGCCCGTCGTCCTCGGGCTCGATCTGCGCGGCGGCGTCCAGGTCATCCTGCAGGGCAAGCCGACCGCGGACTCGCAGGTCACCCCGCAGTCGATCCAGCGCTCGGTCGACATCATCAACAACCGCGTCAACGCCTTCGGCGTTTCCTCGCCATCGATCCAGACGCTCGGCACGGACCAAATCTCCGTGCAGCTGCCGGGGGTCAAGAACCCGGACGAGGTGGTCACCAACCTCATCAAGCCGGCGCAGCTGGCGTTCTACGACTATGAGAACAACGTGGTCACCACGACCCCGTCGACCAGCCTGTACGCCACGGTCCTCCAAGCGCAGAAGACCCACGTCGACGACCCCACCCAGGGGGCCGAGACGTTGTACGCGTTCGACAAGACCACCCACCAGAACACCGCGGGCCCGGAGCCCGTCACGGTCGGCGAAACGACCGCTCAGGCCACCCAGGCGCTGCGCGACACGGTCGAGGGCGCCGGTCTGAACTGGTCCGACCAGATCGTCGAATCGGTCCCGAAGGGCTTGACGATCGTCAGCCAGGAAGAAACCCTCGCCACGCGCCAGAACCAGGGCATCTCGACGTACCAGATCTTCCAGGATCGACCCGCCCTGACCGGTGCCGACATCAGCTCCGCCTCGGTGCTCGCCAACTTCGGCAACGGCGGCACGGGCCAACCGGTCGTGACGATGAACTTCACCGGCACGGGCGCCACCGATTTCGAGAACGTCACCCGCACGCTGGCCGAGCGTGGGCGCATCGTTCAGTCGAATCAAAGCTTCGCGATCGTGCTCGACGGGCAGCTGATCAGTAACCCGATCGTCGACTACACCCAGTATCCGACGGGCATCGACGCCAGCAATGGTGCGCAGATCCAAGGCAATTTCTCGCAGTCCTCGGCGCAGACGCTCGCCGACCAGATCAATTCCGGCGCCCTGCCGATCCGCCTGGTGCCCATCAGCGAAAGCCAGGTCTCGGCGACGCTCGGCGCCCAGTCGCTGCGCGAGGCGCTGATCGCCGGCATCACGGGCCTGGCGCTCGTGCTGATCTTCCTGATCGCCTACTACCGCCTGCTCGGGGTCGTCGCGGCCCTCGGCCTGCTGATCTACGCGGCACTGTTCTACGCGGTGGTCGTCCTCTGGCCGATCACCCTGACACTGCCCGGCATCGCCGGCGTCATCCTGACCATCGGTATCTCCGCGGATGCCAACGTGGTCATCTTCGAACGCGTACGCGAAGAGGCGCGCTCGGGCAAGAGTCCCGCCGCCGCCCTCGCAGCCGGCTACCGCCGCGGCATTGCCGCCATCATCGACGCGAACGTCGTCACCCTGGCGACGGCGATCATCGTGTTCATGTTCGCCACCGAGGGGCCCAAGGGCTTCGCCTTCACGCTCGGCGTCGGTGTCCTGATCTCGCTGTTTACGGCGGTCGTCGCGACCCGCGCGATCTTTGGTGTGCTGCTCGACAGCAAGATCATCCGCGAAGACCGTCTCATGGCCCTCAAGCAGGGGCGGGTGTTCAAGTTTGACTGGGTGGGCCACTGGCGCTGGTGGGTGGCAATCTCGACGATTCCGGTCGGCATCGGCCTGATCTGGCTGAGCATCTTCGGCCTCAACCTGGGCCTCGACTTCACGAGCGGCACCCGCATCAGCACGACGCTTGAGCGGCCCGCCTCCGAGGCCAGCGTCAGCCAGACCGTCTCCGCCGCCGGGTTCCCGGACGCCACCGTGCAGACGTTCACCCAGACCGTCAGGGGCCAGAAGGTCGACGGCATCCAGATCGAGACCAAGTCGCTCGACCCACAACAGATCCGCACGCTGCGCGAAGCCCTCGACGCCAAGTACGGGGTCAACACCTCAACGTTCAACCTCGATGAGGTGGGGCCGACGTTCGGCCGCGAGGTCATCCAGAACGCGATCTACGCGATCATCCTGAGCTTCATCATTGTGCTGATCTATTTGATCATCCGGTTCGAGTACCGGCTGGCGCTCCCGGCGATGCTCTCGGTCGTGCACGATGTCGCCCTGAGCCTCGGCGTCTATGCGATCACCGGGCGTGTGGTGACCAGCGATACCGTCGCCGCCCTGCTCACGATCCTCGGGTACTCGCTGTACGACGTGGTGATCGTGTTCGACCGGATCCGCGAGAACGTGCCGCTGATGCGCGGCTCGCGCTACCGGAACATCGTCAACCGTTCGATCAACGAGACCATCACGCGGTCGGTCATTACCTCGTTGACGACCCTGATCCCCGTGTCGTGCCTGTTCATCTTCGGCGGCCCAACACTCCAGGACTTCTCGTTCGCGCTACTGGTGGGCATCCTGTCCGGTGGCGTGTCGTCGATCGTGATCGCCGCACCGCTCGCGTCCTGGTGGAAGGAGCGCCAGCCCGAGCACCGCAAGCAGGAGTCCAAGCGCGCCAAGCGGCGCCAGCTCGAGGACCGGGACGCCGACGTCGTGGACGTCGCTGTGCTCGAGCGGGCCGAACGCGGGGTCATGGCGCTGCCGGACCCGTACAACGAGGTCGCCACGCGCCCGCTGACGACCGCGACCGAGACCGTCGAGGCCGCGCCCGAACCTGAGCCAGAATCCATCGTCGAATCCGTCGAGGCCGAGCTCCTGGACGCGCCGCCTCCGCGCGCGCCCGAGTCGCCGGCCGACGAGGCTGCAGCAGCGCCGGAGGACGCCGAGCCGCAGGAGCAGCCCGCCCAGGCCGCGCCGCCGCAGCGTCCGCAGCGCGAGCGCCGCCACCACCGTGCCCAACAACGTCGGAGGCGCACATGACACCGCCATCACTGCGTGACGCGCTCGAGCAGGCCATCTTGCTGTCAGTCGGCGCCGCGTCCCTGACCCGCGACCGCGTCGAGCAGATCGTCGGCGAACTCATGGCCCAAGGCCGTGTCTCGGCCGAGGATGGCCGTGTGCTGATGGAGCGTCTGCTCGCCCGGGTTGTGGACCCGCAGCGGCCCTCGCCGTCGGGGCTCATCGGCCACCTCGAAGACTCCCTGCGCAGCGCGCTGTCGGATGCCGGCGTCGTCACCCGCACGGAGGTGGACGATCTGCGCACACACCTGGCCGAGCTCGACCACCGGCTGCGCTTGCTCGAAGGCACCGCCGAGGATGCTCCCGCCGACGACAACGAGCCGGGGCCTGCGGACTAAGCCCGACACGTCCCGCCCAGGGGCCGGGCGCGCCCTGCCCGAACGTAAAGCGCCACCGTCTGCCTGCCGATACGTGACCCGAGAGTGCTGCACGAGCAGCACCCGAGCTACGGGAAACGAGAAGGCCGGGACACGATGGCCCATTACGTTCGCACCACCCCGCCCGTGCGTCCGCCGGGGCGGCCCCCGATGCCCGACCAGCCCTGGACGGCCTGGTGGGAGATCGACGACACGCAGCTGCAGGCCCCCCGGGAGATCCGGCATGGCGCGCCGGGCACCGCGGCGCGCAATGCCGACACCGCCGAGCACCAGGCGGGCATCGCGGTTGCGCCCGAGGCGGCAGAACCGGTTCCCGTCGACTACGACGCGGACCCCTATGAGTTCCCGCACGTCGACGCGACCGGCGGGGGGGACTGCGCCGCGTCGACGTGAGCACGCCGGACGCGCAGGCCACGCCCACCGCCGAGCCGCCAGCTCGGGTCCAGGCCGCCGAGAACTGGGGGCTGGTCGAGACCGCCGCCGCGGGGGCCGCCATCCCTGTCGGCGTCCAAACGGTGTACGGGCGCTTCAGCGTCGAGGGCGTCGCCAACCGGCCGGGCGATCTCGTGTTCACCGGGGTGACGTTTCCCGACCCGGTCAGCGCCATTCCGGCGCCAGGGGCCATCGAACTGGCCATCGATGATGCGGCGAACGTCGCCCCGGACGGGGTCGTCGTCGCCGACATGGGCGGATTTACCGCCGACCGTCAGGGATTCACGCTGATCACGACCGCACTCGACGCAGGACCGGTCCGCGTCGATGGTCACTACGTGGTGGAGATCTAGAATGATGGCGACTCAGTCAGTTTGCGAGGGCGCGAGCGCCCACCGGCGAGGGACGTCCCAGATGCGCCGCGCGGACCGGTATGGTGAGATCCACAATGGGGTCAACGCGACCATGGGGATCATGCGGGGTGCCGAGTGGAAGATGAGGCGGTCATGACGCCGCTGAGCGTCGAGCTCATCGCCGCGCCGGCCGCCCTCATGGTGCTGCTGGCGATGATCTGGTTCCGCCGTCATCGAAACGCACGCCTCGTGTCCGCGGAGGCCGCTTCTGAGGACGATGTCGACGATCGCTTCGGGCGGTTCATCTCGACCGGGCGCCGCAGCTCGCGCAAGCGCGAGTCCATCGCCGACGACGCCGCGACCACAGGGGTGATCTCCGTGACCGCCGTCGAGACGGCCGCCACGGACGCACCCGCCCTGGCCACGGCGCAGACCGAGCTACCGGTCGACGACGCGGTCTTCGGGCCCACCGTCCCGGATGCCGAAGAGCCCGACTGGGAATCGATGCGGCTGCCGCACGCGCGCCAACCGCGGGACCTGGCCAACGAGACTGCCCCAGAGATCGTGGCGCCGCCCGCCGCGCCGGCGCCCGCGGCGCGCGAGGACGAGCTCATCACCCGTCCCGGATGGCCCCTGCCCGGCGACCTGGAGGCGTGGGAGAGCGCCGACTTGGCGCCGCTCCCCGCGCCGACCGCGCCCGAACCGGCCTTCGGCCAGTGGGCGGAAGTCGCCGCCGCACGCACCGAACAGCCTGTCGACGCGAACGATCACACCGACGGCCAGCGCACGCCGGACCCAAGCGCCGAGAGGATCACGCTCGGCGCCCCGTACCCGGCGCCGGCGATGGCGCCGCCGGCCTCGTTCTCGGGTGCGATGGAGCCGCCCACCGGCACGATCGCCGAACCACCGTTTACATCCTTCGAGGATGGCGTGGACGCCCTCGGCCAGCCGGCGCAGCCGGTCAGGCCGAGCACTGACCCGAGCTTCTGGGAAGTCGGCCCCGCATCAGAGCCCGTCGCCGCAGGTCCCAACGTGCCGGTCGACGCCGCGAGCGCTCAGACGATCGAGACGTGGCCACCGCAGGCTCCCGCCAGCGGCGAGAGCGTGTGGGCGACCGGGGTCCCGTCCGGCGAGTCCGCGGCTCCGGCCGCGGTACCCGCCCCGCCCGACGCTCCGGCGCCTGCCGCCGCGATCGGCGCCGACGATTGGTGGGCGGCCGAATCCACAAGCGCCGCGCCCGAACCGACCGCGGTTCCGGACGCGCGCTCCTTGCCGAGCACGGACGCCTCGGGCATGAAGCGCCCGTTGGTGGTGGACACGCCCGCCGACGGCGACTGGTGGGAGGCAACAGCGCCACTGCAGCCGGCGGCCGACGATGCCTGGTGGGTCACACCGTCGGCAGCGAGCCCGTTCGCAGATCTTGCGGCACCGGCGGCCCACACCGGCCCGCAGCCCGCGGCTGCCCCGGCCGAGTTCGTCGCTGCAGCCGCGGTGGCGACCGGCGCCGCCGGCGCGCAGGTCGGCAGCTCCGCCCCTCGGGTACTGCCGCGCCTGGACGCCTCGGCCCAGAACCGCCAGACTGCGGGCCGCTTTGCCGTCGGCGGGAGCGCGGTCGCGTCCGGCGATGGCGCGTTCACACGGGTGCGTTTCCGCGCACCGCTCGACCGGCCGATCCTCGGCTGGGCGATCGGTGACGGGCCGCACCATGCCCCGGGTACGCTCGTCCTCATGGTCGATGCCGTGCTGAACTGCTCCACCGCCGGGCTGTCGGTGCTGCAGGAGGACACGGACCCGGCCCGGCCCGATGGCTTTACCCTGAGCCTTTCCTCGGATGGACCCGGTCCGTTCGCGGTCAGCGGCAGCTACTACGTGGTGACCGAATAAGCAGCGCAACCCGGGCGGACCAGGGGAGTGCCCCTGGTACGCTCGGAGGGCGATGACCTCAGAGCGGCGCCAAAACCTCGCCCGCGTCCGTGAGATTGCTCGCGTCGCTGCGCGCTATGGCTTCGGCCAGCTGGTCGGGAAGTCCGCCACCAAGGCAGCCGCGGATGCGCCGGCGGTCCCCGGCAGCCGTGGACGCCGGCTCCGGGACATGCTCGACGAACTCGGACCCACGTTCGTCAAGTTTGGGCAGCTGATGTCGACCCGCCCGGACCTCGTGCCGCCCGACATCGTGGAGGAGCTGCGCCAGCTCCAGGACCGTGCACGCCCGGAGTCCTTCGCGAACATCCGCACGGTCATCGAGAGCGAGCTCGGCCTGACGATCGAGCAGGTCTTCACCGAATTCGACGAGACGCCGATTGCGGCGGCATCGATCGGACAGGTGCACCGTGCCTGCCTGCCCGCGGGCGACGAGGTCGTCGTCAAAGTGCAGCGCCCCGACGCCGAGCGGCAGATCAACGCCGACATCCAGCTGCTCTACCAGCTGGCCCGCATGGTCAAGGACCGAGTGGACCGCCTGTCGTTCATCGACCTCGTGGGACTGGTCGACGAGTTCTCTGGCTCCATCCGCCGCGAGCTCGACTACGGGGTCGAGGCCCACAATGCCGACACCTTTCGCCGCAACTTCACCGCGGACCCGCACGTCGACGTGCCGAAGGTCTTTTGGCGCTACACGACCGCGCGCGTGCTGGTCATGGAGCGCGTCCGCGGCTCCTCGCTCGCACAGCTGCAGCTTGCCGAATGGAGCGAGGATGAGCGCCGCCAGATGGCCGCCCGCCTCGCCGAGACATGGATGCAGATGGTCTTCGTCCATGGCTTCTTCCACGCGGATCCCCATCAAGCGAACATCCTGATCCAAGGGCCCGATCACATCGGGCTTGTCGACTTCGGCCAGGTCGGGGCGCTGTCGCAGCGGGATCGTGAGGCCGCCGTCGGGCTGCTGATCGACGTTCTGGACCTGAACGCCGACGCGCTGCCGCGCCGGCTGCGCGATCTCGGCCTGCGCTACCCGCGCAACCGCGAGCAGGAACTGGCCGATCAGCTGGGCGTCGTGCTGCAGCGCTACAGCGGCCAGTCGATGGGGGACATCGACGCCCGTTCCCTGCTTTCGGAGATCTTCCAGACGGTCTACCGCCTGAAGCTGACGCTGCCGACGCGCTGGGTCCTGCTCGACAAGACCCTCGCCACGCTCGCTGGTGTGGCGCTGCAGCTGTCGCCCGAGTTCAACGTGTTCGAATCGGCCCGCCCGTATGCCCGCCGGCTCATGGCCGAGCGGCTTCGCCCGGACCGGTTGGCCGAGCGCGCGCGCAGGGATGTCGAGCGGAGTATCCGCGTCGCGCGCGAGTTCCCGTTGCAGGTCGGCGAGTTGCTCACCGAGCTGACCGAAGGCGAGTTTGCGGTCGGCATCCACGTCGATGACCTTCCGCCGTCCGTCGAGCGCATCGAGCGAGCGATGAACCGCCTCGTGCTCGGAATGCTCGCGTTCGGGCTTCTCGTGTCATCGGCGATCGTCGGCGCCCTCCTGCACACGCACCTCACCGTCGGCGGCTTTGCCCTGCTGGCGATCGTGCCCGGCTTCTTCGGTTTCTGCGTGATCGCCTGGTTGATGGTGGGGATCCTGCGCTCGGGGAAGTGGTAGTGGCGTGGACCGCGCGCCGGGTGTCGTACGCCGAGGTTCTCACCCTTCGCGACACCCTCGAGATCCCGGAAGCGCTCGCATGGACGCTGGTGCGCCGCGGCCTCGACACCGCAGAACTCGCGCGGGCGTTCATCGACGCCGACGGCCCCCTCGATCCGCCCGAGCGCCTGGCTGGGGTCGGGGAGATCGCTGACCGGCTGCTGCTGGCGCTCGGTCGTGGCGAACGCATCGCCATCCACGGTGACTACGACTGCGACGGTGTCTGCGCCACCGCCGTGCTGGCGCGTCCGCTCAGGGCGACCGGCGCCGATGTCCTGACGTACCTGCCGAGCCGCTTCACCGAGGGCTACGGCGTCCGCGTCGAGACCGTGGAGCGGCTGGCCGACGCCGGCGTCGCGGTGCTCGTGTGCGTGGACTGCGGCGCGTCTGCCGTCGACGCCTTGCGGCGCGCGGTTGAGCTCGGGATGGAGCCGATCGTCCTCGACCACCACCTGGCCGGGGGGATCCGTCCGCCGGGCCTGATGGCCAACCCGGCCCTCGGTCACGTGCCGGAGGACGCCCCTGCGGCCGTCGGTGTCGTGTTCGCGGTCGTCCGGGCGCTCGCCGACCGCCTCGGTCCACAGCTCGTCGCACCCGATCCGCAACGCGAGCTCGATCTGGTTGCGCTGGCCACGATCGCCGACGCCGTGCCGCTGGTCGGCCAGAACCGGCGCCTGGTCATCCGGGGCATCGCGGAAATGCGGCGGGCGCCGCGGCCGGGCATCCAGGCGCTGTGCAATGTGGCAAGCATCGATCCGCGCACACTCGACGCCCGCGCGCTGGGCTACAGCCTCGCGCCGGTCATTAACGCGGCGGGGCGCCTGCGCCATCCCGAGGACGCCCTCGCGCTGCTGCTCGAGGACGATCTCGACCGCGCCCGGGCGATCGCCGACGAGCTCTGGGCCCTGAACGCCGAACGCCGCGAGGTCGAGCAGGCAATCACGGCCGAGGCGATTGCCCAAATCGAGGCCTCGCCGCCCCAGATCCGTGACGCCAACGCCACCGTGGCGATCGGCGACGGCTGGCATGAGGGCGTCATCGGCATCGTCGCCTCCCGCCTGGTCGACCACTTCGATCGCCCAGCCCTCGTGCTTGCGCGCGATGATCAGACCGCCAAGGGCTCGGGGCGCAGCCTGCCGGGCCTCGACCTGCACGATCTGCTCGGCCGGGCGTCGGGGCGCCTCAGTCGCTGGGGCGGCCACGCGGGAGCGGTTGGTCTGCAACTGCCCGCGTATCAGGTCGCGGCGTTCCGCGACGAGTTCCTCGTCGCGGCCGCCACGCTCGGCCCCGTGCTCGAGCGGGCGCGCGTACGCCCGGTCGACGCCGTCGTCGGTGCCCGCGAGTTGACCCTCGAGACCGCTGAGGCCTTCGAAGCCCTCGCGCCGTTCGGTAGGGGCAACCCGCAGCCGCGGCTGCTCATGCCGGCGTGCACCGCCGAGGGCGCCGGCATCATGGGCAAGGGCGGCCGCCACCTGAACGTGCGCTTGCACTGCGGCGGGGCGCACCTGCGGGCGGTCGGCTTCGGGCACGGCCACCGGGTCGGGGATCTCACCGACGGTGAGCGCGTCGACGTGCACGTCGTACTGGGCATCGAGCGTTATCAGGGCCTGGTCGGTCCGCGCGTCAGCATCGATCGCCTTGAGTCGGTCCGACGCGTTCCGTCCGCGCCGGTGGCCTGCGCACCCGCATGCGACCTCGCCTGCACGCGACGCGCCACGCTGGCTCAGGTGCGCCAGTCCATTGCGTCCTCTGCAATCGAGGCATCGCCCCCGGAGCCTGCAGGGCCGCCGCGGGCGGTCGAGGATGAGCGCGCCGCCGGGACCGCCCTGGTGCGCATCGCCGCGCTGGCCGGTGCCGACGCCGGCGTCGTCGTCGTCGTCGGGGACGTGCCTCGGCGCCGCAGCATGCTCGAGGACGTCCTGCATCCCGAGCGCATCGGCGTGGAACTGGCCGTGTTGGGGGGCATCCGCTGCGCCGTGGCGCCCCTTCGCGAACGCATGAACCAGGCCACCCGCCGGGCGAGCATCGCCGTCGTGGACTACGCGGCCCTGGCCCGGGTCGCGCTGCCGCCCCAGGCTCATCTGGTGGTACTCGATCCGCCGCAGGACCCGCTGCAGGCCCGGTGGCTACGCGTCCATGCCGCCGACCGCTCGATCCATCTGACCTGGACCGAGCACGAGATCGCGTTTACCCGCCTGATCGCCCTCGAGCGCTGGGATCTTCGGCCGCTGGCACAGCGACTGTGGCGGGATCTGGCCACGCGCGCGCGTTGGGCATGGGATGCCGAGTGCGAGACGGCGCTGCTCGGGATCGATGGGGCGATCCGCCATCCCGACGCGGTCGGCGATACGCTCGCCGCGTTTGCCGAGCTGGGGCTGATCGAGTGCGGCCCCGGGGGGCTCGTCGTCCTCGCACCGACCGAGCGGCGCCCGCTCGAGCAGGCCGCGCGCGCGTCCGTTGCGTCCGCCCGCCTGGCCGCAGCCTCCGCCTACCTGGATCGGGCGCTGACGCTCGATCTGTTCGCACCGCACTACGACGTGCTCGCAACCCCGGGTGCCGGTCGGGATCCGCTGTAGGGCCGCCGGTCACAGGAGTACCGTATAGCCGATGCACACCCCGTCTGACATCGACGCAACGCTGCCGCAGCCGCACCTGGCGCCCCAATTCGACGAGCTCTTGCGCGACCTGCGCGAGCGCCATCCGGACGCCGATGTCGCGGCGATCACGCGCGCCATGCTCTTCGCCCAAGAGCACCATGGCGGGCAGGTGCGCCACTCCGGCGAGCCCTACATCATCCATCCGGTCGGCTGCGCGCGCATCGTCGTGGACGTCGGCATGGACGACGTCTCGGTCATCGCCGCGCTGCTGCACGACACCGTGGAGGACACGGGCGCGACGCTCGCCGACATCGAGCGCGAGTTCGGGGCGGAGGTGGCGACGATCGTCGACGGGGTGACGAAGCTGTCGAAGATCCACTTCGACTCCAAGGAAGAGCACCAAGCCGAGAACTATCGCAAGCTGATCGTCTCGATGTCGGGCGACATCCGCGTGCTGATCGTCAAGCTGGCCGACCGGCTGCACAACATGCGCACGTTGGCATACATGACCAAGCAGAAGCAGATCCAGAAGGCACGGGAGACACTCGAGGTCTATGCACCCCTCGCGCACCGATTGGGTATCCAGTCCCTCAAGTGGGAGCTGGAGGACCTCGCCTTCGCCGCGCTGCACCCCCGGCGGTACTCGGAGATCCAGCAGATGGTCAATCAGCGGCGCGCCGACCGTGAGTCGTATGTCGCCGAGTCGGGCGCGTACCTCTCGGGCGAACTGCACACGGTCGGGATCACGGCCGAGATCACCGGACGCGCCAAGCACTTCTACTCGATCTACGAGAAGATGACCCGCAGGGGCAAGGAGTTCAACGAGATCTACGATCTCACCGCGATGCGTGTGCTGGTGGACTCGGTGCGCGATTGCTACGGCGCGGTGGGGATCATCCACTCGCTGTGGAAGCCCATGCCTGGCCGCTTCAAGGACTACATTGCGGTCCCGAAGCCCAACATGTACCAGTCGCTGCACACCACGGTCGTCGGTCCCGAGGGTCAGCCGCTGGAGATCCAGATCCGCACCCATGACATGCACCGGACCGCGGAATTCGGCGTCGCCGCCCACTGGCTCTATAAGGGCGGACGCCACGATTCGGCGGGTGACTACACGTGGCTCGACGGCATGATGGACTGGCAGCAGGACACAACCGACCCGTCGGAGTTCCTGGAGTCGCTGCGTCGGGACCTCTACGGCGATGAGGTGTTCGTCTTCACGCCCAAGGGCGAGCTGCGCAATCTGCCGGCCGGCGCGACGCCCATCGACTTCGCCTACGACGTCCACACCGACGTCGGGCACCGATGCGTCGGCGCAAAGGTCAACGGGCGCATCGTGCCACTGACCTACCGGCTGAGCTCGGGGGACTTCGTCGAGATCCTGACCTCCAGCCAGCCGCGCGGGCCGTCGCGCGACTGGCTCAAGTTGGTCGCCTCGACCAAGGCCCGTTCCAAGATCCGGGCCTTCTTCCGCAAGGAGCAGCGCCAAGACGCCGAGCACCAGGGTCGCGACGCCCTGCAGGAGCAGCTGCGCAAGGCCGGCCTGCCGAGCCAGCGCGTGGCCGGGTCGCCGCTGCTGTTGGAGGTCATTCGCGAGATGGGCTTCCGCAAGGCGGAGGACTTCTATATCTCGATCGGCAGCGGCAAGACCTCTGCCCAGACCGTCGTGAACAAGATCCTCGCGCGTCTGAAGGCCGGCGAAGCCGTCTCCGAAGAGCGCCAGACAACGGCGGCGCCCCGTGGCCGTCGCGCCGTCGTGGCCGAAGCCTCGGGGGACATGGGTATCGAGGTCGAAGGGCTCAGCGATGTGCTGGTCCGCCTGGCCAAGTGCTGCAAGCCCGTCCCGGGCGACGGCATCCTCGGCTACATCTCACTCGGACGCGGCATCACGATTCACCGCGACGATTGCCCGAACGCCCGCGCGCTGCTCAAGAACCCCGACCGGTTCACCCCGGTCTCTTGGGGAGGAGCCAACCGCCGCGGGTTTCGTGTAGAGATCGCCATCGACGCATGGGACCGTCCGCGCCTGCTCGAAGACCTCTCGCGCAGCTTCGCCGAGTCCGGCGTCAACATCGTCTCGGCCAATTGCCACATGGAAAACCAGATGGTCCACGACCGATTCGTGGTCGATGTCGGAGACATCGAGAGCCTCAAGGGCGTCGTCAACGCGCTGCGTAACGTCGAGAGCGTGTTCGACGCGTACCGCGTCACGCCCGGCTGATCCCGTCGCGACGCCGGACGCCGTGGGCGCAACCGGCGCGCGCGGTGCCCTCCGAGCGGCCTGATAACCTCGCCCACCGTGAGCTGGTTGAATCTCCTGACGCCCTCGGTGGCAGTCCTCGCGATCTTCCTGGCCATCGCGCTGGTGATCCAATCCTTTCGCCACGGCCGCCAAATCCGGCGCATCGAGCAGCAGATCGCGTCGGCCGGACTGACTGCGTACGACCCGAAACTCGAGCGCCTCAAGGCGCTGTCCGGGCTCTCGGAAACGAAGCAGCCGACGGCCGGCAAGGCCGGCCGTGAGCCGGTCGCCAGCCGCCGCACGCAGGTCATCGTCGCCGCGGTGGTGGGTGTCCTAATCGTCGCGGGCGTCGCATGGGCCGTGATGTCCCACAACAGCACGTCCCCGAAGCCCACCACGTCCGCCAAGTCGACGACCCGACCGAAGACAACCCACACGGCGACCTCGACCGGTACCACGACAACGACCACGGCGCCGGCCGCGACGTCGACGTGCGCGAACGCCGCGCCGGTCGCCAGCCCGTCGTCCGTGACGGTGTCGGTCTACAACGGCAGCGGCGTTTCGGGTGCCGCCGGCAAGGTGGCCGGCCCGAAGCTGGCGTCGGTGGGATATTCCATCGGCACGATCGCCAACGCCCCTAACGGCGTAACGGACGCGTCCGCCAGCTCGGTGCAGTACGTGACCAAGTCCGACCTTGACGCGGCCTGCAGTGTCGCTACCGTGCTCGGCGTCACATCCGCGCACGTCTCGGACCTGACGCTGATGCCGGAATCACAAACGGGCGGCGCCGGCGTCGTCGTTCTGGTCGGTCGGGACATCGCCTCCGGCTGAGCGGTCCGCCGAGGCCGTCGTCTCGGCCGCGCGCCCCCTGCAACGAATGCACAGCGGGACCGATCGTTGCATCATTCGTTGCAATCGCTACAATCCCTGCCACAGGCGATCGTGACGATCGTCACGTACTTGGGGGTTACCGATGCCCACGCTCTATCCCGCCCGCGCCGCGGCCGAAGGCCGCGCCGCCGCCCACCGGATGAGGTTGTCACGCAAGAGCGTCTACGCGTGCCGGTTCTGCCGCGAATCGCTCCAGGTAACCAGCGCGCGCTATCTCCCGGCCGCGTGCCCGAGCTGCGAGGCGTCGACCTGGGAAGATGACGGCCGGTGCGGTGCCTGGGCGCACTGCGACGGTGTGCACCGTGGCGGCGCGGCTGATCATGCGCATTGCCAGGCCTGCGGCTACTCGGTCTGGACCCTCGTCCACGAGCGCGCCGCGACTGCCTAGATTGCCCTGCGGCCGCTCAGGGGGCCCCGTGTTCACCTGAGCGGCCGGTTGGGGAGGCCACGGGCCCCCACCCGCCGCCGCCGGGCGTGTCGATCTCGATCACATCGCCCGCAAGGACACGACCGCGCCATTTCGCCGGCAGTCCTGCGCCGTTCAGGCGGTTCGCACCTGGCTGCCCGTCTGCGCCACCGGCCGCACCGCGCGGGCCGGCGCTGCGTCGCTCGGAGATGACGCTCACCTCCGCGTCGACCAGCACGCGCAGGGCCCTCGTGACGCCGTCCCCGCCGGTGTGCGTGCCCGGCCCGCCCGTTCCGCGCCGGACCGCGTAGCGCTCGATGTGGATCGGATAGGCGACCTCCAGCGCTTCGACCGGCGTGTTGCGGGTGTTGGTCATCGCGACATGCACCGCCGACGGGCCGTCGGCATCCGGGCTCGCGCCCTGACCGCCCGCGAGAGTCTCGTAGTACGTGAACCCCCGTGCGCCGATCGTCAGGTTGTTCATGGTGCCCTGTCCTTGGGCTGGCACCGGGATCGCGTGGCCCAGCGCGGCAAACAGCGCATCCACGATGCGGCTTGAGGTCTCGACGTTGCCCGCGGCGACGGCTGCCGGAAATACCGCGTTGACCAAACACCCCTTCGGGGCACGCACCGTCACGGGCGCGAACGCCCCGGACGAGGCGGGGATGTCGGGATCCGTGACGGCCCGGACCACGAAATACACCGCCGATCGGGTGACCGCCAGCGGGCAGTTGCAGTTGCCCGGACCCGCCGGATCCGTACCGGCAAAGTCGACGGTCAGGTGATCGCCGGAGACGGTGACGGCGACTCGCACCGCGAGCGGCGCGTCGGTCACCCCGTCGCCTTCCAGCAGTTCCTCGGCCCGGTATGTCCCATCGGGGATCCGTGCCAACTCGGCCCGTGTGCGTCGTTCCGCGTACGCAAGCAACTCCGCGCACGCCTCCTGGACGAGGGCACCACCCCAGCGTTCCACGAGGTCAGCCATGCGGGCGTCCGCGAGCCGGTGCGCGGCGATCTGCGCACGCAGGTCGCCGATGCGCTCTGCCGGCGTACGTGAATTGGCCACGATCACCGCCACGATGTCCTCGCGCACTTCGCCGGCGGCGACCAGCCGCACCGGCGGCAGCACGAGGCCCTCCTGGAACAACTCGCGAGATCCGGCCGGCATCGAGCCGGGGGCGATGCCGCCCACATCGGCATGGTGCGCGCGAGAGACGGCGTACCCGATCAGGTTCCCGTGCACGTGCACGGGGCTCACCAGGGTGAGATCGGGCAGGTGCGTACCGCCGGTAAACGGATCGTTCAAGATCCAGATATCACCGGGATCCGGTCCGGTGGCGATCACGGCCCGCACCGCATCGGGCATCGCACCCAGGTGCACCGGGATCGATGCCGACTGTGAGATCATTTGTCCCCGGGCATCGCAGATCGCCGTACTGCAGTCGCGGCGCTCGGTGATGTTCGGCGAAAAGGCGCTGCGCACCAGCGCGGCCTCCATTTCTTCGGCGACGGCGCGCATCGCACTCGCCATCACCTGCAGCGTTATCGGATCCATGTCGTCGCCCCGTCGTCGCGTCGGATGTCGTGGCTGGCGTCCGCACACGAGCGGGTCGTCCAGCCCGTCGGCAC
The DNA here is from genome assembly GCA_963842065.1 of uncultured Thermoleophilia bacterium. Lineage (GTDB taxonomy): Bacteria > Actinomycetota > Thermoleophilia > Miltoncostaeales > Miltoncostaeaceae > CAITWD01. Next base: position 257,887 of record CAWJEW010000006.1, on the reverse strand, counting down.
CCACAGCGTTGCGCCGGCCATCGCGATCCCGCACGGTCCGGGGAGTGCCGGGCCCGTGGGGGTCGTGTCGATCTCGGGGACTTCGCCGGGCCGCATGGCGGCCACCCGGAGCGACACGATCTCGATCGGCGCGCCGGCATCCGCGTCGCCGTAGCGCGCGGTGTGAGCCGCGAGGAACTGTGCGCGGAGCACCGCGGCGCCCCCGTGGCCTGGCCAGGGAACCGTCAGCGCATGGGCCTGGCCGACAAAACGACAGTCCGCCGACACGTCGACCTCCGCGCCGGTAAGCGTCGCGGCAGCCCGCCCGAGCAGGGGGGCGAGTGCCGCGCCGAGGCCTGTGGCATCGCTCAGCGGCAGCAGCACGGTCTGAACCCAGTCCCGGCGTTCTCCGGCGATCAGCGTCCCGAGTGCAGCCAAAACGCCCGCGCAGGCGGGTGCGATCACCCGCTCGATACCCAGCAGGTCGGCGACCTCACACGCATGCAGCGGTCCTGCACCGCCAAACGCGATCAGCGTCGTGTCGGCGGGGTGCACCCCACGCTCAACGCTAACGACCCGCAGGGCGCGTGCCATCTCGTGGTTGGCGACCCGCACAATGCCCTCCGCACATCGCGCGCGGGTCAGGCCCAGCTGGCGTGCGAGAGCGTCGACCGCTGCCGACGCCTTGTCGGCCGACAGCGGGGTCTGCCGACCCGGCGTCCCGACCGTGTCAACCCGTCCGAGAACGACCTGCGCGTCGGTGACCGTCGCCGCGCTGCCACCGAGTCCGTAGGCCGCCGGACCCGGCCGAGCGCCGGCCGACTCCGGCCCGACGCGCAGCGCCCCGCCAGTGTCGGCCCACGCGATGCTCCCGCCACCGGCGGACACCGTCTGGATGTCGAGCATCGGCAGATGCAGCGGATGGCCGTTGATCTCAGTCCCCGCCGTACGACCCGGCTCTCCGTGCGCGATCAGCGAAACGTCACAGGATGTGCCGCCCATATCAAAGGCGAGGGCATGGGCGATCTGCTCGGTGCGCGCCCACAGGGACGCCCCGATGACGCCCGCTGCGGGGCCCGAGAGCACGGTGCGCGAGGCGTGGCGCCTCGCGGTGGACACGTCGATCACGCCGCCATTGGACTGCATCACCTGGGGTGCGGGCAGCCCGGCGGCCCCGGTGCGCTCGGACAGGCGTTCCAGGTAGGTGCCGAGCAGCGGCGTCAGGGCGGCGTCAACGGCCGTCGTCGCGGCACGTTCGTACTCGCGGATCTCGGCAAGGACCTCGGACGAGACGCTCACATGGACGCCCGGCAGCGCCTCGGCGAGTGCGCGTGCCAGCGCCCGTTCGTGGGCCGGATGGCGAAACGCGAACAACAGGCATACCGCGACGGCCTCGACACCGAGGGCCCGCACCGCGTCCGCGACGCGCCGGGCCTCCGTTGGCTCGAGCGGAATGAGCGGACCATCCGGACCGCAGCGCTCGAGGACCTCGACGACGCGCTCATGCGGCACGATCGGCGCCGGATGTGCGGCGCTCAGTCGATAGAGGTCGGCGCGATCCTGCCGGCGCAGCTCCAACACATCGCCGAATCCCCGCGTGGCCACGAGTGCGGTGCGCGCGAGGTGGCCCTCAAGGAGCGCGTTCGTACCGACGGTCATTCCATGGGCGATGCGGGCCACCGACCGCGCGGGCACCTCGGCCGCGCGAAGCACCTCGGACACGGCCTCCATGACGCCCACGCCGTGGTCCTCGCGGGTGGTCGGGACCTTGACCGTGTGGATGTGGCCGCCGTGCACCAGGGTCGCGTCGGTAAAGGTACCCCCGACATCGACACCGACGGCGATCGACGCGGATGGCTTCGTGGCGTCAGGACTCATCGCCGCAAGACTCTACTGCCGCGCGCCACGCGGGCGGCGACTAGGAGGCGGCGGGGATAAAGCGCACGTTCGCGCCCGGGAAGCTGGACTGGGCGTCTGACGCGGCGGTCTCGGCGGCCGATTCGGTGGCGTAGGTGCCGGAAAACACGACCCAGTACCCCGGGATGAGCGTCGCGTACGCGCTGCTGTAGAGCACACCTGCCTTGAATCCGTCGCGCGTGGCGCGGGCGGCCACCGAGTCCGCGGTGGACTGGCTGGTGGAGGAGGCCAAGATCACCGTCCAGGCCTCGGTCCCGGGCGGCCAGGTCGCGGTCGTCGACGTTGTGGGAGTGGATGTCGTCGGCGTGGAGGTTGTCGGCGTCGACGTCGTGGGTGTGGACGTCGTCGGCGTCGTCGTCGTGGGCGTGGAGGTGGTCGGGGTCGAGGTCGTCGGGGTCGTGCCCGAGGTCACCGTCTCGAAGCCGGATCCCGTTCCGGTCGAACCCGTGCTCGCCGTGGGGCTCGTGCTCGTCGTGGGGCTCGTCGACGACGTGGCCTTCGAGGACCCGCTGGTCTCCTTGCTGACCGCGACGGCCAGGGCGCCGGTGCCGAGCGCCAGCAGTACCAGTGCGAGCGCGATGATCCGCGCGCCCTTGCCGGTCGCCATCCGTGGGGCCCTTGGGGTCGGCGCGCCGCATTGCAGGCAGTAGCGCTGATTGGGGTCGAGCGGCGCGCCGCACTCCCGGCAGTGTGGGGTGTTGAGTGGGGGAGCCTCAGGCGGCTCGTTGGGTTCCGGTGCGTCGGTCATGGGGTCGGCTCACGATCGTCGGCCGGCGCCAGTGTGGCGCCGCATTTCATGCAATAGCGCGCTTCTGCGACAAACAGTGTGTGACAGGTCCTGCACGACCCGACGACGATCGGCAGGCGCTGCTCCGAGGGCTTCGTCGAGCCGCGGGACGCCAGCTGGGCGTCGATTGCGCGGACCGTCGTATCGAGCTCGTAGATCATCCCGGCGCGTCGCTGGGCGACGGGTGCACTCAGCTCACCGAGCAGGTGGAGCTCGTAAGAGAGCCCGCCGAGGTCGAAGATCATTTGGTCGCGACCGCCGAGCAGGCGACGCCGCTGCCGGCGCAGGCCGCGCGAGGATGTCGCGAGCGATGCCGGGACGTCGATCGGGCCGGCCAGATCAATTCCGATATCGGTCGCCGTGCCGAGCAGCTCGGGCTCCGCCGGTTCTGGCGCCGCGTCGGCAGCCGGGGTCGGGCCCTGGGCCGCCTCCGCGTCGGCGGCGGCTTTGGCCTTGGCAGCGCGACGTCGTGCACGCCACCCCGTGGGGGGCGCCTCGGGTTCCGGCGCATCCGCGGGTACCGGCTCTGCGGCCGACGGATACGGCAGCGCCGGGAACGCTGTCGTGGGCTGCGACGCCTCCTCGGGTCCGGCGTGTTCCGGCGGCGGCTGCGCTGCAGCGCTGTCGGCGGCAGAGGGATAGGGGAGTTTCGGAAAAGAGGCGGTGGGCTGATCGTCGTTCACGGAGTTACATCTTAGATCTCAACATCGGCATTCCTCCCGGAATGGGGGCGTTTTGCCCATCCGTCGCAGAGCTGTTGCAGCCCCGCGACGTCGCCCGCATCACCGCGGCAATTCCATCGTGACGGGCGGCCCGTGCGATTGACAGGCGTCCGGACACCCGTGTAGGTTTCCATACAGCATCTAGAGCGGTGGAGGGATTTGGCCCTTTGAAGCCGCGGCAACCAGCGCTGGTGCGCCAGGTGCCAATTCCAACCGGTATGTCGCCGGGGAGATGCGGAAGCCACCGATCGTACACGGATCGCCTTTCGCAGAACCCAGCGAAAGGCTTTTTTTGTTTCCAGATCCGACGACGAGGGCAGATGCGATGGGCGGAGGCGACGGGGGATTCGGTGGCTGTGCCACCGGACTGCGCTGTAAGGAATGCGGGCATCGCACCGGACTGATCGCGGCATACGTGTGCGAGTACTGTTTCGGCCCGCTGGAGGTCGAATATGACCGGGAGCGCCTCGCGGCGACCGTCACCTGGCAGCGCATCGCCGAGGGACCGCTCAACCTCTGGCGTTACCGCGACTTGCTGCCGTGCGCGCCCAGCGACCCGACGCTCGGCCTGAGCGCCGGCCTGACTCCCCTGGTGCGGGCGCCACGGCTGGCCCAGCGCCTGGGACTGCGCAACGTCTGGGTCAAGAACGAGACCGCCAACCCAACCCACAGCTTCAAGGACCGCGTCGTCAGCGTCGGGCTGCAGGCCGCGCAATGCCTCGGCTATTCGACGGTCGCCTGTGCGTCTACGGGCAACCTGGCCAACGCGGTCGCCGCACATGCGTCCGCGCTCGGTCTCTCAAGCTACGTGTTCGTGCCGTCGGACCTCGAACAGCAGAAGATCATCGCGACCGCCGTGTTCGACACGACGCTGCTGGCCGTCGCGGGCACCTACGACGACGTCAATCGCCTCTGCGGCGAGCTGGCGGCGGAGCGCCCTTGGGCGTTTGTCAACGTCAACGTCCGCCCCTACTACAGCGAGGGTTCCAAGACGCTCGCCTACGAGGTCGCCGAGCAGTTGGGGTGGTCGCTGCCGGACCGCTGCATCGTACCGATCGCGTCCGGATCGCTGTACACCAAGATCCACCGGGGCTACATCGACCTGCTCGAGCTCGGTCTGTGCGACGGATCCGTGCCGACACTCAACGGCGCGCAGGCGGCAGGCTGCAGCCCAGTCGCGACCGCGTGGGAACACGGCCGTGACTTCGTCTCGCCCGTGCATCCGGACACGATCGCCAAGAGCCTTGCCATCGGCAATCCGGCCGACGGGGTCTTCGCCCTGGACGCCGCCCGCGCGACCGGTGGCTCGGTCACCGCCGTGACCGACGATGACATCGTCGAGGGCATCCGCCTGCTCGCCGAGACGACCGGCATCTTCACCGAAACGGCCGGCGGCGTGACGACCGCGGTGCTTCGCAAGCTTGCCGACGGCGGGGAGATCGACCCGGATGAGCGGGTCGTGCTCTATATCACCGGAGACGGTCTCAAGACCCTCGACGCGGTGAGCCCGCATGTCGGGGCGATCCACATCGACGCCGACGTCGCGTCGTTCGAGGCGGCGACGACTGCCGCCGACGCGGCGTTGCCTATCCTTGCCACCGCCGTCTCCTGACGCGAGAGGACCGTACATGCCTGTGACCGTCAAGATCCCCTCGCCACTGCGCAACCTGACCGCCGGAGCGGCCACCGTCGACTGCGAGCCGGGCACGATTCGCGAGCTCATCGACCAGCTTGATGCGACGTATCCGGGATTCCGGGACCGCGTCTGTCAGGACGGCGAGCTGCGCAGGTTCGTTAACGTGTTCGTCGCCGGCGAGGACGTCCGCTTCGGCGACGGGATCGCTACTGTGACCACGGACGGCCAAGAGGTCACCATCCTGCCGGCGGTCGCCGGGGGCTGATGGGGCGCCCGTGTCGCCGTCCGCGCACGGCGACCACGACGGCGATCCAGCGCCCGGAGGTGCAGTGGCAACCCATTTCGTGACCGGGGGCACCGGCCTGGTCGGCCGACAGCTGATCGACTCGCTCCTGGCCGACGGCCACCGCGTGCTGGCGCTCGGACGCACCGGACACGCCATGCGACAATTGGAGGCCTTGGGCGCGGAGCCCGTCTACGGCGACCTCTCGAAGCCGGGCCTCTGGCAGGCCGATGCCGCGGAGGCCGAGGTCCTGTGGCACCTGGGCCTGCCGAGGGTCCAGACGCCGCTGCGCGGATCGCGGATGCGCAAAGACGCCCGTCTGGCCTGGCGGGGAGCACACAACCTCGTCGCCGAAGGGGACCCCCGGCGCACCGTCGTCGTCGCCTCGCACGTGCTGGCCTGGGGTGGATCCGGCGACGATCCGATCAGCGAAGATGTCGACCCGGATCCGGTCGCCATGGGCCACTGGGGGCTTGCCGCCGAACAGGCGCTCGAGGGCGCCGGGCTCCGCGCGGTGCGGCTGGGATGGACCTACGGGCCGAGCGGGCTGTTCGGCGAGCTTGTCGTCGCGGTGCGCTGGCGTCAGTACCGAATCGTCGGCAACGGGCAGAACCTGATGCCCCTGATCAGTGCCTCAGACGCGGCGCGCGCGTTGCGCACCGCCGAACTCGCCCCACCGGGGGTTTACGCGGCCAGCGAACCGAATCCCCCGACCCAGGAAGCCCTGATCCACCACATCTGCGCCGAGCTTGGCGTGTCACGCCCGGACCGGGTCCCGCCACGCCTGGCGGCCCTCTCGCTCGGGGGCGCGATGGCGGACGCGCTGAGGGCGTCGGTCGACCTCCGCGCGACGCGGCTGGCCGACTACGGCTGGCGCCCCGCGAGCGACTGGCGCGAGTCGCTGCTGGAACTCAGTCGACCGGCTGCGACGTCGCGCTGAGTCGCACGTTGGTCAGCCACTCGGCCTGCCCGCCGCGGCGAAAGGCGAGATCGAGCTGATCACCCTTGACGTCGCCGTAGACCCCGATGCCGAAGGTCAGCATCAGCTTGCCGCCGAAGGTGGTGGGATGCGGGATCCGCAACGGCTCATCGAACCAGATCCGCCCGTCACGCACGCTGATGCCGTTGCCTTCGGTGCGCTCGGAACCGTTGACGTACGCGGCGACCGGCGATTCCGCCCCGTCGGGAAGCGGGACCCACTCCACCAGCTGCGTCTTGATCGATCGTGCCACGCAGTCTCCTTCGCGCTGCGTCGGATTGCGGCCTAGAGGCTAGCGGAGGGCATCCCACAACGACGGATCGCCCGTCCGCGCTCGCGCCACGGCTCGGAATGCCGCTCTACCGGGCGCGTGTCCGACGTGTTCGTCAAGATTACCGGTGGCGGTGATCCGCCTGGACGGCAATCGGCGAAGGGCGCACATGGACATTGTGATCTGCGGCGGGGGGATGGTCGGCCTGACCCTCGCGCGTCTGCTGCGGCTGCGGGGCGAGGAACCGACCGCACTCGAGCGCATGCCCGCCGGGGCGTTCGTGCCGCGCGGCTACATGCTCGGTTTTCAGGGGTTCCCGACCTTCGACGAGATCGGCATCCTTGACGAGGTCCGCAAGCAGGGCTGGGACATCGCCCCGCGTCCCGACGGCAGCGCCGTCGCGATCTGCGTGCAGGTCAGCCGCATTCTCGACGCCCTCGCCCGTGACCTGCCCGTCGAGTACGAGCACACCGTCACCGAGCTGGTCCAGGACCCGCTCGGCCGCGTCGTCGGCGTCGTCGCCGAGGGTCCGGACGGCACCCGCACGATCCCCGCGGATCTGGTCGTCGCCTGCGACGGGACGGGGTCGCCGGTGCGCCAGATGGCCGGGCTCGAGGCGAAGATCGAGCCGCTGCCCGAGGCCGGCCTGACCTGGATGAGCCCGGAGCCCGGCGGGGTCTCGTTTGCCATGGCGTACATGTCCGATGGCGGGCACATCGGCACGCTTGGCTGGCCCCAGGGATCTGCCGGCTGGCGCAGCATCGACAAGGTCGGCGCGGAGGCGGCCCTGGCGCCCGGTCTCGACGCCATCAAGGAGATGTGGGTGCGGCTCCTGCCGGAGTCGGAGAAGGGCATCTCGGGCCTGAGCTCACTCGACCAGGTGCGCTACAGCGAGCCCGCGCTGCTCAGCTGCCCGGAGTGGTGGAAGCCGGGCATCCTGCTCATCGGTGACTCCGCACACTTCTTCGGCCCAGAGACCGGCGTCAGCTCCGGCATCGGCCTGGGGGACGCCCAGGCGCTCGCCGAGGCGATTCGCCAGTTCCCCAACGACGCGGACGCGGCCTGCCAGAATTTCATCACCTGGCGTACACCGGTCGTGCGCCCATACGAAGCCATGGATCCCGGCCGTCAGCGCATGCTCACCATCGGCGAGCGCGAGCCGAGGCCCGACGAGCGGTGGCCCCCGGCCGCCTAGGGTCCGCGGACGGCCCACGACGCTGAGCGGGCATCCGATCCCTGCCGTGCCCCTGTGCGTTGTCGATGACCTGGATCGTGCGACGCGTCAGGTGCGCGGCCGCGCCGATCGCACCGCCACGCTCAGTCCGCGGCGTCCTCATCGTCGTCCTCGTCGCTCGCCTCGAGGACGTGTCCGAGCGTCTCGTAGAACGCCTCCTCGAGCTCCTCTGCGATCTCGACGGTGATCGCGACGACGTGCATGTGGCTGCCGTGCGCGTGTGCCTCCGTGCGGATCGACGCACCTGCAAGAACATAGGCAGGGAGGAGGCTGATCTCGTCGATCTCGTCCTCGATCGCCGGGTTGACGTCGAACTCCGCGAGCAGATCGTGGAGCTGATCTGCATACTGGGTGCCTTCATCGGTGATCTTCATAATGAGTGTCATGCGGCAATCCTGGACGATCGGTGACCGATCCGCCAGGGCTCCCCGGGGACGGTGTCATTCGGTCACGCCTCCCGACACCGGCGATTACTCGCGGTCGCCCCGGATCTCGGGCCGGCCGGGGGTGCCATGCGGGTAAGATGCCGTGGTGAGATCGACGACTCGCTCTCGTGACGGCGCGATCGGGGGAACCGTCCCGCGGGTCGCGTCGATCGGCCCTCGGGCGCCCGCGTTGTCCGCGCGCACCCGAGGTGCTCCGCCCCTACCGATGATGGAGATTGCATGACGACAGGTGCGCTACTGGCTTCCACCGAGTTTAAGGTGGCCGATCTCTCCCTGGCCGAGTTCGGCCGCAACGAGATTCGCCTGGCCGAGCACGAGATGCCCGGACTCATGGCAATCCGCGTCGAGCACGCCGACAGCCAGCCGCTCGCCCGTGCGCGAATCACTGGGTCACTGCACATGACCGTCCAAACGGCGGTGCTGATCGAGACACTGACCGCCCTCGGTGCGCAGGTCCGCTGGGCCTCATGCAACATCTTCTCGACGCAGGACCATGCGGCGGCGGCCATCGTCGTCGGCCCGGACGGGACCCCCGACGCACCGTCCGGTGTGCCGGTGTTCGCGTGGAAGGGGGAGACCCTCGACGAATACTGGTGGGCGACCGAGCAGGCGCTGCGCTGGCCGGATGGTGCCGGACCGAACATGATCCTCGATGACGGCGGCGATGCCACGATGCTCGTCCACAAGGGCTGCGAGTTCGAACGTGCCGGCGAGGTGCCCGGCCCGGCGACGGCGGACTCCGAGGAATTCGCGATCGTGCTCGGGCTGCTGCGGCGCTCACTGCGCGAGGACCCCAACCGCTGGACCGCCATCGCCGCGGGCATCAAGGGCGTGACCGAGGAGACGACCACCGGCGTGCACCGGCTCTACCAGCTGGCCGAGCAGGATGCGCTGCTGTTCCCGGCGATCAACGTCAACGACTCGGTCACCAAGTCCAAGTTCGACAACCTCTACGGCTGCCGGCACTCGCTGGTCGACGGCATCAATCGGGCCACCGACGTGATGCTGGGCGGCAAGGTCGCGGTCGTGTGCGGCTTCGGGGACGTCGGCAAGGGCTGCGCGGAGTCCCTGCGCGCCCAGGGCGCCCGCGTCATCGTCACCGAAATCGACCCGATCTGCGCCCTGCAGGCGGCGATGCAGGGGTACCAGGTCGCGGCACTCGAGTCCGTGGTCGAGATCGCGGATCTGTTCGTGACCGCCACGGGTAACCGCGGCATCATCACCGTGGAACACATGGCGCGGATGAAACACCAGGCGATCGTCGGCAACATCGGTCACTTCGACAACGAGATCGACATGGCCGGATTGGCGCAGTACCCGGGCGTGCGACGCAACACGATCAAGCCGCAGGTCGACGAGTGGATCTTTCCGGACGCCCACGCGATCATCGTCTTGTCCGAGGGGCGCCTGCTGAACCTCGGCAATGCGACCGGGCACCCGTCGTTTGTCATGTCCAACTCGTTCAGCAACCAGGTGATTGCGCAGGTCGAGCTGTTTACGAAAAACGACGACTACGAGCGGAGGGTGTACGTCCTTCCCAAGCTTCTCGACGAAAAGGTCGCACGCCTGCACCTCGGCGCGCTCGGTGTGGAGCTCACCGAGCTGACCGAAGAACAGGCCAGCTACATCGGTGTCCCGATCGAGGGCCCCTACAAGCCCGATCACTACCGCTACTAGGCGCCTCGCGTGGCCCTGCCAGGCGGGTCCACGCGGATCGCATCCCAGCCCAAACCCCCACGCTGAAGGGAATTGCGATCACGTGACTAAGATTGCCGTCACACGATTTCACGGGGTGCATATGCGTCGGTTTGCGATCATCGGTGGAGCAGCGCTGGGAGCGGTTGCCCTGCCGTCACTCGCGATGGCCGGCGTCCCGACGACCGGAATCACGTCGTCGGCGACCTCGACCCGGGGTCACACACCCCCGGCGAGCACCGCGACGGATACGGGCACCGTGACCGTCCCGGCGCCCCTCCAGGTCACGCGCACGCCCGCCGTGGTCGTCGGCGGCGGCAAGCTGCCGCTCGAGGTCGGCGTCACATCGGCCACCAGCGTCACCGTCACCGTGACGCGCGGATCCGAATCCGCGACGCACAGCCAGTCCGTCAATGCCGGCGCCACGCTGGTGTCCACGCCGCTCGTTGATTCCGATGGTCGGCGACTGCCTGCCGGCACCTACACGGTCACCGTGTCCGCGACCATCAACGGCGTCGGGGCGTCGAGCTCATTCCCGGTCAACGTCGGCACCGGCGTGGCCGCCACGGAGATTGCGCTGCCGACAGGCCACCTCGGCGTCGTGAGCCCGCTGACGTTCACCTTCTCCCAGCCCGTCGCCGCCAACCGGGCCGCCCGCCCCTCGATCAGTCCCGGCGTGACCGGGCGCTGGAGTGTCCCGACGCCCTTCATGGCGATCTTTACCCCCACGGGCTTCGGGTTTGCGCCGGGAGCGACCGAGAGGTTCACCGACCACCTCGCCGTGTGGACGGCAACTGGCACCCACACCGCGACCGCCACCGTCAAGTCGCTCTCGAATGCGCGTGCCGTCCAGCTGCTGGCGCAGCTTGGGTATCTCCCGCTCACCTTCGTCACACGGACCCACGTCGCTCGCACCGCCAGCGCCCAGGCGGCAGCCGCCACCAACCCGCCGGCCGGTACCTACAAGTTCCGTTGGGCCCACACGCCCTCGGCGCTCGTCCACCTGTGGACCAGTGACCGCGCGGTCGTGCTCACAGGCGCGTACATGGCCTTCGAGAGTGATCATCGCCTGGCCATGAACGGCACGCTCGGTCCGGGGGTCTGGCGCGCCCTCGAGCTCGCGGCGATCTCCGGCCGCGGCAATCGCTTCGGGTACTCGTTCGTGCACGTGTACCGGTCACTGCCTGAGCATGTCGCGGTCTGGCACAACGGCCGCAACGTGTTCACGACACTGGCCAACACCGGCATCCCCGGGCGGCCGACCAACTACGGCGTCTTCCCGATCTATCTGCGCGAGACGGTCGGCACGATGTCGGGAACGAACCCCGACGGCTCGACCTATCACGACAGCGGGATCCGCTGGATCAGCTACTTCTCCGGCGGCGATGCCCTGCACCAGTTCTCGCGTCCGGGCTATGGCTACCCCCAGAGCCTGGGCTGTGTCGAGATGACCGACGCCGGTGCGCATCGCGTCTTCGAGCTCACCGAGTACGGAACGCTCGTCGACACGCTGTCTTGATTGTCCCAGGCGGGCGCGGGCTCCGAGCCGGCGCCCGCCCGCATTCGGATCACCGGCGGCGATGCGCGTGGTCAGAAGTGGCTCGAGAACCACAGCAGCACGTCCGCGGGCATGTACGCGACCAGCAGTAAGCCGATCAGGCTGACCCCGATCCACGGCAGTATCGTGACGGACAATCGCTCGACACGGACCTTCGAGATGCTGCTGACCAGGAAGAGCACGAGACCGATCGGCGGGTGGATGAGCCCGATGCACAGCGCCAGCACCACGACACACGCGAACTGGACCGGGTTGATGTTGTAGACGGTGACCGCCACCGGGGCCAGGAACGGGGCGAACATGTACAGGGCCGGCAGGGGCTCAATGAAGATCCCCACCAGCAGCATGGCCACCATCACCATCAGCAAGAACACATCGGCGTTCGAGGTCAGGCTGGTCATCGAGTTCTGGATCGACTGCCCGAAGCCGTCGATGGTGAGTGACTGCGCCAGGATCGCGGAAGCGCCCAGCAGCAGCATGACGATGCCCGTCTCCATCGCCGCCACGATCATGGCGCGCCCGAGCACCGGAATCGACAGCCGCCGGAACGCGATCGCCAGCACGAGGGTCACCGCCAGCGCGACCGACGCCGACTCGGTCGGCGTGTAGTACCCGCTGAGAATCCCGCCGATGATGATCACGGGGATCATCAGGATCGGCAGCGCGCCGAACCCGGACCTGGCGACCTCACCCCAGCCGAGGAAGCCGTGGGGCGGCTGGAGCCCGCGACGGCGCGCGACGATCGAGACGACCGCACCCTGCAGCAACAGCAGCCCGAGGACCAGCACCACCCCGGTGGCAAGCATCTGGTTGATGGGCGCCTGACCGGGTCCCGAGACGATGTAGCCGTAGGCGATGAACATGACCGAGATCGGGCCAACCGGCCCTTTGATGGACGCGCCCGCAACGACGGCCGCCGCAACATCGCGGTCGTAGCCTTCCTTTTCCATTGCCGGGACCAACAGCGGGGTCATCACGGCCGCATCGGCCTGCGCTGAGCCCGAGATCCCCGACATCACCGCCGACGTCACCTGGCACACGAAGGCCATCCCGCCCCGAAAGTGGCCGACCAGCGACGCCGCAAACCGGATCAGCCGTTGCGACAGGCCCGCGGCATTCATGACCTCGGCCACCAGCAGGAACACGTAAATGACGATCAGTTCACCGCCCGACGACAGGCCCATGGCGTTCTGGGTCGTGCGGAACGGGAACAGGGGGTCCGCACCCGAATTGGGGAAGAAGTCGAGCCACAGGAACGAGGTCGCACCGAGGATCCCGATCAGTGAGAGCATGAACACGATGGGCATGCCCGCGAGGGTCAGCGCGATGAAGACGATCGCCAGCGGGATCAGCGGGGCGACGTCCACGCTCAGCAGGCCGAAGCAGACCACCCACAGGATCGCGGCGAGCACGATGCCTCCCGCCACGCCGACGATGACCGAGCGCCAGCCGTGCGGACCCGGCGCGGATCGCACCCGGTCAAGCGACCGCGCGGCGATGTACAGGTACTGGATGACGATGAACGCGTACCCGACGGGCATCGACAGGATCGCCGTCCACATCGGCACGCCCATCGCCGGGCTGACGAAATCGAGCGATTCCTGCGCGAGCACGTAGTGGATCGACTCCCAGCAGCAATAGGTGAGCAGGATCGCTAGGCTGCCCATTGCCAGGCCGCGCAGACTGGCCCGCCACCACCAGGGCCCGTTGTCGGTTCCGATCGTCAGCACCGTGACCGCGCTGCGGCGAACCGCGAGCGCAACGCCCATCCAGATCAGCCACAAAAACGCGAACCGGGAGAACTCCTCGGCTCCGAAGATGGTGGTGTCCAGAAACTGGCGCTCGAAGATGTCGGCGAGCGTCACCGCGACGATCGCGAACCCGGCGAGCACCGCGACGGCCATGGCGAAGACCGCGGTGCCCTCGGCGATAACACCGAGCACCCGCGTCAGCGGGCTCGGGTGCAGGTCGGCCGGATACGGTCCGAGCTCCAGCGCTTCCGCGCCTTCGACGACGCCAATGTTGGTGGAGCCGGTCACGATATCCATATCAACACACCCGGCCCACGGTTGCGAGGTCGTGGGCCCGGGTGTCGTGCCACATCAGTCGCTACTAACCGGCACATCCTGCCGGGAGCGGCGCCGGGGTCGGAGGTGTCACGGTCGCCTTGAGTGCCTCGATCTGGGAGACGTAGGTTCCGGTCGGTTGTGTCGCCGTGTACTTGGCGTACACGCCGTTCTCCGCATTGCGCATGTCGGTCAGCGCCGATGCGGAGGCCTTGCCGATCTTCATGCCGGTCGCGCAAATCTCCTTGACGAGCGGGCTTGCCGGGTTCGCGACGATCGCGATGGATTCATCGGGCAGCTTGTCGGCCGCCGTAGTGATCCAGCCTTGCTCCGCGCTCGTCAGGCCGTTCCAGGTGGTGTTGTTGATCGACAGCACCGTCGGGAAGGGCCAGAGGTTGACATTGCCGGTGATGCACTTCGTGACCTCGTAGTACTTGTTGGTGTAGACGAGGCCGTAGTTCGCCTCCAGCGCGTTGACCAAGCCGCTCTTGAGGCTCAAGTACACCTCGCTGAGTGCCATCGGGGTCGGCACCGCGCCAAGCGCGTTGATGCCGTCAACCAAGAGCGTGCCGGGAGCGACACGCATCTTCTTGCCGCTGAAATCCGCCAGCGTGGTGATGCACGCGCCAGTGGAGACCGGCTTGCGCAGGCCACCCTCGTGGATGGCGAGCCCGTGCAGGCCGAGCTTCGATGGCCCTTCGGGCGAGGTCAGCATGCTGGACTCAATCGAACTGTCGAGCACCTTCTTCTCGAGCGTGTAGTTGGTGATGAGGAACGGCATCTGGAGGGCCTGGAAGGCCGTGACGCCTGCGGTGTCCCAGATAGAAGCCGACACCGAGCCCATGTTGACGGTGTTGCCCTTTAAATCAGTGAGCAGGGTGGCGTCGTTGCCGCCGCCGTAATCCGGAATGAGTTTGATCTTCAGCTTGCCACCTGATGACGCATCAACCTGGGCCGCGAACTCGGCGAGCGCGAGACCGTATGGGTGCGTCGGGGTCGTGACATACCCTAATGTCAGCGTTTTCGTTGAGCTGCTGCTCCCGCATCCAGCGAGCAGTAGTCCGACGCCGAGCACGCAAAGGGCAAGAAGAGCCCCGGCGAAGCGTCGTCCGAATCGCATGTTCGTCCTCCTCTTCGTGGGATCCCGCGACATATGTGGGATCGTGACGAAAAGGCTAGTCCGCGGATAACATCTTGGCAACAAATGTCACGAAGTTGTAAGGAAACTGTGCCCCGTGCACAGCGCCCGCCGATCTCACGGCGCGGTCACCGCCCAGGTCCCGCTGGCGAAGACGTAGGTCCCGACGCTGGACGTCGGCTGGTAGAGCGCCACGCCGAAGCCGAGCCGATTGGCCAGCGAGCCCGCCGAGAGGGGATCGAACACCTGGGGAGTGGTCCCCGCAGACAGATCGAATGCGAACACGCACAGGTTGCCGGGCAGGGCCTTGGGGTGAGCCACCGTGCCCGGGCACTGGGCGGGCGGGGTGGCCCCGGGCGCGACGAAGTGGGCCACCGGCGCGCTCGCCAGCGGGATCAGGAACGACACCGCAGACTCGTTGACATGTCCAGTGCCTTCCACCGCGAACAGCCCGGCCAGCGACTGACGATGAGGAAGCGTCGTCGGTAACGGCACGGTGCCAAGCCGCGACAGATCGATCTGGAGACCCGACAGGGTGTGCGGCTCCAGTTTGGTCCCCGGAATGGATCCGTTCCTGATCGATGCACCGTTGATGAGCTGTCCGGCGGCGAACGCGCCGCCTGAGCTAGCGACCACCAGCGCCGTGATCGCGATCAGGGTGGCAGGACGGGGCAGTGCCGGCACGCCGAGCCTCCTTTCATGTGCGCGTCGTGTGGCCAATCGAATAGCACCGGCAGCGGGCGTCCACAACACCGCCTCGTGGGAGCCTGCGCGTGCGGTGTTCGAGATCGAATCGCACAGGGTCCGGCCATGACGGTGGATGAGGACGGCCACGGCGTCCCACCCGCACCGGCCAGCCGAGCGCGCCGACCCGGCGAGCCGGCCCGCTCCGGCACGACCGTCAGGCAGTCTGCCAATCGGTTGCGCGAGACCGCGCCCAGTGCGTATGTTCTTCGTTTGTCAAGTTCCCGAGGGGGTACGCGTGCCCCGCAAGACGAGCTTGCGGTCCGAGATGTACCGGACCGCCCGCATCATGGGCGACGTCGAGGCCATGCAGAAGGGTCCGACCGCCTACGGGAAGCGCGTCATGCGCAAGAAGATGTACCGCCGGAGCAACTCGGCGACGCGGGAACTCCTCCGCATGGTCGGCCTGAGCAAGTAGGTGGCTCACGACGCTGGAGCGCACGTCACCGCGTGTCGGCGATCGGGCCGTGGTCGTCGACACCGCGGCCCGGGCCCGACGCGCCGAATGTCCCTGCAAACACCGGTGGGGCCGGAATTCATGTCGGCCGCCGTCCGCTCGCTGCGCTTTTCGAGAGATGCTTCGAGGAGTTGTATTGGACCTGTCATCCGCGGCGCCGCGGCGCGGCGACCCGCGGCTCACCGATCCCGCAGCCTCGATAAGGAGACCGACGTGAGTACCTCGGTACACCCGCCAGATGATCGACGCGTCCCGCTCCCGCGCTCGGTCGAACACCCGAGCGTCGAAGCGCGCATCGCCATGGGCCGCCAGGCCCGGCGCGAGGTGCCCCGCACCCGCCACGCCGAGTTTGCGCCGGGGCTGGATCGCCCGGATCCGATCGCGCTGCTCGAAAGCCAAGCGCCCAGCCGCGTCCCAGAGCTGGTACCGATCCGCTACGGACGCATGCTCGCCTCGCCGTTTGCGTTCTATCGCGGCGCAGCCCTGGTGATGGCGAGCGACCTCGCCACGACGCCGGTCTCGGGCCTGCGGGTGCAGCTGTGCGGAGATGCGCACCTTTCGAACTTCGGGATCTTCGGCACGCCGGAGCGCCGCATGCTGTTCGATATCAACGATTTTGACGAGACGGCACCCGGGCCGTGGGAATGGGACCTCAAGCGCCTGGCGGCGAGCCTCGAGGTGGCGGCGCGCGAGAACGGCTACACGACGGCCGACCGCACGGCGATCGTGCAGGAAAGCGCCCGCAGCTACCGGACCGCCATGGCCCAGTTCGCGACCCAGACCAACCTTGACGTCTTCTATGCGAGCCTCGACATCGAGACCGCGCTCGCCGAGGTCCAAGGGATGGCCACGCGGAAGATGCGAGACCGGGCCGAGGCGACAGTCGCCAAGGCGCGCACCCGCGACAGCATGCAGGCGTTCAACAAGCTCACCCACATGGTCGACGGCCAGCCGCGCATCGTCAGCGACCCGCCACTCATCGTGCCGGTCACCGAGCTCTATCCGAACGAAACGGCACACGAGTTCAACGAGTGGGCACACGCCCGTCTGCGTGAATACCGGCAAACCCTCGAGACCGACCGGCGTCGGCTGGTGGAGGGCTACCAGTTCATCGAGCTTGCACGTAAGGTCGTGGGAGTCGGCAGCGTCGGCACGCGTGCGTGGATCGCCTTGATGCTCGGTCGCGACGAGGCCGATCCGCTCTTTTTGCAGATGAAAGAGGCCCAGCCGTCGGTGCTCGAGGAATTCTGTGGCAGCAGCGAGTACCGCAACCACGCCCACCGCGTCGTCGCCGGGCAACGGCTCATGCAGGCCGCAAGCGACCTGTTCCTCGGCTGGCTGCACGTCACCGGCATCGATGGCGTCGAGCGGGACTTCTACGTGCGCCAGCTGCGCGACTGGAAGGGCTCAGCCGAGATCGAGGTGATGGTGCCCAAGGGGATGAAGATCTACGCCGCCTGGTGCGGGTGGACGCTTGCACGCGCCCATGCCCGTTCCGGTGATCGGATCGCGATCGCGTCATACCTTGGCAAGAGCGACATCTTTGACCGCGCCATCGCCACGTTTGCCTCGGCGTATGCCGATCAGAACGAGCGCGACTATGAGGCACTCAAGGCGGCGGCCGCGAGCGGACGGATCGTTGCGGAGGCGGGGTTGTGACACACCGCGCCGCACCGCAGCGACCTTCGGACGGCTCCGCACGAGGCGCGGGTTGGGATCAGCTCCGAGATGTTCGGTCTCACACCATTGACCCGCGCGCTCACCTATTCGGGGGCGGGTGAGATGCCCGCCCGTCCCGACCAGGGAAACGCCGCCGGAAAAGGACGTGCGTGATGAGCACCACGAGCAACATGGAGTTGATGCAGACGCTCGATGATGCGTGGAATGCCCAGGACCTGGACGTGTTCGCCGAGCGCCATAAGGATGACGTGGTCGTGCGCTGGCCCGGGCAGCCGCCGACCCATGGAATCGACGACCACCGACAAGAGGCAATCGACTTCTTTCGCACGTTTCCGGATCAGCACATCGAAAATCGCCCCTATAAGGTCTTCTTCGCGTCGGGTGACTGGACATGCTCCATCGCACGCTTCACCGGGACAATGACCGGTCCAATGCGGGCACCCGATGGCTCGACGATCCCGCCAACCGGCAGGTCCTTCGAGGTCGACTTCTGCACCGTCGCGCACTGGCATGAGCGGCAGATCGTGGAAGAGCACCTCTTCTACGACTTGGTCAGTTTCCTGCGCCAGATCGGGCTGAGCGAATAGGCACGCGCGGCGCCAGCCAGCACGCAGCGCCAAGCGCCGGGGCCGACGCCCCACGGCCAGGCCAGAAGGCCGTTTCATCCATCGATCGCGTCACCCACGGGGGCCCAATTATGTCCGCACAGATCCCTGTCATCGGCAAACGATTCCTCTTCGACTTCGGAGAGAACGCGAAGTACGAGCTGGACTTCACGGATGCGGATTCGCTGGTTGTCACTGTCGTTGCCGACCCCGCCTACACGGCCGGGACCGTCAACCGCTTCCAGATTCGGCGAACCGAGATTCGACCCAACGTCTACATGGTCACATGGGTGGAGCCCGCGACCGGCAATACCGTCGTCCACGTTCAGGATTTCGAGGACGAGATCGCCTACACCAACATCACCGATGTCGCGTCGAAAGGCTTCTGGAATCTCAAGGGTCAGATCACGCCAACAGGCCCTTCGGGGAGTTACCCGGGCGTCGATCCCGCCCTCAACGAGGACGCTGCGCGGGAGGCGTCCGAGACGCCCGGGATGGGGTAGAAGATGCCCGGTGACGCGTTGTGGCCAAGACCTCGGACGGGTCCGTGAGGCCGTGATCGCCGGCCATCTGGTCGGAGGACCCTGGCCGGCCGGCGCCGGCTCGCGCACCGCCTCCGAACGCGACCGGCATCGATGCCGGTCGTCAACGCGGCCATCGACACCCGACGACTTCGGCAAGCCGTCCCGCGCGTGGCTGCGATCCGACGAGCTACGACGCGCCAGCAGGTGGAGCAGTTCGTCCTGACAGGAGGCCTACGCGACGGTGCGTACCAGCGCCGGAGCGCTCGCGGCGACGGTCCACCGTGATGCCGATGAGAGCGGCTTCGAGCGATTCCGCTTCAACCGCTCTCGGTCACGAGTGGCCTTCTTGTGCGAGGCGTCGGGACCCGAGCCGCTCGTCCGCCGGATGCTCGACGACCCACTGCGGGCGACCGAGATCAGCCCGTGGCGACCGCTCTTCGGTGGCCCTCTTCAGCGGGCCACCGCGGTGCATCGATGGTCTCGCAGCGCGTCCGATAGCTCCTGACCGCCGCCCCGACTCACGCCATGTCGCTCCAGGCGTGCAACGTAGCGCGCGCTCGTCCGATCAGGAGCGGCTGTCGGGGCAGCTGACGAGCCCAACAGTCGCCTGGGTCGCTCCTCGCGTGCGTCTACTGTTGGTACCGCTCCACGACATCGGCGCTGCGCACGCTGGCGTCGTCAGCGTCACGGTTGGCCTCGCTGAGGGCCCGCCGCTGCCGCAGGAGATCCCAACACCGGTCAAGGCTGACTCTGACCGCGGCAAGCCGCTGACGATCGTCATCGGTGGCGCCGTCTTGCGCCTCGCGCTCCAAGAGTCCGTGTTCCTCAGATACGAGCCGTTCGATCCATGCGTGCACTTGGTCGTCGTCCATCGATCCTCCCCGGTCGCGCACGATTCCGGCCATGAGTTCCTGTGTCCAGCGTACCAACGACAGCCGTTGCCATCGCTGTTCGACGCCGCTCATGCAGACGACCGCGGTGAAAAGCCAGATGCGCGCCGCGGATCGAACATCGCAGAAGTTGACGCGCCGATGGGTGGCGGTGCGGTCGCGGTGAGCGAGGGGCGGCGGGCGGTGCGGCGAAATGGTGTGGCCCACGTGCGCCCCCTGCGGGCAACGCAATACGGCTACCTCCCGCGAGCGCGAGCGCGTCGCGCCCAGCTCAAGCGGCGCTTCTCGAAGCCGGGGCAGCGCGCGGACAGGAGGGGTGGAGGGACAGTTCAGATCGTTGCTCGGCAGGAGCCGGTTTCGCGGGTGCATGCTTTCGAACGGTGGTCTGAACTCGAATCTGTGGGGAGAGGACTGAGCGACCCCGTCAGCGAAGACACCCGATGCAGGGGCGGCGCACCGGCGACCCGCCGCCGAGAAAGGGGGTGCGATGGGCGCGTTTAGTTCGCGCCCATCGCGTCTCGCCCGCTGAGCGGCATGCCGGACGCCGGTGCCAATGCCGCTTGCGAACCGGACACCCATGCATCGCGGATTTCACCATCGCGTCCGTGGCTCCGGGTGCTGCGCCGCCGCCGCGTGCGCGGAGACCGACAGTTGGCGCCTGACCCAACACAGGGATCAGCACGACAACCCGCTAGCGCACAGGTCTCGGCGCCGCCCGTCCGAGGGACCCGCCCCCTTGCGGAGGACGAAAAGGCGAGGGGGCAGGTCAGCGGACTAATACCCACTTGGCGGAGTCATACGCCTCCCGAGCAGCACCCCGACGGATGCCACCCGTCGCGCGGCCCAAGGCCGGTGCCGCTAATCATCACACCCAACGCAAGCGTCGAACTGACGCCGCGGTGATGAACCTCGGGGACCTGGAGACCCGCCTGGCGGCGTTCGCTGGCAATCCGAAGCGCGTACCACGGGACGCCCGGCGCGTGGAAGGGAGCGCGACCGCGGTGACTGGGACTGCGACTGCGGCGATGCATTGGCACCGCCGCAACGGACCACAGCCAAATGACCGGTTGCCGACACCCCGCCGTTTGTCGTCTGTTCGGGGATCGGGTCGGGGTATGTGGCCGCCGGAGCGGTCCCGGCTCCCACGCGTGTGCTTGCGTGCGCTCGGGAGCCCGGGCCGCGCCTTATTGCGTGTTCTTCGTACCCGATGAACTCGACATCGAATACGACCCCTCGCGGACCTGCCGCCATGGAGCTTGTCGGGCTTGCCGAGAAACTGTTGGGCAGGGGCACGCAGACAGCAACGGGCGACGCTTCGTTTGCACGCTTGGCACCCCTCCAGTGGCCCTTGGGGGTGACGGCCGCGGGGTGCAACAGGGATTTGCGATTGACATGGGGGCCAGAGCGACCCGCGGGCGGCACCGACGCCGACGTGAGTGCGAGAGATCCCCCCAGTTCCCGCCAGTTCCCGGGCGCGTGATCGCGATGTGTTCCCAGCGCACGACGCGAACCCGTTTATGCCAAGGAGAGACAACGCGGCCCGCGCCACGCACCCGCCAGATCCCGGCCGTCGCGACAGACGCTGGCTTGCACCGATCATCACGCACGCAGTAGCGTGCGTTCATGCTTCTCAGTCTTCGGACTTGGATTGAACTGACCGTCGCCGTTGTCGTGATTTGGGTGCTGGCTGAAGTCCAGGACTCTGACGGGTGGCGCGCGACCCTGTTTGATGTCATCTGGATCGCCTCCCTACTCTGCTTCCTGCTCCTGGTCGTGCTTGGAGTCGCCTCGTTGATCGTGTCGCGACGGTCCCAGGCGACCTGAGCAGACGCCGGCTCACGTGCCCGTCGCCGGCCGGCACGCCCACAAGCCTTAGCATCCGCGAAACCGAGTGTTCAACCCGGCCGCGCAAGCCGCCGCCGTCTCAGGGGTGACGCCGCCCACCGGCCGGCACACGTTCATCAGCATTCAAATTGACGCCTGCCTGTCACCGGCCATCGTTGCGGCACTCGCCCGGGTTCCCGTGTGATCATCCGGAACCACTGGGCGCGCGAGTTTGGCCGGGCGCACACCCCTAGCCGGTCGCGCCAGAGTCCGCTGGACCTAGCAGGCGCGCGTTGCGATGCCCGGATAGTCGAGAATAACGCCCGCCTCGTCAAAGATCAGCGAGGACTCGAAGCCGAACGCCCGTGACGCATAGTCGTAGCGCTGACGCGGGCCGTCGTCACTCGTGCGCGCGTAGTCTTGCTCGAGCCGTTCGACCGACAGTCCCGTCCGAACGTAGGCCGCGGGCGCTGCCACCCTCGAGCCTACCGACAATGCCAAACGCTGCACCGGGAAAGCGTTCGTCATTGCCGAAGATTCGAGATCGACGTCGAGACAGCCGTCAAGGTGGCATGCCGTTACGCCGTCCACTCGCCACCCACCCCTGTCGTCAACGTCAAGGACGGTCGTGTGTGCGCCAGATGCAGAAAGTGCACTGACGCGGGCCGACTGTGTCGCCCATGAACCGTCGAGGCATATCTCGTAAGTGACAATCCACGGGCGAGCGCCGTCAAATGCGGTTGTGCATCCTCTAACCCGCCAGCCGCCAGCGTGCTCGTGGAAATACGCCACCTCGAAGCCACTTCGCGCGCCGCGGTGTGTCCAGGCGGCCGATTCAGGCGGGCAAGCGAACGACACCGTCCCACTATGGCACGCTCCCCCCTCGACGAAGTCCCAGTATCGTTGCCCGCACCGACAGACAGTGGCCGCGTTTGCGGCTCGTCGCGGTCCATGGCGCGCTGAGCGTGGTCGCGTCTCGAGCAAGCGCGCCCGGCAACCTCCGCAACCGGCGCAATCGGCCCTGCAACCCGGCGCCCGGGCTGTGGGGCTGGGCGACCCCATGCACGGGTAGCCGCAGCTCCGGCTCGCTCCAAATGCACTCGGGCACCTCGCTGGTGATCTTGGCCGCCTGGGCGGGCAACTCGCCGGAGGTGAGCTGGGAGCACTTCGCGTGCGAGTTCGACCGCTCCAGGACGACCAAGCTGGTGCCGCCGGAGGCCGCGCTCCGGGCCGCACGGCGTGCGGTCGCGCCATCCGGTGCTGCCACGGCGCCAAGATCGGACGACGTGGTCGCGCTCGCACGCCGACGCGAGAAACACGAACGGCCCGCAAGAGCGAGCCTATCTGTGAGCACGTGCGGCAGGACTCGAACCTGCGACCGTTGGCTCCGGAGGGCAATTGTGCAGGGCTTTTCCGGGAAGATGGGGGAGGGCGGTATCCATCTGAGCAGGGCTTTCGTTCCCTCACGTGGCCGCGACGGCCCAGTCGGATGTTCGAAGAACGTTCGGAGGCACAGCGTCGGCGCGGCGGCCGCTGCCCTCAGGTTCCTCACGGATCCCAAGGGCGTCTTGCCACGGTCTTCCGACGGTGCTGTTGCTCGTCCGCGACGGCGGCTAGCCTCGCGTCAACCAGCCAGGAGGAGAGACCGATGAGCAGGGCAAGGATCGCGACCGTATTAGCGGCGGGTCTGCTCGTGGCTTTGGTCGCAGGCGGGGTGTCTGTGTTTGCTTCGGCGCCCGCGAATCCGCCGAGCGGGGTTAATCGGCCCGGCAAGATCGTCTGGAACTTTGAGGGCCTGCTTTATCGGACGTTCCAGACGCGAGACGCGTCAGAGATCGGATCGAGCCTGAATTTCACCTGTCCCGGGTTCTGCTCGCCGCCAGCGACCTACAACACCTACGTCGGGATCTTCGCCAACGCCACGCGATCCGCTTACCACCTCTCGAGCCGTCGCTTTGCGGCCGGCGCATTCGGAATCTACCCGGTCCCGGTCCGGATCAAGGGGCACTACATTGCGTGCGACAGAGCTGAGCATCGTTTCCTGATCGCATACGCGCGAACGGCGAACTTCAGCCTCGACTGCGTGACTCCCATCGGCTAGCGCCGCCTAGTTCGCGCAAAAACCGCCTGAGTCGGCGTCCGACTGGCACAGGACTGGCGCGCGGGCTCTCCTGGGCGCGGTCAGTTGGTGATGATCGGACCCCGCCGGATCCAGGTGCCGTCGTCGAGTTGTTTGAGCATGAAGTCGGCAACGTCGGCGCGCGATATCTTCGCGAAACTCTTCGGTCGCAGATGCTCGCCGACCTGGTACTTGGCGGTGCGTTGGGCGTTGGTCAGGATCGTTGGATAGACAAGCGTCCACGCCACTTGCGACGCGCGCAGGATCGCTTCTCCTCGTGCCTTGTCCGCATAGATCGGCCCCAAGAGACGCCGGTAGATAAGCCGCATTACTGCCGAGGCCTGATCGAACGTCTCGCCGACGCCCATCGCAGAGCAAAAGATGACCCGCTCGACGTCGGCGGCGTGCATGGCGGGCAACAGGGCCATGATCGCCGGCTCGATTACGGTCGACTTTCGCGCTTCGCGCAGCGAACCGCCGCCCCCAAGCGCGCTCAGCACCGCGTCGTGGCCGTCGAGCACGTCAGCCAACGCTTTGGTGTCGTCGATGGATCCCTGGACGATCGCAAGGCCGGTGCGGCCTTGAAGCTTCTCGGGGCTTCGAACGTAGGCCGTGACTCGGTGTTGTGCGGAAAGGGCCTGCTCGACGATTTGTTGACCGGTCGCGCCGGTCGCTCCGAGTACAAGCAATTGCATGGACCTCTCCAATTGGGTCGCCTTGGTTGGAGATCGTGTGAGGTTGCGAACGATCCGGTGAGCACCGCGGCAGTGGCGATCGGTGCCGCGACGTTCCGGTGCGGGGCTCAGCCGACGATCGTGATCGGGTGCACGACGTCGGCCTCCAACGATCTGTCTATTACCGCATTTCAGGTGCGTTTGAGTCCGGCCGCGATGGCCATCATCTGTCCCGGAGAAAGGGCGTCGCTGAGCGTGTTGTTGATCCAGTACCACGTGCGTGCCTGGCGGAAGGCCACGACCCGGACGTTGCTTGCGTCGTCGATGATCTCGTAGGTGCGCCCCCCTTGGGTGACGGTCCTGGTCGCCTCCTGCAGCAGCGGGGGGCTCGGCATGGTCGTCTCCTGGACATCCCAGTACTGCCCGAGGACCGAGGGCCCGTCCTGGAATGCGATGTTCACCGCCGGCCAGCTGCCCCCACCCTGCCTCATGATCCGGTAGACGCGCACGCCCTCGACTGGGGCGAGGCTGCTGGACGACGTCACGCGCGTCGGCACGAGGAGCCGGAGCCCCGGGGGTCGCGCTGCCGCGACGATGCTGGCATCCAGGCCGGAGGGCGCAGGAACGGTGGCGTCGGCGCTCGCCGCCGTTGTTGCGCTACTCGCGGACGCGGCGGGGGAGCTGGGGCGCGAGAACGGGTGCTCGAACGGAAAGCCCGGTCCGATGACCAATACGAGCGGCGACCCTTGGACCACTCCGCTTTGGGCCGGCGCGAGCAAGACCGGCGCAATCGTGCCCACAAGCGTCTGCGCGGCCTGCGCGCCGGCGGCGGTGTAGTAGAGCGTGCTCTCGGTCAGGCCGGCCGGTGCGTTGCCCCCCGAGGTCGCATCGAAGCCGCGCGCGCGCAGGGCACCCACGACGGTTGCGGCGGCCATCAGGCCGGCGTTGGCATTCTCGACGACGACGTGCACGTCGCCCGGCGGCACGGATCTGGAGGTCGAGGCCACAGTCGTCGCCCCGGAGACGATCGGGTTCAGGTACCGCTGCACCGACGCGCCGATCTGGGCCTGGTCGGCATAGACGAAGCTTGGTCCGAGGCTGACGTCCATCGTGGTGTGGTAGATGCGGCCCTTCGGCAAGTTCAGCAGGAACTCGCCGAGGTTCAGGACGGTCGAGACGTCATGCACGTCGGTCTGGATGCTCCCACCAAGGACCCCGAGCAGTGTGGGAATGTCGGTGATGCTGAGACTGTGAGTGGCCTGCTCGCGCAGGTCGAGCAGCACCCGTTGTTGGCGCGCCTCGCGGACGATGTCGGTGTCAAGATGCCGGAAGCGCACGTACTCCAAGGCCTGATTGCCGTTGAGCAGCTGATACCCCGGCTGCAGGTCGATCGGGGTCCAGCTATCCCCAACCGGGTTGTAGTAGCGGTGGTCGATCTCGGTGTAGACCCCGCCGATGGACTGAACCAGCTGGAAGAAGCCCTGCCAGAACACGAGTATGTAGTGGTTGACGGGGACCCCGAGCACTTGCTGGACGACCTTGATCGACAGTTGCGGTCCGCCTTCTGAGAGGGCGGCATCGATCTTCTGGTAGCCCGAATACCCAGGCATTGCGACCTGCAGATCGCGGGGTATCGACATCATGCTGATCAGCTGGTGCTGCGGGTCAAGGCGCACCAGGATCATCGTGTCGGAGTTGCCCAGCCACGGGGCCTGGTCGGGGCGACGCGAGCTGCCGAGGATCAGGAAGGTCGTGGCGGGACCGGTCGCCGGGTCGAGGACAGCCCGCGCCTGCACCACTTGGGGGATGTTCGGACTCACCTGATCGAGCAGGCGTTGCGCCTCGCGCTCGATCCCGAACGCGACCGCCACGACGAGACCGATCGACATCCACAGCGTCCATGCGAGCCACCATGGCCAGCGACGCCGGGTGCGCCGCCGCACGCGGAAGTAGTGCACTTTGGAGGCGGGGCCCCGCGGTGTTGCCGGCGGCGGATCCGGCGTCGCGGGACCTCTCCCCGTCAAGGCTGGCCTCCCGTGGCTCGCATCGCTCACGCTCCTGGAGGTTCGACGGTCAGCACGGTACTAGGCGTCCCTGCGTCGGACACCTTTGTACGCAATTCTTTCACGCTGGCGCCTCCGAGTCCTTGAAGTCAGGTCGGCACCGTGACGCCCAGCACCCGCATGGAGACGGACATCGCATGCGTCCGCCGGGTCGTATGCCACACTTTGGCGCATGACCACCACCGATGGGTTGGAGACGGTGGCGACCGGCGTTGGCCTGGTCGCAGTCCTCGTCGCGGCCGGGTTTGTGGTGGTGCGTGGGCGCCGGATCGCGCGTCTCGAACGTGCGGTGGCAGCCTCGATCTCCATCGTCGAGCCGCTACCGGAGTCGCGCCAGCGCGAGTTGGCTGCGGCAACACCCATGCCGCTGGGCCGACAGCCGGGGCGCGGCCGCATCCAGGCCGTGGTTTTGGTTGCGGTCATCGGGGTGCTTGCGGTCGCCGGCGGCCTCGTGTGGATCGCGATTGGACGATCGACCACCAAACACGCACAGACGCGCGCGGCGGTCTCGGCGGGCTTGGGCGCGGATCCCCAGACAGCCGTCCCCGCGCGCCTGCCGGCGCTCGGGAATCTTGCGTCGTACACCGTGGCAGTGCTGAATGCTGCGAGTCCGAGTGCGCCGCTTGCCACACAAACCGCCGCGTCGGTCAGCGCGGCCGGGTACTCGGTCGGGACGGTGGGCAACGCTCCCACATTCAGTCTTGCCCAGTCTGTCGTGATGTGGGCGCCCGGACAGCAATTGCTCGCCGAGCACGTTGCCCGATCAATGCGCATCATGGTGGTGGAGCCGCTGGACGGGCTCACCACCCAAGACGTCGGCGGTGCCCAAGCCGTGGTCCTCATCGGTCGCGACAGACTGCGGTCGTGACCCAGCGGACGGAGCCGATCGCGGTGCGGGGAGGCGTGTTCTGCAGGGAAAATGCAGGGCAACGACGGGAACGCTGATCCGCTGATGAGGCGGGTACTCGTGTGGACTAGGTGGCCGCCGCAGACGCGGCACGGGCGCGCAACGTGTCTGCACGAGCGCGCCGGTGCGGCTCCAGCCCGTGGTGGCCGCACCGGCTCGATCGACCGCGGATGCGTGATCGGTCGCTCGTAGCGATTAGCCAACCCCCAAGCAGCCGGACAGTAAACTCCCCGCCGGTCTAGATGAAGAGCGATGTGACGCGGCCCTCGTGCGCCGAACGACTAGGTCCTACGGATCATGGCGCTGTGCTCGCTTGAGTTCTGTCGGTCCCTGCCGAGGCCTTGGGGCGCCCGTCTCGGTAGGCTCTCGCAATGCCGCGCCGCCCACAATTTGCGGCTGAAGTCGAGATCGCACACCACACCACCGGCAAGGTGCACTCGATCAAGGTCCGCGCGCGACAACGAGCTCGTGCTGATGGCAAGCATGTCGTTGAGCCCGTGGCCACCTCCCGGCGGCCACGTGAATTCGAAGCTCTCGTGCCGGCCCCGGCCGCTTGATGAACTGGGCGTCGATGTCCTGCAGAAGGGGCTCCGACTGTTCGTGTATGAGATCGACGCCTACGAGCGGCCCGCCGAGTTCCGCGACGCGATGACGGCTGCTTCCGACGAGGCCGACGCCACTCCGTGGCTGCCCGCATGCGCGGCGGTCGCGTTGATTCCGATGAGCACGGACACATGACCCCGCACAATTTGGCGAGAAAGACTCAACTCGCGGAAGGAATCAACCGGAAACAAAGC
The DNA here is from genome assembly GCA_963842065.1 of uncultured Thermoleophilia bacterium. Lineage (GTDB taxonomy): Bacteria > Actinomycetota > Thermoleophilia > Miltoncostaeales > Miltoncostaeaceae > CAITWD01. Next base: position 229,892 of record CAWJEW010000006.1, on the reverse strand, counting down.
CCCGTCGCGCCGGGGTTCTTGGGCGCGCGAAGTGACGAAACGAGTGCAATCTCGGGTGCCAAAACGGGCCGGAGCGGCTGTGTCGTGTGCGGATGAGCGTCCGCTGACGCGGATCTGACCGTCACACTTACAGACGATCAAACAGAGGCCATCGCGCACCGCGTGGCCGAGTTGCTTGCCGACAGGCAGGCAACCGAGCCCGCGTCCGGGCTGCTGACGCCCGCCCAGGCCGCCGAGGTGGCCGGCGTACGTGCCAAGGCGGACCGAAATTGGCTTTCGGAACGAAGCCTCGTCCGTCACGGCGTGCGGGGTCACCCAATGCTCGCGAGCGGAGCTGGCGGCGTTGCTGGGCCTTGCGTCGTCACGAACGGCGCCCGAGGGCGCGCCACAGATATCTGCACGGCGTCGGCGCAATGCAGATGGGTACACCACAACGCTTGCGAAAAAGGCACGACCGTGACGCGCACGACAGCAGGGCGCAGCCGAGGGCGCCGCGCCGGAGCCAGAAGTCACGACGCCAACCATGAAGACAACAAGAGGACGATCACGAAGGCGACTATGGGGAGCAGGATCACCCTGGCGATCGGCCAATCGTCAGGTATCGGTCCGGTGCTCCAACGCCAAGCGCCCCACACGGCCGCGACCCCGAATGCCACGTACGGCAACTACATCATCAGGCGAGTCTGGACGTCGATGCGTTTCCAAACACTGACCGATGCCCAACTCGAGCTGGCGCGAGAAGGTAGGTAGGGGCGGGGCAATGACAAGAGAAACCGCGACGGGATTCATCTACGCGCTGGTCGGGCCGAACGGCATCCGCTACATCGGCCGAACTGACCGTGACCCGCACCAGCGCTACCTGGAACACAGGCGGTGGGCCGACGCGGCTCGCAACGGCAGGGCACGCGGACTGAAGATCGCGTGGAACTACGTGAACGTTCACAACTGGTGGGCGTCGCTTGACGAGGACCCCGAGCTGGTGGTCCTCGAAGAGCCGACGCTGGAGACGATCCAGTCGCGCGAGGACGAAATCATCGCCGCCTACGTCGCAGCCGGTCATCCCCTGACCAATAACGAGGCCGCCACGCACGCCTACAGCTACGCGCTATTCAGCGCCAACAAAACGGACGCCGATCGGGTCGTCTTGGCCGAGATCCGGTCCGGGAAGCCCTACCGTGAGGCCAGGCCGCCGTTGCCTGGCTTCGACGAGTAGCACGGCTTCCCGCACCACGTTCTGCTACGCTTTCCGCACGGATTCAAGACGCAGGGAGAGATGAAATTGGGGGACACAAACCGGACGCAGGAAAACCGCCTCCGGCGCGCGGCTGAGCGACAAGGACTCGACCTGCGCAAGAGCCGGCGGCGCGATCCGCTGGCGAAGGACTACGGCGAGATCTACATCGTGAATCAACGCGGCACGAAGTTGGGGACGTTTCATAGCCTCGACGATGCCGAGGCATGGCTGGCCTACCCCGAGCGCCGACGCTGAGCGTCCAAACGCGCATCAGCGGCGGTCGGGTGCGCTGGGAGGAGCGCTGTCCGGTCGACGGACAGCACGCGTCGCGCACATTCGACCGCGAGAAAGATGCCGAGGGCTGGAAAGCCGACGCCAAGCCGCGCGCTGTTGGGCGCGCACGGCACGGCAGAACCCGCGAAAACGGTGCGTGCGGGGTGGCTGGAGACGTGGTGTGCGCGCGATGCGCACCGCTGGGCGCGCTCGACGCGCCCGCACCGTGCGCCGCCCTGCACTGCCGCGCTGGCTCGGGTGGGCCGCAATCCTGAGCGGCATCCTCGCGCTGCCGGCAGGGCTTGGCTTCGTCGGGTCCGCCCTTGGACTGATCTGGATTCTCGTAGCCGGGATCCTGATCTTCCGCAAGGACCTCGTTGCCAAGAGTGCGCCTGAGGCTCGACGTCCTCGGAGCGACGCGTCGGACTGGCGGTCGGGGATCGCTTTGGCCGCCAACGGCGTGGACCTGGTGACGATCCAGACGGTCATGGGCCAGAACGCCATCGTCACCACTGGGCGCTACCTGCGCCCGTGTCCGGCCTCCGAGCAGGCGGCCCGGTTCACGCCGGCCTTCGACGTGACGTCCGCGCCAGGCCAGACCGTCGCGGTCGGCGCATCGTCCGGGAATGAGGCGCTTCGGGCATTCACGTGGGTCGATGAGCCTTAGCTGACGGCCGAGAGCCCAGGCGCCACGCGCGATCTCGGGCTCCCAGTAGGCTCGCTTCTTGCTGAAGGAATTCGAGCAAGGAGCACAAGATGCGCGTGGCGGACATATTCAAGCGCCTGGTGGGGATCGATGCGGTGCGCATCAGCCAGGTCGATGTCGCCGATGAGCCCAGCGGGCGGGTCATCACCGTCACGGTGGAGCGCCGGCGCAACCGCACGATGCACTGCGGCCGGTGCGGCCAGCGGGTCCGAGGCGTCTACGATCGCCAGATCCGATCCTGGCGGCACCTGGATGCGTTCCGCGTGCGGTGCATCCTCAGGGCCGAGGTGCGCCGGGTCGTCTGCCGCGACTGCGGCATCTGCGCCGAGGCGGTGCCCTGGGCGCGGCCGGGATCGCGCGTCAGCCGGGCATTCGAGGACACCTGTGTGTGGCTCGTGCGCTCCGCTCCCAAGAGTGTCGTCGCCGACTTGATGCGCATCGACTGGGCGACGGTCGGACGCATGATCGAGCGGGTCGTGGCCGAGCACAGCGCACGACGAATCGGCGATGGCCTTGACGGCTTGACGCGCATCGGCATCGACGAGGTCGCCTACCGCAAAGGACACCGCTACCTGCTGTGCGTGACCGACCACGACTCGGGCCGGCTGGTGTGGGCGGCCCCGGGTCGAAGCCGCACGACGCTCATCGAGTTCTTCACCGCCCTCGGCCCCGAGCGCTGCCGAGCGATCGAGGCGATCTCGGTCGACCTGCACGACGGGTGGATGGCCGCAATCCGCATCCACTGCCCGCATGCGGCGATCTGCGCCGATCCCTTCCACGTGATCAAGCTCGCCGGTGCCGCCCTCGATGAGGTCCGCCGGGGAATGTGGCAGGACATCCGCCAACGCGACCCCGAACGGGCCTCGTGGATCAAGGGCACCCGCTTTGCCATCCGCCGACGCGCTGGGAACCTGCGCGGCTCGGATCGCACGATCCTCGAGGAGCTCAAGATCACCAACCAGGAGCTCTACGCCGGCTGGCTGCTGCTGGAGCAGCTTCGCGGCGTGTACCTCGCCCACGACCACACCGAAGCGCTCGAGCTGCTCGACGACTGGATCCTGGCCGCACTGGAGTCCGGCATGGAGCCCTTCCAGCGCACGGCGCTCACCCTCGACCGCTACCGCACCGAGGTCGCGAACTCCATCACCCTCGGGCTGACCAACGCACGCCTTGAAGGCATGAACTCGACCGTACGGCTCATCAGCCACCGAGCACGAGGGTTCCGGAGACTCGAGTCCCTGCTGTCGATGCTGACCCTCGTATGCGGGCGAATCCCGGTCGAGTTACCCACGTGAATGCCCGAAGAACCGGGAATGAGGACTGAGCGTCGAGCTGTATGAGGGCGCTATGCGGATTCTGCGCCGGGTCGGCGAGTTCCTTGCTGCGGTGTTCTGGTGGCTGGTCGGCACGCTCATGGCCATACGGTTGCCCTTGGTCGTGCTTCTGGTTGCGGCGGGATCGAGTGTCCTTTTCAGGAACGGTCTTGATTGGCTTCTGACGCTGGTCGTCGTGGTCGCCGTGATCTGGTGGTTCGTCATGACACACAGCTCGTGGCGAGCGCGGCCGAGAGCGTGACGTCGGTGCCGACTCGCGCAGGAACGCACGCCAGCCCGGCGCGTACTGGCTCATCACTGTTTGTCGGTCGGAGGATCACAGACCCTCACGTCGACGACGTGGTGAAGATGACGCGACGTCACCAGGGCACGTGTGCCTCGCGATCAACGAAGCCTCCGGTCGGACCGTCGGGACCGACCGTGGCCAATCGGACGATGGCATCAGCTGCCCGCTCAAGCGTCTGAGTACCCCTGAACTGATTGAGGTCGGTGGCCGTGAATCCGCTGATCGGCTGAGTTCACTCGCCAACGTGGGTGCGCCCGAGCCCATTGGATCGTCAGCATCTTCAGCCCAGCCTTTGAGGCGGGGTCGGCAAGCACGTTCAGCTCGGCGTACACACCCTGCGGGTGGCGAGCGATTTCACGTGAGCCTACCGAGCGAGACACATTGACAACGACCGGACAGGACACGGCATCACGGACAGGTGGGAACGCGTCGCGCATTCGCACAGGGCCGAGCACGTTGGTGTCGAGCAGGCGCTGTAGGTCTGTGGCAGCGGTCTCGAGCACTGGTGTCCGGTCTGATATCCCCGCGTTGTTGATGAGGACGTCTCCGCCGCCGCTGTCCGCCACGACGTTGGCGGCGGCCGCACCTGAGGCATCGTCGGTGACGTCGAGTTGCACGAATCGGGCATTTGCGTGCGCGTGCTGCCTCGCTAGCGCAATGGGGATCACGAGCGGTCACCCATACGTCGTGACCCGCGGCCACCAGACGTTGGGCGGTGTGATATCCCGAACCCTTGTTGGCTCCCGTAATGAGTGTCGTTGTCATCGTGTTCGCTCTTTTTTTTTCAACCTTGAGCCGGGGCGCGGTGAGCGTCCCAGGCGGTCCCGGTGTGAACGTCGCCCGACCACCAAAAGGTCGCCGACCTGACCGTCAAGGCCATCGCCGAGGCCGTCGGGGTCCGCGCGCTCAAGGGTCGGCTGATCGACCGACCAGGCCCACGAGGCTCACAACCACGACCACCAAAGTCGCGCTGCGCGCGCGCATGGATTCAGTTGTAGTGGATGAGGTGGGGCCAAAGGGTGGCCCAGGGGGCTGCGGGCTGGCAGAGCTGGACGGGGAGTCCCTGCTCGTGGTTGTTGAGGCCGACGCCGTTGTCGATGGTGGCAAGCGTGTGACAGCGATGGAAGTACGGGTGCTGCGTCGGCGGGGCCGTCGTAGCCGAGGACAAGGGCGTAGGTGTCGTGGGCGGGTGGTTGGCCCCATTCGCTGAAGCCGTTGTGGCCGCTGTAGGCGTCGGGGAGCCCTTTCGCGTGTCCGAGGACGTCGACGGCTCCGGCTTCCTGGTAGGTGTAGGTGAAGATGGCGGTGTTGGCGCGCTCGCCTGCCGGGATGATGTGCCCGGCGGTGGCGATGGTGTCGATGAAGCGGGGCCAGCCGACAGTGTCACCCTGGTCGGGGTTGAGCGCCATGACGACGCTGCCCTGTAGCGATTTCTCCGGCAGGAGGGGGAGGGCGATGAAGGCGTTGATCGCGCCAGCGACGGCGATCGCGGCGACGAGAACCCGGAGGTTGAGGCGTCTGCGCAGCGTCCACTCGGCGGTTGGGATCGCGCCGAGCCCGAGCAGCGCGGGATAGAGGCTGGCGAGGTAGTACGCCTTGCCGTCGCCGACCAGATAGACGATCGCCAACGCAAGGTAGGTCAGAGGGAGGAACCGCATCGAGCGCATGGCGGTGCGCCGGACCGGCGCGAAGAGCCCGGCAAGCCAGACCGGGACGAGGAAGGGGCTCACCATAACGAGCTGGAAGGGGATGAAGCCTGCCCGCCCACCCTCTGCCGAGCCGGCGATGTTTCCGGCGAGGGTGACCTGCGGCCAGCCGTGCTGCTGCTGCCAGACGAGATACGGAGCCGCCAGCAGCACCGCCGCGAGCAGGCCGGCGGCGGTCCACCGGCTTCGCAGCGGCCAGCGCGGCCCCACCGCCGCGAGCGCAACCGCGGCAACCACGGCGACCACTCCCACCTGCGGTTTCGCCTCGAAGCCGACCCCGACGACGACGCCGGCGGCAAGCAGCGACGGGCCGCTTCGCCGTGCGAGTGCTCGGATCACCAACCACACGAACAGCGTCGTGCTCAGGAGATCGAAGGTGGTCGTGGAGGTGAGGTGGCTGGCCGCGAGCGCGAACCCCGATACCGCCGTACACGCTGCCGCGATCAGCTGCGCCCGCCGCGTGCCGCCGACTTCGCGCGCGACAAGCGCCGCCAGCACCGTGGTCGTCGCCCCGATGATCGCCGACGGCAGCCGCAACAGCAGCAGCGACGCTGGCGCCAGATCGTGCATGAGCCAGGCAACCAGCGGGACCAGCGGCGGCTGGTCGGGATAGCCGAGAGCCGGATGCGACCCGGCGACGATGAAGTAGAATTCGTCGCCGTGATAGCCGTAGCGCGTGCTCGTGGCGATGAGCGCCGCGGCCTGCAGCCCGGCAATCACGGCCGCCCACCGAGAAAGCGGGGCCGCGGGTGTCGCCGAGCGCGCCGCGTCTCCGTTTGCGCTCGCGGTTGCGGCCGCCGTGGCAGGAACGTCCGTCACCCTGGGATGCCGACCGGCACACCGAAACGCTGCACGCACCATCGGGGGAAGGTTGACGGTGACACCGGCAGCGCCGCCGTTGTCTGGGCGGCGGGTGTACGGCAATTCGCGGTCGAACGCTCGTTGCCCCGGGTTGGTTTCACGCGTCGAGTATCCCACCGCCGTGAGCGCCCTGTCGGCGAGCCTCGGTGGTGGCGATGCGGGCGGCGGCACCGGAGCAGCCGGCACAGCCGGCTCCCTCGGCTTCACGGGTTTGGGCATCACCGGTTCTTGAGTGTCGATGGCTGGATAAGGCCGTCACCGCCCGGCGCACTGGTCGGGGCAGGTCAGGTCCTCGCGGGCCATGCATGAGCGCTCAAGCGCGGGCTGGCCCGCGAGCTCGGCGTCTTTGCACGCGGCATCGGCCTCCAGCTCGGCGACCGCCTCCATGAACACGTCGTGGGTGATGACGTCGACAGCCCGCCGGGATGGCCGGCGTGAGCACCCAGACGGTCCGGAACTGGCTCTCCAGCGGGCGATTGACCCGCCACGGGCCGCCGCGGCAGCCGAAGGTGGCGCGCGCGGAGCTGGCGGCGCTGCTGGCAGGGCCGCAACGCACGGTGCGGCGACGCGCGAGGACGCCAAAACGGGGCGCGAATCGGGGCCCGTTCGGCGCACTGGCGCGAGGGGGCAGATGACGCCTCTCTGGCACCACTTCCAGCACTGGTTCTAGTATGCTTTCTCGCATCACACCTACGACCCCACGGGAGGCGGCGCAATGCCAGGCGAGAGCGGTCACTGGGAGGTCCACGAAGGGGCGCCGCGCAAGCAGGGCGCCGGGCCGTCAACGGTCCTGAGAATGTCCGGCGTGAAAGGCACGGGCTGGATCGTTTACCAGCTCGCTCCGGACGACGACACCCTGTGGATCGACCGAATCGGCGACCCGACCGACAACCTGCGCCCCGCGTGGCACGAGCACGAAGCGGCGCTCGCCGAGCTGTGGCGCGTCCACCGCGAGCGGTACCCAGTCTGATGACCGCCAAGGCACATGAGAACCGCCTGCGCCGGATGGCCGATCGTCAGGGGCTCCGGCTGGAGAAAAGCCGCCGCCGCGATCCGCTGGCGCGGGACTACGGCGAGATCTACATCGTGAATCAACGCGGCACGAAGATTGGGACGTTTCATAGCCTCGACGATGCCGAGGCATGGCTGGCGTATCCCGAGCGCCGACGCTGAGCATTCACAAGCGCGCGAAGCCGTCCGGGCGGCGGCTCGTGGGAAGTCCGCTGGTGCGAATCTGGCCGAGGATCGCGCAATCGCAGCCAATCGTTCGCGCCCAAGCGCGACGCGCAGGCGTTCGAGGCCGAAATCCGCCGGGTGCAGCGCTTGGGCGCACACGCTCCGGGCGAGGTGTCGTCGGAACGCCTCGAGGCCTGGCTGCAGCCCTGGTTCACGTCCAATCGCGCCATCTGGGCGCCCTCGACGACGACGAGCCGGGCCTCGCACCTGGATCGGTGGGTCATCCCGTACCTCGGTGGCGAATGACTGCGGGATCTTGGGCCGGCGCGCCTGCACGAGTGGCCAGACGCGATGATCGCAAGCCGCGCGAGCCCGTCGACCGTATCGACCGTGATGCGCACGCTCTCATCGGAGCGCGGGGCCGCGGTCGACGATGGCAAGATCCCCGCGAACCCGCTGCTGGGGCTGCAACGCCCCAGGGTCATCCGCGAGCCCGCGTCAGGCGCTCTCTGCCGAGCAGGCCGAGCGGGTGAGGGCAAAACACCCAACACAGGCCGATCGCGTGCTGTGGGGCCTCCTGTACGCGGCCGGACTGCGCACTGAGGAAGCGTTGGCGGTGGGCTGGAGCAACTTCCTGGAGCTCTCGCGCGCCCGATGCACGCTGGAAGTCGATCGGGTGTTCGTCTCGGACCATATTCGCCACACGACCAAGACCGGCCGCGGGCGGGACCAGGAGATCGTCGCGCCGCTGGCGGCTGACCTGATCGAGCTGCGCGAGAAGGTCCCGCCAGGGTCGTCAGACGCGCTGGTCTGCTCGTCACGCACCGGCACGCCGGTCAACCTCAACAACTGGCGAAACCGGGTGTTCAATCCGGCCGCCATCGCTGGGAACAGTCCCGAGGTGATCTGGAAGCACAACGCGTGGGATCGATCGGTCACGCACGGTCAAACCGGTGCCACTGGAGGCGGCGCTGCGGGCGGCTCGACGGGTGGTCGCGAAATCCGAAGCTACGCTGGTGCTACAAGGGGACAACGTGGTCGCCCTCTTCAACCGACGCTAGAGCGACGAACGAGCTGGAGCGAGCGAGAGGAGGCAATCAATTTCCATCGATCATGTTCTCGCCGTCGTTCCCGTGTCTGACTTCGACGATGCCCACGCATGGTACGAGCGGCTATTCGGCCGCCCCGCCGACAACTTGCCAATGGAAGGTCGTCTCGTTGAATGGCGAGTGACCGAGACCGGGTGGGTCCAGGTCACCACCGACCCCGACCGTGCCGGGTCGACCCTATTGAACTTCGCTGTGGACGACATGGACCATCACATCGCCTGTATCACCAGAAGAGGTCTGGCCCCCGGAGCGATCGAGACCGTAAACAAGGGCGTGCAGCTGTGCACCATCCGCGATCCGGACGGCAACACGATCACCTTCATCGGCAACTTCCGTATCAACTACTGAGCCACGCCTCTGAAGTCCGCTGCGCGCCGCAACGCGCCAGGTTGCCCGATCTGGTGTTCGCGAGGTGTTCGCAGCATCGAACGTGGTCGAACTGTGGCGCCTCGTCGAGAAACACAAACGGTCCGGGTGAACGGATCTTTTGAAAGCACGCGCCGGGCGATTCGAACGCCCGACCTTTGGCTCGGGAGGCTAAAACTGCAGGGCATTTGCGGGACGATGGGGGATATCGACTACCTCGATGAGCAGGGCATTTGTGCCCGGGTCGTCCCGCCCCTGGAGCAACGGGGTTGCGACCAAGCTGCGACGGGCGCTGTTGTCCGTGTCGTAGCGGGCCCGACCCCTCCGGTTACTACCCGTCGTGCCGATCCGGAGGGGTGGGCGGCTCCGCAGGGTTGATGACGAAAGAGGCGTTGTGCGTGGCTCGCTAGTAACGCCTCAACTGCGGTGCGGGAGATGAACGTATCCGTCCCGCACGGAGTCGGATACCCGCCGTCCGGACGGTTGGAGCGCCCCGTGGGCACCCTTTGTGGCCAGTTAGCGCGCCAGGGACCGACCGCTTCCGCCGCCATTCACGGGGCGGCCATCAGTCGGGCACCCGCGCCGGCGCACCGGGGCCCCGCGTCACCCCTCCTCGAGCAGGCCGCGCTGGCGGGCCGTCTGGAGCCACCGGGTCACCCGCGCCGGATCGACGTGGTACGTCGCCGCGATCACCAGTTCCCGCCGGTTCACACCCGGTGGCCCACGGTGTGCCCACGGCGCGAACAGGCCGTCCGAACGCGGGGGAGGGCGACCCGTCAACTGGGGGGCGGAGGTCGCCGATCTCCGTCATAGGTTCGCGTTGATGTCGATCTGAAATGCCGAGTCGGGACGAACACCGATGCGAAGGCCCTCAGCAGCAGCGATCCTCACAACCACAGCAGGCGGCCTGGCGATTGCCGGGATACGCATTGCCGCGAGGCGTCACATGCGCACCAGCGCTTTTGAGAACACGGCAGGCGGGCGCTCAATCAATGACGGCTGGTCCGTCGAGGAGGCCGACGACACGTCGGAACTGTCGCCGTACGCCACCGCAGTCGTCGTCCGCGCGCCGTCGGTGCCGGCGGCACCGGCGATTTCCGCTCAAGACCGCTAGAAACCGCCGGAATCGGTGCACGACTGTGCCACGGGCGCTCCGTCACTCCCCGGCCATCGCGCGACGATAGACCGCCGTCACGCGGTCTCGCCTGTCGTGCAAGTGCTGGAGCCCTTCGGGATCGTTCGCCTGGAGCGCGTCGACCCAGTCTTGATCGGTCGGGAGATCCGGCGCGTATCGCCGCCAGGCGTCGTCTTGGGCAAGTTGGGATCGCCAATGGTCGACCTGTTTGCCGATTTCCTCGAGGATTAGGTCGGCGGTCGCCACGTCGCTGCTGCGGTGCGCGTCGACGAGCGGCCCGAGAAGAAACGTCGCGTTTGCTAGCCAGACCTCGGGCTGCAGGCGCCACCACTCGGCATACGCGAGGTCCTCCGCCGTCCGCACGAGGTCCTCGAAGAACACGCCGAGCACATCCGCAAAGGCGAAGGCCTCGCCGACCGAGACCTTGCGCTTGCCGGTCTCGATCTCGCTGATGCGATTCTTCCGAAGTGTCGCGTAGCCAGCGTCGACCATTAGCCGGCCGAGGTCCGTCTGCGTAAGCCCGCGGGACTTCCGGACCTCGCGTATCCGCGCCCTGAATACGTCATCTGAGGTCGCTGGTCCCGCCATAACAGAGCCAATCCCGATTTTCGGGTTTCTCGTTCGGAGAGTAGCGCGCAGCGGACGACTGCGTGCCATGGCTGAACGATCGCGGCTGAGCGGGGAGTCGAGTGAACGCCGAACATCCTGCTAATCCGCACCATTCACTAGCACGCGCGGGGCGATTCGAACGCCCGACCCTTGGCTCCGGAGGCGAAATCCGGTGCCTAACGGTGCGTACGGGCGCGACAGAACACCGCTCAACGGTGCGGGATCTGGGGGATGCGCACCGCGCGTGGTTACCTACCGTTTGGCGATCTGGTGCGACAACGGTGCGACAAGCGGGGGACGGTCCTTACCGCCACCACTGGACACTACGTCCGCGCCAGGCCCGCGTCGGATCAGGCGGCGGGGACCGACCCGGCCATAGCGGATCCGCGCGGCGATCGAGCGATCCCTGGCCCGGGGGTCACGTCGGGACCGGGACGGTGTAGGCGCGGCGCTTTCCGTTCACCGAAAAGGAGACCCTGGCCCGCATGTAGAGCGGGCCGTAGTTCTTCGTCGCAGTCAGGCGCGACAGGAGGAAGGTCGCGGGGTACGTGATGAAGTGGCCCTCAGCGCAGTTTGGGACGCAGTCGTTCTGGACGTATTGGCCTATCCCAATCGCGGTCGTGGCACCCCAGTTCGCCCACTTGACCTTCTGCCAAAAGGAGTTGTGGTCGGCACAGGCAATGACGTACAACGCGGGCTTGACGACGAGACTGCCGGTGCACGTCAGCACTCTTGGCGTGGCCGCCTGGGTGAGCCAGCGATACGAGGCCGGGGACGAGACCTGGAAATGCACCGCCCGAGCCGAAAGATGAAACCGCCTCGTCAGCACATACCTGTTCGATGGGACGTGAAGCGACAGGGAAGCGACCCCGGTTTTGCACGAGACTGCCTTTGGGAGACCTTTGATGCCTGGCGACGACGCGATGACACATGAGGTCGCGTGCGCGGCTCTCACCGTGATCTGGACGACGCCCCCGGAGGCAGGAACTGATCCCGGACTGACCGACAGCGAGCGGAGCACCGGCGCAGGACTCGACGTCGCCAGGGCAACGCCCCCGACAACCACCGCAAGACCGAGGGCCGCAGCCGCGATTGCGAGAGGCAGCCGGGATCGCGTACGTGGGTTCATTTGGTCAGATGAACCGCGCTGGCCCGCCACGTGGAACTCTCCTCCAGTTACGCTCTCGCTTGTCAGGCCTCTACAAGCCTATGACCCAGATCGCTTTCGTCGGCGGCTGGGCCGCGTCAGACCCCATAAGGGCTTAGACCGTGGTTCGGGAATCCATCTCGGCGGCTGGAGGTGCATTGCGCGGCGGCGTCTGCTTGCGTTGGTCGTCGGCGGCGGAACGCTCGCCCTGAGTCCTGCCGCCGCGCTGGCGATCAGCTACAACCGCGATCGCGACCACCACGATCCCGAAGATCGCCCACCGCGTCCCCGGCTTCGATAGGTGCATCGCTGCCCCTCAGCGTTGTCGGCAGCCTCGGCGCGCAGCGTCAGGGCGTCAAGCGTGCGCCACATCGACGCTTGCGGGCGGCCCCGTTGACGTCGGTCTGGATCAGGTATCGGGCGGTGCTGTTCCGAAGGCGCTCGATGTCTGCGGCCGAAGCCAGCCAGATGCCGAGCATTCGCTCTATCCTGACGCGGTGAGCGGCCTTCTCGAGTTGCGCGGGCTTTGTCGTCGCTACGGACCGGTGACCGCCCTCGATGATCTCTCGTTCACCGTGCCTGCCGGGCACGTCATGGGCTTCTTGGGTCCCAATGGGGCAGGCAAGACGACCGCGATGCGGGCCATCTTCGGCCTCACCGACCTCGATGCCGGGACGGTCAGGTGGAATGGTGAATTGGTCGGCCCTGCCGACCGACGCCGCTTCGGGTACATGCCAGAAGAGCGCGGGCTGTACCCGGGCATGCTGGTGGGTGAGCAGCTCGAGTACCTCGGGCGATTGCACGGAATGAGCGCGAGCGATGCACGCTCCGCGACGAGGGCATGGCTGGAGCGCCTTGGGGTCGCGGATCGATCGGAAAGCAAGGTCGAGACGCTCTCGCACGGTAACCAGCAACGCGTCCAGCTGGCCGCCGCCCTGGTGCACGGGCCTGAGCTGCTGATCCTGGATGAGCCACTCGCCGGGCTTGACCCATCCGGAATCGACACCATCGGCAGTGTGCTGGTCGAGCGGGCCCGCTCGGGGTGCTGCGTGCTGTTCTCCAGTCACCAACTCGACCAGGTCGAGGATCTCTGCGAGTCGGTGATCATCATTGACCATGGCCGCCTGGTGGCCAGCGGCAGGGTGGACGACCTGGCCACCGCGGGCCCACGGCGGCTGGCGGTGCGGGTGGCGGGCGACCGGGATGCCGTGTGGGCTCGCGACCTCGCTGGTGTCGTCATCTCGGAGATCGACGGCGGCCAAGCGCGGCTGGTGCTCGGCGAGTCGGTTGACAGCGACGCGGTGCTGACGGCGGCGATGGCCGCGGGGCGGGTTACGGAGTTCATATTTGAACGCCGTCGCCTGTCGGAGGTGTTCCGAGAGGCGGTGCGGTGATTCCCTACATCATCCTCGCGCTCGTGGCCGTCTTTGTGGTCCTGAAACTGTGGCGGCGTCGGCGACGTCACGCACCTGGTCAGGCACCACTTCGCGCCGGTTTGTGGGCCCCCACGACCGACGTGGGGTTGGTGGCGGCCCGGGAGATTCGAGAGCGAGTCCGGGGCAAGGTCTTTCGCGTGGGGACACTGCTCATCCTCGCGACGGTCGCAGCTGCCATCATCATCCCCACCCTCACCGGCGGCGCGCCATCTCCCCAACGCGTCGGCGTGGTTGGGGCCCTGTCCGCGTCCTCGCGGGCCACGGTTGCGGCCTCTGCGCACGGCGCCGGCACAAGCGTGCAGTTCGTACCCGAATCCGACGAGCAGGCGGCAAACGACGACCTACGGTCCGGGAAGCTGAACGTCGCCATCGTCGACGGTCGCGCGCTCGTGGTGAACAAGCAGCTCGCACCGACTGACACCTCGACGACAGCCCAGTTCGTGCGCGCCGTCGCCAAGAACCTCGGAATCACCTCAGCCGTCGAGGCGGCCCACCTGTCGGCGGCACAGGCCGCGGCCTTGGCGGGCGCCAAGCCGCTGCCGGTTCACAGCCTCCAACCCGGAACGGCCAAAGGGGCGTCGCGCACAACGTCGGTGATCGGCCTCATTCTCATCTTCGTGATGCTCAACCAATACAACACGTGGATCCTGATGGGTGTCATGGAGGAAAAATCGAGCCGCGTAGTCGAGGTCCTGCTGGCCGCTGTGCGCCCCATTGAGCTCCTGTCAGGCAAGGTGCTCGGGATCGGCGTATTGGCACTCGCCCAGGCCTCGCTCATCGTGGCATTCGCCCTCGTGCTGGCCGAGGCCGTGGGCTCGGATCTTTTGCGGGGCACGGCGCCGCTGGTCGTCATCAGCACGCTGGTGTGGTTGGTACTCGGCTATGCGTTCTACTGCTGGGTCTACGCGGCTGCGGGTTCGTTGGCCGAGCGCCAGGACCAGGTGCAGAGCCTGGCCTTGCCGTTGAGCCTCCCCATCATCTTCGGCTACATCATGGCCCTCACGACGGCCGCCTCGGGCAGCGCGTCGCTGTTCTTCAGGGTCCTGGCGTACCTTCCCCCGACGGCACCGTTCGCGATGCCTGTCCTGGTTGGCCTCGGCACGGTGACCGTGTGGGAGTTCCTTGCCTCGGTGGCGATCACCGTCGGCTGCACAATCGTCGTGGCGCGTCTGGCTGCCACCATCTACCGGCGGGCCATTCTTCGCACGGGCGGTCGGGTCAAGCTCCGCGACGTCCTCTCCCGCGCCACCGGATAGCCGTTCCTGACGAGCACGATCGCGCACGTCGAGGAGCTGCGCGCCGCGCTGGCCTGAGAAGACGGCGCTACGGTGGGCGCACCATGAAATCTGCGTTCAGATGGTCGGCACTCGTGGCCGCAATCGCGGCGGCTGGGGTCATCGTGGCGCTGCTCTCGCCAAGCGACGCGGGACATCCGACGCTGAGTTCGTGCCGCGCCACGTCCCGGAACGTCGACCAGCTTCAATGGTGTGCTCATGACGTATTCGACCGGGCACAACGCGACCTTCTCGCAGCGGTGAAGCGACAAGACTTTGCCGCGATGCGGGCCGACTGGCTGATCGAAGGCAATGCCATCGCGCTTGCGGCTGGCCGGGTGTCCGACCCGGCGACGATCGCCAAACAGTGGGGCAACGTCACACGATCTCGCGGGTTCATCGCGCTCAAACAGGTAGCTCGTTAGTGCCCGACGTGCCCCAGCCGCCGCGCGGACCCACACGTCAGCCCGAGCCGCCACCATCATCTGACGGACCGCCTGCTGACGCCATGCGACAGGCGTTCGCGATCGCGGCGAACTACAGCTCGATGACGCCGGAGCAGCAGTACGCCTGGCGGGAGCAGGTCATCACGGCGATGCTGTCGCCCGATCACCCGGCGGCGCGACGTAACAGACGTGTGGCGGAGTCATCTGGCGCGGCCAAGGTACCGCCACTGGAAATGGTCAGCGAGATGCGGCGGTCCTCGACGGACAACGTCGACTGCGCGACGCTCGGCGTCGGCCCTCAGTCCGGCGGCGTCGACACCTGCGACGAGCACCACGAATTCATCGCCACCCCAGCGTACGGACCTCGGGCATCGGGGCGCCGCGATGACCGAGCTGGCGGCGCGTCGACACGCGTGGGTCGCTGCACCGTGCGGCGTACGCCTTCGCTGGGCTCGGCGTCGCACGACGCAGGGGCTGGGTGGCGCCACCATCACAGCCCCTCGCCGGCGCGGGCGCGACCAGCGCCTCGCGGATCGGCAGCTACGCTTCGCCGGGCGGGTCGCCCTCGCGGGTGTAGTACGACCGCCAGATCAGCCGGTGCAGCGGAATCCAGCGCGGGATGTCCCGCAGGCCCGGGATGAACGGGATGAGCAACAGCAACAGCGTCGCCAGGCTGGTCAGGGCAATGGCGATCAGGTCGACGCTGGGATTCGTATCGAACGGCTTGATCTGGTACCAGGCCGTGTAGAGCCACAGCCAGGGCTGGCCCGGATAGCTGCCGGTCTCGTTCATGACGCCCCACTGGCTACCCAACAGGTGATCAGCGCTGGCCACCTGACCGAAGTAGGTGCCATCCTCCAAGAGCAGCAGCGGTTTGGTGAAGTTGGTGCCATAGAAGCTGTTGCCCGACAGGAGGCTGGTATCGAGCGCCCCGCTGCGGGCCAGAGCGAGCTCCGCGGCCAGCATTTCGGGGATCGGCCCCGCCTTTGCGCCGTTCAGCACCGGCGTGCCATTCTGGAACGTCACGTTGCCCAGCGCGTTGCTGTACGCGGCGTTCCAGGCACTCTGCTGCGCCGGGGTCGCGGCACGATATGTCGCGAGGGCGCTCGCGAGGGCGGGGTCCGTCGCGGACAGGTGCGCCAGCGGGTTGAGCACAAAGGTCTCAGGCGCGTTGATCGGCTGACCGACACCGACGAGTCGCTGCGGGGAGATCACCTCCTGCTGGACGGATCCCGTCCCGTTGTTGTAGGGCGGTCCGTAGGTGGCCGTCTCCGAGGTGCCGGCGAGCTCCGATTGCGCAGCGGTCAAGAAGTCCGCCGGCGCGGCGTTCGCCCAGGATGCGACGGTCAGCGGTGGCTTGTCGGGGGACGACAACAGCGCGGCCAGCAGGACCACGAGGACGACGACGATCGCCGAGGCAATCGCGCCCTCCTTGAGGATGTCGTAGCGCCGGGTCGCCCCGCGCCACGCGCTGGCGTCCGACCGTGCGTCCTCGGGGCGCGTCTTGATCGGGTGTGAGACGCCGCGCACCCGCACCATGACCACGTGAATCACGACGATCACGATGAGCACGAGGGGAAACAGCAGCACGTGCCACAGGATCATCTGGCCGAAATTCATCACGTTGAAAAACCGGCCGACACCCGATGCGTTGAATGCGTCCTTGGCGTTGGTCGAGATCCACTGCGAGTCAAAGTTCTGCTGGGAGACGTAGCCGGTCAGGGCCTCGATGACCGACGCCCCGAACGCCAGCACGCCGGTCACCCAGGTCAGCCAACGCTTGCCCCGCCATGCCGCCATCCAGAACTTGCCCCAAAGGTGAATCACGATCAGCGCCATGAACAGCTCGACGCTCCACAGGTGCAGGCTGTTGAAAAAGTGCCCGACCGAGTTGGTATGCCACCAGTCGACGCCGCCGAGGGCGATCAGGAATCCGGAGACGATGGCCACGGCGAGCGCGGCCAGCGAGGCGACACCGAACACGTAGATCCAGGAGGCGACGTACGCCGGCTGCCGGTCCGGAAGGGCCTTGCTCGGGGGCAGGTTGCGCACGGCGACGCGCCGCACCCGTGCCGTCCACATGTCATCGTCGGGCCCCGGCGCCGTTTCGGCCTCAGCATCCTCGCTTTCGGCCCGGGTACCCGGGCCGGGCTCGACATCACCCGCGTGCGGCTTGGGGAACGGGATCACCAGCGCGAGCGCGAAGATCGCCAGCATCACCACGATCACCATCAGATTCGCTAGTGAGATCTCGAGGATCGACCAGTGAAAGTACGTGCCGGGGCTATCGAGGTTGATCACCGCAGGTGTCCTAGCGGTCTCGGGGGCTGGTGCATCGCGTCCCCCCGCGCCCTTGGTGCCGGAGGGGCACGAAGCGCTGTGCCGCTACGGGGTGCGAGGAACGAACAGGAGGTGCCCCTGGCATCTCCACACGGGCAAAGCCAGGGGCCGACCATCTGCACATCGTGACGAGCGGGGAGTCGATTGCCTTGATCGATGCGTGGCGCGATGCTAGCCCTGGCGCGGTCAGCAGGGTAGCTGGACGCGACCCATATGGTCTGGCGACAGCTAGGTGGCGCTTGCATTCTCGCGCGACCTGACCAGCCCGAGTGCAGCCAATTCTCGAATCCGGCACGCACACCGACTCGCCTAGGGGACATCACTGGGGTCGGGTGTCATCCACGGGCAGGGACACTTCGTTAGACCAGATCTGCGCGGCCACGGTCGACGTCAGCGCACTCATGGCGGGCGAGTTCGGCCTCCTTGCGCGCGATGTCGGCCTCCATCTCGGCGACGGCCTCCATGAAGACGTCGTGGGTGATGACGTCAACGGCCCGCCGCGTCGGCGCGTCGAGACCCATCGGCCGCGACGTACGCTCCTGGACCCGCAGCAGTTGGGCGATCGCGTGGAGTCCGGGACCGTCATCGATCACGTCGCGGCCATTGCACGTGACCACGCGGCCACGATCGACGCGGACCTGCTGGCGCTCGACGACGGCCCAGAGGTGGCGGGACATGCGGTCCATCTCTTCGAGCATGGCCTGCTTCGTCTCCACGGCGCCCTCAGTGGGAACCATCTGCGCCGCGCGCTGCACCGCGTCATAGGCCGTTGACGGGCCAATGCCGAGTTCCGGACCGATCTCCCGATACGTGAGGTGCTGGCAGCGCAGGTCCCAGGCCCGCCAATTGTGCGCGATGGTCTGGCCCGCGCGGACGGCGCGCCCGTTGGTGCTGCGCTGTTTGATCGGCATGTGGGGATGGTAGGCCGTGGGATGGGTCCAGCGCCATCGCCCTTGCGTCCCGTCTCAGGAGGTATCACAAGAGGAGCGTGGCGTCCCGAGGTTGCGTAGGTACAAGTTCTTTCGCAAGGGAGAAGTGCTCAGAGGCAAGTTGTCGGCAACGCGATCTCACCTGCCGCACGAGGCGTCAGGACTGAAAGAGGTAGGCCCGCCCGACAGCCTTCGCGTGGTACGGCGCACAGACCAAACTGGCGGTGTCCGTCGCGGCTGCCGACCCGCCGAACGAATAGCCAGGATAAGATCGATCTGCTCCGGCGCTGGGTCGATCAGATCAAAAGCAAGAACTCGAGTAGCGCCGGTAGGAGGAATGCAAGGTGAGAATTGGGATCGTCGGCTCGGGCCTGATCGGCGGCACGTTGGCCCGTGCGCTTCCGCCGCTCGGACACCAGGTGGCCATCGCCAACAGTCGAGGACCGGAGTCCTTGGCGGATCTCGTCGAAAAGGTCGTCGGGTTGCGGGCCGTCTCCGTCAGTGACGCCATCGCGTTCGGCGACATGGCCATCATCGCCGTTCCCTTCAAGGCGGTCTCAAGCCTTCCGACGACCGGCACAGCGGGCAAGGTGATCGTCGACGCCACGAATTACTATGAGCGACGGGACGGTCACATTGCTCCACTCATCGACGGGATGATGACGTCCAGTGCAGTTCTCGCCGAGCATTTCGCGGGTGCGCGGGTGGTGAAGGCGTTCAACACCATGTACTTCACGACGCTCGCTGGAGGCGGGCTTCCGAAGGGAGACCCGGAACGTCTTGTCATCTTCGTGGCGGGAGACGACGCCGACGCCAAGGCGTCCGTGTCGTCCCTGATCGACCAGCTGGGTTTCGACACGATCGACACAGGCGGGTTGCACAGCGGTGGTCTCCTTCAAGAGCCCGGCAGCCCGATCTACAACGTGCCACTGACGGTTGAACAGGCAGAGGAGATCCTGGCTGAGATTCGCTGACTGCGTTGGCAACCGTTGACATCGGCGGCCGCCGACGTGTTCGACCTGCGGGCGACAATGGGGGAGGGCTCAGAGTCCGCCCCGGGTGCTGCGCTGGTCGTGCCGTCCCGCGCCGGTTCGCCGTTGAACCTCAACAACTGGCGCAACCGGACCTTCAACCCCGCCGCGCAGGCGGCCGGGGTCGGGTGGGCCACGCCGTACACCGGCAGGCACACCCGCTGCTCGCTCCAGATCCACGCAGGCGCCTCGCCGGTCATCGTGGCGGCCCTGGCGGGCAACTCGCCGGAGGTGATCTGGAACCACGACGCCCGCGAGTTCGACCGCTCGCCGACGACCGACCCAGCCCCGCTGGAGACCGCCCTGCGGGCAGCTCGGGAACAGGTCGCCCGGTCGGATGTTCCCAAACTGTTCCGATGTGCACAGCCGGTCGATCTGGCCGCCTGACCGGAGAACCACCAACGCCCCAGAAATCGGGGCGTTTCTCTAGGCGCGCGCGGCAGGATTCGAACCTGCGACCTTTGGCTCCGGAGGCTAAATCCGGTGCGTAACGGTGCATCCCCATGCGACAGAAAACTCGGCAACGATACGGGGTCTCGGAGGTGCGCGCCTCGCGCCGTTACCCGTCGTCGCGCGATCTGGTGCGACAACGGTGCGACAACGGCCGGGTCTTGGCGGGTCTTGACCTGGTGACGATCCCAGGGGTGGCCCGCCGCAGCCTCGCCACCGCTGGACGGTACCTTCAGGCGTGAACGGCAGCAGACCTGGCGGGTTCAGCGCTTCGCGCTGGAGGGCTCGCCGAGAGCGGTGCGCACCCAGTCGTGCGTGCTGCCCGGGTCCAGGCCAGCCAGGAACTCCAACCGTGAGCCATCCCAGCTCGCGATCGCACGGTCGCTCGCGTGCGACGCGACGGTTTGTCCCGTTTCAGGATCGTCGCAGCACACCATCGCGATGGCTGCGTTCGACCCAGCCTGAGCGAGGATCGCGTGGGCCTTGTGCTCATCCAATCCGACGTAAGCGGCGCGCTCGCGTGGAGCGTGGCGTTCGACGTTCGCACCTTTGAGCATCGAAAATATGCCGATCAGGCCGACCATCATCGACGCGGAGACACGGATGAGGGCGGGCGTCAAGCCCGCTGCCGTCGGTACCCGGGACTGGGTGAGCTTCAGTGAGCCGTCCTTGTTGCCGCTGACCACAAACGCAGACACGCGTTCCTTGCGAGCCTGCCGCCGCAGGTCTCGCCCCGAGTGATGCAAGGAGCTGCTCGGCGGCGTACCGGTTCTCGAAGCTGGCGAGGATTACTAACGCCCGCGCGGCCGGATCGACTTCGGACGTTATTCGCCGATGATCGCACACGAGCAGACCTCCACCCCTCCCGCCCCGAACGACACCTACTGACCATGTCGCTCGACCGAGCGCCGCCTCATTCGGTGCCCCAGCACATGAGGTCGGGAGCTGGGCGGCCGCACCCGCGTTCTCGTCCACGATGTCCCCGACGCGGCCTATCAGCCCACCGCCCTCACGGGGGCAGAACCATGAACGCGCAGGGGATCGAACCGGTCGGGAGCGCGACCGACGCGGGGGTGTACGTTCACCAATCCGGGAGGCACCGTTGGCGGGGGTCAGGTCAGGGTCATCGCGCTATCAGCACACCATCGATGTCACAATCTCGCTCGCCATCCAGGCGATCCTGAGGCCTCGGAGGAGTCAGAAATGAAAAGAAGAGTTATCGAAGGCACGGACCTCGCAACCTACGTGCTGGTCTGCGACCCGGGCGACGAGGCATTCGCCGAGTTGACGGAGTTTGCGCAGGCTCAGCATCTTGAGGCCGCGCAAATAACGGGCGTCGGCGCCTTCCAACGAGCCATTGTCGGGTGGTTCGACCGAGAGGCGAAGCAATATCGCCACATTCACGTTGACGAGCAGTGCGAGGTACTGTCATTCATGGGTGACGTCGCTGTGGGTGAGGACGGCCCTGTCGTGCACGTGCACGTCGTGCTCGGGTTGTCAGATGGCACGACGCGAGGAGGCCACCTGATCGAGGGACGAGTGTTCCCGACGCTGGAGGTTGTCGTCCGCGAGATTCCGGCGCACATGCAGAAGGTAATGCGCCCGGACATTGGGATTCCCCTCATTGATCTCGACTGGCCCGAATCGTGAACTGACATCGGACTGCAGCGCGAGCATGTCAGCGAACGGGACGGCCCTGACGGCTCGGTTCGCAGTAGCGATCCCGGCGCTCACCGAGGCACAGCGCGAGTACAGCCGCTCTGCATGACCGACGGGGTTTTTGCACCCCACGGGCCCGCCTGCCGGCGCTGTGAGGCTCGCACTGGCGATCGGCCTGTCGAAGGCGGACGATCAGGGCACGACCTTACGCGCGGCAGCGCTCGCCTCGGGGGTCATCGCCGCCAAGTTCGACCGCATCGTCGATCCCGTGATGATGGTCGGGAATCCACGACGTGACCTTGGGCTCGAGCAGGCGAACGGCGGGGCGGGCTGACGGGAAGTGTCTCTGACCATCTCGACAGTCGTAGGATTCAGGGATGGGCGGCGCATCGCAACGATCGAAGGAAGGGCATGAGATGGCCACGACGACTGCACCGAGAATCGGCTTCGTGGGTCTCGGGCACATGGGCGGCAACATGGCAGCACGTTTTCTCGCCGCCGGCTACCCAGTCTACGGCGGGGCTCGAACCCAAGCGCACTCGCAGCGGCTCGTGCACGACGGCCTGCAGTGGTGCAATACGCCGCGCGAGGTCGCAGAGAGCGCCGAGATCGTCTTCACGTCTGTCCCCGACGATGGAGTGCTCGAGGTGGTTGCCTCCGGCCCCGATGGGATCCTCGCCGGCCTTGCCACCGGAAAGCTTTGGATCGACATGAGCACAGTCAGCCCGCGCGTGAGCCGCGCGCTGGCGCAGCGCGTCAGCGAGCTCGGGGCGGCCATGCTCGACGCGCCGGTGTCGGGAAGCG
This sequence comes from uncultured Thermoleophilia bacterium, assembly GCA_963842065.1. GTDB lineage: Bacteria > Actinomycetota > Thermoleophilia > Miltoncostaeales > Miltoncostaeaceae > CAITWD01. The sequence goes on along the minus strand of CAWJEW010000006.1, from coordinate 207,581 downwards.
TCCCCCAGGTGCAGGCAGGAACGCTCACGATCATGGTCGGCGGCGGCGAGCAGGCGTACGCGCGCGCTGAGCCGATCCTGCGCGAGCTCGGCACGCCGACGCGCATCGGCGAGAACGGACAGGGACTGGTGCTCAAACTCGCGATCAACATCAGCCTCGCCGTGCAGATGCTCGCGTTCGCCGAGGGCGTGGTCTTGGCCGAACGCGCGGGAATCGACCGCCAACTCGCGGTCGGAGAGATGGCGCAGAGCCCGATCGGCTCGCCGATGCTCAAGGCGCGCGCCGCGCTTGTCCTCGACCTGCCGGACGAAGCCTGGTTCGACATCGGGCTGATGCAGAAAGACTTGGTGCTCGCCATCGACACCGCCCGGCAACTGGGCGTCCCACTGCCGTCCGCCGCGGTAGCCGACGAGCTGCTCACCGTGGCGCGGGCCTCGGGCTACGAGCGGCGCGACCTGGCGGCGCTCTTCGAGGTGCTCGAGCACCTGGCCGGGGATGGTCGCCGTGGTAGAGCACCGTCCGTGTAATCGGCGCGCAACGCGGATCGGTGTCACGTGCGTTCTTTTGCCGACCTCTCGAGCGCGTCCGTCGCTGGCTCAAAGACGTCAGCCGCGACCTCGAAACGCCCGATTTGTGGGCTGAGCTTGGGGGCGAATGACGACGCTCCGCCGACGAGGAGCTCTTGTGCACCACCGGGGGGTTTGTCCCACCGCGGGGCAGGGAGCTCGGCCCCGTGACGCGCGCGCAGGCCCTCCGGACCCTCTCCGCCATGGCCTGTGGTCAACGGTTGAGAATTCGGGTCTTGCTGAACGAGCGGGGTTGAGGGGGTAGCTGGAGGCATCCGCCGCCCTCCGGAAGGCTTTACGGTGATGAGAACGCAGAGCCGAAAGGACGACGGATGCATGACGAACCTAGCCGAATGCTCGCCTGGCCGGGCTACGGATCATGCGCGTGATCGTACGGGATGACGACGCCCTCGACCTCGAGGTCGGTCGTCGAGAACGCGGTCGAGCTGCCGTGGGAGCAGAGCCCCAACTTCATCCCCGCCCTCGAGGCCGTCGGCATTACCACCGTCGGCGCGGATGGCTCCAAGGCCTACCCCAACGCGCCCGATGACCAGTTCGGCATCGGGGTCAACTACACCGGGGCGAAGTCGAGGCGAAGGTCGTCCTCGACCCGGCGCTCTCCTGCTCCCAGCCGGCGAGTGGCCGCAGCCGAACGTGGCGGTCGACGAGTCGCGCGGGGGACCCATCATGGTGAGCGTAGAATACTGGCCTCGCCCGGGACTCGAGGACGACCTTATCGCTGCGCTTGTGGGTGCGAGGTTGAGCCGGCGGCGCACGGGGGGAGTCTCGTGGCGGGTGTGGCGCGACGCCGAGGAGACAGGTCGCGTGATCGAGCAGTTTGTCGTCGCCTCCTGGCAGGCGCACCTTCGTCAGCACGAACGCGTCACGAAGCGCGATCAGGCACGGCTCAACAACACACGCGCGATGACCGATCCCGGCCGGCCGACGACGGTGTCGCATTGGCTGACGCCGCGCGCGTCGGGAGCCGCTCGTCGCTGATCTGTCAAGCGTCGGGATCGCACCTCGCGGAGACGAACCAGAATCGGAGGTTCATCGAAGTGAACGAAAAAATCACCAGCAACAGCAGCGCGCGCGCCGGCGGCGCCGGCCGTGCTGACCGACCCGATTCGCAACCGGGGGGCGGCGTTCACCGAGGCGGAGCGGGAGGCCCTCGGCCTGGCCGGGCGGCTGCCGTCGGCGGTGCTGACGCTGGAGCAGCAGGCGCTACGCGCCTACGGCCAGCTGCACCGGCAGGGCAGCGACCTGGCCAAGAACGTGTACCTGGAGCAGCTGCACGACCGTAACGAGGTCCTGTACTACAAGGTGCTGGGCGATCACCTGGCTGAGCTGCTGCCGGTCGTCTATGACCCGACGGTGGGCGAGGCGATCGAGCGGTACTCCCACGAGTACCGCCGACCGCGCGGCATCTTCTTGTCCATTGACCGGCCCGACGACATCGCCAAGGCGTTCGGCACGCTGGAGCTGGGGCCGGATGACGTAGACCTGATCGTGTGCACCGATGCCGAGGAGATCCTCGGCATCGGCGACTGGGGTGTGGGCGGCATCCAGATCGCCGTGGGCAAGCTGGCCGTCTACACCGCCGCCGCGGGCATCGACCCGCGCCGAGTGATCCCGGTGTCCCTTGACGTGGGCACCGACAACGAGGAGCTCCTGAACGACCACCTGTACCTGGGCAACCGGCACGCCCGGGTCCGCGGCGCCGACTACGACGCGTTCATAGCGAAGTACCTGGAGACCGCATCGTCGCTGTTCCCGGACGCGCTGCTGCACTTTGAGGACTTCGGGCCGGGCAACGCCCGGCAGATCCTGCTCACCTACGGTGGCAAGTACCGGATCTTCAACGACGACATGCAGGGCACCGGGGCGATCACCCTGGCCGCCACGCTGTCGGCGGTGAAGGTGACCGGGGTGCCGATGCGGGAGCAGAAGCTGCTGGTGTTCGGGGCCGGCACCGCCGGGGTGGGCATCGCCGACCAGATCCATGACGCCATGGTCCGCGACGGAGCTCCCCTCGAGCAGGCCCGGTCTCAGGTGTGGCTGGTGGACAGGCAGGGGCTGCTCACGTCTGACATGACCGACCTGCGGGACTACCAGCAGCCGTACGCCCGTGACCCCAAGGAGGTCGAGGGCTGGGCCGGCGGCGGAGGGCCGATCACGCTGCTGGACGCGGTCCGGCACGTCAAGCCGACCATCCTGCTCGGCACCTCCACCGCGCACGGAGCGTTCACCAAGGAGGTCATCGAGACGATGAGCGCCGGGGTGGACCGGCCGATCGTGTTCCCGATCTCCAACCCGACCTCGAAGATCGAGGCCATGCCCGCCGACGTGATCGCCTGGTCCAGGGGCAAGGCGCTGGTCGCGGTCGGCATCCCAGTCCCACCCGTCGAATACCAGGGCGTGACCTACCAGATAGGGCAGGCGAACAACGCGCTGCTCTACCCCGGTCTGGGCCTCGGCACCATTGTCTCCGGCGCGTCGAAGGTGACCGCGGGCATGCTGTTGGCGGCGGCCGAGGCGGTGGCCGGCCAGGTCGACGTCAGCGCGCTGGGCGCGGCGCTGGTGCCGCCGGTGCAGAACCTGCGCGCCTCGTCCGCCACCACGGCCGTCGCCGTGGCCCGGGCCGCGGCCGCCGACGGCGTAGCGACCAGGAAGGCGGACGACCTGGTGCAGGCGGTGCAGGACGCGATGTGGCAGCCCGTCTACCCGAAAGGAGAGCAGGGGTCATGACCGCTACGGACCAGGCACCGCCGAAGATCCTTGACCTCCCGATCGGGCTGGATGCTAGCGGGATGCGGCAAGAGTTCGACAGCCTCGGCAAGGTGGAAGTGCCCGCCGACCGCTACTGGGGCGCGCAGACCCAGCGCAGCCTGCAGCACTTCAACATCGGCCACGACCGGATGCCCAACGACGTGTATCACGCCTACGAGTGCGTGAAGAAGGCCGCGGCCATCGTGAACACCCGGGCCGGCCCTATGCCGGGCTGGAAGGGCGAGCTGATCCAGCGGGTGTGCGACGAGGTGATCTCCGGGGCGTTGGATGAGCAGTTTCCGCTGTACGTGTTCCAGACCGGGTCCGGCACCCAGTCCAACATGAACGTGTGCGAGGTCATCTCCAACCGGTGTATCCAGCTGGTGGGCGGCACGCTGGGGTCGCAGCAGCCGGTCCACCCCAACGACCACGTGAACATGGGTCAGTCGTCCAACGACACGTTCCCGACCGCCATGCACATCGCCGCGCACACGATGACGACGGGCAAGACGATCCCGGCGCTGCGCCGGCTCCGCGACGCCATCGAGCGAAACGCGCAGAAGTGGGCGGACGTGGTCAAGATCGGCCGCACCCACCTGGAGGACGCGGTCCCGCTGCCCGTCGGCCAGGAGTGGTCCGGGTACGCCGGGGCGCTGGATGACGTGATCGCCGAGGTCGAGCACGCCACGCGCGGACTGCTCAAGCTGGCCATGGGCGGGACCGCCGTCGGTACCGGGCTGAACGCCCCGGCAGGGTTCGGCGAGCAGGTCGCGGCGGAGATCGCCGCTATGACCGGCGCGCCATTCGTGACCGCGCCGAACAAGTTCACCGCCCAGGGCACCCTGGACTGGCTGGTCCGCGCGCACGCCGGGCTCAAGGCCGCGGCCGTAACCCTGTTCAAGATCGCCAACGACCTGCGCTGGCTCGGCTCAGGCCCGCGCACCGGGCTGCACGAGCTCGTCCTGCCCTCCAACGAACCCGGATCGTCGATCATGCCCGGGAAGGTCAACCCCACCCAGGCCGAGGCCATGCTGATGGTCGCCATCCAGGTCATCGCCTCCGACGTCGCGGTGAGCATGGGCGGCGCCGAGGGCAATTTCGAGCTCAACGCGTTCCGCCCGATCCTGATCGCCAACTACCTGCACTCCGCGCTGATCATGGCCGACATGTGCGACCACTTCCGCGAGTTCATGATCGAGGGCGCCCAGCTCAACGAGGCCAAGCTGAAGGAGAACATCGACCGCTCAGTGATGATGGTGACCGCACTGTCCCCGGTGATCGGCTATGACCAGGCGTCGGTCATCGCCCACTACGCCATCCACCACAACCTCACACTTAAGGAGGCCGCGCTGGCGAACGGCGTCAGCGAGGAACTGTACGACCGGGTCGTCAACCCGCTCGCGCTGGCACGCGGCGGCACCGCCGATATCCCATCAGGCAAACCCTGATCGCCTCAGCCGACCGCGTGGCCACGCCGACCAGGCCAACCCTGGTCACCGGACACGACGGCTGCTCCGTTCCGCGTGGGCGGTGTGACGGCTGAGTTGCGAGCCCGCACGGGATCGGCAGTCCGATGCGCGGCCACGCGACCTCTCCCATGCGGAGGTGGAGCAACCCCCCAACGCCCGGACGATCCAATTATGAAACGCCACGATCTACGTGACCCGCCTATACAGGTTCCGAACGCCTGAACGGTAGTCCGAACCTCCCGAGAGGCTGTGGGTGTCAAAGCTCACAGAACCCGGGAGGTTCGGATGTCTCACCCTAACGCTGTGCTGACCCCGCGCGCGCGTCGTCGCTTGGTGGGGTTGGTCGAGGACGAAGGTCTGACATTCAGACAGGCCGCGGCCTGTCTGAATGTCAGCGTCGCAACCGCCTGGGAGTGGTTCACGCGCTGGCGGCGCGCCTCGCTGGATGGGCGCGATGGGCTTGCGAGCCTGGGTGATCGCTCCTCACGTCCGCATCGCCGGCCACGCACCCTCGATGCGCTCACCCAGGCCCGGATCGTGCTGGCCTGCCTTTAGTTGCCAGTAGTTCGGGAACGGCCCTTACCGATCGGGGGCCATTAATGCCCCGGCCCCGAGCATTGTGGGCCGGGAGCGAGCGATGCTCCGACGGGTCAGGGAGCCAGGCCGACCCCCCCTCCCGGCATCCCGAAGGCCACAGGTGTCCCAAGCCCTGGGCGACCGCCCGTGACGTTCGCCTCTACCCGCCGGGGCGTGTCACAATCATGGTCTTGGGGTGTACGCCGCCTCAGGGACAAAGAGGCGCGCAATGACAACAGCCAAAGCACCGACGGTCTCTGCATGCGGGCGGTGATCATCTACGAGTCGATGTTCGGCAACACACACGCGATCGCCGATGCCATTGGTAAGGGCCTCGAACCGCTGGGCAACGTGGTCGTGGTCCCGGTGGTTGAGGCAGGCCGCGAGCGGTTGGGCGACGCCGACCTGCTCGTGGTGGGCGGGCCCACCCATTTTCACGGCATGAGTCGCCCACGCACCCGCAAGTGGGCGACCGCTACTGCGCAAAAGCCCAAGAACGATCTGGTGCTCGATCGCGACGCCCAAGGCCCAGGCGTGCGTGACTGGCTCACGTCGCTTGGACACGGCCACACAAAGGTTGCGGCCTTCGACACCCGCTTTAGGGGTCCGGTGGTTCTCAGAGGGAGGGCGTCGAAGGTAATCAGCCGAAAACTTCGGAAGCACGGGTTCAAGGTGGTGGCCAAGCTCGAGAGCTTCTTCGTCACCTTGGAGAATCACCTCGAACCGGGCGAGGAGGCCCGAGCCCAAGAATGGGGCAAACGGCTCGCGGCAAGAGTGCTATCGAATGACGTCACCAAAGGGGACGGTCCGGGAGGACCACCCACGTCCAAGGAGACGTGATGGCCGAGGTGATGATCCCCACCCCGGGTGAGCTGCCGTCCTACCTCGCGATGCCTGCAGGCGAGGGCCCCTGGCCTGGTGTCGTCGTCATCCACGACGCGATGGGGATGAGCAAGGACTTACGGAACCAGGCTGACTGGCTTGCGGGCGAAGGGTACCTCGCTGTAGCGCCGGACCTTTTCTCTAGAAGAGGGATGGTGGCCTGCATGATCTCGGTCATGCGCGACGTGCGCGCCGGACGGGGACGGTCGTTCGACGACATTGAGGCGGCGCGCGTCTGGCTGGAGACCCGGGAGAACTGCACTGGCAGGGTCGGCGTGATCGGCTACTGCATGGGAGGTGGGTTCGCCTTGCTACTCGCAGCCGATCGCGGGTTCACGGTGTCGAGCGTCAACTACGGCACCGCTCCAAAGGAGGCCTACACGGCCAGCTTCCTGAGACAGGCTTGCCCGATTGTCGGAAGCTACGGCGGCAAGGATCGCACACTGCGAGGGGCCGCCGATCGCCTCGAGCGGGCATTGACGGCCGTCGGGGTCGAACACGACGTCAAGGAATACCCGGAGGCCGGGCACTCCTTTCTCAACGACCATGAAGGAGCTGGAGACAAGAATCCATTCCCGTTCTCCGTCTTGGAGCCGGTCTTCGGAATACTGTCGCCAGGTTCGGGCTACCACGAGGGATCTGCGCGAGATGCACGTCGGCGCATCCTCGCATTCTTTGACGCGCACCTAATAGTGCTTTGGTAGGTCGAGTTACTCATCCTGTCGTGCCGAGTGCAGCGGGAGTTGTTCGAGGTCGATGGGTCGCTGACAGGTCTGGCAGCGGCCGGTCCAGCACTTGAAGATCGGCTGCAACAGCAGCACCGTCTGGGGCAGTGTCAGGCCGGCCGCCGGGGATTTGGGTGCTGCCGCTCCAGGGTGAGAAACCCATGGGCGGCGGTGACCAGAGCGGTGTGGTGGTACCACCCCAGCCACGAGCGTCCTTCGTAGTGGTCCAGCCCGAGCTCACCCTTGAGCTGCTTGTAATCGAGCTCGATCTTCCAGCGCAGCCGCGCCAGGCGGGCCAGACGCTCGGGCGGGGTATCGGCGGGCAGGTTGGAGATCCAGTAGTCGGTGGGTTGTGCGGCGCCCTCTGGCCATTCGGCGATCAGCCATTCCTGGGTCGGTGGCCAGGGGACTCGCCCGCCAAAGCGGTTCCCGGCCCACACGCGCATGAACGCAAATCGCGAGGTCACCGTGGTGCCATCCGGCCCGTCACGGAATGTCACATCCACGAGTTGCTTGTCGCCCAACTCGGCCACCACCGCCGCGATCGATCGCGGTCTGCGGTCCGGGCGCGCGCGGCTTGGTCGTCGCCCGCGCTCGGTCTTGCGCTCGGCGACGATGAAGTTCGTCTCGGGCGAGAACACCGTGGTCTGCGCGGAGATCGCAAGCACATAGTGGTGCCCGGCGGCCCCTAGGCGCTCGCGCAGGGTGGTGTTCTCGCCGTAGGCGCTGTCGCCAAGGATCGGCGCACGAGGGATATCCCAGCTGCCGGCGCGCTCGATGAGATGGGCGCCCAGCTCGGGCTTGGTGTGAAACTCGACCTGCGGCGGGATCTTTGCCTGGCGGCGTCGCTCGGGATCGGCACACCACTCCTCGGGCAGATACAGCGCCCATCCCAACGGGACGGTTCCCCTGGCGCCGACCGCGTGCACCGACACCCCGATCTGGCAGTTGCCGATCTTGCCCAGGGTACCCGAGTACTGGCGCTTGACCCCCGGCGAGCGCGTGCCGTCCTTGGGGAACCCGGTGTCATCGAGCACCCACGCCTGGACGTCAATCTCACCGGCCACCCGCTCGGCGACCGCTTTGACTACGAGCGTCGGGTCCCATGGGCTGACCGCAACAAACTGCTGCAAGCTCTCATAATCAGCCTCGCCACCCAGCCGCGCGACCATCGGCTCCAGCGACTTGCGCACACCCTGCTCGATCAGCCCGCGCAGATACAAGCCGCCGTTGCGCAGCTGCACCGGCCGGTTGACCGCATCCGCGAGCACCGCATCCGCGAACACCTCCAACCGCTGCTTGACCGCCACGGGCCCCTCGACATCCATCCTCGCCATCATCCCTCGCTCGCGTCGAGAACCGTACGAACGAGGGCTTTGCCACGCCGAGGGCGATTCCTACCTAAGACCTACCAAAGCACTACTAAAGCCGTAGGGGGCAATAGCCCCCGGTACTGCCCGGGACCAGGATGCCCCAAAAAGTGTGCATGACCGGCCTGGTGGTGACCGGTATCACCCGCTACCGGCGCTACGAGGGATGCCGTCGGACCGCTCGACATTGCCGGCTCCTGCTCGCCAGCGGTTCCCGGGCTTCCACCATCGTAGGTGAGCGGTATCGGCTGCCGTAAATGTTCGAACGTCAATGGACGAGGGAGACGAATGGAATTCATCAATCAGGTTACTGATGACGAAGCCGCAAACTCCTCCAGTAAGCGGCTTTACCGAATCGGCGGATATGCCGCCCTGGTGGCTGTAGCGATTGCATTGATTGAGGGCATCGTAATTTTGATCATTCAGGTGGTCTGGTTGAATCCAGGGCAATTTGGTGCGAGTAGCGGTGGGCAACCCAGCACCACAATCGGATGGTTCCACCTATTTGAGAACAATCGGCTCGTCGGACTCCTCGACGATGCTGTCTTGCGCTGATCCGTCCGGGAAATGTTGGAGGCATTTTTCCCAGGCAGACTGGCCTGGAGGAAGGGAGCCTTCAGCGATGGGACGTCCAAGCAAGTACCCACCGGAGCTTCGCGATCGGGCGGTTCGGATGGTGTTCGAATCGGGGCGACCGATCGCCCACGTCGCCGCCGACCTGGGCATTCACCGCGAGGCCCTTCGCAAGTGGGTCCGCACCGCCGAGGCCAACGCGGTACCCGCCCACTCGCGGGTGTTGCCGTCCGACGTCGAGGCCGAGCTGAAAACGCTCAGGAAGCGCAACGCCGAGCTGGAGCGCTCCAACCAGATCTTGCGCGAGGCGAGCCTGCTTTTCTGAGACCGAGCTCGATCAGACTCGCCGACGTTGACGCGAATCATCGACCAGATGAGCGTCACGTACGGGGTCGAGCCGGTGTGCTCCAGAGATCGGGGTACCCGTCTCGAGCTACTACCACCGTCAGTCCCGTCAGCGCAATCCGTCGAGGCGCACTCGCGAGGACGTCGTCTTGACCGCCCAGATCATCACCGCGCGCACCGGGCACCGCCGCGCCTACGGGCAGCGGCGCACCTGGTATGAGCTCACCGACTTGGGCGTCGATGTCGGCCGCGATCGCGTCGGGCGACTGATGCGCGCGGCGGGCATGAGTGGGGTGATCCGTGGACGGCGGCACGTCACCACCGTGCGCGATGAGGCCGCCGAGCGCGCAGCCGATTTGGTCAACCGCGTCTTCGGTGCCTCCGCGCCCAATCGACTGTGGGTCGCCGATTTCACCTATGTGCGCATCGTCTCGGCATTCGTCTACCTGGCCTTCGTCTTGGACGCCTACTCGCGCATGATCGTCGGCTGGCAGCTGGCGAGCCATCGCAGGACGAGTCTGGTCACCGACGCCCTGGAGATGGCGATCGCGCTGCGAACGCCCAAGCCTGGCCTTGTCGCGCATACCGACGCCGGATCCCAAGGCGGATTCAACCGGTCCTCGCAACACCTCGAGATGGAGGTTGTCAGCGATGGGTGTGCGGGAGCGTCAACACGCCGTCCGTGCGATGCGGGGTCAGATGTGGTCACCAGGTCGCCCGTCGAAGGCGCGACGCGAGGATCGCGTCCGATTCTGGGAGGCGATTGCTCGAGGGGCATCGAGCGAGGATGCCGCTGGCGAGGCGGGGGTGTCCGCGCCCGTCGGATCCAGATGGTTCCGGCAGGCTGGTGGGATGTCACCGATCACCTTTGCCCCTCACTCGGGGCGCTATCTGTCGTTTTCCGAACGCGAAGAGATCGCGATCTGGCACGCCCAGGGTCTCGGGGTTCGCGAGATCGCTCGCCGCGTAGAACGCTCGCCATCGACAATCTCGCGGGAGCTGCGCTGCAACGCCTCCACTCGCACGTATCGCCTGGAGTATCGGGCGACGACCGCCCAGTGGCACGCCGAGCGTCGTGCCAGTCGCCCCAAGGTCTCCAAACTCGCCGCGAACGACACGCTTTGCGAGTACGTGCAAGAGCGCCTGGCCGGCACGATCGCCAAACCCGGCGGTGAGCGGGTCGAGGGGCCCGATGTGCGTTGGGCCGGTCGCCGTCACGGCCAGCGCCAGGATCGGCGCTGGGCCACAGCCTGGAGCCCGGAGCAGATCTCACACCGCTTGGCGGTCGATTTCCCCGATGATGCGTCCATGCGGATCTCTCATGAGGCGATCTACCAGGCCCTCTACGTGCAAGGCCGAGGCGCGCTCAAGCGAGAACTCGTTGCGTGCCTGCGCACCGGGCGGGCACTGCGCGTTCCCAGGGCCCGTACCCAGGGGCGAGGCAAGAAGTTCGTGACCCCCGAGATCATGATCTCTGAACGCCCGGCCGAGGCAGAGGACCGGGCAGTGCCTGGCCATTGGGAAGGCGATCTCATCCTGGGCCTTGATCGCTCGGCGATCGGGACGCTCGTCGAGCGCACCACTCGGTTCACCATGCTCCTGCATCTGCCGCCGATGGACGGCCACGGCCACACACCACCCCTCAAGAACGGACCTGCCCTGGCTGGGCATGGCGCCGAGGCCGTGCGCGACGCCATCGCCGAGACGATTGCCACCTTGCCCGAACAGCTGCGCCGGTCGCTGACCTGGGACCAGGGGTCGGAGATGTCCCAGCATGCCCGGCTGAGGATCGACACCGGGCTGGAGGTCTATTTCTGCGACCCGCACTCGCCCTGGCAGCGCGGCACCAACGAGAACACCAATGGCCTCTTGCGCCAGTACTTCCCCAAGGGCACCGATCTGGCCAGGCACAGCCAACAAGACCTCGCAGCCGTGGCGCTGGCGCTCAATACCCGACCGCGCAAGACCCTCGGATGGAAGACCCCAGCCGAAGCTCTGGACGAGTACCTATGCTCATATCAACAGGGCGGTGTTGCGACGACCGGTTGAATCCGCCCAATACACCTCGATCGCCTACACCGAACGGGTGGCCGAAGCCGGCATGCGTCCGTCGGTCGGCAGTGTTGGCGACGCCCTCGATAACGCCATGGCCGAATCGTGGGTCGCCACGATCAAGTCCGAGCTGATCCAGGGCCGCATCTGCCCGGGCCTGGCGGACGCCGAGCACCAGATCCTCGAGTGGATCGGCTTCTACAACCATGACCGGCTCCACGAAGCCCTCGGGTACATCTCGCCGGCCAACTACGAAAACCCCGACCACCCGGCACGAGCGCGCCGAGTCTTCAACAACCGCCGGGCCGTCCAGCCAGCTGTATCAGGGAGCGCTGGCCGGCCCGGCCAAACGCAGTGAAAACCACCTAAAACCGCCTCCAGCGAATCCAGGACGGACCATAACGCCCGAGCGACACCCTTGGACGCTCGGCCAGTAATCGCGGCGGGTGCCTTGTACCGAGTATCGAACGCAGCGGCCCGAGCGTGAGACTGGTCGAGAGTGTCCAATCACTCCCGCACACTGGGTCCGGTGTCGGCACCGGGCTCGAGCACCAGGTCGCTACCGGCTTGGCGAACGGACTTCAAGCCGGCCTTGCGGGTCCTCGGCCCGGACATTCTCGACCAATGCGTCGGACCGCCGACGATGACCAGGTCAGCACCGTCGAGTGCCCGGGCATCGGCATCGGCATCGGCAACCCCGAGGACGCGGACCCCTGGTCCGAAGCCCTCGGCAATCGCCTCGGCGATCGCCCGTGTGTTTCCGAACATCGACTCGTAGACGATCACCGCACGCAGCTGGACACCTCCTGCGGCACACCTACTGCTTTCATCATCCTTCGCCGGGGGTGCACCGGCCAGGGTCGACGGTCCCAGCCGAGGGGGCGCAGAATGACATCACCGCGCCGGGTCCGGGCGTGGCCGCACTGATCGGCGGGTATGCGATCTACCCCGACGCTAGAAACACGAAATGCCCCCTCATATGGGCCTTTCTGGGAGCACGCGCGGCAGGATTCGAACCTGCGACCTTTGGCTCCGGAGGCCAATCCTGCAGGGTGTTTGCGGGACGATGGGGGACACCGGAATACGTCTGAGCAGGCGTTTTCGTCCCGCATCGTCCCGCAAACACCCGCGCGCATGTACGGAGGATGTACGGAGCGCCGCGCCTGCAGTCAGCGCCGCGGGCGCCTCGACGCGGCCACCGACGAAGATGGGAGGAGGCGCGACCGCGGTAACCGGGACTGCCACTGCGGCAATGGTTGACGCCGCCGCGAGGGACCACAGCCAATTGGCCGGCACCCCGTCGTCAGTCCTCTCCGGTGATCGGGTCGGGGTGACTGGCCGCCGGAGTGGTCCCCGCTCCCGGGCTGCTTGCGTGCGTGCGCTCGCGATCCCGGGCCGCGCCTTCTCCGCCTTCTATTTAGCCGATGATGTCAACCCCGGATATGCCACGAGGGTATTTACCGTCGAGAAACTTGCCCAACGAGCCGAGAATGCGGCTAGTGGGTGACTACCGCAGGCGGTCGATTTCACACCGATCAGCCTGCGATGCGGCGCCCCTCCGAGCGCGATTGGGGGAACCCGCCGGAGGGGCGCGTCACGTGTCCAAACGAGCGCGCCGGTGCGGCCCCAGTCCCGTGGCACCGCACCGGCTCGATCGACCGCGGATGCGTGATCGGTCGCTCGTAGCGGCTAGCCAACCCCCAAATCGCTAGAAATGTAACTCCCCGCGGGGCTAGATACGGAACAGGTGTTGCACGGACATCCACCCGTCCCCGGCCGCGTGTTCGCAATGTGTTCGCAGCGGGGGCTCCCCACGGGGCCACGTACGGAGCAGGCGCAACCGGGAGGCCAGATGGACTACGATCACATGGACGGCGGCAACGGCCGGAGACTGGGTCATGAAGCGGATCCTGATGATGATTTCGCCGATCGCGTTTGCAGCGATCGTGGTGTGGTTCGTCGTGACGAAGGCCGCGCCGCGGGCCCTCCCCAATGCGGCCGACCTCCTCGGGGTGCGGCTCGCTAGTGGGAAGATCGACCCGGAGGAGTACCGCGAGCGGATGGCAGCGCTTCGTGAGGGTAAGCGGTCTCAGTAACACGCGCGGGGCGATTCGAACGCCCGACCGTTGGCTCCGGAGGCTAAATTCGGCGCGCAACCGTGGGGCGCGGTGCGAGAGAAAACCGCTCAACGATGCGGGAGTTCGGCGTCCGCGATTCGCGCAGGCACGCGCTGTTCAGCGCTGCGGTGTTGTCAATGTGTTGCCAAGTTGCGACGGCGGGCTAGCGCGAAGCCCTGCTCGGCGAGGGAGGCCCGCCAGGAGCGGACCTCCCTGAGCCGAAGCGTCGATTAACCGACGATCTTGTCCGGCGTGTTGTTCTTCACGTCTGCTCCCGGTGTCGGGGGAGCAACGGCTCCGATGAGTGTGCCACCGTTGTTGAAGATGCCACCACCGCCATCGGTGGCCGTGGCGGTGTTGTGGCTGACCGTTGAGGAGTTATCGAGCGAGAGCGTGGCGGTCCCGTTGCCGGGTTTGTTGGAGATGCCGCCGCCCTCGGTGGCGGTGTTATGGTCGACGCTCGTGCCGGTCTTGGTGCTCGTGTCGGTGAACGTGGCCGTGGCGGTCCCGTACTCGCCGTCGTTGTCGATGCCACCGCCGGTGCCAGGACGCGGAGATGCAGGTCCGAAAGTTCGAAGTTCGAAGCAGCGCGGCAGGATCGGGCGATGGCGCTGGCCGCGGCGACTAGCAACTGCGAAGCTGAATCGAATGGCAAGCGTTACGAACGAGATCGACCCGAGCGTGCCGCCGAGCGGAAGTGGTTGCGCGGAGTGCCTGGCGGGCGCGTCCCCGGGCTGGTGGCTGCACCTGCGCCGCTGCGCGGCCTGCGGGCACATCGGTTGTTGCGATAACTCGCCCAGCCAGCACGCGACCGCCCACAACAAGGCCACAGGGCACCCAGTGCTGCAAAGCTTCGAGCCGGGCGAGGACTGGTTCTACGACTACCGCTCCGGCGAATTCTTCGAAGGACCCGATCTGGCCCCGCCCGAGAGTCATCCGGCCGACCAGCCTGTACCCGGGCCGGCCGGAGCCGTGCCGAGCGACTGGCAGCTTCACCTCAACTAGTGCAGTTCGCTCCGAGCCCGTGCTCAGAGAGTAATCGCCGTCTTTCCGTCGACGCTGGCCTTGCCGTTCAGCTTCGCCACGTCTTCGAGCTCGACCTGAGCGATCGGCGGCACGACGATCCGGCCGGTGACGGCGTCCGCCAACTGCTCCAGCAAGCCCCTCGACATCTCCGGCTGGAAGTTCACCCCTGCGACTCCGCGCGCGGCGAGCGCGTCGGTGTCGGCGACGTATAGCGTCGTCAGCGCAGTGCCGCCGGAGCGAACGAGGGACGCGACTCGACCGCGGTGACTGGGCCGCGGACCGCGTCACTGTGCGCGGCAAAGGTGATCGTGAGCGAGTCCTCATCGTGACCGAGAAGGCGCGCGAAGCCGTTGACGACTACCTCGCCGCTCGCGACGACCCCTCCCCCGCCCGTTTCATCAGCTTCCAGCCCAAGGCGCTCGGAGCGCGGAAGAAACGGCGACGCGACAACCGACTGTCCGATGACGGGGCGCGGCACAGCTGCCACGAGCTCGCGCGGCGCCTCGACGTTCCACCCTTCCACCCCCACCAGCTGCGGCACACACTCGGCACGCTGCTTCAGGAGACGGTCGGCGATGCGCGGCTGATCGCGGACACGCTGGGGCAGGTTGGGCTCGCCTCAGCGGCCGGTTATACGAAGATCACCGAGGGGCGGCGGCGCATCGCCAAGGAGAAGATGGAGAGCCAGGGGTTGTAAGCCCTGCTACTTGGCCCCTCGGGTCACGTTCCTTAGCTCCGGGCCATCACCAACGGTCTGGTGGAAGCGCATGCGGGGCGGAGCTGGCTCGCCGACTCAGATCCAGGCGACCGCGCTCATTTCGCTTTCACGGTGCCGCTGCGTTCGGTCTCGCGCTCCTCAGACAGCACGTGAATGTCCACGTCGGCCAGTAGCGCAACCAGACGCCGCAGGATGCGGGCGCGGCGCTCATCGCGGCCGCGCACCGCGATCAACTCGGTGATGAGGTGGTCGTGCGCGTAGGCGGCAATCGTCTCGGCGACATCGCGCCCGTCGAGTGTCACCGACTCACCGCCGAGCTGATGGATGAGAGCGGCGTACTCGCCGAGCAGACGCTTCTCATCATCACTCCGCGCCCGCCGTCGCACCGTAAGCGCGACGAGGTCGTGGTCGCGCCGCCGGGCCAGTTCCGCGGCCCGCTCGATAATCGCGGCCATGCCCGGCCGAGGAGGGACGCAGACCACCACCCGCGGACGCACCTCCCACAGGGCTGATATGGCCTTGGTACGCATGTACTGAAGCAGCCGCCTGTCGGTATGCCCGGCGATGCGGCGAAAGCTCATCTCGCGCAGCGCCGCGAGAACGTCGGGACGGTACTCCTGCTGCAGCGCCCGGGCGGCGTCGGCGGCAGGCATCAACTCACCGTCGCGAAGCCGCTCCCCGAGCTCCTGGGGTTCGATGTCGATCAACTCGATCTCATCAGCGCTGTCGAGAACGGCGTCATCGATGGGTTCCGAGCCGGGATGGAACTCGACCCGGTCGCCCAGCGCATCGCGAGTGCTGCGCAGGTCGGTCATGTGCACGGTGGCGACGGCGACGATGCCCGCCGCCACGATCTCCGGCACAACCTTCCAGATCGGTCGGTGGTCCGTCGTGATTCCGCCGAGATCATCGAGGCACACGACGTCGGGATTGCGAGCCATCAGCGCGGCCATATCGAGCAGTCCACGGGCGGCAGCGCTGTTCGGACCGCCGAGCAGACCGACATCCCGTGCCAGCTCCCGGCATCCGGGTCGGTCGGGTGTGGCCAGGACCCCCACGACCACGTCGGTGCCCCGCTTCTTGCGGCGCGCAGCCTCGGCCAGCATGGCCGTCGTCGTACCGCAGCCGTGCGCGTAACCGAGGTAGAGGCGGAGTTCACCGTGCCGGCCAGTGGGCACCTGCATGGCCAGGAATGTCTCGGGAGCGGGCCGCTCGGGCGGCCGCACCTGCCGGTCGCGGAGCCTCTCGACTCGCGCGATGATGTGGAGGTCGGCGTCGGTCAATCGTTCGACAAGCCGGTCTACGATGCTCGCACGCAGCAGCGGCGACAGCCCTGAGCGCGGCTCGCCGACAACCACGTGCCGCGCGTCACGCTGACGCGCGACCTCGGCGATGACATCGGCAGGCGCCCCCTGACGCACCAGCACCGGGCAGTCCAATGACGCGGCCACGTGGCGCCAGGGCGCGGCCGGATCGTCATTGCCGACATGGAGCACGCTGCAGAAGCCGCCCGCCCACCGCGCGATGCGCACGGCGCGGCGGATCAGCACGTCGGCGTGTTCATCGTCGTCGACGGCAACCAGCACGTCCTCGGGTGCGGGGCGCACGCTAGCGTGCGCGGCGCCGAGACGGTCGGCCATCCGGCGCAGCGCGATCTCCCGCAGTGCCGCCAGGTTCCCCTCGCGGAAGAAGTGCGACAGCGCCGTCTCCACGCGCTCCGGCGGGTACACGTTGCCGTGGCGCATCCGCTTGCGCAACGCCTGCGGCGTGATGTCGATGAACTGGATGTCCTCGGCTTCATCGATCACCACGTCGGGGACCGTCTCCCGAACGGTGATCCCCGTTATCGCCTCGACGAGATCCTTGACCGACTCGAGGTGCTGGACGTTGACCGTGGTGATGACGTCGATCCCGGCTTCTCGAAGGCTGTTGACGTCCTCCCACCGCTTGGGATGGCGAACGCCGGGTGCATTGGTGTGAGCCAGTTCGTCGACCAACGCCGCCTCGGGTCTGCGCGACAGCACCGCGTCGATGTCCATCTCGGTCAGGGTTGTCCCCCTGTAGGCCACCGACAGCCGCGGTACCACCTCGAGGTTGCCGATCGCTTCGGCGGTGCGGGGACGCCCGTGCGTCTCCACGAACCCGACCACGACGTCCTCGCCGTCGGCACGCCGGTCTCGCCCCTCACGGAGCATCGCGAAGGTCTTGCCGCAGCCAGGCGCGGCGCCCAGATAGACCTTCAGCCCGCCCCGGCGAGGGCGCGCGGTGTCCTCGCTGTCCGCATTGGCGGCGGCGGCGATGGGAGACCCCTCAGCCGGCTGCTCCATTGATCACATCCTGATTGAGGGCGAGGTCGAAGCCCGTGAAATCACCGGTCACCATATCGACCGGCATGGCTGCGTTGGTCCCATCCGAATTCCTGGCCACCCCGAGGCTGTGCAGGTAGTTGGTGTAGGCCGTCGCTGGTCCGGTATCCGGGCCGCAATAGGCTGTCCCGTTCCCTGCCGTGTCGGGCAACGTCAAAGCGAAACTCGAACCGGTTGAGGCGGTGCCTCAGTTCTCAGCGCCAACGAGCCCCGCCACGTTCGGAGGGTCGTACACGCACGACAACGACCATTCGTACCTACCGGTAGCGAATTTGTCGGTGCCCACACTTCGCGGGGGAGGAACCGCTCGATTCGAGAGGACCCATGCGGCAACGCGCGGCCTTCCTCGGGAGCTGGTCGACGGGGGACGAGGTTCAGCTTTCGCGTGTGTCGTGGAACAACGGGGTGTAGCAGACGGCGACGAGCAGGCCCTCGGGGCTCAACAGCCGGGCAGTGATCTGACTCCACGGCTCCGTACGGGCCTCGTGGATGAGCCGATGGCCCTTGGCCTTGAGTTCGGCGGCTGCGGCGGCGACGTCAGCGACCTCGAACTCGATGCTGGCCTGGGGGACAGGGATCTCGGCGGGCCATTCGGTGGTGCCGAAACAGGCGTTCGCCGCTTCCGAAAGGGGCCACAGCCCGAAGTGTTTCGTCCCTTGCAGTTTGTGGGTGAACACGTACTCGCCCTCTTCGCCCTCAAAGGACAGGCCTAAGGCGTCCCGGTAGAACGAGCGAGCTGCGTCAGCGTCTCGCACGATCGGGGCGACGCTCGCTACGAACTGGATGTCCATTGACTTCCACCTCCGTGAACACTCCTTCAGTGAGTTCATCTCGTTATACCTGCGGGTTCCGGCACTTCAACCCACGCTCGACTCTGGAGCGAATCAATCCACTGCTACCTGCTCGGCGTCGCAGCGTGTCGATCTGCGCCCGCGCATACTCGTCTGCCGTGTGCAACGGCGCACCAGCGCGTCTTCGGAGCGCGCTCGTCCGCAGCATCGGTCCGGATCGTGCCGCCCCCGAACGGGCGGCGTCAGCCCAGGTCTCCCGCCTCAAGCGCGGCGTCCCGCAACCTATGGCTGGCGAGCTGGGCCCCCTTGCGAGCAATGTCGGCCTCCATGTCGGCGATCGCCTCCATCAGCGCGTCGTGGGTGATCACCTCAACGGCGCGGCGCGCCGGGGCATCGAGGCCGATCAGCCGCGCCCTGCGCTCTTGGACCCGCAGCAGTTGGGTGATCGCTTGGATCGCAGGACCGTCGTCGGACTGCTGGCGCTCGATGGTGCGCCACAGGTGCCGCGACATGCGGTCCCGGCTTCGATGGTCTTCCCAAGCCCGCCGTCATCGACGATGTGCAGCCCAACGCGCGGCATGCGCAGCGCGCGAGCAAGCGGTTCCAGCTGGTATGCGTCGATCTCGACGCCGCTCTGGAACGGAGCGAGGAGTTGACGAGCATCGGCCTGCGACAAGGTTCCCCACCGGACGGCGTTTAGGAAGGCGTCGAATCGCCCGGCATCGTCGAACGCGGTCGGACTCGGGAAGGTGCCGGACTCGAGGATGCGAGCCGATGGCTCCACCTCCCAGACAACCCGCAGAGATTCGTCGGGCTCGACGTCATCCTCGACCGAGCGCAGTGTCACGAGGTGCTGTGGGTCGCCCGGCTCGAGTGCCGGCCCTACCAAAGCGCTCGTCTCGACTTCAGCAACAACCCACGGCCGTGCTCGGACGTCGACGAGCTGCCCCTGCTCGGGCACGCCTGTGTTGATGGGTGTCATGTCGAGTGCCACCGTTTCCTTCGCCCAAGCCTACGGCGAGATTACGGGCCGCGAGGTCCCGACCTGACGTGCACGCCCGAATACCGGCGCCGTTTATCCGAGTTAACCTTCTTCCGTGCGGGTTGACCCGCGCACCGAGCTCGTCATTGTGGCTGACATCGCCGAGAGGCTTCGCATCTCCCGCTCGAGCGAGTGACGAGACCTGGGTTCGAAAGCACTGAATGGGCCGAGGCGGCCCCTTGGCGGTAGACACCCGAGATGCCAGGCTGGGCCTGGCGAAGGTGGGTCGCGTGCTCCACCCAAATCGGAGTTGACCGTGTGGATTCGAGGAATTATCGGCGTCGTCCTCATTGTGGCCGGAGCCGTGTGGGTCGCGCAGGGCGTGGGCGCAATGCACGGATCGGGGATGAGCGGCCATTCCGGGTATGCGGCCCTTGGTGCCGTCGTGATCGTGATCGGTTTGGTGCTCCTCGTACGGGCGAATGCTGTTCGCAGGAGCCGCACCAGGCGCTCAAGCACCTCGGCGTAACGCGCGGCATCGACGCTCACGAGCTCCGAGCGCGCCGCGCCCGGAGCTGGGATGGCCTCGCCGCCCGGCTGCTCGACGTGCTCGCGCAGGCCGGTGGCGGACCGGTGCGTCCGAGGGACCTGGGCGAGGGCGCCGGCGTCGGCCACACTGCGCGCGCCGGGGCGCTCGGCGAACTCCGCCGCGCGGGACTCGTCGACGGGACCATCCACGCGTTGCCGCTCACCGACCGCGGCTGGGCGACCGCGGGCCGACGCCATGAGGGTGGCGCCGAGGAAGATCCTCACCCCGCACAGCCGGTGCCGGCGCCGCGAAGCGAAGCGCCGATCGTGGCCGTCGATGGCGCGACGCTCAAGGATCCCAACGCGGCGGTCGAGGCGGTCGTAGGGCTCGGGCGGCACCAGCTGCAAGCCCAGCTCCTGGACCAGCGTGACGATCTCCTGTGCCGCCTGGTCGCGGGTGATCTCGGCACGAGCGGCGCGCTCCTCGATCACGCCAAGGGCACGGCGAGCGCTCGACCGAGAGCGCTTCGTTCGCAAAGTCTGCCCGCGGTGGCAGCACCACGCCCGGGCGATCGGTTGATGGAGACCGTGGACCAAGACCGGGATTCCGCCGCCGCTCAGCTCGACGGCATCGGTCCTGAACGCCCTCGTTGTCCCCGGTTGAACATACGATTCCGTCACGCTACGACCAGAGGACCCGAGTTCGTTTCAGCGATATGACTGCTCTTGAGATGAAGGAGTCGCTCTGGCATGCCGCCGGATCCGCGTAGCGAACGACCTCACGATCTCGACGCCGTGCTCTTCGATCTGGATGGCGTGCTGATCGACTCGGAGCAAGCCTGGGACGCCGCCCGGCGCGCCGTTGTGGCCGAGGCCGATGGGCATTGGCGAGCGGATTCAACCCGCGCGATGATGGGGATGAGCGCGCCGGAGTGGTCCCGGTATGTCCGCGACGAGCTCGGTGTCGCTCTCACCGCCGGTGAGATCAACGACTTGGTCCTGGCGCGTCTGCTCGCTGGGTACGAACGTGAGTTGCCGCTGCTGCCCGGTGCCGTCGCGGCGGTCAAGCGCCTGGCGTCCCGCTGGCCGCTGGGGCTGGCGTCGTCGGCGAATCGCCCCGTGATCGAGGTCGTGCTGTCCGCCAGCGGGCTCGCGGACAGCTTCGCCGTCACCGTGTCAGGCGAGGAGGTCGCTCGCGGCAAGCCCGCTCCCGACATCTATCTCGCCGCGGCAGGCAAGCTCGGCGTTGACCCGGCCCATGCGGCCGCGGTCGAGGACTCGACCAACGGGCTGCGCGCAGCGGCCGCGGCGGGATTGCTTGTGGTGGCGCTCCCAAACCGGGAGTTCCCGCCCGCAGCCGAGGCGCTTGCGCTCGCCGACGTGATCCTGGGATCACTCGACGAGCTAACGCCAGCCGTGCTCGAGACACTCCCTACGGCTGGGCATCATCAGTGACCAACAATCATCGGCGCTCTAGACGCGACCCCCTCGGAGGCCCGCACGTGCCCGCTCAGCCCGCGAGAGCCGCCAGTTCGCGCTCCCGGGTGATGACCGCGGAGCGCACGCTGGCCGCAGCCCACGTCCCGCCCTGGGCGGTGCCGTACGGGCCGGCCTGATCCCCGGAAACCCGCTGACCGGCATCCCGAAGCCGCGCGTCCCTAACGAGCCGCGCAAGGCGCTATCCGCCGAGCAGGCCGAGCACATCCGGGCCGAGTTGCCGACCCTGCGCGATCGCGCGCTGTGGGGCCTCCTGTACGCCGCGGGCCTACGAACGGAGGAAGCCCTGGCGCTCCGATGGTCGGACGTGCGCGGTCTGACGTCAGGCGGCGGGACGCTGGCGATCGACCGGACCGTGGTCTCTGGACGCGTCCGCGAGACGACGATAACCGGCCGCGGTCGCGACGTGGAGATCGTGCCGACGCTCGCCGCGGATCTCCTAGACCTGCGCGCGACGACCGGCGAGCACAATCTAGACCCCGACGCGCTGATCGTGGCATCGCGCGCCGGTACGCCGCTCAACCTCAACAACTGGCGCAATCGGACGTTCAATCCGGCGGCGCTGTCGGTCGGCGTTCCGTGGGCGACGCCGTACACCGGCCGTCACACGTACATCTCGCTCCAGATTCACGCCGGAGTCTCGCCGGTGATCGTCGCGGCGATCGCGGGCAACTCGCCCGAGATGATCTGGAAGCACTACGCGCGGGAGTTCGACCGTGCACGTAGCGCGCCGTCCGTGCCGCTTGCCGACGCGCTGGCGACCGCCCGGGCGCGCGTCGGCGGTGTTGTCAATGTGTTGCCAAGTACCGAGCGGCCGCCCGTCGAAGACCGGCCCTAGAAACGCGAAAGCCCCGATCAGACGGGGCTTTCAAGTAGCACGCGCGGGGCGATTCGAACGCCCGACCTTTGGCTCCGGAGGCCAACGCTCTATCCACTGAGCTACGCGCGCGAGCCGACGCATAGTAGCGACCATTGCCCATCCGCGAGGCGCGCGGGACCCGCGCTGTTCGGTCCGCTTCCGTCGCAGCCTCCCCGGTGCAGGCTGCGACGGTCAAAATGAAGTCATGCGCATCGCGGTGATTTCCGACACTCACTTTCCGGCGCGCGGCCGCGTGTTGCCCGAGAACTGCCGGGAACGACTCATCGATGCCGACATGATCCTCCACGGCGGCGACCACTGCGACAGCGAAGCACTCGGGTCGCTGCAGCAGCTTGGGCCGCCGATCATCAGCGTCCACGGCAACGTCGACGATGCGGCCGTGCGGAGCCAGCTACCGCGCGAGGTCACGTTCGACGCCGACGGTACCCGCATCGCCATGGTCCATGATGCCGGTCCTGCCGGCGGTCGGATGGCCCGCCTCCGCCAGCAGTTTCCGGATGCCGTTGTGGTGGTATTCGGTCACAGCCACATCCCGCTCATCGAGCGCGCCGAGGACGAATTCATGATCCTCAACCCCGGGAGTCCAACCGACCGACGCCGCCAGCCGGTGCACACGATGGCCGAGTTGATTCTCTCGCCGGGACAGCCCGCCCGTGCGGTCATCATTCGGCTCGACGGCCCGGGCGGAACGCCGAACGAAAACGACTAGGATCGCCCGCGATGGATCTCTGGGTGACCTTCATTGGGACCGCCGCATCGGTCCCAACCGCATCACGGGGGACCTCGGCCACTCTGGTGGTGCGGGGGGGCTCACGTGTGCTCATTGACTGCGGAGAGGGCACCCAGCGCCAGTTCCTGCGATCAGGCCTCGGCCTGCTCGATCTCGATGCGATCCTCCTCACCCACTTGCACGGTGACCATTACCTGGGCCTGCCTGGACTGCTGAAGACCTACGCGCTGCGCGGACGCACCGAGTCGTTGGCCGTGCTCGGCCCGCCCGGTCTCACGGCGCTCCTCGGGGCGCTGCAGGGTGTGATTGGGCGGCTTCCATTCCCGGTGGATGCGCGTGAGATTCAGCCAGGACCGGTACTTGCCCTCGATGGGGCTTGCTGGGAGGCGTTTGCCACTTCTCATTCGGTGCGCTCCCTCGGGTTTGCGCTGATCGAGGATCCACGTCCCGGAATGTTCGACGTCGAGGCGGCGCACGCACTCGGCGTGCCGGCCGGTCCCCTGTTTGGACGACTCCAACACGGTGAGTCCATCCGCATCGGTGACACCGAGGTCACGCCCGGGCACGTGCTCGGGCCGCCGCGCGCCGGCCGCACGATCGTGATCACGGGGGATACCGAGCCGTGCGCGGCAACGGTCGCCGCCGCTGGCGGGGCCGAGCTACTCGTGCACGAGGCGACGTTCCTCGACGACGAGCGCGAGCGCGCACGCGAGACCCGGCACTCGACCGCGCGCGAGGCTGCCGAGGTGGCCCGACAAGCCGGCGTGCAGTTGCTGGCGCTCACCCATCTGTCCAGCCGCTTCATGCCACGTGAGATCCGCAAGGAAGCCGAAGCCCTGTTTGCGGAAACCGTGGTGCCACGGGATTTCGACCAGGTCGAGATCCCCTTCGCCGAGCGCGGAGTACCGATTTTTCATCCCGGTGGTGCCACCCGTCGGGGCCACGAGGGTGGTCCCCCTGCGACCGCCGGTCCTGGTACAGTCACTCCAGAACCCGACCTTTAAGCCCGGCCCCGAGAGGCCGGAAAGGAGCGGCACATGCACGAGAACTGCGCCCAGACACGACTGTTTCGGGCACCGTGACCGGCAACGCGGTCACGCGCCTGGTTGACCAAGACCAGGTGCGTCGGACCGTTGCCCGCATCGCCCACGAGATCCTCGAGCGCCACGCCGACCCCAGCCGGATTGCACTGGTCGGCATCCGGACCCGCGGGGTCCCGCTGGCGACCCGCCTGGCAGGGCTCATCGAAGAATTCTCGGGCACACGGCCGGATCTCGGCAGCGTCGACATCGCGCTCTACCGGGACGACGTTTCCGGCGGCACACTGCCGGTCGTGGGCGAGACGCACCTGCCGTTTCCGGTGTCCGAACGGACCGTCGTCCTCGTCGACGACGTGCTCTACACCGGCCGGACCATCCGCGCCGCAATCGACGCGGTCTTCGACTACGGGCGCCCGCCGCGGCTGCAGCTTGCGGTCCTGGTCGACCGCGGCCATCGCGAGCTGCCGATTCGTCCGGACTTCGTGGGCCGCAACCTGCCGACCGCGGCATCTGACCGCGTCCGCGTCCGCCTGACCGAAACCGACGGCACAGACGAAATCCTCTTGTTCACCAAGGAGCGTCCATGAGCTCGCGACGATCACTCATCGGGATCGGCGACCTCTCGCGCGATGAGATCACCCGGCTATTGGACCTCAGCGAGCGCTTTGCCGAAGTCATGAGCCGCGACATCAAGAAGGTCCCGACGCTGCGGGGCCGGACGGTCATCAACCTGTTCTTCGAGGCGTCGACGCGAACGGCGACGAGCTTCGAGCTCGCCGGCAAGCGCCTGTCGGCCGACGTCATCAACGTCAAGGCCTCTGGATCGTCGGTCGAGAAGGGGGAGACCCTCAAGGACACCGTGCTGACCCTCAGCGCGTATCAGCCGGACGTGTTGGTGATCCGGCACGCGGCCGCCGGCGCAGTCGCAGCCGCAGCACGCTACACCGACGCCGCCGTGGTCAACGCCGGCGACGGCAAGCATGAACACCCTACGCAGGCGCTGCTCGACCTCTACACGATGCGCCTGGCGATGGGTCGCATCGAGGGACTGCATGTCGCGTTCGTCGGCGACGTCATGCACTCCCGCGTCGCCCGGTCGGGCGCGATTGCCCTCCAGACCATGGGTGCGCGCGTCAGCTTCATCGCGCCGCCGACGCTCCTGCCGCGGGGGTCCGCAGACGGACTGGGCGTCTACGCCTCGCACGACATCGCCGATATCGCCGACGCGGATGTCGTGTACGCGCTGCGCATGCAGCACGAGCGCATGGGCGAGGGCGGGTTCGTGCCGTCGCTGCGCGAGTACGCCACCCAGTACGGCATCGGGCACCATCGCCTGCGCGAAGGCCAGCGCGTCATGCACGCCGGACCCATGAACCGCGGCGTCGAAATTACGGATCAACTTGCGGATGACCCCACCGCGCTGGTGACGGCGCAGGTCGAGGGCGGAATGGTGGTGCGCATGGCGGTGCTCTACGACCTGCTCAGCGACCCGCAGGCGGTGCGCAGCGCCGACGCGGTCACCCAGATGGTGGCCGCATGACCCGCGACAACGTGCTCGTGCAGCGTCCCGGGCCGGCAGTGTCGCTGGTCATCCGCAACGCGCGCCTTCTCGACCCTGATGTCGGCATCGACGCCGTCGGCGACCTGGTGATCCGCGACGGGCACATCGGGGGTGACCCCAAGGGCCTGCCCGAGCTCGACGGGACCGGGCTGGTTGTCGTACCGGGCTTTGTCGACCCGCATGTACACCTGCGCACCCCCGGCCGCGAGGACACCGAGGACATCTCATCGGGCTCCCGCGCCGCCGCAGCCGGCGGTTATGTCGCCATCGCTGCGATGCCCAACACGGACCCGCCGGTCGATGACGCCCAGGATCTGGTGCGGCTCAGGGAACTGGCCGCCGAGGAGGCGGTCATCGGCGTCGGGTTCATCTGCGCGATCACCAAGGGCCAGAACGGCACCGAGCTCACCGAGGCCGCCGAGCTCGCCGAACTCGGCGCGGTCGCCCTTTCCGATGACGGGCATCCGGTCAGCAACGCCGCGGTGTTCCGTCGGGCGCTGCAGTATCAGCACCTGGCACAGCTCCCGCTGAGCCTGCATGAAGAAGACATCGACCTGTCCGGCGGCGGCGCCATGCACGAAGGGGCCGTCTCGGCACGACTCGGCGTCGAGGGGATCCCCGCAGTCTCCGAGAGCGTGGCGGTCGCCCGCGACGTTGCCCTCGCCGGCTATGAGGACGCACGCATCCATATCTGCCACGTGTCCGCGCGAGCGACCGTCGAGGAGGTGCGGCTTGGCAAGGCGCGTGGCGTCCAGGTCACCGCCGAAGTGAGCCCACATCACCTGCTGCTGATCGACGAGGACTGCGAGAGCCTCGACCCAGCGACGCGCAAGATGAACCCGCCGCTGCGCGGCGAGGACGACCGCGATGCCCTGCTGGACGCGCTCATTGATGGCTCCCTCGATTGCATCGCGACCGACCACGCCCCGCACGGCGCCAGCGAGAAGGAGCTGCCCTTCGAGGAGGCGCCATTCGGGGTGACCGGGCTCGAGACCGCCTTCGCGTCGCTCTACACCGACCTGGTGCTCCCGGGCAAGCTGCCGCTGGCGGTCCTGGTGCAGCGCATGAGCGCGGACGCGGCCCGGGTCCTCGATCTGCCAGTGCCGACGCTCGCCGACGGAGCACCGGCCAACCTGACCGTGCTCGATCTCGATGCGAGGTGGGTCGTGGGGTCCGACGACTTCCAGAGCAAGTCGCGGAACTCCGCCTTCCTCGGCGTCGAGCTCACCGGCCAGGTCCAGCTGACGATCGCAGGAGGCCAGCTCGCGTGGCAGCGCTAGATACCCGACACCCGGGCCTGCTGCAGGCCAACCAAACCGGGCTCCTGGTGATCGACGTCCAGGAGGCATTCCGCCCGGTGATCGACCGCTTTGGGGAGACCGTGCGCAACTGCCGCATCCTGATCGAGGGCTTCGGGATCCTGCACGCGCCCGTCATCGTCAGCGAGCAGTATCCCAAGGGGCTCGGGCCGCTCGTTCCCGAGCTGGCCGAGGTGCTGCCGGCCGGAACACCCGTCATCGAGAAACTGCGGTTCTCGCTCGCCGGCGTGCCGGAGATCGACGCCGCAATGACCTCCACGGGTATGCGCAGGTGGGTCGTGTGCGGCATCGAGGCACACGTGTGCGTGAATCAGAGCGTCCACGACCTGCTGGCGACCGGCCACGCGGTCGTGATCGCTGCCGACGCGATCAGCTCGCGCACGTCGGCCAACCGCCAGATCGGCATCGACAAGTGCGCGGCCGCGGGAGCGGTGGTCTCCAGCGCCGAGACGGTGCTCTTCGAGATGCTTGAGCAGGCGGGATCCGACGAGTTCAAGGCGATCAGCAGGCTGGTGCGCTGATGGCGGCGAGCCCCGCCTGGATTGTGACTGAGGACGGGCTGGTCCTCGAAGGGCGCTCGGTGGGCGTCGCGGGCACCGCGCTCGGCGAGATGGTCTTCACGACGGGCATGACCGGGTACCAAGAGGCGGTCACGGACCCCTCGTACCACGGACAGATCCTGACGTTCGCCGCGCCGATGATCGGCAACTACGGGACCGGGCCCCGGGCGATGGAAAGTCATCGTCCCTGGCCGCCGGCGGTCCTGATGGCCCGAGCGGGCAACATGTGCGGCGCGGCAGGACCCGTCGGGTGGTGCGACTGGCTGACCGCCAACGGCGTTGTTGCCCTGGCCGACGTCGACACCCGACGCCTGGTGCGCCACCTGCGCGATCGCGGCGCCATGCGTGGCGGCGTCAGCACCGAGCTCGCGCCCGACGAACTCCAGGCGCGCGTGCTCGAGCACCCGTCGTTGGACGGACGGGACCTCACACCCGAGGTGGCCGGACCACAGCGCAGGCTCGGATCGACCGGGCCCCGCGTCGTCGCCATCGACTGCGGCATCAAGCGCTCCATCTCCGCAGGGCTGGTGCGGTCGGGGTGTCAGCTCGAGATCGTCCCGTCCGGGGTGACCGCGCAGCGCATTCGCGAGTTGAGGCCCGACGCGGTGTTCGTGTCCAACGGACCGGGTGATCCGGCCGCGGTGACGCCCGTGATCGAGACGGTCCGGGACATCCTCGGCGAGATCCCGGTCTTCGGGATCTGCCTCGGGCACCAGATGCTCGCCCAGGCCGTCGGTCTGCGGACCGAGAAGCTGCCGTTCGGCCATCGCGGGGCGAACCACCCGGTACGCCGGGCCGCCGATGATCGCGTTGAGGTCACCGTCCAGAACCACGGCTACGCCGTCGTGGCAAGCGACGTGTCCGACGGCGTCCAGATCACCCACACGAGCCTGTTCGACGGCTCGGTCGAGGGTGTAGCGATCCCCGAGCTGCGGGCCTTCTCGGTGCAGTACCACCCCGAGGCGAGCCCCGGCCCGCACGATGCCCGCTACCTGTTCACGCGCTTCGTGGAGGCCATCACCAACTAATGCCGCGACGCGACGACATCTCGACGATCCTCGTTCTGGGCAGCGGGCCGATCGTGATCGGCCAGGCGGGCGAGTTCGACTATTCGGGTACCCAGGCCTGCCGTGCACTGCGCGAGGAGGGCTACCGCGTGGTGCTGGTCAACTCGAATCCGGCCACGATCATGACGGACCCGTCGGTGGCCGACCGGACCTACGTCGAGCCCCTCGACGTGACCGCAATCGAACAGGTCATCGCCCGCGAGCGGCCCGATGCGCTGCTGCCGACCCTCGGCGGCCAGACTGCACTGAACCTCGCCATGGAACTTCACCACTCGGGCATCCTCGCCCGCGAAGGGGTCGAGTTGATCGGCGCGACCGCCGACGCGATCCATCGCGCCGAGGACCGCGAGGCCTTCCGAGCGACGATGGCCTCGGTGGGTCTGGAGATGGCGGCCAGCGTCATCGTCACCGACATCGAGTCGGGCCTCGCCGCCGCACTGGAGATCGGCTTTCCCGTGATCCTGCGCCCCGGCTTCACACTTGGGGGGGAGGGCGGCGGCGTGGCCTTTGACGCCTGACGAGCTCCGCGACCGCCTGCGGCGCGCCCTCGATACGAGCCCGATCGGACAGGTGCTGCTCGAGCAGTCGGTGCTGGGCTGGGGCGAGTTCGAGCTGGAGGTCGTACGCGACCGCAGTGACAACGCGGTCATCATCTGCTCGATCGAGAACCTCGACCCGATGGGCGTTCACACCGGAGATTCCGTGACGGTCGCCCCAGCGATGACCCTGACCGACCCGGAGCTGCAGGCACTGCGCGATGCCGCCCTCAAGGTGATCCGCGCCGTCGGCGTCGAGACCGGCGGATCGAACGTGCAGTTTGCCCTCAACCGGGAAACCGGCCAGGTCCTGGTCATCGAGATGAACCCGCGCGTGTCCCGCTCGTCGGCGCTCGCCTCAAAGGCAACGGGCTTCCCAATCGCCAAGATCGCCGCGCGCCTGGCAGTCGGGTACACCCTGGACGAACTGCCCAACGACATCACCAAGGTCACGCCCGCCAGCTTCGAGCCGACGCTCGATTACGTCGCGGTCAAGATTCCGCGCTTCGCCTTTGAGAAGGTGCCCGGCGCCTCGGACGAGCTCACCACGCACATGAAAAGCGTGGGCGAGGTCCTTGCCATCGGCCGGACCTTCGGGGAGGCCTTCGGCAAGGCGATGTCCGCCCGCGAGCTCGACATCAAGCCCGCGATTCCGGACACGTCCGCCGACGCGCTGCGGCAGATCCAGCGGGCCACCTGGGACCGCTTCGACGTCATGCTCTGGGCGGCGCACCACGGCGCGCGTGCCGATGAGCTGGCCGCCGCGTCCATGGTGCACCCGTGGTTCTGCGACCAGCTGGTCGAGCTCGCCGGCGCCCAGCGGGCGCTCGGGGACGATCTCGGCGCACTCGACGCCGACGCGCTGCGCGGCGCGCGGCGGGCCGGGGCCACCGATCGGATGATCGCCCACGGCACCGGCAGCACCGAGCTTGCGGTCGGCGTGCGCCGGCGTGCGCTCGGGGTCACCCCGACGTACCACGCCGTCGACACCTGCGCGGCCGAGTTCGCCGCACAGACGCCCTACTACTACTCGGCGTTCGACACGGACACCGAATCCCGGGTCACCGGACCCAAGAGCATCGTCGTGCTGGGGTCCGGACCCAACCGGATCGGCCAGGGTGTGGAGTTCGACTACTGCTGCGTGCACGCGGTCACCAGCGCCCGCGAGCTCGGCTACTCGGCCGTGATGGTCAACTGCAACCCGGAAACGGTCAGCACCGATCACGGGGTCAGCGACCGGCTTTACATGGAGCCCGTCACCATCGACAGCGTGCTCGATATCTGCGCGATCGAGCAGCCGCTCGGGGTCATCACCCAGCTCGGCGGACAGACGCCCCTGCGGCTGGCGCGGACGCTTGCCGATCATGGGGTGCCGATCCTCGGCACGTCCCCCGAGGCCATCGATCTCGCCGAGGATCGCGGGCGTTTCGGGGACCTTCTGGCGCGGCTCGGGCTGAGCTCTCCACCATGGCGCATCGCAACCAGCCCCGACGACGTGGAGGCGGTGGCCCGTGAGATCGGTTACCCAGTCCTGGTGCGTCCCTCGTATGTCCTGGGCGGGCGCGCGATGGCCATCTGCGATTCGGCGCAGGACATCCGGGCGTACCTGCGCCGGGAGCGGCCCGAAGGCGTGATTCTCGTCGACCGGTTCCTCGAGGGTGCGATCGAATTCGACGTCGACGCCCTGTGTGACGGCTCGGCCTGCTGGATCGCCGCGGTGATGGAGCACGTCGAGGCCGCGGGCATCCACTCCGGCGACTCGGCGTGCGTGCTGCCGCCCCAACAGGTCGCCCCCGAGCTGATCGCCGGGCTGGAGGCCCAGACCGCCGCGATCGCGACCGCCCTGGGCGTCGTCGGGCTGATCAACGTCCAGTACGCGCTGTGCGACGGCAAGCTGTACGTCATCGAGGCCAACCCCAGGGCGTCGCGCACGATCCCGTTCGTCGCCAAGGCCACCGGGGTGCCGCTCGTGGGTCTCGCGCTGCGGATCATGCTCGGCGAGCCGATTGCCGACCTCGGCCTGCCGACGGCGCGCACCGCGAAATACGTGGCGGTGAAAGAGGCGGTCCTGCCGTTCTCCCGGTTCACCGGATCCGACCCGCTGTTGGGGCCGGAGATGCGTGCCACCGGCGAGGTCATGGGGCTCGCCCCGACGTTCGGTGCCGCCTTCGCCAAGGCTCAGCGCGGGGCAGGGGTCCCGCTACCCAGATCCGGAACCGTGTTCGTATCGACCCGAGATGCCGACAAGCCACGCGCCGTCATGCTGGCCGGACAGCTGGCCGCACACGGCCTCAGCATCTGCGCGACCCGGGGAACCGCCGCCAGCCTGGCGGTCGCCGGCGTACCGGTCGAGGCGGTCCGCAAGGTCTCCGAGGGCCCGGACAACATCACCGACGCCATTCTCGCCGGCGAGATCGCGATGGTGATCAACACGCCCAGCGGCGGCGGAGACCGTACCGACGGGGCGGCGATCCGCCACGCCGCAATCCGAGCCGGCATCCCCTGCATCACCACGATCGAGGCCGCCGAGGCGGCTGCGACGGCGCTCGGAACCGACGACGTCACACCCGTCGCTCTTCAGGACATCGACTCGTCGCCGCGGGCCGGTTGACGGCCGACACGCAGAGATGGTGCCCAAAAGCGTGCACTTTGGGTAAACTGCTCGACTACGGGGCGGGGCAGCGGCTTCCTACGTGTCGCCAGGGAATTCTTGTGGCAGGATGTTGGCGCGCCCGCCACATTGGCTCTCGCCAGGACTGACATTCGACGTTGAGGCTCGCAGCACGATGACCAAGTCCACCTCCCAAGCACCCGAGCGCTCGCTGGACCAGCGAATGGAGGCGTTGCGCCGAGCCAACGAGATCCGCAGCCTGCGCGCACAGCTCAAACGGGATCTCAAAGAGGGCAACGTACAGATCGCCAGCGTGATCTCGGATCCGCCCGAGTACGTGCAGACGGCGAAGGTGTTCGACATGTTGATCGCGGTACCCAAGTACGGGAAGGTCAAGGCCACCCGTTTCTTGAACCACTGCCGCATTTCCCAAGGCAAGACCATCGGCGGGCTCTCCGAGCGGCAGCGCTCCGAGCTGGTCGATCTCCTCGACCACTGACCCGGTCGGCTGATCCCGGCGGCCGCCTGGCCCGCGTGATCATCGTCTCCGGCCCGTCAGGGGCCGGCAAGGGCACGTTGATCCGGCGCATGCGCGAGGTGTTCCCGTTCCTGCGCACCGCGATCTCTGCGACCACGCGCCCGATCCGGTCCGGCGAGCAGAACGGGCGCGAGTACCACTTCCTGACCGAGGACGAGTTCCTGCTGCACGTCGCGGAGGGTGATTTCCTCGAGCACGTGATCTACGCCGGCAACCGTTACGGCACGCTGCGCGAGGAGGTCGAGCGCCATCTGCGCAACGGGGACTCCGTGATTCTGGAGATCGAGCTCCGGGGCGCCCGGGCACTGCGCGCCGCGCTGCCCGACGCGGTTACCATCTTCATCGAGCCCCCCTCGCTGGACGAGTTGGTCCGGCGCCTGAGGGCACGGGACACCGAAGCCGAAGCCGACATCCAGGCTCGACTCGCCGAGAGCCTGGTTGAGCTCGGGGCGCGCCAGGAGTTCAATTATCAAATCCGAAACGACGACCTCGACGCCGCGACCGCCGAGATGGCGCGCATCGTGGACGCGGTCACCCGGAGCGTCTAATGGCCAAGATCGTCCTCGGCGTCAGCAGCGGCATCGCCGCCTACAAGTCGGTCGACCTCATGCGGATGCTCCAGCGCGCCGGCCACGAGGTCCGGGTGGTGATGACCGAGAACGCCACGCGCTTCGTGGGTCCCGAGACCTTTGCCGCCCTGTCGGGACACCCCGTCGGCATCGACGTCTTCGGCCGCGAGTCGCAACCGGGTTTCGACCATCTGGAGTTCGCCCGCTTCGCCGACGTCATGCTGGTCTGTCCGGCGTCGGCCAATACCGTCGCCGCAATCGCATCCGGGTTTGCCGACGGTCTGCTGACGACCTCCGTCTTGGCGTTCGACGGCCCCCTGGTCCTCGCCCCGGCCATGAACACCAAGATGTGGCAGCACCCTGCCACCCAGGCAAACGTTCAGACGCTGGCCGCGCGCGGGGTCCATGTGATTCCCCCGGCCGTCGGGCTGCTGGCCGACGGTGACGTTGGGCCGGGTCGCCTGCCGGAGCTCGAGGTGATCTTCGGCGAGCTCGAGCGCGTCATCGCCGCCGACCGTCCGCTTCAGGGCACCTCGGTGCTGATCACCGCCGGCGGAACGCGTGAGCCCATCGACGCGGTGCGTTACGTTGGTAACCGCTCGAGCGGCAAGATGGCGTGGGCGCTCGCCGAGGAGGCATCCCGGCGCGGGGCGGACGTCACGGTCATCGCCGCCAACGTCGATCTGCCGCGTCGGCCGGAGATCGTGTACGTCGAGACACCGACCGCGCACGAGATGCATGTCGCGTGTCGGGCCTATCACCGGGACGCCGACATCGTGATCATGGCGGCCGCGGTCGCCGACTACCGCCCGTCCACACGGGTGGATGGCAAGATCGACAAGTCACTGTCCGAGAGCCTCGAGATTCCCCTGGAACGAACGACCGACATCCTCAGCGAGCTTGGTGAGGCCCGACGCAGCGGCCAAGTGCTCGTCGGCTTTGCCGCCGAGGCTGGCGCCGAGGGCCTCGAGCGCGCCCGCGCCAAGCGCGAGCGCAAGGGCGTCGATTTGGTCGTGTACAACGACATCGCCGCTGCCGGCATCGGGTTTGGCAGCGACGAAAACAGCGTCACGATCATCGGCCCCGATGGTCAGGAAGAAACGGTGCCGCGCGCCTCCAAGCGCGAGTGCGCCCGGCACATCCTCGATGCCGCGCTCACCGCACGCCACCCGGCGCGCGAGCGGGTCGGCCCGTGAACGAATCCGAGGCCTACGACGCCTTTACGCGGGGCCACGAGCTGCTGCGCAGCCGTGACTTCCACCAGGCAGCGATCGCACTGCAGCGCGCGCGCCGGCTGGAGCCGGACAAGGCATCGGTCCGGGAGGCCCTGGGCCGCGCGTACATGGGCTGCGGCGAGTTTGACCGCGCCCGAGAGGAGTTCGAGGTGGCAGTCGAGCTCGGTCCGACCGACGGCTACGCGCACTTCGGTCTGGCCAAGGCGCTCGAGCGCCTTGGAGACCGGAAGCTGGCCCAACGGCATTTCATGCTCGCCCGCTGCTTCCAGCTCGGCCTCGGCTAGGCGGGCCCGAGCCCGGGGCCGGTGGTCTCGGCGCCGGGTGGAGCGCCGCCGACCCTGATGTGGGCCGGAATATCGAACCCCATACGTACGAGCCCTTCGTAGGTCTCGTCGACGTAGGTCACCAGGAGCCCCAGCACCGCGTCGAGGCGCGCAGGATCCAGCTGATCCTCGTCCAGGTGGGCGGCAAGGAACAGATCGCCGTCGGGATCCAGGCCGAATCGCCAGTAGGCCATCTGCAGGTTGCGCTCGAGCATGCGCCGATACACGCCGGTGTGGTCCCGATCGGGGGCTCGCATGAAGAACGTCGCCATCCGCACCGTGCGCTCGTGCGCCAGCACGCCGACGCCGATTGATCCGCGCTTGAGCGAG
Organism: uncultured Thermoleophilia bacterium; assembly: GCA_963842065.1. Classification (GTDB taxonomy): domain Bacteria; phylum Actinomycetota; class Thermoleophilia; order Miltoncostaeales; family Miltoncostaeaceae; genus CAITWD01. Next base: position 172,930 of record CAWJEW010000006.1, on the reverse strand, counting down.
GGAAGCTCGACCGACCATCCGCCGCCGCGGCGCGTGGCCGGGGCGAGATCCAGCTCTTTCAGGCACGCGCCGACACGCGCGTTCAGGAGAATCACCTCTGCGGACATGCGACCATCCTAACCAGGCGCCCTAAGATTTCGCGTCGTGCGTATCGTCTTGCAGCGTGTCAGCGCCGCCCGCGTGAGCGTGGGCGATGAGATCGTCGGCGCGATCGGCGCCGGCCTCTTGGCGCTGGTGGGCGTCACCCACGCTGACACCGTGGGGGACGCGGAGCGCCTTGCAGACAAGACGGCGAGGCTGCGGGTCTTTGCCGATGGCGACCGCCCGTTCGACCGGAGCATCATCGATGTCGGTGGGAGCGTGTTGTGCGTGAGCCAATTCACGCTGATCGGCGACGTGCGGCGCGGCAACCGGCCGTCCTGGACGCACGCGGCGGCGCCCGAGACCGCCCGGCTGATCGTCGATGCGTACGCCTCCCGCCTGCGTCATCATGGACTCGAGGTCGCCACCGGCGTCTTTGGCGCCCACATGCAGGTCGCGCTCGACAACGACGGGCCGGTCACGCTCATCCTCGACACCGAAGAGCTCGCTCGCCCGCGCCGGGGGGCGGTCGACGGTGAGCCCGGAGGATGACCGCACGCGGGCAACAGTGCTATCGTGAGAAGCGATCTTTACGTGACATGCAGGTTCGTTCGGATTGGCAGGGAGTGGGCGTAACGGCCCGCTCTTTTTTGTTTCCGGCGAAAGGAAGGGTTCGCTCGACGACGTGAAAGGGGGGTGGTAGGTGCAGGTCCGCGAGTCGCTGGAACGCGAAGTCGAGACATGCCTCGACAACCAACTCCCTGATGTCGATCTCCGCGAGGTCACCCTTATCGGTCCGGGCCACTCGGGGACGCTGCGCGTCGTCGTCGATCACCCCGACGGCGTCAATCACGGGATCTGCGAGCAGGTGACGCGGGCGCTGCAATCGGTCGGGCTCAACGACCGCTATGGCATCGAGGTGTGGTCCCCAGGGCCGCAGCCGCCGTTGCGCACGCGCGAGCATTTCGAGCAGGCCCGCGGCCACCGCGTCGCGGTGCGGATCGACGAGGACGGAAAGCGGCGTTCGCGCGAGGGTGTACTGCAGGCGGTCACCCCCGAGGGCATCCGACTGGAGACCCCGTCAGGAATCATCGATGTTTCGTTTACCGCCATTCGGCGCGCGTGCGACCGGGATGGGGGACATACGTGTTAGACCACAGGACGTCCGCAGGCACGGCCACCCCGATGGCCGGAAGGGCGACGCCTCAGACCAGGAGTTTGAGTTGAACCGCGAGATCATCGAGGCGATCAAGCAGATTGAGCGCGAGAAGGGGATCGAAGCCGAGACCCTGCTGGTCGCGCTGGAGGACGCGTTGCTCGCGGCCTACAAGAAGACCCCTGACGCCGCCGAGCACGCACGCGTGGAGATCGACCGCGACAGCGGCGACATCCGCGTGTTCCAGCTGCTGCCGCCCGAAGGCGAGGCCCTGCGAACGCTGCCACAGCCCGAGTTTGAGATCCCCGAGGGCGTCGACCCGGAGGAGTTCGAGCCGCCGGAGCCCGAGATCGATTGGGACGCCTACGCGGACGAGGAAATCGACGCGATCGACGTCACGCCCGACAACTTCGGCCGCATCGCCGCGATGACCGCCAAGCAGGTCATCTACCAACGCATCCGCGAAGCGGAGCGTGAGCTGATGTACGACGAGTACGTCGACCGCGTAGGCGACGTGGTGACAGGAATCGTGCAGCAGTCCGACCACCGCTACACGCTGGTGGACCTCGGCCGCGTCGAGGCGCTGCTGCCCGAGAGCGAGCAGGTCGCCGGGGAGCGCTACGACCACGGCTCCCGGGTCAAGGCGGTGATTACCGAGGTCCGCAGCTCCGCCAAGGGTCCCCAGGTGATCGTGTCCCGGCGCGCAGATCAGCTGGTCAAGGAGCTGTTCAAGCTCGAGGTACCGGAGATGGCCGACGGTCTTGTCGAGATCCGCAATGTCGCCCGCGAGCCCGGCTGGCGCTCGAAGATCGCCGTGATCTCCAACGTCCAGGGCGTCGACCCGGTCGGCGCGTGCGTCGGCCCGCGGGGATCGCGGGTGCGGATGGTCGTCTCGGAGCTGCGCGGCGAGAAGATCGACATCATCCCGTTCAACGATGAGCCCGCCCGCTACATCGCCAAGGCGCTCTCGCCGGCGCGCGTGCGCGAGGTCCTGGTCGACGACGACAACCGCCAGGCGACCGTCATCGTGCCCGACGACCAACTCTCGTTGGCCATCGGCCGGGAAGGGATGAACGCCAAGCTCGCCGCACGCCTGACCGGGTGGCGGATCGACATCAAAAACGAATCGACCTTCGCCTCCGAAGGGACCGAAACGTTCGAGGACGAGGCGGTCGGCGGCATGGCGCGCTGCGTCGCGGTGCTGCGCAACGGACGGCGCTGCCCGAATGCCGCTGAGGAAGGCACCCGCTACTGCGCGATCCCGGCCCACTCCCAGCTGGTCGGGCTCGAGGCCGCCCTCGGTCGCGACCTGACCTCAGAGGAGGTCCACGAAGCGGTCACACCCAAGGGTTTCGCACGCATCTCCGAGCTCGCCGAGGCCGGGGATCCGGCGGCCACGCCCGGGGAGGGCAGCTGACCGGCGCGCGGACATCCGCGCACGTGCCGATGCGTCGCTGCATCGCCTGCGGGCGCCGTGCGCCCCAGAGCGAGCTGCTGCGCTTCGTCGCCATGGGCGAGTACAGTCCACCAAGGCTGGTGTTCGACCCCGCGTATCACGCGAAGGGGCGGGGCGCATACGTCTGCGGGACGGCATGTTTTGAGCTCGCGCAGGCGCGGCGAGCATTTCACCGGGCAACGCGCACGCGGGGTGCGGAGCTGTGTATTGACCAGGGGCTCCGCGCGAGCCTCGCGGCGTAGTCTGTCCAAGGAGAGCGATGGCGAAGAAGCGGGTCTACGAGATCGCGAAAGATGAGGGGCTGCCCAGCGGCTTCGTGCTGCAGCGCCTCCAGCGTGCCGGGATGGTCGTCAAGACCGCCTCGTCGACGGTGGACGTCGACTGGGCCCTGCACCTGCTCAATCCGAATCGCCACCCGCAACCCGCGACACCACTGGAGGCCGAGCCGGAACGTCCGGCCAAGCCTGCGCCGCCCCCCCCGCCCGAACCCGAGGCCGAAGAGCCGCCGCAACCGAAGCCGACACGCCCGCGGCCCCGTCCGCGGCCCCGTCCGCTGACCGCCGCCGAGACCGAGCCGACGCCTGCCGCGCCCGCGCGCGAGGTTCCGGCCCCGGCACCCGAGCCCGCGCCGGTCGTCCGGGCCCCGGTACCGACCGAGTCTGTCGAGCCCGCGCCGGTCGCCGAGCCGGTACCCGCTGCCCAGACGCCGGCGCCCGAGCCGGTGAGCGCGGAACCCGCGGCACCCGCCGCCGAGGCCGTGGCCGCACCCGCGGCCGAGGAAGCGCCCGCCGCGCCCGAGCCGGTGCCCGCATCGGTCGAGGAAGAGCAGCCGAAGCGCATCGGACCCCGCAAGATCATGCGGGCAGATGGCACGCGTCCTGAAGACGACGACAAGCCGCGCCCGGCGCCAGCTCCCGTCGAAGCCGCACCGGCAGCCGCCGGCGACGGGCGCGCCGCGCCGAGCCAGGCACGCCCCGCCACGACGAACGGCCGCGATCAGGACGCCCGCGGCGCACGCACCGTTGGTGCCCCGGGCCGCGGGCCCGGCAACGGGCGCACCGCAGGTCCCGCGGTGACCGGCGCTCCCGGCGGCGGAGGCAGCCGGCGCGGCCGGCCGCGCCGCGTGGTGATCGACGCCCAAGCCAACCGCCGCGGCGCCGGTCAGGGGCCGACCGGTAGCGGGCGCGGGCGGGGAGGCGGCCGCGCCCCAGAGCGGGAAGGCGCGCCGGCCGTCGCCGAGGTTCCGGACCTGACGCCGGTCGACGTGCCCTCGGGCGCGACGGTCAAGGACCTCGCCGAAGCCCTGTCGATTTCCTCGGCCCAGATCATCAAGCTGATGATGGTCGCGGGCGAGCTCGTCACGCTGACCCAGTCCCTCTCGGACGAGGCCATCGAGCTCGTCGGCGAGGAACTCGGACGGGTGGTCAACATCGTCCACGCCGAGGAGGAAGACGAGCGCACCGAGACGTTCGACGACGCACCGGAAGATCTGGTCACGCGCGCGCCGGTCGTCACCGTCATGGGCCACGTCGACCACGGCAAGACGTCCCTGCTGGACGCCGTCCGCAAGACCGAGGTCGCCGCGGGGGAAGCCGGCGGCATCACCCAACACATCGGTGCCTATCAGGTCCACCACGGCGACCGGATCGTTACCTTCCTGGACACCCCGGGCCACGAGGCGTTCACCGCTATGCGCGCGCGCGGCGCCAAGATCACCGACGTGGCGATCATCGTCGTCGCCGCCGACGACGGCGTCATGCCGCAGACGGTCGAGGCCATCGACCACGCCCGGGCGGCCGAGGTGCCGTTTGTGGTCGCCATCAACAAGATCGACAAAGAGAACGCGAACCCGGATCGGGTGCGCCAGGAGTTGACCACGCACGACGTCATCCCGTCCGACTGGGGTGGCAGCCACGAGTTCGTCAACGTCTCCGCGCACACCGGCGAGGGCCTTGACGAGCTCCTGGAGACCGTGCTGCTGGTTGCCGACGCGGACGCCGAACCGAAGGCCAACCCGAACGCGCCCGCATCGGGCACCGTGATCGAATCGCGCCTGGACCCCGGCCGGGGCCCGGTCTGCACCGTCCTGGTCCAGCGCGGCACACTACATGTCGGCGACGTGATCCTCGCCGGCGAACAGCACGGCCGCGTCCGCGCGATGAACAGCTTCAACGGCGACGCGATGACCGAGGCGACCCCATCCATGCCCGCCGAGGTGCTCGGCCTGTCGGGTGTGCCCGACGCCGGCGACAAGTTCCGGATCGTCGACAACGAGCGCACGGCCCGCCAGATGGCCAGCGAGCGCAGCCAGCGCCTGCGCGCCGAGGAGCTGGCGAACCGGCGGGCGCCGGTGTCACTTGATGACCTGTTCTCGCGCATCAAGGAAGGCGGGCTCAAGGAACTGAACATCATCGTCAAGGGCGACGTGCAAGGCTCGGTCGGGGCCCTGGTCGACGCGCTCGAGAAGGTCGAGCAGACAGAGGTCCGGCTGCGGATCATCCACACCGGGGTCGGCGCAATCACCGAATCCGACGTCAACCTTGCCGCCGCCTCGCAGGCGATCATCATCGGCTTCAACGTCCGGCCGCGGCCGGAGGCCAATGTGCTCGCCGAGCGCGAGGGTGTCGACATCCGCACGTACCGGGTCATCTACCGCGCCATCGAAGACGTCCGCGACGCGCTCGTCGGCCTCCTAGAGCCCGACATCGTCGAGGACATCATCGGGCAAGCCGAGGTCCGCACGACCTTCCGTGCCAGCCGCCTGGGAACGATCGCCGGCTGCTACATCCTCGAGGGCGCCGTGCGACGCGGCGCCCAGGCACGTTTGCTGCGCGACGGGACCGTCGTCTACGAGGGGCGCATCAGCTCGCTGCGGCGCTTCAACGAAGACGCCCGCGAGGTCCAGCAGGGCTTCGAGTGCGGCATCCTGCTCGATGATTTCAACGACGTCAAAGACGGCGACATCATCGAGGCGTTCGAGTTCCGCGAGGTCGCCCGGACCGCCCAGGTAGCGGCGGAGCCGGCCGAGTAGGCAGGGTCGACGATCAATGGGTGCGGGCTATGTCGGCACCATCAGTGCGGATCTGCATCTGCCCGTGAGCAGTTCGCTCAAGGACAAGCGCCGCGAGCTGCGTCGGCTGGTCGCCCGGCTGCGGGATCGTCACCGCTGCGCGGTGTCGGAGGTCGACTACCACGACCTCTGGCAGCGGGCCCAGGTCACCGTGGCCCTGGTCGGTCCGGACGCCGGCGAGCTGGGCCACCAGCTCGAGGCCGTCAGCAGGTCATTCCACACCGACGAGGCGTTCGTGGTCGTCGACGAACTGCGCGACCTACGTCCGGTCGACGGCACGCCCGAATACCTGGAGCGGCTCACATGACCCCGCCCGGCAACCGGCAGCGGCGCGGTGGCGAGCTCATCAAGGACGTGCTCGCCCACAGCCTGATTCGCGACGTGTCCGATCCGCGCCTGGGTTTCGTGACGATCACCGACGTCGTTCCGTCGCCCGATTTCGCCGCTGCGACGGTCTACTTCACGACCCTCACCAAGGCTCAGCGCGAGCCGAGCCTGCGTGCACTCGAGTCGGCCCGGGGGCTGCTGCAATCGCGCGTCGGGCGCGCGATGCGGACCCGCAACACGCCCCGCTTGGACTTTGTCTACGACACACAGCAGGACCAGGCCCGGCGGATTTCCCGGCTGATCGACCAAGTCGCCCCGCCGCCGGAGCCGCCGACGGGCCTGAGCCAGGAGGGCCCCGCGTGAGCTCGCACCCCACCGACCTGGATGCGCGCCCGACCGGGCTCGACGTCGGACCCGCGGCGATCGCCGCGCGCCTGACCCAGGGGCCGCTCAAGATCGCCGTCGCCACGCACCGCAATCCGGACGGCGATGCCATCGGCACGATGCTCGGGCTCACGCGCGCGCTGCGCGCCGCCGGACACGACGTGGTCATGCACCATCCGGATCCGCACCCGGTCCCGGAGGAATTCGCGTTCCTGCTCGCCGACGGGGAGCAGGTCGTCTCCGGCCCGCCGGACGCGGACGAACACCGGATCCTGATCGCGGTCGACTGCGCCAGCGAGGGGCGGCTGTGGACTGACGAGGACCCCCACGCGGGAGTCGTCGAGGTGTTCAACCTCGACCATCACCACGACAACTCGCGCTTCGGCGATCTCAACCTCGTCGAAGCGCAGGCCTCCAGCAGCGCAGAGGTGGTTGTGCACGTGCTCGAGGCGGCCGGACTGCAGATCACCCGCGAGGTCGCCGTGCCGCTGTACGTCGGCCTCGTGACCGACACGGGGCGGTTCTGCTACTCGAATACCGGCGTTGAGGCGCACCGCGTCGCCGGCGTCCTGCTGGCCGCGGGAGTCGACCCCCATGACGTCGCCCAGCACCTCTACGAGGAGCAGCCCGAGTCGCGGCTGCGGCTGCTCGGCCGGGCTGCCGAGAGCGCCAAGCTGCTGTGCGATGGACGGCTCATGCTGGCTGCGCTCGGACCCGACGACTTCCACGCCGCCGGGGGGGACGACACCGAGGGGATCGTCGAGGCGATGCGCAGCGTCAAAGGGGTGGAGGTCGCCGGCCTCGCGCGCCAGGCCGGCCACAAGGGCTGGCGGGTCTCGCTGCGCTCCGGCGACGGCGAACCCGACGTCTCGGCAATCGCACGCGAGCAGGGCGGGGGCGGGCACCGTTCGGCCGCCGGCTTCTCCACGGCGATGCCGCTAGATGAGCTGTTTGCCTGGCTCGAGGCCCGCGTGGCCGGGCATTTCGCCGGTGAGCGCTGAGCGCCTCGATGCCCGGGCGTGGCTCGTCGATAAGCCGGCCGGCCCAACCTCCCATGACATCGTGCGCGACATCCGCCGGCGCCTGCCCCGCGGGACCAAAGTCGGCCACGCAGGCACCCTCGATCCGTTCGCGACGGGCCTGCTCGTCATCCTCGCCGGGCGCGCCACGCGACTGGCCGATCGCCTCAGCGCGAGCGCCAAGTCATACCAGGCAACGATTCGGCTCGGGGCCCGCTCGGCGACCGGCGACCCCGAGGGCCCGATTACTCCGGGGGGGCCCGTGCCCGAGCATGCCGCGATCGCCGAGGCCCTCGGGGTCATCGCGGCACGCACGACCCAGCGGGTGCCGCTGTATTCGGCGGTCCATGTGGACGGGCAACGGCTCTACGAGCGCGCGCGCCGGGGCGAGCGCGTCGAGACTCCCGAGCGCGAAATACGAATCCTCGGGCTCGAGCTGATCGACTACCGCCCGGCGGCGGCCGAACTGGCCCTTGCGCTTGAGGTCACCACGGGCACCTACATACGCCAGGTCGCCGTCGATCTCGGCGAGCTGCTCGGCTGCGGTGCATACTGCCAAGCACTGCGGCGCACCGCGGTTGGCCGGCTCCGGGTCGCCGATGCGGTCGCGCCCGACCAGGTCCCTTACGTCGCGCCCGTGCCGTTGACCACACTGCTCGCCGATATGCCGACCATTGTCGCCGTGCCATCGGAGGCGCACGCGCTCGCCCACGGCCGCCACCTGGAGAACACGGCCATGCGGGGGGAGGTCGCGGTGCTCTCCGTCGACGGCGAGCTCGTTGCCATCGCCGCGGCCGACGGAGCGACGCTGCGGCCGATGCGCGTGTTCATCGACCCGGAGCGGACGTGAAAACGTACGCCTCGCTCGGGGAACTGCCGGTCGGCGACCGTCGGCGCGCCGTCGCGATCGGCACCTTCGACGGGGTCCACCTGGGCCACCGCCAGATCATCGCCGAGGCCCGCGCGCTGGGACGGGCCCGCGGCATCCCGGTCATGGTGATGACCTTCGAGCCGCACCCGATCGCGGTGCTGCGACCCGAGCTCAAGACCACGGTCCTGACGCCAGTGGACCTCAAGGCCGAGCTGATCGCGTCCCTGGAGGTGGACGAGCTGCTGATCCTGCCGTTTACCCGTGCATTCTCGCGCATCCGCGCGGATCGCTTCGTGGACATGATCGCCTCACCGCCGCTGGGCGCGGAGATCGTCGTGGTGGGGGACAACTTTCGCTTCGGCAGCGGCGGCACCGGCACCGCGGCCGGGATGCGCGCCTACGGGCGGGCGCGCGGGGTCGAGGTCATCTCGCCCGCAATCGTCGCCAGCTATGACGGCAAACCGATCTCATCGACCCGCATCCGGCGGCTCATCACCGAGGGGCGCCTGGACGAGGCCGGTGAACTGCTTGGACGTCCCCACGCCGTCGAAGGCGTCGTGGTCGTGGGCGAGCAGCGCGGACGCGCGCTCGGGCTGCCGACCGCCAACATCGAGGCGCCCGCCACCGCCGCAATCCCCGGCAAGGGCGTCTACGCGGGACGCGCGACGACCCGCTACGGCACCGCGGTGGCGGCCATCAACGTCGGCGTCGCTCCGACCTTTCACACCGCCCAGGAGCGCGACCCGGTCCGCATCGAGGCGTTCATGCTCGACTGGGAAGGCCCAGACCTCTACGGCGAGACCATGCGGGTCGAGTTCGTCAGCCGACTGCGCGATGAACGGCGCTTCACCGAGCCCTCCGAGCTGGTGGCGCAGATCCATCACGACATCGCCGAGACCCGTGCGCGCGTCGGAGCCGCGCCGCCCCGATAGTCGCACGTCGGGCCGGGCCCGCCCGGCGGCGTGAGCGCGGGCCGGTTTGCTACCCTCCAGGCCGAACTGACCGCTCCGAGCCGACCGTGCACGACGACGTGTACCGGTGGCAGGACGACCGACACCCCGTCGGCCGCCCGGAGCCGGTCGCCATATGACCCGGTGCGGCCACACGGCGGCGCCGCGGCCGAATCAGGAGAAGCAACAGTTTGCTGACACGTGAGCAAAAGCTCGAGATCATGGGCACGCACGCACGTCACGAGGGCGACACAGGGTCGGCCCAGGTGCAGATCGCGATGCTCACGACGCGCATCAACGAGCTCACCGAGCACCTGCGCGTCCACAAGAAGGATCATCATTCACGCCGCGGCCTGCTGAAGATGGTCGGTCGCCGCCGCCGGTTGCTGAACTACCTGCAGCGCACGGACCTCGAGGGGTACCGGGCGCTGGTCGCGCAGCTGGGGCTGCGCCGTTAAGACCCCGGCGTGCATCCGGACCGATGCTTGGGGCACGTGCCCGACCGTGCGGTCCATCAGGCAGTTCAACGAACCCGAGAAATTGACGCTGGTCGTCGGCATCGGTCGATGCTGGGGCCCCACTGGAGCGCTGGGACCAGGGGGTCCCAGCAGAGATGAGGAATGAGATGGCACTAGCGGTCGTAAAGGCAGACGTCGGGGGCACCCCGATTACGTTCGAGACGGGCAAGCTGGCCAAGCAGGCAAACGGCGCCGTCGTTGTGCGCTCAGGCGACAACCTGGTCCTGGTGACCGCTGTCGGCTCACGCACGCCGCGGGAGGGCGTCGACTTCTTCCCGCTGACCGTCGATGTCGAAGAGCGCATGTACGCCGCCGGCAAGATCCCGGGCGGGTTCATCAAGCGCGAAAGCCGCCCGAGCGAGCGCGCAATCCTGACCGCCCGCATGACCGACCGGCCGATCCGGCCACTGTGGCCCAAGGGCTTCCGCAACGAGATCCAGGTCATCGCGACCGTCATGAGCGTTGATCAGGTCAACGCCTTCGACATCCTGTGCATCAACGGCGCGTCGGCCGCACTGACGATCTCCGACCTGCCGTTCCTCGGCCCGGTCGGCGCCGTGCGGATCGGGCTCATTGGCGATGACTTCATCATCAACCCGACCCTTCAGGAGATCGAGGAATCCGACCTGGACCTCATCGTCGCCGGGACCGCCGAGGCCATCTCGATGGTCGAGGCCGGTGCCAACGAGGTCGACGAGGAGGCGCTGCTCGAAGCCCTCGCGATCGCGCACGACGAGATCAAGAAGCTGTGCGCCGCACAGCTCGAGCTCGCCCGCATCGCCGGCAAGCAAAAGTGGGAAGTCACCTCCGTCGACGTCGACCCGGACATGCTCAGCCGAGTCCAGGCCGCCGTCCTCGAACAGCTGGAGGAAGCGACCCTGGAGCAGGGCAAGCTCGAGCGCCGCGACAAGGTCGCCGACGTCCGCGCAGCCGCCGCCGAGACCCTCCTCGGCGAGGAGTCCACGCCCGACGACCGCGCATCGTTGAACCGTGCGTTCGAAAGTCTGGAAAAGACGATCATCCGTCGTCGCATCGCCGTCGACAAGCGCCGCCCCGACGGGCGTTCCAGCGACGAGATCCGCCCGATCTCGGTGGAGGTTGGGGTCACCCCGCGGACCCACGGCTCGGGGCTGTTCACCCGCGGTGAGACCCAGGTGCTGACGGTCGTGGCGCTGGGGACCCTCAAGGACGCCCAGCGGATCGACGGCCTGGGCATCGAGACCACCAAGCGCTTCATCCACCACTACAACTTCCCACCGTTCTCGGTGGGGGAGTCCGGGCCGATGCGCGGGCCCAAGCGCCGCGACATCGGACACGGCGCGCTCGCCGAGCGGGCGCTGGTGCCGATGATCCCGGACGAAACCGCGTTCCCGTACACGCTTCGGCTGGTCTCGGAGACCCTTGAGTCCAACGGCTCATCCTCGATGGCATCGGTCTGCGGATCGACCCTCGCGCTCTTGGACGCCGGCGTGAACATCCCGCGGCCGGTCGCCGGCATTGCGATGGGCCTCATCCGCGAGGGCGACGACTACGTCATCCTCACCGACATCCAAGGCGACGAGGACCACCTCGGCGACATGGACTTCAAGGTCGCCGGCACGGAGGCCGGCATCACCGCGCTGCAGATGGACATCAAGATCAGCGGCGTGACCTTCCAGATCTTGCGCGATGCGCTCGAGCAGGCCCGCCACGGCCGGCTGCACATCCTCGGGATCATGGGCACCGCGATCTCTGCGCCGCGCGCCGAGCTGTCGGACTTCGCTCCGCGCATCACCGCGATCAAGATCGACCCGGAGCGCATCGGCACGGTCATCGGCAAGGGTGGCGAGACGATTCGCGGCCTCGAGGCCGAGTACAACGTCGAGATCTCGATCGAGGACGACGGGACCGTCAGTGTCTACGGCGTCGAGGGTGCGAAGGCCACGGCCTGCGTGGAGCAGATCCGGGCGATGACCAAGGACGTCGAAGTCGGCGACACCTTCAACGGTGCCAAGGTGGTCAAGACGACGACCTTCGGTGCCTTCGTGGAACTCACCAAGGGCGTCGACGGTCTGCTGCACATCTCCAACCTGTCTACCGGCCGCGTCGAGAAGGTCGAGGACGTCATCAACCGCGGTGACGTGGTCGACGTGCGGGTCGTCGAGGTCGACAAGGCCCGCGGTCGCATCGGCCTGCGGATCGTCGGCCTGGAGGACGTCGGCGAGCCGGTGCCCGGCGACGGCTTCGACGCGGGTGAGGAAGACGCCGTGATCGAGGCCGGCCAGTCGCGCCCGCCCCGCCGTCGGCGCCGCCGACTGAGCGAAGAGGACTAGCCGTGGCTGGCGACCGCCCCCGTTTGGATACGACATCCCGCGGTCTGCGCGTCGTCAGCGAGCCGATGTCGGGTGTCCGCTCCGTGGCTCTCGGTATCTGGATCGGTGTGGGATCACGTTTCGAGACGCCCGCCCAGGCGGGCGTCTCGCACTTCCTTGAGCACCTGCTGTTCAAGGGCACACCGCAGTACACGGCCGAGCAGATCGCACAGATCTTCGATGGGTTCGGCGGCGAGGTGAACGCGGCCACCGGGCGCGACTACACCGTCGTCTACATCCGCGTACTCGACGAAATCCTCGAGCGCGGCGTCCCGGTCATCGCCGACATGCTCGTGCGCCCGATCTTCGCGGAGCTCGACCAGGAGCGCGAAGTCGTCTGCGAGGAAATCGCCATGTACGCCGACGATCCCGAGGATCAGGTCCACGACCTGCTTGCCCGGGCCATCTTCCCGGACCAGCCCCTCGGACGGCCCGTGATCGGGACCGCCGAGGTCGTCGCCAACATCCCCAAGGCGGACATCGCCGCCTACCACGCCGACCACTACCGCGCGCCCAACATGGTCGTCGCTGCCGCGGGCAACATCGATCACGACGCCCTGGTGGCGCTCGCCGATGCGCTGTTGGCCGATCTGCCCGGAGGCGGCGCGCCGGAGGCACCGGTCCCGGCACGGACTGGCGGCTCGCGGCTGGTGTTGCTGCAAAAGCCCACCGAGCAGGTGCACCTGTGCATCGGCGGTACGGGCCTGACGCGATCGGATCCGCGCCGGCATGCCCAGGCGGTGCTCGACACGATCCTCGGCGGACTGATGAGCAGCCGCCTGTTCCAGGAGGTCCGCGAGAAGCGGGGCCTGGCGTATTCGGTCGGCAGCTACACCGCCGGTTACGCCGACGCCGGTCAGGTGGTGGTCCACCTGGGCACGCGCGAGGACAACCTGGCGACCTGCTGCTCGGTGATCCAGGCCGAACTGCGCAAACTGCGTGACGAACCGGTACCCGATGTCGAGCTGCGACGCGCCAAGGACCACCTCAAGGGCCGCCTGGTGCTCGGCACAGAGTCGCCCGGCACGCGCATGAACCGCCTCGGCCGGGCCGTGGTCACCGACACCGAGCTCTTGACGATCGACGAGATCATCGACCGCGTCGAGGCCGTTCGGGCCCAGGACATCCAGGCGCTCGCCGCCGACTTCTGGCAGCCTGACGCCATGAGCGTCGCCGCGGTCGGACCCAACCCGGACCTCATTCGCGCCGGTATCGCCAACGTGACGCCGCATCTGGCGGACGCCGCTGCGCTCGACCTCCGACGGGAGGCGCTCGCCCGATGATCCGCGTGATGGTGACCGGAGCCGCCGGACGCATGGGCAGCGCGGTCGTCGACGCGGTCACGGCCGCCGACGGCATGCAGGTCGCAGCCCGGGTCGACCCGGCCCTGCCTCCGGGACCGGGCGTGTTCACCGACGTCGCCGCGGCGCTCCAGACCGGAGGGGTCGACGTCGCCGTCGACTTCACCCAGCCGGCGTTCGTGTTTGACAACACGTGCGCCTACCTCACCGCTGGCGTCCACGGGGTGATTGGCACGACCGGGCTCACCGACGACCAGCTGGACGAGATCCGCGCACGGGCGGATGCCGGACCTGCCAACGTCGTCATCGCTCCGAACTTCGCCGTCGGCGCGGTTCTGATGATGCGCTTCGCCGCCGAGGCGTCACGCCACATGGCTCGCGCCGAGATCATCGAGCTCCACCACGACACCAAGCTCGATGCGCCCTCGGGCACCGCCCTGCGCACCGCCGCGCTCATGGAGGGCGAACCGGTGATCCACTCCGTGCGCCTGCCCGGCCTCGTGGCGCACCAGGAGGTCATCCTGGGCGGGCTCGGTGAGACGCTGACGATCCGCCACGATTCGCTCTCGCGCGAGAGCTTCATGCCCGGCGTACTGCTCGCCGTGCGCCATGTCGCCGGGCGGCCGGGCCTGACGCTCGGCCTCGAACCGCTGTTGTTTACGACGGAGGATTGATGACCGCCCCATTGTCACCGCGTCGCCCGCTCGGTACGAGCGGGCTTGATGTCTCGCCGATCTGCCTGGGAGGAAACGTCTTCGGCTGGACCGCCGACGACGACGCGTCGTTTGCCGTGCTGGACAGGTTCCTGGCGCTGGGCGGGAACTTCATCGACACCGCCAACGTCTACTCCGGCTGGGTGCCGGGCCACCAAGGCGGCGAGTCCGAGGCGATCATCGGCCGGTGGCTCACCGAGCGGGGCACCCGGAACCGGGTCGTGATCGGCACCAAGGTCGGCATGGCCTCCAGCAAGTTCGAGAAGGGCCTCTCGCGCGATCACATCCGCCGCGGCGTCGAGGAATCGCTCGCGCGTCTACAGGTCGACTCGATCGACCTCTATTACGCCCACGAGGACGATCCGGCAACACCGCTGGTCGAGACGGTGCGCGCCTTCGACGAGCTGGTCAGCCAGGGGCTCGTCCACGCGGTGGGATCATCCAACTACACCGCCGAGCGCCTCCGCCAGGCGCTCGATATCAGCGCCGCAGAGGGCCTGGTCGCCTTCTCGGTGCATCAGCCGCATTTCAACCTGCTCGACCGGGACGGCTACGAGGGGGCCCTCGAACAGCTGTGCCGCGAGCGGGGGCTCGGCGTGGCGCCCTACTTCGCCCTGGCGCGCGGATTCCTGTCGGGGAAGTACCGGCCCGATCAGCCGCTACCGGCCAGTGGACGTGCCCCCGGAGTCGAGCGGGACTACATGAACCCGCGCGGATGGAGGATGCTCGAGACCGTCGACCGCATCGCCGCAGGGCACGGTGTCTCCCAAACCCAGATCGCCATCGCCTGGCTGCAGCACCGCCCGGGGATCACCGCGCCGGTCGTCAGCGCCACATCGACCGCCCAGGTGGCCGAACTCGCCGACGCGGCGGCGGTGCACCTGTCGGACCAGGACATCGCCGCCCTCGATGACGCGGGAGCGCGCTAGCGTCGCGACCCGCGCGGGCACATGCCCCGCGCGCCGATGACCGAGGCCCTCGTGCGCCTCGTCCGGCGGGTGGCCGCCCGGCTCGGCCCCGAGGCCGCTGAGGCCCTCGCGCGCGCCGCCCGGGCATGGATCACCGATCCGGCGAGCGCCGCCGCACGCGCGCGTCTGGTGGCGGCCCTGGGCGAGATCGGGCGGCGGGCGGGCGGGCGGGCGGGGTCACGGCGGCGCTCGCCTGCACGGCCATCGTGGGCGTGGAGCGCTACCGGCACAGCGTCGGGTCCTGGGAGCGGGAGCTCATGGCCGCGCGCTACGCGATCCCCCAGCATCCGTCGGGTGAGGTCCGCGCCGCAGCACTCGAGGCGTATCTCGGGCTGACCGATGCCGCAGCGGGCGTCGCCGTCACCGCCAACGACCCCGAACGGGCACGACGGGAGGTGCTGCGCGCGCTGGAGCTGGAGGCACGGATGCTGCGCACCGAGGCGCTCGGCCCTGGCGAGCGCCAGGTGGCGCTCGGCGCAAACACGCGGGCCCATGCCACCGTCGTCGCCGGTACCGACACACCGATGTCCGCAACGCGCACAGACGACGCAAATAGGCCGTAAGGGATTCTCGGCGGGCTGCCGATGAATGACTCGAGACCGATCTCGAGGAGCCGCGCCCGATGCCTGACCGACACCCCGAACGCCGCCGCTTCTCCCGGCGACGGATGGTCGTCGATCGCGACCTCGCTGGCGATCGTTGGAGTGCCGCTGGCCGTCGTGGGCTCGGGGGCGACCGCGCTTGCGAAGTCCAAGCCCAAGCCCAAGCCGGTCAAGTACGCGCCGCTGTCGACGGTCACCGCCCTGCAGTCAAAGGTCAAGACGCTCACCGGCCAGTTGTCGACGACCTCCCATCAGCTGTCCACCGCGGCGCAGCAGATTCAGGCCCTCAACCAGCAACTCGGGGTCGACACCGCACTGCTGACGGATCTGCAGACCCAGATACTCACCCTGAGCGTCGGCTCCGGCGGGTCGGGCGGCACGGGCAGTTCGGGCGGCACGGGGCTGGTCGGGCCGACGGGGCCGACCGGCCCCCAAGGCGATCAGGGGCTGCCGGGACCCTCGGGCCCAGCCGGCCCCAAGGGCAGCCCCGGCGACACCGGCCCGGCCGGCCCCCAGGGCAACGCCGGACCGACGGGTCCCGCGGGCCCGACCGGACCGGCCGGGTCGGGATCCGCGAGTGTGACCACCCACCTCGTCTCGAGCTCATTCTCCAGCCAAGCCGGGCTGGAGGTCAGCCAGTCGATCGTGTGCCCGAGCGGCTCGGCGACCGGTGGCGGCGGACGCATCCTCGACCAGTCCCAGGGCGTCGTGATCGGGTCCGAGCCCTATCCATCATCGGACGGAACGACACCGACGGGCTGGACGGTGCACTTCCTGCCCTCGCAGACCGATACCGTCAACTACGAGATCTTCGTCGAGTGCATCAACTGACCGTGCCCAGCAGATAGCACGCCACCGCCGCCGCGGCGCCGACGTTCAGCGAGTCGACGCCAGCGCGCATCGGGATCGTGGCCGGACGGTCCGCGGCGGCGCGACCGGCAGAGGAGATGCCATGCCCCTCGGTCCCGAGCACCAGCGCGACCCGCGGGCCGGCGTCGCGCACAACGGCATCGAGCGGGGCCGCATCGGGGTCGGTCACCAGCGCGACGATCGCGAACCCCGCCCGGCGCAGCGGGGCGAGGCCCTTGGGCAGCGCATCGAGCCGGGCCCAGGGATGGGTCAGGACGGCGCCCATCGACCCGCGGACCGCGCGCCGGTACATGGGGTCAGCGCATGACGCGTCGCACAGGGTCGCATCGACGCCGAGCGCTGCCGCGCTGCGGATGATCACCCCGAGGTTGGCGGGGTTCGCGACGCCTTCGAGGACCAGCACGCGTCGGGCGCTGGCCAGCAGCGCCGCGGGCGAGCGTTCGGGCGGACGCGCAAAAATGCCGATCGCCCCGCGAATCACGCCCAAGCCGGTGACCTCGCGGATCAGGGCCCGGTCCGCCACGAGGATCGGCAAATCTGGATCGTGTGCCCATCCGAGTCCGGGGCGCTCGGTGGCGTCGACAAGGATGGCCTGTGGCACCGATCCGCTCGCCAGGGCGCGCCCGACCACCAGCCCCCCTTCGGCGACGAAGCACGGGATCTCGCGAGTCCCGTGCGGCGGAGGCCGCAGGAAGCGGCGCTCGCTGGCGCGCAGGCCCCGAAACGGGTCCAAGCGGGGATCGTCGGGAGTGGACATCGAGGCGTGAGTCACCCGGTCATCCTGCCCAACTGACCGCGGACCGCAACCCCGGGGGCGCCTGTAGGATGAGCCCGTGTTCGGCCCGATTCTCACCGCGATGGTGACGCCGTTCGACGCCGATCTGCGCGTCGACGAGGATGCGGCGGTCACGTTGATGCACCACCTGCTTGGCCACGGCTCAGACGGCCTGGTCATGGCGGGCACCACCGGTGAGGCCTCCACGCTCAACGACGACGAGAAGCTGCAGCTGTTCGCGCTCGCAAAGCGCGAGATCGGCGCGCACGCACCCGTGATCGCCAACACGGGCAGCAACGACACCGCGCACTCGGTGCATCTGACCGAGCGGGCCGCCGAACTCGGCTGCGACGCGGTGCTCGCCGTCACCCCGTACTACAACAAGCCGCCGCGGGAGGGCATCGTGGCCCACTTCGCGGCCATCGCTGCGATCGGGCTGCCGGTCATCGTCTATAACATCCCCGGGCGATCCGTGCTCAATCTCGACCCGACGGTCCTCTCCGAGCTCGCCGGCATCCCCAACATCGTGGGGGTCAAGCAGGCCCACGACGACCTCGACGAGCTCCGGCAGGTCTGCGCGGCCGGCGAGCTCGTCGTGTACGCGGGCAACGACGACCTGCTGCTTGCCGTCACCGAGCTGGGTGGCGCCGGGGTGATCTCGGTCGCATCCCATCTGGTCGGACGCGAGATGGGGGAGATCTACGCCGCCGGGACCTCCGGTGACCTCGCGCGGGCCCGTGCGATCGATGATGGCCTGCAGGACCTGTATGCTGCCCTCTTCGTGACCGCGAACCCGATCCTCGTCAAGGCCGCCCTCGAGATGCTCGGGCTCATCCCGACAGACCGCATGCGCCTGCCGATGGTTCAGGCGAGCCCGGTCCAGCGGCACATCCTGCAAAGCGTTCTGGAGCAACACGGCATCCTTGCCCGTGACTAACCCCGTCCGCGTCATCGCCCTCGGCGGGACCGGTGAAATCGGCCGCAACATGTACGTGATCGAGCACGAGGGACGCCTCCTGGTGATCGACTGCGGCGTGACCTTCCCCAAGCCTGACCAGCTCGGGGTCGACTTGGTGCTCCCGGACTTCAGCTATGTGGAAGAGCGCGCCGATCAGCTCGAGGCCGTGATCCTGACCCACGGGCACGAAGATCACATCGGCGCATTGCCGTACCTGTTGCGGGCGCTTGGCACCACGCGCGTGCTCGGCCCACGCTTCGCGCTCGGACTGGTCCGGGCCAAGCTCGACGAGCATCGCGTGCTCGACCACGCCGAACTGATCGAGGTCGAGGCCGGTCCCGGCCCGCAGCTGGGGCCGTTCCGCACGGAGTTCATCCCGCTGACGCACAGCATCCCGGACTGCCTGGCGGTCGCGTTGCACACCTCGGCCGGCACGATCGTCCACACCGGCGATTTCAAGTTCGACCACACGCCGGTTGCGGGCGCACCGGCCTCCGACATCGCGGCACTTGCGCGGCTCGGCGCCGACGGGGTGGCGCTGCTGTTGGCGGACTCCACCAACGCCGAAGAGCCTCCGGAGCCCCAGACCGAGCAGTCGGTCGGCCAGCAGATGCGACGGGTCATGGCGACATGTGCCGGCAGGGTCATCGTCACGACGTTCAGCTCGCACATCCACCGGATCCAGCAGGTCATGGAGGCCGCCTACGAGGATGGCCGCGTGGTCGCCCTGGTCGGGCGCTCGATGTCGCGCAACATCGGCATCGCCACGAACCTGCAGTGCTTGCGGACGCCGCCGGCGACGCTGGTGCGCCTGAGCGACCTCGAGGAGTATCGACCCGACGAGCAGGTCATCATCTGCACCGGCTCGCAGGGGGAGCCGCTCGCGGCCCTGTCGAGGATGGCCCGCGGTGAGCACCACCAGGTCACGATCCAGCCCTCGGACACGATCATCTACAGCTCCCGCACCGTCCCGGGTAACGAGCTGGCCGTCAACGACACGATCAACCGGCTCGTGCGCATCGGCGCGGACGTGATCACCAGCAAGTCCGATCCACGCATCCATGTCTCCGGCCACGGAACCTCGGGCGACCTGTTGTGGATGCTCCAGCTGCTCCGTCCGAAATACTTCGCCCCGATCCACGGTGAGCGTCGCCATCAGCGCGCCCACGCGGATCTCGCGCGCGCCCTCGGCACGCCGGCCGAAAACATCTTCCTGCTCGACAACGGCGATGTCCTGCAGCTCACGACGGAGGACGCGACGGTCGTCGACCACGTCGCCGCGGGGGTGACCTACGTCGACGGTACCGGCGTCGGTGATTTCGGCGACGAGGTGCTGCGGGACCGACGCCACCTGGCCGACGACGGCGTCATCGTGATCGTCGCGAGCATCGAGTCCGACACCGGACGGCTGATCGGCGACCCCGAGATCATCACGCGCGGGCTCTCGTTCGCCGACGATGAGCTCGTCGAGCAGGCCCGCCTGGAGATCGAGCGCAGCATCAGCGCGTCGTCGTCGAATCGCGTGACCGAGACGTCGGTGCTCCAGCACCAGCTCCACGACGTGGTCGCATCGGTGGTGCGCAGGCAGACCGGCCACCGGCCGATGGTGCTGCCGGTCATCGTCGAGGCCTAGCCCGCGGGCTGCGGCGCCGGGGCGCCGCCGCGACCCGACGCGGCCGCGGTACCGGGCCTGCCGGCTGCCGGGTACCGCGGCCGCGGCATGGGTGTCGGAGCTCGGCTTACTTGGCTGCCGCGTACTTGGCGGCGACGGCGTCCCAGTTGACGACGTTCCACCAGGCCGCCAGGTAGTCCGGACGGCGGTTCTGGTAGTTCAGGTAGTACGCGTGCTCCCACACGTCGATCCCGAGGATCGGCGTCTTGCCGTCGGAGATGGGGGAGTCCTGGTTCGGGGTCGAGACCACGGCGAGCGTGTCACCGTCGACGATCAGCCAGCTCCAACCCGACCCGAAGCGTCCGACACCAGCAGCGTTGATCTGCTTTTTCAACTCCTCGACGCTTCCGAAGTCGCGCTCGACGGCGCTCAGCAGCTCGCCGCTGGGATCGCCGCCCCCGTTCGGGCCCATGATCTCCCAGAAGAGCGTGTGGTTGTAATGGCCGCCGGCGTTGTTGCGGACCGGAGCCTGTTTGTCGGCCGGCAGGGTGTCCAGCTTGCGAAGCACCTCCTCGACGGGCGCGTCGGCGAGCGCGGTGCCCTGGAGGGCGGCGTTCGCGTTGGTCACGTACGCCTGATGATGCTTGCCGTGATGAATTTCCATCGTGCGTGCATCGATGTGCGGCTCGAGAGCGTCAAAGCTGTACGGCAGCGGGGGAAGCTCAAACGGCATGCCTGGAGTCTCCTTGATGGTGTGTATGAACCCGTGCGCTAGCGCCAACGCTAGCGCGCCGCACCGGTCGAGGCGTAGGGAACCTGCAAATCCGGCATTCCCGGTAGCCCCGCGGGGCAACCCGAGCACCACCGACGGGGACGGCGACGACGTCCACGACGGCAGGAAATCATCCGTCGCCCGCCAAGTTGAACTTGGGTAATCCATCAGGACTGCAGCACCAACCGAACCACGGAGGAGGGTCTGTGCCCCCGGCCAAGACGACGCGCGCGCGTCCCGCAAGTTCACGTTCCGCCAACCGGAGCGCTTCGCCCGCCGCGCCGTCCCACCAGCGCCACGAGCTCATCGGCCTGGCGCTCGTGGCGCTCGGCGCGCTCCTGGCCGCCCAGATCTACTTCGGGTTCGGCGTCGGGCCCCTCGGCGGCTGGCTCGAGGAGTTCCTGCGCCTGTTCGTCGGCCGGCTGGTGCTGATCCTCCCGCCGCTGTTGGCGGTGCTCGGCGGAATGCTGATCTGCAGCGAGGACGTCCTCAAGCTCTCGGCGCTGCGGATCGGGTCGGTCGTGCTCGCGGTCAGCCTGTGCACCGCGCTCGCGGCCGGACTGTTCGGGCTCAACGGGGCGACGCATAGTGGGTGGTTTCATCCGCGCATCATGCAGATGCGGGGCGGCCTGGCGGGCGAGACGGTCTGGTTCGGCACCGCCCACAGCGTCGGCTCGGCGGGAACCGCGATCCTCGTCGTGCTGGGCGTCGTCGCCGGCCTGGTGCTGATCACCGGAGCCTCGCTCGGGCGAACGTTGCGTCGGTCCGGCAGCGGCGCCGCGACCGCCAGCCGCCAAGTCGGCAAGGGCATGGCAACCGCGACGGCGAGCGCGTACCGGGGCAGCCAGCACATCTCGCGGCATGTGCGCAACGCCGTCGAGTACTCCTACCTCGACCCGGGCCCGTCGCTCGAGCGCGAGGACGCGTCGGCCGTCGCCCTCGCTGAGCACCCACTCATCGACGGCGCCGACTACTACCCGGACGTCTTCGATCTGCCAGGCGATCTGCCGCCCTCGCCGGCCCTTGTGATGCACGAGGACGATCAAGACCAACAACAGGCTGCACCCGCCCCGCACGCCGGCAGGGCGTTCCGGCCGTCCGCGCCGGTCCGTACGCCGGCCTCGGTCGAGGTCGGTCATGCGATCGACGACGACGACCGCCTCCCGCAGCCCGGTGCGGCGGCGCCAACGGTGCAGGCCGCCAACCAGGCCGCCGCCGCTCGCAATCCGCGCCCGAACTACCGCGTCCCCAGCCGTCGCCTGCTCACGCGAACCGGAGGCCCGGGGAAGATCCCGCACGGGCTCATCCAGGAGACGTCGCGCAAGCTCCAGGAGACGCTCTCGCATTTCGGCGTCACCGCGACCGTCACGGCGGCAGTCAGCGGGCCGCGCGTGACCCGCTACGAGCTTCAGCTGGCGCCGGGCACCAAGGTCGGCCGGATCAGCGCGCTGCGCGACGACCTCGCCTACGCGCTCGCCGCGCGGGAGGAACTGCGCATCCTCGCCCCGATCCCGGGCAAGCAGGCCGTCGGGGTCGAGGTCCCGAATCCCGAGCCCGCACTGATCACGCTGGGCGACATCTATCGCGAGTTCCCGCCGGACGCGGGACCGTTGATGGCCTGGCTCGGCCTCGATATCTCGGGCAAAGCCGTCTACATCGACCTGTCGAAGATGCCGCACCTGCTGATCGCAGGCTCGACCGGGACCGGCAAGAGCGTCTGCCTGAACGCGCTGCTGGCATCGCTCTTGCTGCGCGCGAGCCCAAACGAGCTGCGGATGATCCTCATCGACCCCAAGAAGGTCGAGCTCAACCACTACGAGTCGATCCCCCAGCTGCTCACGCCCGTGGTCACCAACATGCGCGACGCGTCGGCGGTGCTGTCCAACGTCGTGCGCGAGATGGAGAACCGCTACGAGCTGATGGGCCTCGCCCGCGCCCGCAACCTGCGCGACTGGAACGCGGCGCGCGCGCTGGCCGGCGAGCCGCCGATGCCATACATGCTGGTGGTCATCGACGAGCTTGCGGATCTCATGATGGTGGCCCCGGCCGAGGTCGAGGACGCGATCATCCGGCTCGCGCAGAAGAGCCGCGCGGTCGGCATCCACCTGCTCTTGGCCACCCAACGACCGTCCGCGGACGTCATTACCGGCATGATCAAAGCCAACGTGCCCTCGCGCATCGCGTTCGCCGTCTCGTCGCAGGTCGACTCCCGGGTCATCCTCGACGCCGGCGGGGCCGAGAGCCTGCTGGGCTCGGGCGACATGCTGTTCCGGCCGGTCGGCAGCTCCCGCCTGCAGCGCGTGCAGGGCGCGTACGTCTCAGAGGACGAGATCCTCGCGATCACCAACCACTGGCGCGCCCAGGGCAAGCCGCAACTGCGAAACGAGCTCATGGAGCGGCCGCCGGAGGTCGCCCAGAATGAGCCGAATCCCGAAGGTGACGAGATGCTCACGCGCGCCATCGAGATGGTCGTCCAGCAGGGGACGGCGTCCGTGTCGCTGCTGCAGCGGCGCCTGGGCGTCGGCTACGCGCGCGCCGGGCGGCTGGTCGATCAGATGGAACGCCTCGGCGTCGTGTCAGGCCACGAGGGATCCAAGCCGCGGACCGTACTGATCGGCGAAGCCGATCTTCCGCGCGTCCTCACCCGCTCCGGGGGCACCGCGCCCGAGGCTGAGACCGACGACATCGACGACCACGAGGAACGGCTCGTGCTCGACGACTGAGACCCGGCGCCCGGGCAGGGAACCGGCCGCCGCTGGCTGCCCCGGGCTCGCGCCTTGACGCCGGCCTGTCGAAATCCGTTAGCATGCGGCGTCCCGATGGCACTACCAGCGGGGGCTCGCCCATGTTCGAAATCGGAAACACGCTGCTCGAGGCGCGTTCGCGTCGCAATCTCGATATCCCGACCTGCGAGGCCGGGACGAAGATTCGGGCGAAGTACCTCCGGGCGATGGAGGAGGAGCAGTTCGACGTGCTCCCATCGCCAACCTACGTGCGCGGGTTCCTGCGGACCTACGGCTCGTTCCTGGGCCTGGACGGCGGGCTGCTGGTCGATGAGTACGAGTCGCGGTTTGCGGGTCCAGAAGAGCGCGTCGGCGATCACCGCGTGCGGGCCGGGACGCAGCGCAGCCGTCCCCGCGCGGGTGTTCGCCCGCGCGGCCGCCGCAAGCGCCGCACCGAGGCGCAGCTGCTGTGGCTGGCGATCGGTGGCGTGATGGGGATTGCGCTGCTGGTCTGGTTGGGCGCCGGCGGTGGCCCGTCGACCTCACAGCCGCTTGGCAACGGCCTGCCGTCCGGGCCGGTGACGCCGACGACCCAGAACCCGACGCTCGCCACGCCCGAGCAGTCGCAGCCCATCAAGGTGGAGCTCATCGGCGTCGGCTCCTACGGGTCGTACGTGGACGTGCGCGAGGAGAGCGCCACCGGGACGCAGCTGTTTACCGGGCTCGTCGCCCCGGGCGGCGGCCAGACCTACAACACGATGACGTCGATCTGGCTGCTGGCCTCGAACCCGACCGGGCTGCAGGTCAACGTTGACGGCAAGGTCTCGATCCTGCCGTCGAACCAGACGACCTTCCTGGTCACCAAGTCCGGGGTCCAGGCCGCACCCAAGACCTGACGGCATGGCCCGCGCCCCGCGAGCCGCGATCGTCGTCACCGGTGACGAGGTCCTGCGAGGCCGGATCGCCGACCGAAACGGGGGCCACCTGGCCTCCTGGTGCGATGCCAACGGAATCGACGTCGCCCGGCTGACGGTCGTCGGCGATGATGCGTCCGCGATCAGCGACGCCGTCGCGGCCCAGCTCGCGGCGGGCCACGACCTGGTGATCACCACGGGCGGACTCGGGGTCACGCACGACGATCTGACCATGGCCGCCGTCGCCCAGGCAACGAACGCGCCGCTCACCCTGAACGCGGCCGCGCTCGCGCTGGTCCGGCAGGCGACCGCGTCGGCGGCCTACCTGACCAGCGTGCCCGCCCAGATCCGGGAGGCGACCGAGCGCAAGCAGGCGATGCTCCCGCGCGGGGCCGAGATGCTCGCCCCGATCGGGACCGCCCCGGGGTGCATCGTGCGCGCAGGCGCGCAGCGGGTCGTGGTGCTGCCCGGGCCCCCGTTCGAGACTAAGCGCATGTGGTCGGCCGCCGTGCAGCATCCGGCCCTCGCGGAGGTGATCGCGCGTGCCGGAGGGCCGCCCCGGCTGGTCCTGCGACTCTACGGCGTCGTCGAGAGCCAGCTGGTCGCCGCGCTCGATCGCATTCCGGCCGACGTCCAGGCCGGGGCACGCCTTGGCATTTGCGCGCAAGCCGGCGAGGTCGAGCTGACGCTTGCCGACATCACCGACGGTGGCGCCGACGCGCTCGCGTCGGCGATCGATGCCGCCTTCCCGGGCGCCGTGTTTACCCGCACCGGCGAGCACATCGAGGCCGTCGTCGCGGGCCTGCTGCTCGGTCGCGGTGAGCGACTGGTCGTCGCAGAGTCCTGCACCGGCGGCCTGCTCGGCGCCCGGCTCACGGCGCTCGCCGGTGCGTCGCGCTGGTTCCTGGGCGGCGTGATCGCCTACGACAACGCGGTCAAGCACGCGATCCTGGGCGTGCCGGAGGCAGTGCTGGCGACCGACGGAGCGGTGTCGGATCCCTCGGCACGGGCCATGGCCGAGGGTGCCCGCGCGCGCCTTGGCGCCGACTGGGCGCTGTCGGTCACCGGGATTGCGGGGCCCGACGGCGGAACCCCGGACAAGCCGGTCGGAACCGTCGTCTTGGGATGTGCCGGCCCCGGCGGGGTGCGCATCGAGCAGCACCGCTTTCGGGGCGATCGCGGGCTCGTGCGCGAACGCTCCTGCGTCTATGCATTGCACCTGCTGCGTCGGAGCATGGCGGACGTGGCGAGGTGACAGACGCGGCGGGGCCGACCGAGCGACTGTTTGTCGCCTGCGAGCTCTCTGATGCCGCACGCGCCTATCTGGCTCCCCAGGCCGCCGCGCGTGCACGGGAACTGGACGGCCGCCCGGTGCCTGCGGCGAACCTGCACCTGACCCTCGTGTTCCTCGGGGCCACGCCGGCCGCCGACGTTCCGGCCATCCACGACGTCGCTGGCTCGCGCCTGCGGGCGGCTGCCGGCCATCCACGCGCGGCAGCTGGAGACGTCCGGAACCCCCGGCCGTTCGGCGTCGCGCATCGTGGCTGCGGTGTTCGAAGATCCAGGGGCAAAGATTCGCCCGAACGGCCACGACGATCGCCGGCGCGCTGGCGCATCGTTGGCCCATGACACCCGTTGCGCTGCCGTTTTGGCCCCATGTGACCCTCGTGCGACTGCCCAGCGCCGGACACGTCGGGACGATCTCCGCGCAGAGCGAACAAACGTTCGCTTTCGACCGAGCCACGCTCTATGCTTCTCGAAGTACCCCGAGCGGGCCCGCACGCTACGTCCCGCTGACACGCATCGCGCTGACCGCGAACGACCGACCACACTGAGGAGATCCATCGTGGAGAAGGCCCAGGCCCTGGGTGCCGCCCTCGCCCAGATCGAGCGCCAATTCGGCAAGGGCTCAGTCATGAGAATGGGCGATCCCGCCATGCAGATCGACACCTCGGTGGTGCCCACCGGCGCGCTGGCGCTGGATCTGGCCCTCGGCATCGGTGGGCTTCCGCGCGGCCGCATCGTGGAGATCTACGGCCCGGAGAGCTCGGGGAAGACCACGCTGCTGTACCACATCATCGCCGAAGCCCAGAAGCAGGGCGGGATAGCCGCGTTCATCGACGCCGAGCACGCCATGGACCCGACCTACGCCAAGCGGATCGGCGTCAACGTCGACGAACTGCTGGTCGTCGCAGCCTGACCATGGCGAGCAGGCGCTGGAGATCGCCGACATGCTGGTGCGCTCCGGCGCACTCGACGTGGTCGCCATCGACTCGGTCGCGGCGCTCGTGCCGAAGGCCGAGATCGAGGGGGAGATGGGCGACTCTCACGTCGGCCTGCAGGCGCGGCTGATGTCCCAGGCGCTGCGCAAGCTCGCCGGGACCCTGAACCGGGCCGGCACGATCTGCGTGTTCACCAACCAGCTGCGCGAGAAGATCGGCGTGATGTTCGGCTCGCCCGGAGACCACTCCCGGTGGCCGCGCGCTCAAGTTCTACGCATCGGTGCGCATGGACATCCGCCGCATCGAAACGCTCAAGGAGGGCACCGAGAGCGTCGGCAACCGCACGCGCGTCAAGGTCGTCAAGAACAAGGTCGCGCCGCCATTCCAGCAGGCCGAGTTCGACATCATGTACGGCGAGGGAATCTCGCACGAGGGCAACCTGCTTGACCTGGGCGTCGACCGCGGCATCGTCACTAAGAGCGGGGCGTACCTCTCCTACGGTGACGAGCGGCTCGGCCAGGGCAAGAACGCCGCGCGAGCCTTCCTGCGCGAACACACCGACATCGCCGAGGCGATCGAGCTGCGCATCCGCGAGGATGCCGGCCTGATCGCGCCGGTTCGGCACCCGCGTCGATCCGGTCACCGGCGAGGTCGTCGAGATTTCCTCGACCGCCGCCGCGGTCGAGGTCGCCGCCAGCTCGTAGCCGCCCCGGCTGCGGCGGACGCCCCCCCGGGGCGTCCGCCGCAGGACGCGCGACCACATCGCCCCCCGCTACGCGGCTATCATCCGAGCCGTGAACTACCACCTGACCTCGTTCGGCTGTCAGATGAACGACCACGACGCCGAACGCATGCGCGGGCTGCTCGAATCGCTCGGCTATCGCGAGGCCGCCGTCCGCGACGACGCCGACCTCATCCTGTTCAACACCTGCACGATCCGCGGCAGCGCCGACGAGCGCTTCCTGGGCAACCTGGGGGAGGCGCGCCGGATCAAGCGCGAGAACCCGGACGTCGTCGTCGCGGTCGGCGGCTGCTGGGCGCAATCGCAAAAGGAGCAGGTGTTTACCCAGTTCCCCTTCGTCGACATCGCATTCGGTCCCGGAGAGGTCACACGCTTGGGGGAACTGATCGCCCGCGAGCGCATCGAGGCAGTCGGTGCGTTTAGCTTCGACGGCGCGTTCTCGGGGACGCTGCCCGCCAAGCGCGACCGACCGCACCACGCCTGGGTGCAGATTTCGGTCGGGTGCAACTGCGTGTGCTCGTACTGCATCGTCCCGTCGGTACGGGGCCGGGAGCGCTCCCGCGCCGCCGCCGACGTCGTGGCCGAGGTCGAGCGGCTCGCCGCCGACGGCGTCCGGGAGGTAACGCTGCTCGGCCAGAACGTCAACTCCTACGGACGGGACCTGCCCAAGGACGCGCGCTCGAGCTTCGCCGAGCTGCTGCGCGAGGTCGGACGCATTCCCGGGATCTGGCGCGTGCGCTACACCAGCCCGCATCCCAAGGACATGCGCGACGACGTCATCGCCGCCATGGCCGAGACCCCGGCGCTGTGCGAGCACGTGCACCTGCCCGCCCAGAGCGGCTCGACGCGGGTGCTCAAGCGGATGCGCCGCACCTACTCGCGCGAGCGCTATCTCGACCTGGTTCGACGCATCCGGGAAGGCATCCCGAACGTGTCGCTGACGACGGATCTCATCGTCGGGTTTCCGGGCGAGACCGACGAGGACTTCGCGGAGACGCTGAGCCTGGTGCGAGAGGTCCAGTACGACGGTGCGTTCACGTTCGTGTACTCGGAGCGTCCGGGCACCGAAGCCGCCGCCGACATGCCCGACGACATCCCGGCGGCCCTCAAAAGCGAGCGGATCCAGGCACTGGTGGACACGGTGCACCAGACCGCCAGGGCGCGGGCGCAGCGCTTTATCGGCGACGCGCACGAGGTGCTGGTCGAGGGGCCGTCGCGCAACGATCCCGACCGGTTGCGCGGTCGCCTGCGCCAGAACATCACGGCGAACTTCGATGGCGATGCCGCACCCGGCAGTTTGGCGATGGTCCGCATCACCGCGGCCAGCTCGACGACGCTCGCGGGTGAGCAGATCGAGGTCCACGCCACCGCCTAATCGGCGGACGTGCCCCGGGCCGGTGCACGCACCCACGGACGTACTCGCCCTGTTCGGGCTGTGAAAGCGCCGTAAACAAGCGGTTTCCGGCCGGAAGCGTCCGTCATATGGACCACCGGGCATCACGCGTGTACGTCGCGTGGATACCCCGGTGCATACCCCGGCTCAGCCACTCAAGCACCGTGCAGGGTGGTCTGGGACCATGCGGGAGGCCATGCGGGAGGATCAGGTCGGGGCCTAGCGCATAGATCCACGGACGACTGGGCCGTCAGCGTCGGGTTGCTGCCCCCGAGTCCTCGACGTTGTTGATGACGGCGACCGGCTCGGCAAGGGGGGTGCCAGCACTTCGCTGTAGCTCTCCTCCCAGCACGTAGCGGACAGTTCTCCGTCCACAAACCCAAGATGGACTAGTTTGGCATCGTGTCTCCCGGTCGACGAGCAATACGTGATGCCGCCAAGCGTTGTCGAGCCGGCGTCCTTCTAGGCGCATTGAACATGCCCACAGCGCTCGGGAGGTTGTACGGCGACTCGGACAAGGTCGAGCATGGCTACATGCCCTTCTATGCCGAGCACCTTCGCCCGTATCGGTTCCGGCGCAATGTCGTCTACGAAATAGGCGTTGGCGGTTACGAGTCGTCCTCACCCGGAGGATCGCTCGCGATCTGGAGGGACTACTTTCTGCGGTCCCAAGTCATCGGGATCGACCTCTACCCGAAGCACGTCCGACTCGGTCGTCGCGTTGCCTTCTGCCAGGGTGACCAGAGCAATGATGCAGATTTAGGCCAGGTCTGCGACCGCTACGGAAACCCAGATATCGTCATCGACGATGGGTCCCATATCGGTGGGCACGTGCTCGCTTCGTTCAGGTTCCTGTTCGATCGACTGTCGCCGGGAGGGATCTACGTGATCGAAGACTTGTCGACGAGCTACGACCCCAGCCACGGCGGCGGAGATCCGCCGCCAGCCGCGACCGCTGTGGGGTTGCTGCAGACACTCGTGGACTCCACGCAGTCGCAGGACACGACGTTTCTCATACATCCCGATTATGGTCCCGCGCCTGCGCTTCCAGCGTACCCTGACGTCGCGAATGTTCACGTATACCCAGGCATTGCGTTCATCGTCAAGGGTGTCGCAACTGTGAGTGGTGGAAGTCGCCAGAGCGGGAATTAGCCGATTGTCGAAAGGCTTGTCCGCGCTGACGCAGGCCGAACAGACTGAGTTGATCCGTTGCGCGATCAAGGTTCGTGACCGGGCCCCGGGATTTCCGTGTCCGAAGAGATGGCAGCGCCGGGGTGTCCATTGCACGAACGGGGCCCCCGCACTCGCCGAGGGCCATCCGGGCCGTCACGGACCGGCGTGATCCGTGAACATCAAGCTCTCACCCTTATCGAACCCGGACGCGGAGCCCGTTCTCGATCCAAACTGCTCGTCGCTCCGCGGCCGTGCTTCCGAAGCTCACCGGGATGCCTCGGCGAGGTCGTTCGACAACGTCCTATCGACGCTCGCCGTGGCACTCACCGATGCCGCTCGGCCCGGCGACAAGGCCGGTATTACCGCGATCGGCAGCGGGATCGTGGACGAGACGCGCAATTATCTGAAGGCGGTCGACGAGGGCGGTTCCTGATGGCCAGCGTGTGGATCAGCAAGCGCCCGACGAGCGCCGGCGCGACGCGCTACCGCCTCATGGACCGCGTCGGCGGTCGTGAATCGACGCCGCGCGACGCCGGCACGTTCAAGACCAAGCGCGAAGCCGACACGCGGCGGCCGTGGGTCTGCGGACAGTTGGCCGCTCTGCGCGCGCCGGACGTATCCATGCCCGAGGACGTGCAGCCGACGTCCCCGACGTTCGCCGAGTTCGCGGCGCGCTGGCAGGCCAGCCGGGTCGACGTGCGCGAGCGCACCGCGATCGAGCACCGCACGTCACTCGGTCGCGTGCTGCCCCTGCTCGGCGCCCAGCCGGTAGGGGAGATCACCACCGCCGACGTGGCGCGGTTGGTGGCCCAACTGACCGCCGACGGCATCGCACCGGAGTCGATCCGCAAGAGCATCACCGCCACGGCCATGGTGCTGGACCTCGCCGGGATCACGCACGACCCAGCAGGGGACCGCGTACAGGTGCGCCTGCCGCGCAAGGAAGCTGATGCGATTGAGCCGCCCCTGGCCGAACACGTCGCGGCGGTGGGGTGGGTGCTGCCAGCGCGCTACATGGTCGCGCTCCTGGTACTTGACGCCACCGGCGCGCGGGTCGGCGCGCTCGAGGCCGCCACGGTGGAGGACCTGGACGAGGGGCGCAAAGCGTGGCTGGTGCCCGCTGCTGTCGCGAACACGCGCCGACCGCGGTGGGTGCGACTGCGCGATGATTTGTACGCTGCCGTGGTGGCGCAGCTACCGCCCCACGAGGATCGGGATCCATCAGCCCAGCTGCTCGCCAGCGTCACCGTGACGCGCCTGGGCCTGGCCCTCGGCCGGGCCAGCCGGGATGCCGGCGTGCCGCACTTCGCCCCGCACGCGCCGAGGCGCCGGCGCATCAGCCTTTGGCACCGTCAGGGCATCAGCTGGGCAGAGATCCGGGAGAGCGTGGGCCAGCGTTCCAAGCTCGTCACCGCTGACAGCTACAGCCACACCCTGATGGGCAGCGAGCGCGAGGTGGATCGCGCAGAATTGCCCGGGCGTGCCCGCGCGGAGCGTACCTCGGTGCATACCTCAGGGATGAAATAGTGCCCATTTCCACCCCTGTACTCGCACTGTTCGGGCCCACGGCAGCCGGTAAGAGTGCGCTGGCGCATGCCGCTGCGCGCGCGCTCGACGCCGAAATCGTGGTCGCCGACCCGTTTCAGCGGTACCGCGGCCTCGAGATCGCCGCGGACGCCCCATCACGCCGCGAGCGCGCCGAGGTGCCGTACCACTTCGTCGGCGACCTCGCGCTGACCGAGTCCTCGACGGCCGGCGCTTTCGCGGCCGCCGCCCACCCAATGATCGACGAGATCCGCGCGCGCGGACGCGTCGCGGTCGTGACCGGCGGCACCGCGCTGTATCTGCGCGCCGCGCTGACCGAGCTCGGCTTCCCACCCAGCGTGGGGCCAGAGACGCGCGCGTGGGCCGAGGCCCTCGTCGATGCGGATCCGGCCGAGGCGATTGCCGAACTGGTCCGCCGCGACCCCGCGGCCGCCGCCCGCGTCGATCTGGCCAACCCGCGACGCCTGGTTCGAGCCCTCGAGATCGCCGCGACTCCCGCCACCGACGGGCACCCCTCCGGCCGGCTCTGGGATGAATCCATGCGGGTGCCGACGTGGCTCGCGGTGGTGATGCGCCCGCGGGAGGTGCTCGACCGCGTCATCGCGGTGCGCGTCCGGCGGGAACTCGACGACGGCCTCGTGGCCGAGCTGGAGCGCGCCCTCGACACCCCCGGAGTCAGCCGCGAAGCCCTCCAGATCATCGGTGCACGGGAGGTCGCAGGCGTCCGCGCCGGGACGGTTGCCGCGGATCAGCTGCCCGAGCTGCTGTCGGCGCGCACGCGCCGGCTCGCCCGGCGCCAGCTGGCATGGGTCCGGCGCTGGCCGCACGGCTACGTCCTCGACGTCGGGGAGCGGCCGGCCGCCGACGCCCTGCCCGAGCTGCTGGGGGCGTGGCGTCAATCGGCGCTGCCGAGCGAGTGAAGTACCCTGTGGTCATGCGCTTCGAGAAATGGCACGGCACCGGGAACCACCACATCGTCGTCGAGCGCGAGGCGATCGGCGTTCCGATGACCCCCGAGCGGGCGATCGAGCTGTGCAATGCGGAGTTCGGCGTGGGCGGGGACGGCGTCCTGGAGATCAGTTTCGACGCCGAGGGACCCCGCATGACCGTCTGGAATGCCGACGGTAGCCAGGCCGAGAACTGCGGCAACGGGATCCGTATTGTGGCAGCGTATCTGGCCCGCGATGGGCGCCTGCCACCCGACGGACTCGTGCTCACCGGTCGGGAGCGCACGCACGTACAGATGCTGGGCGATGGTCTGGTGCGCGTCCGGATGGGGCAGGCCGTGCTTCCCAAGGGGCCCGCGATGACGACGCTGCGCACGAGCGTCGGGCCGGTCGAGTTCCTTGAGGTATCGATGGGGAACCCACACGCGGTGATCCAGGATGCCGAGCCCGGCGTCCGGGTCGCCGCGCTCGGCGCCGAACTCGAGGTGCACGCGCACTTCCCGCACCGCACCAACGTGGAGTTCGTACGCACCGATGGGCCGTCGGAGCTGACGATGCGCGTCTGGGAGCGAGGCGTGGGAGAGACCTTGAGCTGCGGCACCGGGGCATGCGCGACCGCCGTCGCCGCCGTCGTCGCGGCGGGCGCGGTCAGCCCCGTGACCGTGCACGTGGCCGGCGGCACCCTGATCATCGATGTCGATGAGGACCTGGCCGTCACGATGACCGGACCGGTCGAGCACGTCTACACCGGCGAGCTCAGCCCAGGCTTTGCGGCGTCGCTTGAGGGCGTCTACTAGACGGCGACCCCGAAGCTGCGCAAGGCGTCGTTGAGGGTCGTCTTGCGGTCGGTCGACTCGGTGCGCTGTCCGATGATCAGGGCGCACGGCAGGTGGAAGTTCCCGGCGGGAAACGTCTTCTCGCGGGTCCCCGGCACGACCACCGATCGCGGCGGAATGTAGCCGCGCGACTCAACCGGCGTCGACCCGGTGACGTCGATGATCGGCGTCGAGGCCGTGACGACGACATTGGCTCCGAGCACCGCCTCCGCACCGATGTGCACACCTTCGACGACGATGGCCCGCGAACCCAAAAACGCACCGTCTTCGATGATGACCGGGCTCGCCTGCGGTGGCTCGAGCACACCGCCGATGCCGACACCGCCCGACAGGTGCACGGCGGCACCGATCTGTGCGCATGAGCCGACGGTCGCCCACGTGTCGACCATCGTCCCGGCACCGACCCACGCACCGATGTTCACGTAGCTGGGCATCATTACGGCGCCCGGTGCGAGATAGCTGCCGTATCGCGCGACCGCCGGCGGGACCACGCGCACACCATCCTCGGGCCGCACCGTCTTGAGGGGCACCTTGTCGAAGTACGTGAACGGGCCGATCTCGATCGGCACCGACGCCGTGATCCGGAAATAGACGAGGATCGCCTTCTTGACCCACTCGTTGACCCGCCAGCCGCCCGCCGCGGGTTCGGCCACCCGGATCTCGCCGCCGTCGAGCATCGCGATCGCCCGCGCGACGGTGTCCGCCTCGACGGCCGCCTGCTGCGCGGTGAGCTCGTAGAGTCGCTCGATGTCCGCGGCCAGCGTCTCTGTCTGGGTCACAGCACCTCCCTGAGAATTGCCGCTGCGCGGCGAGTGTCGTCGATGGTCGGAACAAGCGCAAAGCGCACGAAGCCCTCGCCGGCCGCACCGAGAAACGCCCCGGGTGCCACGACGATTCCGTGCTCGAGCAGGCGCTGGGCAAACTCGGCGGATGTCGTTTCGCCCGGAATCTTGACCCAGAGGTACATGCCGGCGACGCTCCCGCAGATCTCCAGGCCCGTATCCTGGATGGCCTCGGCCAACAGCGCCCGCTTGACCCGGTAGCGCTCACGTGCCTCCACCACATGGGCTTCGTCTCCCCAGGCGGCGATCGCCGCACGCTGGACGAACTCCTGCGGTGCCGTCCCCACGGTCGGACGAAACAGCTTGAGCGCCGCAATGAGCGCCGGCGGCCCCGCGACGAACCCGGAGCGGTACCCGGTCATCGACGAGCGCTTGCTCAAGGTGTTGATCGCCACCACGTGGCTGCGGTCATCGGCTTCGAGCGCGGAGACAGGCGGGACCTCGCCGAACATCAGCTCCGAGTAGGCCTCATCCGACGCGATCCAAAACCCGTGGCGCGCGGCCAGGCCGGCCAGCCGCTCATAAAAAGCCCGCGGCGCGATCGCGCCGGTCGGGTTGTTCGGGTAGTTCACCCAGAACAGCGCGATCCGCGACCAGTCCTGCGGCGCAATGGCGTCGAGGTCGGGAAGGAAGCGGTTGGCCTCCAGCAGCGGGAGCGTGAGGACGTTCGCGCCGGCAAAGCGCGCACCGCGCGCCGGCACCGGGTAGCCGGGCTCCGTGACGACCACCAGATCCTTGCCCGCCGCAGGGTCGACGACGACCTGGGCGAGGCTGAACATGGCCTCCTTGGACCCGAGCGTCGGGATGACCTCCCTGTCGGGGTCAAGCGCGACGCCGAAGCGGCGCTGCACCCACGCAGCGATGGCGACGCGAAGCTCCGGCAAGCCGACGGCCTTGGGATATTCCATCGTCTCGCGAATGCCATCGGCTAGCGCCTGACGGATCGCCGGCGCCGTCGGCTCGCGGGGGTCGCCGACGCCGAAATCGATCAGCTCGATCCCGCGCGCCTGCGCCCGGCGCTTGGCGTCGTCGAGGCGTGAGAAGGGATACGTGCCGACCTCCCGGAGGACCGCCGAGATCGGTCCGTCGGCCCGTCCGCTCACATCGCACCGTCCGCGGCGATGAAGGCCGCTAGCGCCTCATAGGTCCGTACCAGCTCGCCGATGGCGATCCGTTCCTCGCGGGTGTGGGCCATGTCGGTCGAGCCCGGGCCAAGGTTGACCGCGTCGATACCGATTTGGCTGAACTGCGCCACCGGCGTCCAGGCCTGCTTGGGCCGGACGGCAAATCTCCCGCAGGCAATCAGCCGCTCCAACAGCGTAGTCTGCGGCGCCACGCGCCCGGACGGGGCAATGCTGGTGATCTCCAGCTCCCCGGCGTCGCCGACGAGCTCGCGGAGCGCGGCTTCGGCCTGCGCGGGACTTCGGTCGGGCGTGAACCGGAAGTTGAGGTGGCATTCGACCAGGTCCGGGATCACGTTGTCGGCGATCCCGCCGCTGATCTGGGTCACGCTCACGACCTCGGTGAACGCCAGACCTTCGATCGTCGCCGTCCGGGGCGGGGTCGCGACGAGGCCCGCGAGCCCGGCGACGGCGCGGTCGATCGCATTGTCCCCGGTCCACGGACGGGCCGAATGCGCGCTGCGGCCGCGGAAGCGCAGCGTCGCGTTCAGGTTGCCGACGCAGCCGGCTTGGACCGTGTTGTCGGTCGGCTCCAGGACGATCGCCAGGGCCGCCTCGGCGAGCTGCGGGCAGGCCGCGAACGCGGCCGGCAGCGGGCTCTCGGCCACCGCCAGTTCCTCGCGGGTGAAGATCACCAGTGCCAGATCCACC
Source organism: uncultured Thermoleophilia bacterium (assembly GCA_963842065.1). Taxonomy (GTDB): domain Bacteria; phylum Actinomycetota; class Thermoleophilia; order Miltoncostaeales; family Miltoncostaeaceae; genus CAITWD01. The sequence continues at coordinate 137,007 of CAWJEW010000006.1, read as the reverse complement.
GCCAGCAGCGGACGCTCGTGTGCGACCCAGCCGGCGATCTCCAGCATCACCGCGATGCCGCCCTTCATGTCGCTCGCGCCCAGTCCGACGACGTCCGACCCGCTGATGCGTCCCGGAAAGTTCGCTTGTGCAGGCACCGTGTCGACGTGGCCGGCCAGGAGCACGAGCGGCACCCCCGGGCGACGCGGCGTGCCCGCCACCAGGGCCTCGCCGTCGGCGAACCATTCCTCAAAGCCCGCGGGCACCGCGGCGCGCACATGGCGCATGATCGCCGTCTCCTCGCGCGAGACGGAGGCGATGTTGACCAGCTCCAGGGTCCGGTCGGCGAGCCGGCGGGCGAGAGGGGATTCAGTGCTCACGGCGCGACATGGTAGATGTCATGATCCGGCCGCGCATGCCCGACGTCGCCCCACAGCCCGAGTTCCTGCCCGTTCAGCGCCTGCGCAAGGACGCGCACCTGCCTGCGCGGGCCCACCCGTGGGACGCCGGGCTGGATCTGGTCGCCGTCGAGGCGGTACAGCTGGAGCCGGGCGGGCGTGGGATCGTTCCCACCGGCATCGCCGTGGCGATCCCGGCCGGCTGGGCCGGGCTGATCGTGCCGCGCTCCGGCTTGGCGCGCCGACAGGGCATCACCCTGACCAACAGCCCCGGCCTGATCGACGCCGGCTACCGGGGCGAGGTGCAGGTTTTGGTGATCAACCATGACAACGCAGCGCATACGATCGTGGCCGGCGAGCGGGTCGCCCAACTCGTGCTCGTGCCGGTGCTCATGGCCGACGTCCTTGCCGTCGAGGCGCTGCCGGACTCCGACGGACGCGGGTCGGAAGGCTTTGGCTCGAGCGGCCGCTAAGCCGCGACGGGCCGGCATCTAGGCGGCGCCCCGCTCGCTGACCCGGGCGATGGCGGCGCGCTGCGCCTGCAATTCGAGCGTGTCGTCGAGCGGGATCAGTGTCGCCGGCGCACCGGTCGCGTGCTCGAGGGCCCAGCCCAACAGCAGATCGGCCAGCTCCGGGTTCTTCGGCAACAGCGGCCCATGCAGGTAGGTGCCGATCGCCCGCTTGGTGATCGCACCCTCCGTGCCATCCATGTCGTTGTTGCCGTGGCCGTGGCGGACGGTGCCGAACGCTACGCTGCCCGGACCGAGCGTCGTCCGGCCGGCATGATTCTCGAAGCCGACCACCGTCAGCGGCGCTCCCGCGACCTTGACGCAGATCACCACATCCCCAATCAGGCGCGTGGGTCCCGCCACGGTGTCGGCGTCCAACACGCCGATTCCGGGCATGCGCGTGCCATCGACGCCGGTGTAGCCGTGGCCGGCCAGCTGGTAGCCGCCGCAGACCGCCAGCATCACCGCGCCGCCGTCGACGGCGCGATGCAGGGCGTCGGCTTTCGTGACGGCGAGGTCGTCCGCGACGATGATCTGGTCGCGGTCCTGGCCGCCGCCAAGGTAGTACATGTCCGCGTCGTCGGGAATGCGGTCACCGATCCCGGCCTCGATGACCTCCAAGACGTGCCCGCGCCACTCCAGTCGGCGCCGCAGCACGGCGATGTTGCCGCGGTCGGCGTAGATGTTGAGCTCGCCGGGGTACAGATGGCACACCCGGACCGTGCTCACGAGATCACCTGGCATCGGTAGACCTGACGCTCCGCGCCGGACTCGAGCGGGGCGCCGGCGAAGTCGCCCCACGCCTGCAGGACCTCAAAGCCCGCCCGCGCGAGTAGATGACGCAACTCGACGGGCGTGAAGATGTGCACCTCATGATGGCGCAGGAATGTCCGCGCCGCCCCGTCCGGCGCGATCTCCTCCACACGATGGGTGAACTGGGCCGTTTGCGTGACCGGATCGACCCAGTCGAACCAGAACGCGTGGACGAGCCTCAGCCCGGTCGCATGATCCGTATAGACGTCGCCGGCACGCATGACACCAACGGCGCCGTGGGCATCGACGACGTCCGGCATCGCGACATCGAACCAGAACTCACCCCCGGGAGCCAGGCTCGCGCGGACCCGCCCAAGACACGCCAACTGGTCGTCCGGCGTCAGGAGCACCTGCAGCGTGTTCATCGCGGCGATCGCCAGAGCGACCGGCGTCTCGAGCGCAAACGTGCGCACGTCGGCGCACATGGTCGTGATGCGCGCCGCCACCGGTGCGGGTTCGCGCGCGGCGTTCTCGGCGAGCGCACGCAGCATCGTCGGGTCCACGTCGAGGGCGATGACCGGGCACCCGGCCCGCGCAAGCGCCAGCGCGAGGCGCCCTGCGGCCGCGCCGATGTCCAGCACCGGGCCCTGGACCTGCTCGGCGATGGCCCGCCACAGGACCAGGTCGTCGGTGTAGTGGGCGTGCTCGAGCAGGTAGCGGGTCGCTTCAGAGGCGTCAGGCATGTTCCCAGTACGCGTTCGCCGCGCCGCGATCGACGAGGATGCTGCGCAGGCCCAGCATTGCCGTATAGGTCGGCAGGACATAGAGCGGACGGTCCGGCGGCAGGTTCGCCAGGGCCGCGTCCAGGGCCCGCTCCGGGTCCGGCTCGATCCGGATCCGCTGCCGTTCGACCCCGGCGTAGACGAAGCGCAACGCCATGTCGTAGGCGCGGTCGCCGGTCACGACCAGATCGCCCAGACGAACCAGAAGCGGCTCGTAGTCGACATCCCAGATCCAGCTGACGTCCTTGCCGTCGGCGGTGCGGTCGTTGAGGGCGATCAGCAGATGCAGCGGTGCCGGGTCGAGCTGCACCGTCTGGACCGTGACATTGGCCCCGGCGGGGTTCTTGGCCAGCAACAGCACAACCTCATGCCCGTCAAGCCGCACCCGCTCGGCACGACCGAATGCTGCTTCTGCTGCCGCAAGCGCCGGCCCGATCGTCTCCGCGCGGATTCCCAGGGCGATCGCCGCGGCCGCGGCGGCGGTCGCGTTGTAGGCGTTGTGCATCCCGGGGAGCGCAACGTGGGCCGCGATCTGCCCGGCGGGCGTCGCGAGTTCGAGATCCAGGCCGGTCGTCCCCGCGAGCGCGACATGACGCGCGGCCACCTCCGGCGTCGGTCGCGCCGCGCCGCAGTTGGTGCACCGCCAGGCCCCCATGTGCCCGAGCGTGACGCGTTCGTACTCCAGCGGGCTGGCACAGACCCGGCAGCGCGTGGAATCGGCGGCGTGGGGGAGGGCCCCGATTGCGGCCGCGGGGTCCTCGATCCCGAAGAACACGGTCCGATGCGCACCGTCGCCAAGGGCGGCGACGGCCGGATCGTCCGCGTTGAGCACCAGGGTCGTCGACGACGGCAGCCGCGCGATCATGCGCGCCCAGGAGTCAGCGATGGCCTCAAGCTCGCCGTACCGGTCGAGCTGGTCGCGAAAGAGGTTCATCAGGACCAGGACCCGGGGCGCCAGGCGGGCCACAACCTCCGGCAACGCGAACTCGTCGACCTCGAACAGGCCGAACTCGGGCTTCGGCCGGGCCGCCGCCCCGTCGAGCAGCGCGGTCGCCACGCCGAACACGAGATTCGCCCCGGCACGGTTGGACACCGTGCGCCAGCCCTCGGCGGCGACGCAGCCCCCGATCAGCCGGGCGGTTGTCGTCTTGCCGTTGGTCGCGGAGATGATCAGCGAGCCGCGCGGGAGCGCGCCGCCGAGTTCCTGGATCGCCTGCGGCCTCAGGCGCAGCAGGACGCGCCCGGGGGCGCTCGTGCCGCCCCCGCGGCCCAGTCGGCGCGAGAGCGCGCCGACGCCGCGTGCAAGCACCTGCGACGGGCCGCGGGGCACGATGGTCATGCGGGGCTCACGCGGCGGGCAGGAACTCGGTCAGGGTCTGGACCGTGCCGTCCGGGGCACCGACCAGCACGTCGCCCGGCACGACCCGGAACAGGCCGGTATCGACGACGCCGCCGACGTCGCGGATCCGGGCATCGATGCCCTCCCAGTCCGCACCTGCAGGAATCGTCAGGTCAATGATCGCCAGGCCGTCGTCGGAGCGGCCAGGCCGACGCACCGGCGACAGATCGGCAAGCGCCAGCGCCACATGCTCGGCCGCGAACGGCACTGCGGCGAGCGGCAGGACGCCCCACGCGTCGAGGCTCGTCGCCACCTTCGGTCCGTCGACGAGCACCAGCAACCGACCCGCCGAGCCATCCACGATGCGCTCGCGCACCAGTGCGCCGCCGGCACCCTTGATCGTCAGTCCGCCCGGAGTCACCAGGTCGGCGCCGTCGAAGGCGATATCGAGGGACCCGCGCATGCGGGCGATCGGTATCCCGAGCTCGCGCCCCAGCACGTGGCTCGCGCGCGAAGTGGGTACCCCCACACAGCGCAGGCCCTCGGTAACGCGGGCGCCGAGTGCCCGGATGCCCGCGGCGGCGGCGCGGCCGGTCCCCAAACCGACCCGGTCGCCGTCCTTGACCAGGGCTGCCGCGGCACGCCCGGCAGCTTCCCAGGCCCGTGTACGTCCGTCATCATGTGATCCCATACCTATAAGGCTATGCGAGCGAGAAGACGATGACCGAGATCGCCCCCGGAGTACAGATGATCGACACCCGGCTCGGGGGGCGGCGGGGGCTGACGAGCGCGTATCTGATCCACGGCACCCAGCCGGCGCTGATCGATCCCGGCCCAGAGACGTCGGCGGCGCTCTTGATCGGTGAGCTGCACGACCTCGGAGTCGGCCCAGACGACCTTGCCTGGATCGTGCTGACGCACATCCATCTCGACCACTGCGGCGGCACAGGCGCGCTGGCGGCCGCGTTCCCGCGCGCGCAGGTCGTCGTGCATGAGCGCGGCGCCCGGCACCTTGCAGAGCCCGCGCGCCTGGTCGCCGCCTCGCATGAGGTCTACGGCCCGACGGCGCCGCTGCACGGCGGCCTGGCGGCCACGCCGATCGAGCGCATCAAGGTGGCGCCGGACGGGCACCGGATCCCGGTCAGCGAGGACGAGGCGCTAGAGATGATCGCGACCCCCGGACACGCCCGACATCACATGTCGGTGCTCCACGAGTCCAGCGGCACGCTGGTGATCGGCGACGCGGCCGGCACCCAGCTCAAAGGGGGCAACCTCTATCCGAACACCCCGCCGTCGGAGGTCGATATCGCCGCAGGACGTGACAGCATCGGTCGGCTCGGCGAGCGGCAGCCGACACTGATCACGCTCTCGCACTTCGGTCCAACCGACGATCCCGAGGCGACCCTCGCCGAGGCCGACGACGGGCTCGACCGAATCGGTCACGCCGCCCTCGAGGGCTACCGGCACGGGGGCCGCGCCGGCATCGCCGCCGCCGTGGAGCGCTACCTGCCCATCGACGAGACGATCGGTGACGCGGACGTCCTTGCGCTGTGGCGATGGCTCTTTTGGGACGAAAACAACATCCTGGGCCTGGAGATCTGGGCCCAGCGTCAGGAAGCCCACAAGGCCACCGCATGACCCAGGTCAGCGTCGAGCTCGTCGTCATGACGGTGCAGCACGGCGCGCTGGAGGTGCTACTGGTGCGCCGGCCGGGCAATGTCTGGTCCCTGCCGACCGGTCCGACGTTCGGCTCGCCGTTGGAGATCGACGCAGCTCGGACCCTGTTCGAGCAGACCGGGATCTCCGGGATCCGGCTCGAGCAGCTGTTCAGCTTCGACCGCGACGGCGATACGCAGGTCGCGGTGAGCTATCTCGCGCTGATCGCCGCCGATCGGCACCCGCTGGCGCCGGGCCCGGACATCGTCGAGGTCCGCTGGTTCGCGCTGGACGATCTGCCGGCGCTGGTGACCGGACACGCCGATGCCATCGCCTATGGTCAGGCGCGCCTGCGGGCCAAGACCGCCTATGCGCCGATCGCCGTCCAGCTGCTGCCCGAGACCTTTACGCTCGGCGAGTTACACGCGGTCTACGAGGTGGTGCTGGGTGAGCATCTGGATGCGCGCAACTTTCGTCGCGACGTGCTGAGCGCCGGGATCGTCGAGGAGGCCGGGACTGCGCGGCGCGCCGGGCCAGGACGGCCGGCGCGCCTGTACCGTTCCCGGGGCACCGACTTTGCGGTGATCGCCCGCGAGCGGCGCATCGCGGGCCGCATCGCACGGACGGCGACGCCCGACACCCCTGCTGAGTGACGTACTACCCCTAAATCTGGGGGAAGAGCGTCCGTATGATGTCCGAAGCCATCGCGATCCTATTCGCGATGCTCGGACCCCACGCCGCGGCGTGGTAGCGTCCGGCAGGTACCGAAGTGCGAAAGGGATAGGAATGGCGTCAGGGAACCACGACCAAGAGGACGAGCTGCTGCCGGTAACGTGGCCGTTCCGGGCCGCCGGAACCGTGATGATCTTTGCGACGGTCTGGTTCTGCATGGGGTGGGCGATCCAAGGGCAGGAGAATGGTCATACCCTGGCCGGCCACATGACCGTGTTTTGGATCTCGATCTTCGCGACCATCGCGCTGGTCGTCCTTGGCGGCGTCTACAACTTCTTCAGGGAGCGCAAGCGCCGCCGCCTGCTGGAGCAGCACTAGGGCATGAGCGATGAGGCCGGCGCCGACCTGATGGATGCGGCGGCCCGCCTGGCAGGAATGGCGGACGCCCTTGGGGAATCCGACTGGACCGAGGAGCTGCGCCGCTGCGGTGCGGTTCCGGTCCCGCTCGGCGCAGCTCCGACGTGGGGTCAGGTCGCGATGACCGGCCTCGACGTCGTCGAGGGGCTCGTAGGCGCGGACAGGTGGGACGACGCGCGCCATCAGGCCGCGTTCCTTGCGGACTTCTTCACCCGCACGCGCAAGCAGCTGCACGGCGTCGCCGGCATCGCGTTCGAGGGCCTGGCGCTCGCAGCGCGCGGACACGACCGCGATGACCTCGACGAGCATGCCGAGTTGATCCGCGAGCTGTTCGGCGCGGACCCCGAGCAGGTTACGAGGGCGGCCTGATGAGCGGCACCGACCCGGTGGACGGCGGCCCGCGCTTTCGCCACGGGCGGCTGTTGGTCGCCGCGCCGACCCTGCTGGATCCGCAGTTCCAGCGCGCGGTCGTGGTGATGCTCGAGCACTCCGACGACGGGGCGCTCGGGCTAGTGCTGAATCAGCCGACCGAGATCCACGCCGCCGATGCGCTCCCCGAGCCGCTGTGCGCCCTGCTTCCCGACGGGCAGGTGATCCACTGCGGCGGGCCGGTCCAGCCCGCAGCCGTGATCATCCTCGCCGAGTTCGACACCCCCGATCGGGCGGCCGAGATCGTGGTGGACCGCATCGGCATCGTCGACCCCGAGGAGGCCATCGACGACCTGACCGGGCATGTGGGGCGGCTGCGCATCTTCGGCGGGTATGCGGGCTGGGCCCCCGGTCAGCTCGAGGGCGAGATCGCCGAGGGGGCCTGGATCGACGTCCCGGCGCGACCCGAGGACATCTTTACGGCGACACCCGAGCGCCTGTGGAGCGCGGCCCTCGAACGCAAGGGCGGGCCCTTCCGTCTGGTCGCGCGCATGCCCGAGGACCCGTCGCTCAACTGACGGCGGACCGCGACGGGCGCGCGCGGAGCCAAACCCCGCCGCGCGCGCTTTCAGCGAACTACGACAAACGGGCGGAGTCGGGGAGGGAGGCCAGCTTCTGCAGCGACTGGCTCTCGACCTGGCGGATCCGCTCGCGGGTGACGTTGAACATTCGGCCAAGCTCGTCGAGGGTGCGAGGCTTCTCGCCACGCAGGCCATACCGCAGCTCGAGCACCCGACGCTCCCGGTAGCTGAGTTGATCCAACAGTTCGCGCAGGGCCTGCTCGCGCAGCGACACCTCCGCCGACAGCTCCGGAGCGACCGAGGTCTCGTCGGCGAGGAAGCGCCCGAGCTCGGACTCCTCTTCTTCACCCACGGGCTTCTCGAGCGACACGGTCGGCTGCGCCGAACGCAGGATCTCCTCGACCTCTTCCGGTGGCAGGCCCGCGGCCTCCCCGATCTCGTCGATCGTGGGCTCGCGTCCGAGCTGGCCGATCAGCACGCGCTCGGCGCGGCTGATCTGGTTGAGCTTCTCGACGACGTGGACCGGGATCCGGATCGTGCGGCCCTTGTCGGCCAGCGCACGGGTGACGGCCTGGCGAATCCACCACGTCGCGTAGGTCGAGAACTTGAAACCGCGACGCCAGTCGAACTTCTCGACGGCGCGCACGAGCCCGAGCGTCCCCTCCTGGATCAGGTCGAGAAAGGGCAGGCCGCGTCCGCGGTACCCCTTGGCAATCGACACGACCAGGCGCAGGTTGGCCTCGACCATTTGGCGCTTGGCCTCCTGGTCGCCCGCTTCGATCCGCTTGGCCAGACGCACTTCGTCGGCGGCGGTGAGCAAGGGCACACGACCGATGTCCTTCAGAAAGAGCTGCAGGGCATCGGTCGTCTGCTCGACGGCAGCTGCGGCGCGGCGCGGTCGCTCGGACTCATCGATGATCTCGGCGGCGCGGCCGAGCGCCTCGGACTGCTCCAGGAGCTCGATGCCAGCTTCCTCAAGCTGCTGGTAGACGAGCTCTGCGGCATCCGCGTCGAGCCCGAGGCCATCGAGTACTTCAGCGACCTCTTCGAGACCGAGAAACCCGAGCTCCTGGCCGCGCACGATGAGTGCCCGGAGCTCGCCATCGTTTTTGAGTACGCCCAGCTGCTGCGTAGACATCCGCCTCCCGTTTCCGTCCTAACGACATGCGCGCGCCGCGCTGGGCGCCGCCGTACAGAATTCCTGTGTCAAATCCGTGACAACGCTCGGTACTGCTGATTGCGATTCGATCTTTGCGGGGTAGGTCGATCCGCACTCCGAGGCCCGCACACAAGCGGCGCGTCACCCGAAGGCTCGCGTCCACTGCGCACCGCAGCGAGTCCCACTATTAGCGTTTTCCGTGCCTCCGTCAAGACTTTCGGCCCGACGGGGGACAGAAACTGACGTTAGGCCCCGCAGACGGGCCATTGGCTCGGGCCCGAGCGCTCGTACAGGATCGCCGCCAGCTGGATCTGCTCGGCCGCCGATGCCTGCGCGGGGTCGCCCTGGCCACCAACCGAGGCCCAGGTGGAGAACGTGAACTGGAACATCCCGCGGTACTCGCCGCTTGGCGAGATCGCGTGTGGGTTGCCGCCCGACTCGCATTGGGCGATCTTCATGAGGATCGCCATCAGTCCGCCCGAGACCGACCCTGAGCTCCCGCCGGAGGCCGACCCTGAGCTCCCGCCCGATCCGGCGCTGCTGACATCCGCGCCCGAACCCTGGGACTGGCTGCCGCTCGAATGGGGCGTTGCGCTGACTACCTGCGTGGCGGACGCCTGTGCGCGGGCCGCCGCGGCCGCTTGCGCCTGCTCGGCGCGCAGCGCGGCAAGCTGAGCCGCTGAGGCCTCTGCCTGCGACAACGATGCCGTAGCCGACGCCAGGAGCACACTGCGCTCGCCGGCGAGCGTGCGCAGCTGGCTCAGCCGTTGGGCAACCTCGTTGCGGTTGGCGACCGCGGCCGTCTCGTCGTTGTGAAGGGTCGTGTTGAGCGTCTGCAGATGCTGGTGGTCACCCATGAACCCCTTCACCAATGCGTTGTCCTCGTCGGCGATGTGGCGCATGAGGTCGAAGCTGTCTAACGCCGAGGAGATGCTCCCGGACGACACCAGGACCTGCATCAGCGACGGCGGCGGGTTGGTGTACAGCTCGACGATGCGCTGGGACAGTGCGGTCTGGGCGGTGGCCAGCTCGGCCTTCGCCAGCACAAGCTGCGCCTCGTTGACCCGGATCGCGTCGCCGAGGACCGCGACCTGGGAGCTTGCGCTCGCGTAGTCGTTGGCGCTCTGGCTGGCCGACGTCTGGACGTTGATGAGCTGCTGCTCGACGTTCCTGACGCGCTGACGCGCGGCCGCAACGCTGTTGGACGGCCCGGGCGTCGCCGGTGAACCCGCGCTTGCGGCCAGCCCAGGCAGCGCGACCGACGCGGCGCCCGCCACGCAGAAGGAGGTAAGTGCGGCAGCCAGGACGAACTTTCTGCTGGCTCGCGCATATGGAACGTGAAGACCCGCCATAGAGAGGGTGCGTTCCGCATATAGGAACGCAACGGGACGACGCTACCACGACTGCGGCGCGGTATTTGAGTCGCCACGACCCTCGCGGTTTTCGACAACTGCACCGCACTCCGCGCGGACCGCCACGACTGCACGGATGAACTGCCTGCTCACGAGCGGGTTTGCGGGGCTGTCCGACCCCAACCTGGGTGTAGTGACATCTGTCCAGAAAAGCGAGTCAAAAATCATGCGGGACGGGGAGGGAAGGTTCTCCAAAACCTGTGGAAATCCCGTTTTCGCCTGTGGATAACGTGTCACGCAGGGGCGGGGGAAGGCCCCCGAGCTCAGTCGGGCGTCGAGGGGTCCGACCAGGCGAACCCGCTCGGCGCGGCCGCGACGGGAAGCGGGCTCCCGGGCAGTCCGGGCGGGACACGCGGCCCGTGGAACCCGCGTGGGGAAACGTCGTTCGGGCCATCGGGATGAAAGAGCGAGGCCAGATACTGGATCTGTCCTCGGCCGGGCCCGAGCTCGAAGAAGCCGCCGCCATACATCGCAATCCCGCGGGCCTCGCAATAGTCGTACGCATCGCACAGGGCGCGCAGGCTGCCGAAGCGACACGGCTTGATGTTGATGATCCGGGGCGGCCGCGCGAGCTCCTCGATGTCCGCCACGGAATGGATCGGAGCGTCCCAACTCACGCGGTCCCAATGGCCCTCCAGCAGGGGCAGGATGGTCGGATCAGTTGATGGATCCTCGATCACGGCCTCGGGCCACGCCGCCAGACAACGTGCATACAGTCCCGGGTCGGGGCGCGTATCCACGCTGGTGCCGTGGTAGTGGGCCTTGAAGTCCAAGGAGGCGACCCGCCCCGGCGCGACGCGCTGCAGCTCCGCGATCACCCCGTCGTCCCAGTCCTCGACGGCGTCGAGCTTGAAGCGCAGCCCGGGATAGACCGACAGCCGCTCGGTGATCGGTGCGACCGTGGACCGAGCCCCCGGCGTCGCCAGGCGCAGGGACAGCACCCACGCCACCGGGGCGGGCGTCCGGGCGAGCACGCTCGCAAGCGAGCGTCCCGCCTGGCGCAACGCGAGGTCCAGCGCCGCCGCCTCGAAGCCCCAACGCCGAAAATCGGTCGCGTGCGGGCTCGGCGCGTCAGGGAACACGCCGATCGCCTCGAGATGGCGCGAAAACGTCTCGAGCGTCCAGCTGCCCGCCAGATCGAGCACCGATCCGGCGGCCAGGAAGCGCCGCTGGGCGTCGGCGTCGGTCCACACGTCTTCGCCTTCGCCAACGGCACCGCCGCCGGCCACCCGGATCACCGTGCTCAGGCGCTCCCAGCCGCTCGAGACCGCACGCGCCCGGCCGGCGAGCTCGTAGCCGGACACCTCAAGCGGCAGCCCGGCTAGGCGGGCATAGGTCGGCGAGAGCGCGGCGTGCGATCCTCCCGCCACGGGGCGCCTAGCCGCCGAGGCCGGCGAGCTCGCGCGCAAGACCAACGATGGCGGCATCGCCAGCCTTGCGCATGGCACGACCGGCGAAGGGCGCACCCACCTTCATCAGCCCCTTGAGGGTCAGCCCGGCGTGGTAGGTGACCTGCGCGCCATTCCCGTGTGGCGCGACGGAAATCTCATCATGCGAGACAAACTTGCTGCCGTCGGCGACCAGCACCAGGCGACGCGGCGGGTCGTACTCGGTGATCTCGTAGATGAGTTCCTCGGGGCCGCCGCCGAGCAGAAGCGTCAGGGCGTATCGTGCTCCGAGCGCCGGCGGCCCGCCCGTGACCGGGTGCGCGGACTGGACGCCCGGGTCCCAGTGCCGGGTGTTGTCGAACTGCGCAAGGTAGGCGAACGCCTGATCGGCGGACGCGATCGTGTTGAGCTGCGCGGTGTAGGTCGGCACCAAGACTCCTCGGTCAACGGGGTGATGTCATCGTCGCAGAACTGCGAACCGGGTTTGCTGGGACCCGCCAACCGGCGTCGCCTGCGGGCCGTACAACCATCCCGGAACACCCGTGCCAGGCCGCCGGGCCCGCAGCGCGCCTCCTGCCCATCGGCCCCCCACGCACGAGAAGTACTGTTCTGTGACATGCACCTTTCCTGCTCCCGGAGCAGACCTTCGGTGCCGGGTCCCCCGCCGCAGACCGCCGCACGGCGGTGCGCATTGCGCGCAACCGGGCGACCGCGGCGGCGGCGCACGACCCTCGTCAGCGGTGCGGCGCGCCGGTGCGGCGGCTCACGCGAGGGCCCACGCACCCGACACACGCCGTCCCTCGATGGCAATGAGCTCTGCGTCACGTTCACTCCCCCGGACGACATCGCGCGCTCGTGCCTCGTGCCGCCGGCCGACGACGGGATGCCGGCGCTGAGCGATCCCCGCGGCGCGAGGTGGCCGTCGGGAGCCCCATGGCGTTGCGGTTTGCCCACCATTTGGCCGCTGGGACCGCTGGCCCGCGGCCGACTAAGTAACTTTGGCCACAAGGCCAATGACCGCCGCCGGGGGCCAGACCTACGCTGCGCCTATGTTCACCATTCCCTCGCCATTTCGTCCAAGCATGGTTCGGCTCCGCCGCACGATGGGCGAAATGCGCGCCATCAAAGCCTCATTCGGCCTATAGATCTCCGAGTCGGCACGGCGCCACCACGGCGTGCCGACTCGGACTCACCCCGGCGTCGGATGCGTCGGCGGATCGACCACCCGCCGCCAGCTCCGCTCGTATGTGCCGGCGCGGCGTAGCCCCGCAGCCCCTCACAGCCGGACCACAGCGCGGCCTCGCACACCCTTAACGGTCCTCATAGCTTGCGTTCAGACACACGCGCAACACTGGCCGCATGAGCCACGCGCCCAAGCGCATCCGTCAGCATGCCAACGCCGGCTCCGACGGCGTCACCGTCCGTGAGCGGGGCCAGCGCCACCTGCGCAAGGCGACCACGCTGACGATCGCCGGTGCCATCGGGTTGGCGGGCATCACGACGGCCCTCGCCAGCCAGGTGCCCACGCACCACACGTCCCCGCGGACCGTGAGCGGAGGCGTCCCGAGCAGCGCGGCCGCGATCGCCGCGGCCCAGCAGGCCGCCAACAACCTGTCCGCGTCCAACTCGTACGGCAGCAACTACAACTCCGGCACCAGCAACGGCTACAACTCGGGCTCAGGCGGGTCGACGTACGCACCCTCAAGCTCCCAAAGCGCGCCGGTGGTCTCCTCCGGCGGTTCCTAGGCCGCCGCATCCTCCGGCGCGGCGGTCTCGCCGAACGCCACCCGTGTCGCAGGCCGCCGCAACCACCACAGGCCGATCAGCGGCAGCACCAGCGGGACGAACCCGTACCCGATCCCGAACTCCGACCACACGCTGGCGTCCTTGAACAGGCCCGGGTCGAGGACGCTGACCAGCCCGACGACCACGACCCCGGCAAACTCGATGCACAGCGCCACCACCGCCGTGCGCCAGGACCCCGCCGACGGGAACGTAAAGCAGATGGCCGCCAGCAGGTAAATCACCGCCGCAAGCGCACTCAGGAGGTACGCCAGCGGCGCATGCGAGAACTTGGTGGAGATCTGGAACAACGCCCGGGCGCCGGCTGACACCGCAAAGAGGGTGTACACGGCGGCAATCAGGCGGCCCGGCCCCTGCGCGGCACGTCGTTTGGGCGAGGTCATGGGCGGTGGTTTACCAGAGCGCCAGCAATCGCAGGACGGCAACGGCCACGGCGAACGTCACGACCGCGATCACCCCCGAGTCCCAGTGATTGGCGTGCGGCGACCGACCCCGGACGATCCCATACGGCAGCAGGATCACCGTCGCCACCAGATACCCCAGGTACTCGGCCAGAGACGGCGGACGGTGACCGCCGGCGATGACCACCAGCGCGGCGATCGCCTGCAGCACCAGCTCCAGCTCGCCGATCGCCACTGCGGCCAGATATGTGCGGTCCGGCGCCCGCCGGGTGACCGCGAGCACGAGCCCCCAGACACTCAACGCGATCAGGAATACGAAGATGGCCAGCGACGCGATTGCGTTCATCGCGGCAGAACATAGCCGCCGTGCCCCGGCCCGGGACCGCGCACGCACGGGCTGTTCGACCCCGGTCCCCTAGGATCCCAGTTCCGGTCGCGCCGCGGCCTGATGGATTGTCGTCGACACGCTCATGCCCGCTCTCGTCACCCACGACCCGCTTGCCGCCGCCCGCGTCCTGGCCGACGGCGGCATCGTCGCGTTTCCGACGGAAACCGTCTATGGGCTCGGCGCACACGCCGAGCTGCCGGCGGCCGTCGCCCGGGTGTTCGCCATCAAGGGCCGGCCCGCCGGGCACCCGCTGATCGTCCACGGGGCCGAGGCAACGGTTCTCGACCGCTATGCCCAGCGCGTCACGCCGGAGGCGCGCGCGCTGGCTGAGACGTTCTGGCCCGGGCCGCTGACGCTCGTGGTCCCCCGTGCGGGCACCGTCCCGGACGCGGTCACCGGTGGACGGGACACCGTCGGGCTGCGCGTGCCGAATCAGGCCCTGGCCCGCCAGATGCTGCGCGCCTTGGGCGCGGGCGTTGCGGCCCCGTCAGCCAACCTGTTCGGCCGCACGAGCCCAACCACCGCCCAGCACGTGCTCGCGGATCTCGGCGGCCAGGTCGATCTGATCCTGGACGGCGGCCCGTGCGCGGTCGGGGTCGAGTCGACCATCCTCGACCTGTCCGTGGAACCTCCGACGATCCTCCGCGCAGGGGGAATCTCCGCAGAGGCGCTCGAAGAGGTCCTCGGACGTCCGGTCGCGCGCACGGCCGCTGGCCCCGCGCGCGCGCCAGGCATGCTGGCGGCCCACTACGCCCCCAGGGCGCGTCTGATCCTGTCTACCCACGCCGACGTGAGCGACCACCTGGCCCGCCTGCAGGCGGCCGGACAGCGCGCGGCGGTCATCGGCGCGTCGGACGTACACCCGCGCAACCCGGCTGTCGTCGTCCTCCACCCGGCCGGTGATCTGCCCGAGGACTTTGCCCACGACCTGTACCGGCTGCTCCGGGAGGCGGATGCGGCCGGTGCGGACGCGATTGTCGTCGTCCCTCCGGAAGGCGAGGGCATCGCGGTGGCCGTCCGCGATCGGCTGCGTCGCGCCGCCACCGCCGGGCAGGCGGCGCGTCCGTAGCCCCACCCGCGGTGTTCAGTCCGCGGCGCCGTCGTCCCAGCCATCCCAGTGGACGAACGTCGCCAGAGGCAGCCGGGCAGCCGGCCTGAACCGGTCGCCAACCGTATCTGCGACAGGGATGAGCGCCGCCTGGGTGACCTCCTCATAGGGAATCCCCGACACCTCGGCCGCAGCTCGCTCGTAGAACAGGTGAATTGTCGCCCGGGTCGTCCCGAGCCCCCGCGCGGGCCGCGAGCATGAAGCTTCAGACGCGGGGCAGCACCGAGCCGTAGTGGGAGGCCATCACCACGTTGTCCTATCCCTCGATGCGGTGCCTGATAACCGGTACGACCAGGATCGGCACCATCTCGAGGTTGTCGGCCAGATACCGCGCCAATTGGCCGATGCGCTACTGGCGGGCGCGGGCCGCCGGGTCGGGTGGCCGGCGGACGCCGTGGCTCCATCACGCCGTCGGTGATGTACCGAGCCCAGCCACGCAGGGAGATCCCTCCCAGCGCGGCACGTTTCTCGGGATCGGCGACGACGAACGACCACAGCTGCCGGCTTCCGCCGGTCGGCGCCTGCTGGGCGAGCGCCAGACACTGCTCGACCAGCTCCCGCGGCCCCGGCCGCTCGAGATCCGGGCGCTTGCGGACCGATCTGGTCGTACGCAGCAGTTCGTCGATCGCCCCTGCACTCATCGGGTCTCCCCTCCCGGGATCGTTGCGAGGTGTGGCCAGGCGCGGGTCGGGCTCCCCGTGGGGCGGTCGCGCCGCAGGCGACACCGCACGGGGCCGGCGCGAGGCTCACCCGCGGCGGGACCGATACCCGCGCCCACGGTGCCGCCGCCGGGCGATGCCGCTACGCTGACCACGAGATCCCCGCGGGCACCCGCGATCACCCACCCTGCCCCCTGGCCGCCGAGCCCGATGACACCTCGTACACGCGTCCACCTGGTGGATGGCACATGGGAGCTGTTTCGCCACCATTTCGGTATGCCGAGCGGCGTCCGCGCCCGGGACTCGGCCGCAGTGCGATCCGTCGTGCGATCCATGCTCGGCCTCCTGGAATCCGGCGCAACCCACCTGGGCGTCGCGACGGACCACGTCGTCGAATCGTTCCGCAACGCGCTGTGGCCCGGCTACAAGACCGGCGAGGGGATCGACCCGCACCTGCTTGGCCAGTTCGGTCCACTCGAGGACGCGCTGCGGGCGTGCGGCATCGTCGTCTGGCCCATGGTCGAGTTCGAAGCCGACGATGCGCTGGCCAGTGCCGCGACGCTGGCGGCGACTGACCCCGCGGTGGCACAGGTGATCATCTGCTCACCCGACAAGGACCTCGCCCAATGCGTTGACGGAACGCGGGTCGTCCAGCTGGACCGGCGCACCGATCGCTACCGGGATGACGCCGCGGTCCGCGAGCACTTCGGGGTCGCTCCGTCGCAGATCCCGGACTGGCTCGCGCTCGTGGGCGACAGCGCCGACGGATTCCCCGGGATCCCGGGTTGGGGGGCGCGATCGGCGGCGGCGGTGCTCGCCGGTTACGGATCGATCGATGCGATTCCCGACGACGCCGGGCAATGGTCGGTTCCGGTGCGGGGCGCGGCCCGTTTGGCACGGGCACTGAGCGCCAACCGCGACCAGGCCGAGCTGTTTCGCACGCTGGCGCGCCTGCGCCGCGACCTCGAGGTCCTGCCTGCCGGGATCGCGGGACTGCAGTGGCGCGGCCCGACCGACGCCATCGACGCGATCGCCACCGCGATCGGTGCGCCCGAGGTCCCCGAGCGCCTCGCGCGCCTGGCCGCCGAGCGCGTTGGCTAGCCGACGAGGGTGCGAATGTCGGAGGCGAGCGCCGGCACGCTGATCGGGATGGCGCCCGCATACGAGCCGACCTCCTGGCCCTGCTTGTCGACCAGGACCACCAGCGCGGTATGCGTCGAGGCGATCGCGCCCACCTTCTGGGCCCGGATCCCCCACGCTTGCCAGATCGGCAGCAACTCGGCGCGCGAGCCGATGATGTAGCTCATCCGACCGGTGAGGGTGTGCACTGCCAGGAAGTTGTTGACCGCCGCCGCCGTATCTCCGACCGGATCGACGGAGATCGCGACGGTGTCGATCTTCGATGCCGTCCCGGGCCCGACCTCATCGAGGGCCTCGGAGATCTCACCCGCGATCAGGGGACAGGACGTCGTGCAATGCGCATAGAGGAACGTCACAAGGGCCGGACGCCCGCCTTCGGGCACGCTGACCAGGTTCCCGGCCGAATCGCGTCCGGCGGTCGGAGGCGCCGCAACCGGCGGGTTGATCGGGACCGCGTTCAGCGGCGGCGCGCCACCGGTTCCGTTGACAAGGATCACGAGGACGACCGCGAGCGCGCCGAAGGCGGCCACGAGAATCGCACTCAGAACCCAGATCCGGCGCCTCACGCGGGCATCGTACTAGAGGCCACCGCCCGCCCCCGGGCGCCCGGGGGCGGGCGGAACCGGGCCCGACCGTCCGGTCAGACGACGGGGCGCATCGCCGCGTCGTCGGCGGCGCCCGACGCCGGCGTGACAACGGCGACGACCTGCTCGGTCGGGACCTCGACCGTCCCGCGCATCGCCGATACCACCGCCCCGAGCAGTGAGAAGGCGCACAGGATCCACAGCGCCAGGTGCATGCCGCTCATGAACGGCGCCAGCTTCTCGCTGGAGAGCCCGGTGGTCAGCCCTGAGAAGATCGAGAACAGCAGCAACGTCGGCACCGTGGAGGTCACGATCATGAGCATCAGGGCGATCGAGATCACCGCGCCGGTGTTCTGGAGCATGACGCGCGTGCCCGAGGCGATCCCCCGACGCCACGGCGGCACCGCCGCCATCATCGCGCTCGTGTTGGGCGAGTTGAAGACGCCCGACCCGATGCCGGCGATGCTCAGCCAGATGGCCGACATCCAGTACGGGCTGTCGACCTGCAGCGTGGTCATCCCGGCCAGCGCGGCCGCGGTCAGGAGCATGCCCAGGACCGCCGGGGCGCGCGAACCGCGGCGGTCCGCCCACGCGCCGGCGAGCGGAGAGGCGACCAGCATGCCGATGGCAAGCGGCGCGAGCATCAGGCCGGCGGTGATCGGGTCCTGTTTCTGCGGGCCCTGGAAATAGAACACGAACAGGAACATCAGCGCGAACCGCGCCAGCCCGTTGAGAAAGGCGGCGGCGGCCGACGCCGAGTAGACCCGGATTCGAAACAGCGCCAGGTCGAGCATCGGCGCCGGCACGCGCGACTCGACCCAGACGAAGATCGGCAGGCAGATCGCCCCGACCGTGAGGCCGATGGTGACCATCGGCGCGGTCCATCCGTCCAGGCCCGCGTCCGAGAGCCCGAGCACCAGCCCGGTGAGCCCGATGATCATGAGGATGTTGCCCGCCCAGTCCAACTGCTGCTGCACGTCGCGCCGGACGGTCTCGTGCAGGATCAGCCACGCCCAGGCCGTTCCGATCAGCCCAAGCGGAACGTTGAACCAGAACACCCACTGCCATCCGTAGGTGACCAGCCAGCCGCCGAGGACCGGCCCGATGACCAGACCGACCGCCGCGACCATCACATTGGTCCCCATCGCCAGGCCGAGCCGCTCGCGCGGGAACACGTCGGTCACCAGGGCGCCCGCGTTGGCGAACACCAGCGCCCCTCCCACCCCCTGGACCACGCGCCAGACGATAAGCGACGTTCCCGAGCTCGCAAAGCCCGCCCCCAAGGAGGCGAGCGTGAACACCGCGATGCCGAGCACGTACAGCCGCTTGCGCCCGATCTGGTCGGCGAGGCGGCCGGCCGGCAACAGCAACACCGTGCTGGCGACCATGTAGGCCAGAATCACCCACACCAGGGTCAGCAGCGAGGTGTGCAGCGCCCGTTCAAGGCTCGGCAGCGCAATCAGCAGCGTGCCGCTGTTGACCGTCGCCAGGAACATGCCCAGGCTCGTGACCGAGAGGACCCACCAGCAGTAGTTCGGGTGCTCGGCCTGAACGCCCAGCCGCCGCCGGCGCGCAGGCGCCGCCGTTTGAGACGGGGAACTCATAATCGTTAGTGTACTACCGAATTGCGCCCGCGTCCCCCGCCACCTCTGCCGTTGGTGCGGCACCCCCCGCCGCGCCCCGCAGGTGGCCGACGTACGGGCGGCGGGCGACCAGGATCACCGCGCCGAAACGGCCCCGTTGGCTGGCAAGAATCTTCTCGGCGTGCTTGGCCGGCGCACCGCCTCCGCGCGTGCGGCCCAACAGCGCGAAGCCCTTGCGGGGACCCAGCTGGCGCAGGACGTCCTTTGCCCCCGGCAGCACCAGCGGCTTCTGTGTGACGCTCTCGACCCGGAGTCCGGCGCGGGTGACCAGCGCGCACCATTCGGACTCCGTCAGCGGAACGAGGCCTCCGTTCTCCGGTGCCGCGAGCCGCGCCCGGACGGCGGTGGTCGATTCGCCCGAAAGGCCCACATCGCGCACGCACAGCTCGTGGAGGCCCAGACGCCCGTTGGGCCGCAACAGCCGCGCCGCCTCGGCGATGACAGCCTGCTTGGCGTCATCCGGAAGCGCGAACAGCAGCCCCTCGCTGATCACCGCCGTCGCGCTCTCATCGGCAAGGCCGGTCGCCTCCGGCGTGCCCAGCTGCGCAAAGGTCACCGGGCTGGGCACGTCGGCCCGCAGCTGGTCGGCGTCGGCTCGGTCGCGGCAGATGCCGGTCCACGCGTACAGGTTCTCCTCGGTCGCACGCAGCCCGATCTCGCCCGTGCCGGGAGCCAGGTCGACGATGCGGTCCCCCGTGACCAAGCCGAGCGCGTCGATCAGGGCAACCGACCCGGCGGAACCTCCCGGCTGCAGGGCCCACACCCCGTAGTTGCGCGTGCTCGGCCACGCCGACGTCGTGGTCGGACGAGGTGCGTGCCCGGTTGCGTCGGGCGTGCCGGTCGCAGTCATGCGCCTCCCGTGACGCGCGGAATCGGAGTCCCCCGACACGATAACCGTCCGAGAGCGCCGTGCGGGCGGGCGGCATCCCGTGTGCCGGCCCACGCAGGGCGCGCCGGGCTGAAGGCTAGGAGGCGGGCGGTTCCTCCTTGGCGCCAGCGTCGGACGTTGCCTTGGCCTTTTCGCCAGCGTCGGACGTTGCCGTGGCCTTTTCGGCCGTGGCTTGCGCATGCAAACGTCGCGCCCGCTCGGCGCGCGTCGCCCCGACGAGGGCGAACGTCATCATGGCGCCCCAGAAGAATCCGTATCCGATTGCACGCGCGGTAGAAATATTCGGTACGAAAAGCCAAATATGGATGAGGGACATGCCGATGATGCATATCGGAGCGACTACGGCGACCTGCACGACGACGCTGAGCTCCTCCCACCACACCACGATGCGAGGGCGTTTTTGCGGGGCGGAATCCACACAAGCACAATAGCGAGAGCGCAGTGGCGAAGCCGGTAGGTCCAGGGGCGTCCCCTCAATCGGAGCTGTTTCGCACATGGGCAGGGACGCTTGCCGACATCAATGGTGCGCTGGCCCTGCTGGACTGGGACCGCGATACCCTGATGCCCTCCTCGGCGGCCGACGCGCGCGGGCACCAACTCGGCACCCTCGCCGCCCTCTACCACCGGGAACTCGTTCGACCCGAATACGCCGATGTCGTGGCCGAACTCGCCACGGACCCGGACGCCGACCCGCAGACCCGGCGCGAGGCACAGCTTCTGTTCCATCGGCGCGAACGGGCCGAGCGCGTGCCGGAAGCCCTCGTGCGGGCGGTCAGCGAGGCCGCATCGGGGGCGCTGGCGGTGTGGACCGACGCGCGGGTCAACGGTGACTGGGGCGCGCTGCGCGGTCCGCTCGACCGTCTCGTGCGCCTAAAGCGCCGGGAGGCGGACGCCATCAGCGGCGGACATGAACCGTACGATGCGCTGCTCGACGAACACGAGCCCGGTGCCCATGCCGCCGACCTGGTCCCGGTATTCGCGACGATCTCAGAGCGGCTGAGGCCGCTGGTCGCCGCGGGCAGTGCCCGGCCGCCGCACACGCTGCCGGCCCGCCATTGGCCGCACGCCGGACAGCTCCAGCTTGCCCACGACGTGGCCGCACTGATCGGCTTCGACCTGTCTGAAGGCCGGATCGGCGAATCCGCACATCCGTTCTCGACCTCATTCGGGTACGGCGACGTGCGCTTCGCCACGCGGATCGACGAGCACAACCCGATCAGCAGCGTGCTGAGCGTGCTCCACGAGGCCGGACACGCGATGTACGAGCAGGGCTTCGATCCCGCCTTTGCGCGGACCACCCTCTGGGATGCCCCCTCGCTCGGGTCCCATGAAGCGCAGGCCCGTTTCTGGGAAAACCACGTCGGCGGGACACTCGAGTTCTGGCAGGTGATCGAGCCGCGCATGCACGAGCTGTTCCCCGACGCGATGCGCGGGCTGACGGCGGCGCATTTCCACGCCGCCACCGCGACGGTGCGCCCGTCACTCATCCGCGTCGAGGCCGACGAGGTGACCTACAACCTGCATATCGTGCTGCGCTTCGAGCTGGAGCGGGCGCTGATCGACGGTACCCTCGAGGTGGAGGATCTCCCTGCTGCGTGGGATGAGCGGATGCTCGAGCTGCTCGGCGTCGCCCCCGCGTCTCCTGCGGAGGGTGTCATGCAGGACGTGCACTGGGTCGACGGGCTCTTCGGCTACTTCCCGACCTACACGCTGGGGAATCTCTATGCCGCCCAGCTTGCGGCGGCTGCTGACACCGCCCTCGGCGGGCTGTCGAGCGCCGTCGCCAACCAGGCATTCGGTGACATCCTCGACTTCATGCGGACCCGCGTCCACCGGTACGGCGCGATGCAGACCAGCGCCGAACTGATGCGGCGCGCCAGCGGGATGCCGCTGAGCGCCGACATGCTGATCGCGCATCTCGAACGCCGCGTGTTGACGCCGACCGTCGCCGCCGGAGCCCGCTAGCGCGCGGGCGCACGCGGTCGACGCGCCCCCTTCGGGCCGGGCCGCGTCGTGCCGATATCTCCTGTGATGCGCCGGATACGTACATCGCTCGCCGCCGGCGCACTAGTCACTGTGGTCGTGGTCGCGATCGCCACCGCACGCCCGGGTGTACGCCCCGCGGCGCCTCCAGTCCGACCGGCTGCGGCGAGCGCGCAGGCGGCGGCCGAGGCCCAACTGCTCGATGCGCTCCAGGTGCGCATCGCCGCGGCGCGCACGCTCGAGGCGGCGACGCTCGCGGCCGTGGAGCAGCGCCTGCGGGCGATCTACGCCGTCCCCACCGAGGATCCCATCATTGCCCTACTGGCGGGCGACGTGCAGCAGGCGCAGGCGCTCGGAGAGCTCGCGGCCGCCATGACCCGATCCGACGACCAGCTGCTGTGGGGGTACACGAACTCTCTGGCAAACCTCCAGACAGCCCAGGCGGAGCTCGCACAGAACATGCTGCGGATCACCGCCGCACGCCGGATAGCCGCGGCACGGCGGGCGGCCGAGACGGCTGCGCCCGTCACCTCCGCGACATCCTCACCCCTCGCGCCGGTCGCGAGCGCTCCCGGCGACGGCATCCCCGCGGGAGTCGCGATACGGCACACCCTGCCGGGCGCGATCCCCATCGACCCCCAGACCGGTCGCCCGTACCCGGTGAGCGGGGCGCAGTCGCGCCGCTCGACCTGAAGGTTAGGTAGAGGCTCTGTCTCCCCCGACGGCAAGCGCCGCGCCGACGACGCCCGCCGCGTTGCGCAGCTGGCCGATCACGATGCGCGGCCGCACGTCCAGCAGCGGCACGAAGCGATCGGCCTCCTCGGTGACCTCACCGCCGAGCACGATGACCTCCGGCCACACGAGCTGGTCCACGCGCTGCAGATAGGTCTCCAGACGGGCCGCCCACGCCTCCCAGCTGAGGTGTTCGACCTCCCGGGGACGCGCCGCCGCTCGATCTTCGGCCACCGCGCCGTCGATCTCGATGTGCCCAAGCTCCAGGTTTGGCACGAGCCGTCCGTCGACGAACATCGCCGAGCCGATTCCGGTGCCGAGCGTCAGCATCAGGACGATCCCCGTCTCGCCCACCCCCGCGCCGAAGCGCATTTCGCCGATGCCCGCCGCATCGGCGTCGTTGAGCACGACGCAGCGCCGACCCAATACCGAGCCGAAAAACTCGGGGGCATCGCACCCGACCCACGATTTGGCCAGATGCGTGGCCGCCATGATCCGTCCATGGACCACGGGGCCAGGGAACCCGATGCCGACGGGCGCGTCGGACGACAGTTCGGCGGCCAGGGTTGCCAGGACCACCGACATGTCGTCGGGGCCGCCGGCGGGCGGGGTCGGCACCAGGCGGCGATCCCCGATCAGTCGCCCCGTCGCGGTGTCGACCAGCCCAGCCTTCACCGCGGTGCCGCCGATATCGAGGCCGATCACCTTCACGCCGGCACCTCTTCGCTGGAGTAGTGGACCAGCGACAGCACGTCGTGTGGGGCGAGCAGCTTGCGGCCGCCGAGGAAATCCAGCTCGATGACGAACGCCGTGCCCACGACGATCCCGCCCTGAGCCTCGACGAGGGCGACCTTGGCAGCGCTGGTGCCGCCGGTTGCCAAAAGGTCGTCGTGCACAAGCACGCGCTGCCCGGGGCGAATCGCGCCGCGCTGGATCTCGAGCCGGTCGGTGCCGTATTCAAGCGCGTAGCTGTGCCCAATCGTCTCACCCGGCAGCTTGCCGGGCTTGCGGGCGGCTACGAAGCCGGCGCCGAGCGCCCGGGCGATCCCTCCGCCGAGGATGAACGCGCGCGATTCCGCGCCGAGCACGAGGTCGACCTCGCGCGGACGCGCCCACTCGGCGATCCGGTCGATGACGTAGTTGAGCGCCGCGGGATCCGCGAACAACGGCATCAGGTCGTAGAAGACGATCCCCGGCTTCGGGTGGTTCGGGACCCGGCCGATTACCGCATCGAGATCCATCAAGCGACCGGCTGCACGAGGCTGCGCAGCTCGGCGACCAGCATCAGATGGCGCAGGTGCGACACGAGCCCCGCCAGTTCCTCCAGCGCGGCAAATGCCTCGGCGCGTCGGTCGGGATTGCGCGAGCGCAGGCCTGTCGTCAGCAACTGTTCAAGCAGACCGGCTTCCCGCTCGGCGGCGGTGCGGAACAGGCGCAGATGCCGCGGCTGCACGCCATAGTGCGACAATTCGGTCGCCGACTGGACGACCTCCAGCGCGACCTCGTCGAAGCCGCCGGCGTCGGAGCTGACCAGCCCGTACTCCTCGAGCTCACGCACCAAGACGGGCGACGCACCCGTGCGCTCGAGCAGCTCGTCGGGGCTGTAACGCCGACTTGGGGCAGGCTCGGACAGCCGGGCACGCTTGATCTGCTTGGCCTGGGACGCGGCGCTGAAGCTCACCGAGGCATGCGATTCGAGCTCCTGCCTGATCACCCGCAGCGGCAGGAACTCATCGCGCTGCAGGCGCAGGATCGTGCGCAGCCGCTCCAGGTCGTCTTGGGAGAACAGCCGGTAGCCGCCGGGGGTCCGCTTGGGCGAGACGAGCTTCTGATCTTCCAGATATCGGATCTTGGAGATCGAAATCGTCGGAAAGTCGGCCTTGAGCGCGTCGCAGACCGCCCCGATCGACAGCGTCGCGGTGTCCTGAGGAGAACGCTCGGTGCGCTCCGGAGCGGTCGTCATGGGTTGAGCAGCACCAGTCGGAACTTGCCGACCTGCACTTCGTCGCCGTTCTGCAGGCGCTCCTCGTCATGGATCCGGCGCCGGTTCACGTACGTGCCGTTCAGGCTGCCCAGATCGCGCAGGACCAAGCCTTCGACGCGGTGCTCGAGCTGGGAATGGTGGCGACTGACGGTGATGTCGTCCAAGAAGATGTCCGACTCGGGCGAGCGGCCAATGCTCACAATCCCGGTCCGTGGAATCGGGAACGCGATACCGGGCGGCCCGCCGGCGCGGACGGCAAGGACAGGGCCGTCGAACTGCCCCGCGTCACCGAACCCGACCGCGGACCCGTCGCCCAGCGCGAATGGCCCGGTGCTCTCGAGCGTCACCCCGTCGGGGTGCAGTGGGGCTCCGCAGTTGCTGCAGAACCGATGCGTCGGACTCTGCTGCTGATCGCATTCGGGGCAGCGCACGCGAATCAGCCCGGACCGTCAGGATCCTCTTGCAGGCGCTCCACATCCGGGAGGCGTCCGGCCAGGATCCGCGCCAGCGCGTCGACATCGACCACCGAAAGCGCACCCTCGTCCTTGGCGGAAAGCCGCCGCACGAGCTCCTGGCGCAGCATGTCGATCCGTCCATGAAGCAAGCGTCGCTGCATGGATACCTCACGCTCAGCTTGAGTCAGATCCTCGATGAGCTGCTTGAGCTCGGCATCGGGCAGCGCAGCGAGATCGGGAAGCGGTTCCAGGTCCATCTAGGTGACTCCTTCACGGTGGCCGATGGACAGCATAGCGCCAGAAGGAGCGAACCCTCAACTTTGGGTTGAGATACCTCTCCCCCGCAGCGCCACCACGGCGGTGCGCACGTAGTGGATGAAGCTCGCCACCGAGAGTACGACGGCGATCCAGAACACCACGTCGATCCAGCGTGCCGTGCTGAGCAGCGCCAACCCGATCGCGGCCATCACGAGGAACGAGGACACCTTGCCGAACACGTCCACCCGCAGATCGAGTCCCGAATTGCGCATCGCGACGACGCCGAGCATCAGCGCGAGATCCCGGACGAGAATGATCAGCGGCCCCGCCGGGCCCAGGCGCCCGATCGCAATCAGTCCGATCAGCCCGACCGCGACGAGCATGCGGTCCGCGAAGGGATCGGCGATGCGCCCGAAGGCGCTCTCGGCGTTGAGCGCGCGCGCCAGGCGCCCGTCGATGAAGTCCGTCACCGCCACGGCGGCGAACGTCCAGGCGGCCATCGCACTGGTCGGCCCTCCGTCGTAGGCGAGCATCCAGATGATGACCGGGAGCGCGGCCAGGCGCCCCACGGTAAGCGCGTTGGGCACCCAGCCGAACCGACGAGCGGTTTGTGGACTCACGCGCATGAGATCAAGTCGGGGCGAGAGGATTTGAACCTCCGACCGCCCGGCCCCCAGCCGGGTGCGCTACCAGACTGCGCCACGCCCCGTCGCGCCGCCTCAGGCTACCACAGGCGACCGGTGCGACCCGTCCCACGCGACCCCCCGCCGCCACGGCCGGGCACCGCTCACCGCAGCCGGGCGAGCAGCTCGATGATGGCCGCACCGGCGCCATGGAGCGGCACGTCGCCGCGCTCGCGCCCGCGCCGAACCTGAACCTCAAGCGGCCCGTCGGGCAGCGTGCGCTTGCCGATCGTGACCCGGATGGGGCATCCCAATAGCTCCGCCTCGACGAACTTCTCGCCCGGCTTGGTGCCCTCGCGGTCATCAAGCAAGACGGCCACACCCGCGTCCGAGAGCTGCGCATACAGCGCGTCTGCGAAGGCCGCCTGCGGGCTGGCGGGGCCACCGACGAGCACGATATGCACGTCGAACGGTGCCAGCGCCTTCGGCCAGACAATGCCGGCGTTGTCGTGGGACTGCTCGATGGCCGCCGCGAGGACCCGCGCCGGCCCGATGCCGTACGAGCCCATGATGATCGGCCGCTCCTGGCCGTCGGCCGCAAGGTATCTCGCACCGAGCGGCTCGGAGTACTTGGTCCCGAGCTTGAAGATGTTGCCGATCTCGATGACCGGCTCGAGCTCGAGGGGTTCGCCCGACACCGGACAGCCCTCACCGGCCAACACCGTCCGAATGTCGGCGACCTCGGCCTGGAAGTCGCGGCCGAGGACGACGCCGCGCAGGTGCTCGCCGTCGCGGTTGGCGCCGGTGATGTAGTGGCCCGTGGCGACGGTCCGGTCGGCCACGATCCGCACGCCTTCGACGCCGACGGGCCCGATCGAGCCCGGGCTCGCCCCGAACCATGTGCGGATCTCATCGGGCTGCGCCGGACGGTGGCGGCCAACGACGTGGCTGAGCTTCTTCTCGTGCACCGCGTGCTCGCCGCGCACCAGCGCCAGCACGGGGCCATCGTCACTCACGACAACGACGCTCTTGGACAGGCGCGCAGCCGGGAGACCCGTGAACGCCGAGAGCTCCTCGATCGTCCCGATGCCGGGTGTGGCGAACGCCTCGGCGGCCGGCGGCGCCGGCCCGAAATCGGGGTCGATCGCGACCGAGGTCGCCAGTTCCACGTTGGCGGCGTATGCCCCCGAGGGCGCACGCGCAATCGTGTCCTCGCCGGCGGGGCTCGGCGCCGTGAACTCGTGCGCGCCCATGCCGCCCATCATCCCCACGTCCGATTCGACCATGTACCAATCGAGCCCGCAGCGATCGAGGATGCGCGCGTACGCTTCGGCGTGCGCCTCATACGAACGGGCGAGTCCGTCCTCGTCGGCGTCGAGCGAATATGAGTCCTTCATGGTGAACTCGCGCACGCGCAGGATGCCGCTCTTGGGCCGGGGCTCGTCGCGGAGCTTGGTCTGGAACTGGTACCAGCTCTGCGGCAGGTCCCGGTACGAGCGAATCTCGCGGGCGGCGTGCCAGGTGATGATCTCCTCGTGGGTCATGCCGAGCACCATCGCCCGCCCGCCGCGGTCCTCCAGACGGAACTGCTCGTCGAGCCCGTAACGGCCGGTGGCCTCCCAGATCTCGGCGGGATGCAAGACCGGCAGCTGTAACTCCTGGGCCCCGATCCGGTCCATCTCCTCGCGGATGATGGCCGTCACGCGATGCAGGGAACGCAACCCGAACGGCAGGAAGCTGTATAGCCCCGATGCGAGCTGGCGGATCAGCCCGGCCCGGACCATCAGCTTGTGACTGATCGCCTCCGCATCGGCAGGCGCGTCGCGGAGGGTCGGCCAAAAGCGGCCCGACAGGCGCACCGAG
The DNA here is from genome assembly GCA_963842065.1 of uncultured Thermoleophilia bacterium. Taxonomy (GTDB): domain Bacteria; phylum Actinomycetota; class Thermoleophilia; order Miltoncostaeales; family Miltoncostaeaceae; genus CAITWD01. Next base: position 109,080 of record CAWJEW010000006.1, on the reverse strand, counting down.
CCGCCCCGCGGGGCGTCGGGCATGCGCCAGGTGTGTGTGGAGTGGTCGCCCATGACGCCGCACCCTACCGTGCGCGCGTCGCCGCCACCGGCCTACGCGGCGGGAACCACCTGATCCGCACGCGGATAGTGCGCTTGCACGAAGGCCTCGACCATGGCGATAAACTCGTCGGCCAGCCGGTCGCCCTCGAGGGTGCGCACCTTCTCGCCGTTCACGTAGACCGGCGCCCGCGGCGACTCCCCGGTCCCGGGCAGGCTGATACCGATATCCGCGGCCCGGCTCTCGCCCGGACCGTTGACGATGCACCCCATGACCGCGATCTTGAGGTCGGCCACCCCAGGGCGTTCGACGCTCCAGACCTCCATCCGAGCGGCGAGGTGCGCCTCGATGCGCTGTGCGAGCTCCTGAAAGACGGTGCTCGTCGTGCGCCCGCAGCCCGGGCACGCCGTGACCTGCGGGCGGAACTGGCGGAGTCCCATCGCCTGGAGCAACTCGCAGCAGACCCGGACCTCCAGGCTCCGGTCCGCGCCCGGCTCGGGCGTCAGGCTTGCCCGGATGGTGTCCCCGACTCCCTGCTGGAGCAGGATCGCCAAGGCCGCCGACGTGGCGACGATCCCCTTGCTGGACATCCCGGCCTCGGTGAGCCCGAGGTGCAGCGGGTAATCGCAGCGCACGGCCAGCTCTTGGTAGACGCTGACCATCTCCTGCAGGCGGCTCGCCTTGCACGAGAGGACGATTTTGTCGTGCGCAAGCCCAAGATCTTCGGCGGCCTCGGCCGAAGACAGGGCGCTGGCAATCATCGCCTCACGGACGACGACGTCGGCGGACTGCGGCTCCGGACGGCGCGCGTTGAGGTCCATCAGTTCGTCCAGCAGCTCGGCATCGAGCGACCCGAAGTTCACGCCGATGCGCACTGGACGGTCGTAGTCGATGGCCGCGCGGACGATCTCGGCGAAGTTCTCGTCGTGGCGGGCGCCGCGTCCGACGTTGCCGGGGTTGATCCGGTACTTGGCCAATGCATCCGCGCAGTCCGGAAACTCGCGCAGCAGCGTGTGGCCGTTGAAGTGAAAATCACCCACGAGCGGCACGTCGACGCCGTGGACTTCCTCGAGCCGCTGCCTGATCTCGGCGACCTTGGCGGCGCTGGCACGGTTGTTGACCGTGATCCGCACGATCTCGGAACCCGCCCGCGCGAGGGCGGCCACCTGCTCGGCGGTGCCGACGGCGTCGGCGGTGTCGGTGTTGGTCATCGACTGGACGACCACCGGCGCGCCTCCGCCGATGGTGACGGCGCCGATGCGGCACGCAACGCTTTGACGTCGTGTTGGCTCACTCATGACGGCTGAAGCCTACTTGCCGGTAAGGACTGTTCCGTTGGCGATGTTGAGGATGTCGCGCTGGACCACGACCACCATCAACATCAGCATCAGCGCGATGCCGACGACCGCGGCGCGCTCGTAGGCCGCCGCAGACAGCGAGCGGCCCCGCACACGCTCGATGACGGCAAACAGGATGTGCCCGCCGTCGAGCGGCGGCATCGGGATCAGGTTGAACAGCGCCAGCGCGAGGCTCAATATGCCGGTGAATGCCAGCACCGTCGCAAGCCCCTGCGAGGCCACTTCGGTGTAGACGGCCCCGACGCCCACCACGCTCTGCACCTGGGTCGGGGTGTGGAAGATCTGGGTGACCGTCTCGTGAACGACCCACCAGGTGTACTTCATGCCGTTCCAGATGCCGCCGATCAGCCCCGCGCGCTGCGTCGCGAAGCCGAAGGAGATTCCGAGATGGCCGACGCAGCCGGCCTTGGTCGCCGGCTTGCAGGGCACGTCGTTCGCGTTGACCGAGGTGAGCCGGACCGTACGGGTGATCTGCGCACCCGAGTGCTCGTAGGTGATCGTGACGAGCGCGTCCCGATGGGCCTGGAGGATCTTCCGGAACACGTCGGGATTCGTGCTCGACTGGCCATCGACCGCGACGAGCGTGTCCCCGGGACGCATGCCTGCCTGATCCGCGGGTGAGGCTTTCTCGACCTGCGCAAGCCGCGCGGTCGGCGCACCGGCATTCGGGATGCCCACCCAGTACATGAGCGTGAAGCACAGCACCGCGACCAGGACGTTGACGAGTGGGCCGGCCGCGATCGTGGCGATCTTGCGCGAGGTCGTTGCCGAGTAATAGGCCCGGCCCACGAGCTCGTCCGGGATCTCCTCCTCCCGCGACATGCCGCTGATCTTCACGTAACCCCCGACGGGGATCCAGCCGATCCGGTACTCGGTCTCGCCCCGCTGAAAACGGGCCAGCGACCGTCCGAAGAAGATCGAGTAGCGCTCGACGCGCATCCCGCACCACTTGGCGACGACCATGTGGCCGGCCTCGTGCACAAGCACGAGGAACATCAAGATGCCGATGAACTGCAGGATGTAGAAGCCGTTGGTCACCCCGCCACCCCCGCAAGCGCCTCCTGGACCGATGCCCGCGCGGCCCGGTCGGCGGCCAGCACCGCCTCAAGCTCGTCACCCGGTCCGTCCGGGACCCGTTCGAGCGCATCGGCCACCAAGGCAGGGATGTCCAGGAACCCGATCCGGCCGTCCAGGAAGGCGGCCACCGCGATCTCGTTGGCGGCGTTCAGCACGGCCGGCGCGGTCCCGCCGGCGATCCCGGCGTCGCGCGCCAGGCCCAGACACCGGAATGTCTGCTCGTCGGGCTCCATGAACTCGAGGGTACGCCCGACCAGCGGCATTTGGCCCTGCTGCGGGGGTGCTTGCGGCCAGCGCAGGCCGAACCCGATCGGCACGCGCATGTCCGGTGGACCGAGATGGGCCATCACCGACCCGTCCTCAAGGCGAATCATCCCGTGGACCACCGACTGCGGGTGCACGACGACCTCGATCCGGTCGTAGCCGACCCGAAACAGATGGTGGGCTTCGATGACCTCGAGGCCCTTGTTCATGAGCGTCGCGGAATCGATCGTGATCTTGGCGCCCATCGACCACGTCGGATGGGCAAGGGCATCCGCGGCGACCACGGTGGTGAGCTCGGCGGCAGTGCGACCCCGGAACGGACCGCCCGAGGCGGTAAGCACCACGGCGCGCACGCGCTCGGCGGGGACATCGGCCAGGAGCTGAAACACCGCCGAATGCTCGGAATCGACCGGGATCAGCGCCGCGCCGGTACGGCCCTGCACCGCGCTCACGATTTCGCCGCCTGCGACCAGCGTCTCCTTGTTGGCCAGGGCAACCGGGATCCCGCGCTCGAGCGCGGCGAGGGTCGGCTGCAGGCCGGCCGCGCCGACGAGTCCGTTGAGTACCAGGTCCGGCGCCGCCGCCTCGATCAGCTCGGCGAGATCGTCCGACGCCGCGAGCGTCCCGCCGCCTGCCGCACAGACGGTGTACCGGATGCCGCGCGCGGCAGCCTGTGCCTGCAGTTGCTCCAGCTGAGTTCCGCAGGCAAGCCCACACGCCACGAGATCGGGGCACGCGTCGATGACTTCGAGCGCCTGAACGCCGATGGAGCCGGTCGATCCGAGGACAAGTATGCGCCGCACGACCAGTCAGTGTAGCGGGGCGCCATGCGGATCCCCGTCCCGGCGGTTCGGGCACCGCCTCGCGGCTAGACGACGAGCGCCTGCGCGGTCTCGCAGAACGCTGCGACAAGCGCGACCGACGCGTCGAGATCCTCGGGGTCGAGGGTCTCCACCGACTGGTGCACGTACCGCGTCGGGATCGAGACGCACCCGGCGATCGCGCCGTCGCCCGAGAGCTGGAGCTCACGGGTATCGGTCCCGCCGCGCGGCATGATCTCCAGCTGGTGCGCGATTCCGCGGGCGGTCGCCACCTCGACCAGGTGGTCGACCACGCGCGCGGGCACGATCACGCTGGTGTCATAGACCTTGATGGCCGCACCGCCCCCGATCTTCGAGACGTGCTGGTGTGGCGCGGTGCCCGGCCCGTCGTTGGCGAGCGTGATGTCCATCGCCAGTGCGATCTGCGGCCGGATCCGCGCCGCGGCCACGCGTGCGCCGCGAAGCCCAACCTCCTCCTGCACCGCGGCGACCGCGAAGATCTCGCACTCGTGGTCGCCGAGGGTCCGCATGGCCTCGATGAGCACGTACAGGCCGGCGCGGTTGTCCAGGCTCTTGCTGGTCACCAGGGTCCCGAGCCGCGCCAGTTCCCGCTCCCGCGTCACCACATCGCCGGGGCGCACCAGCTCGCGCACGCGCTCGGCCGGCAGACCCACGTCGATATAGAAGTCCTCGAGCTTGGGCGCGCGCTTGCGGTCTTCCTCGCTCATCAGGTGCACCGCCGTCGTGCCCATCACGCCGATCAGATCCTCGCGCCCGTGCACGATGACCCGTTGGGCGGTCAGGGTCTTGGCGTCGAACCCGCCGAGCGGGAGCACGCGCAGGAAGCCTGAATCCTCGATGTGCTGGACCATGAACGAGATCTCGTCCATGTGCGCGCACAGCATCAATCGCGGACCGCGGCCGGCTTTGCGTGCAACAAAATTGCCCAGCGGGTCGGTCCAGCACTCGTCGGCCAGCGGCCCGAGTTCACGGGCAACGACGGCGCGGATCTGTTCTTCATGCCCCGGTGCGCCGGGGGTCCGGCACAACTCGGCAAGCAGGTCGAAATTCATCGCGCTCAACGCTACAGGTCACCGAACCGGACAAGTCGTTAGTATGCTCATGACGATGCCTCGAACGAGTGGTTCCCGCAGCTAATGGGTACTCCGCCGACCACCGAGCCCCTGACGGTTGAACGGCTGCTGAGCTGGCGCCTGGTCGTGGCGGGCCGCTTAGTGCGCACCATGGCCGACGCGAATCTCGACGCCCAGGGCGGCGGGTCCCCTGCGCTCGGCGCGCTGCTGCGCCTTGCCGACGAGGACGGCATCAGCCAGGCCGAGCTCGCGCGCCGCCAGCGCGTCGAGGCTCCGAGCATGTGCCGGATGATCGACCGCCTGGAACGCGAGGGCTTGGTCAGTCGCGAACGTGACCTGGCGGACCGGCGGGTGATTCGCGTCCGGATCACCCCGGAGGGCCGGGCCGCTGCCGAGGCCGGACGCGCGGCCGTCGCGGACCTCGAGGAGCGGGCGTTCAGCGCCCTGACCTCCGAGGAACGCCAGACGCTGAGCGCGTTGCTTGGCCGACTGCTTGACGGGCTTCCTGAGACAGGGGCCGCGCCATAGCCGCCCGCGGGAGCATCAGGCTGACCATGGCGGGCCTGATCGTGAGCTCGCTCGCGTTTGCCCTGATGCAGACCTTGGTGATCCCCGCGCTGCCGGTCCTGCAGCAGGACCTGCACACCTCGACGCAGTGGATCACCTGGACGGTAACGATCTACCTGCTCACGGGCTCCGTGGCGACGCCGATCATCGGCCGAATGGGCGACCAATACGGCAAGGTCAAGATGATGCTGGTCGCCCTGATCTCGTTCTTTTTGGGGTCGATCGGGTGCCTGGTCTCGTGGAATGTCGGATCGCTGATCGTCTTCCGCGGAATCCAGGGCGTCGGCGCGGCCGTCTTCCCGCTGGCGTACGCCATCATCCGCGACGAGTTCCCGGAGGACAAGTGGAGCGTGACGATGGGCACGGTATCCTCCACGCTCGGCGTCGGCGGCGGGCTCGGCATCGTCACCGCCGGCCTGGTAATCGACAACCTTAGCTGGCGCTGGCTGTTCGTCGTCTCGGCCTTGATCGGGCTCGTGGCCCTCATCTTGGTGTGGCGATTCATCCCAGAGTCGCCGGTGCGCGTCCCTGCCCGACCGGATATCGTCGGCGCCGTGTTGTTGTCCGGCGGCCTGATTGCGCTGCTGGTTGCCCTCACCGAGGGCGAGCCCGAGGGCTGGACGTCGTCCTTTGTCGTCGCCCTGTTCGCCGCCGCGGCGATGCTGTTGGTCGCGTGGGCGTTCGCCGAGACCAAGGTGCCGCAACCAATGGTCGACATGCACATGCTGACCAGGCGACCAGTGCTGTTCACCAACCTGACCGCCCTGCTGTCAGGGTTCTCCCTGTACGCCACGTGGGTGCTGCTGCCGAGCTTCTACCAGTTTCCACGGAGCCTGCCTCCCCAGCTCCAGCAGTACGCCTCGTACGGTTTCGGCACTACCGTGCTCGTCGCGGGCCTGTGGATCCTGCCCTGCAGCGCCGCGATCGTCGTCGCGGGTCCGGTCGGCGGAATCTTGGGACGCCGCATGGGGCCGCGCATCCCACTTGCCATCGGCATGCTGCTGTTCTCCGTCGGGGCCGCCGGCATCGCCCTCTGGCACACCACGGCGCTGGCGGTCTCGATGTCGTTCATGGTGTGCGGGGTCGGCATCGGCTTTGCGTTTGCGTCGATGCCGCGCCTGATCGTCGGTGCCGTCGCGCCATCGGAGACCGGCGTCGCGACCGGTATGAACAACGTCATCCGTACCGTCGGCGGGGTGATCGGCGCAGAGATCGCCGCCGTGCTGCTGGCGGCCAATGTGAACCCGGGGACGTCGATCCCGACCGTCGACGGCTTCGTGATGTCCTTCTGGATCAGTGCAGCTGGCGCGGCGCTGGGCGTGGTGACCGCCCTCATGGTCTCGGGCGGCGGCCGGCGCTGGCGCTTGGTCACCACCACCGCACCGAAGCGTGAGGTCGGCACCGCGGTCGCGACGGAGACGGCCTAGACGCCGATCTGCCCTCGGGCCGTGCGCGGTGCCGGTCGCGCCGCAGAGCCCGAGCGTGGCCTGCGCTCGGCAGCGTCCACGCGCTCGGGTAACATCGCGCCACATTCACGGCTGCCCGGAGGCGGCTGGGTGATCTCCCTGATCTGCTGGCGCACGTCCCTTGCCGCCCACCGGGCGCGCGCCATCCTCTGCGCGGCGACGGCAGCCGTCGCCGCGCTTGGTGCCTGGGCCGGCACTGCCGGAGCCTCCACCGGCCCCGGGACCGGTCCGTTCGCCAGCACTGCCATGCACAGATTCCTCGAATCCCGGCGCGGAAACATCACCGCCGCCGTTGACGACCTGACCACCGGGCAGGAATTCGTCTACCGCGCGGGGGTGCGGGAGGAGACCGCCAGCATCGTGAAGGCCTCGATCCTGGCGACGCTGCTGCATCGTGCGCAGCTCGACGGACGGTCGCTGACATCGAGCGAACGCGCGACGGCGCGGGGCATGATCGAGGCAAGCGACAACGACGATGCGACCCGACTGTGGAATGAAGATGACGGGAGCGCCGGCGTCGGGGCCTTCCTGAGGCGTGCGGGACTCACCCAGACGACGTTCGCGGGACCCGGCCTGTGGGGGCTCACCCGCACCACACCCGTCGACCAGATCCGACTCTTGCGCACCTTGGTGCTGCCCAACGCGCTGCTCAGTCCCGCATCCCAGTCGTATGAGCTCGGCCTGATGTCCCACGTGATCCGAATGGACTACTGGGGGGTGTCCGGCGGCATCCCCCCGGGCGTCCCGGTGGCGCTCAAGAACGGCTGGCTCCCCCAACCCGGCATCGCATGGCAGATCAACAGCATCGGCGAGATCCGCGGGAACGGCGAGCACTACGTCATCGCCGTGATGACGAACGGCAATCCCAGTGAGGGCTACGGCATCTCGACGATCGCCGGGATCTCGCGGATCATCTGGCAGGAGCTGGCGCCCATCATCGCCTGAGCGCACCACTCCCCGTGCGGGCGCGGCGCATCGCTACACGAGCGCCACGGTGACGAAGTACGCAGCGACCGTCGCGAACATCAGTGCGTCGAACCGATCGAGGACGCCGCCGTGGGCGAGCAGCAGTCGTCCGGAGTCCTTGACCCCGATGTCGCGCTTGAGCATCGACTCGAACAGATCGCCCACAAAGCCGGCCGCGCAGATCACCAGCCCGACGATCACCGAGTCCCAGCCCGAGATCCACGACATGTACAGCCCTGCGATCCATACCGCGCCGGTGCCGAAGATCACACCGATGACCAAGCCTTCGAGCGTCTTGCCGGGCGAGACGAATGGCGCGATGTGCCGTCGCCCCCAGAGCTTGCCCCCCACGAACGAGGCCGTGTCGAACACCCAGGTCCCGACGAGCACGTTCGCAACGGCTCCGCCCCCGTGGGGCAGCTGGCGAGTGGCGACCAAGAGCCCGAACGGCAGCCCCACGTAGATCAGCCCGAACGCCGTTGCCGCCATACGACCGGTGATGTCGTCGCGCCGGGCCACCAAGAGCCCGGCCAAGGCGACGCAGCCCATGCCGATGGCGATGCCGATCAGCACGCCCTGGTCGGCCGACGTCACCCCCCAGGCCATCGCCACCGTGGCGATAACCCCCACGTATCCTGCCCAGCGCAGGGGCCGCCAAGCGGCCGTCAGCGAGTAGAACTCGTACAAGGCGAGGATCGCCAGCACCCCGACCGCCGCGGCGAAGATGCCGCCGCCGACCACCACGACGGCGATCGCCAGGAGCACGCCCGGCACGCCGATGGCAAGCCGCGATCCGAGGCCGCCGCCGCCGCCCAGGCGCTCGCGCAGACTCGGTCCCGGCGGCGGCTCCGCCCAGTCCTCCTCCGTGTCCTCGTACACGTCCCAGTCGTCGTCGTCGAAGCCGACATCGTCGTCCGGATCCGGCCCGAGTTCGTGCTCAGGCTCCGACACGGGTTCCGGCCCCGGGCGTGCTGTACCGGCGCGATCCTCGCGTTCGGGGAGACGCGCGGCCGGGACTATCGGCGCGTCGCCGGTGAGGGTCTCGTACTGGTCGAACTCCTCATCCTGCTCATCGCGGGTCTCGCGGCGGCGTCGGAAGCGCCCAAATCGGGAGCTCATCGGCCACCGAAGCGTCGTTCGCGGCCGGCGTAGTCGGCGATCGCCACTTCCAAGTCGTCCGCGCCGAAGTCCGGCCACAGCTGGGGAGCGAAATACAGCTCCGAGTACGCCGACTGCCACAGCAGGAAGTTCGAGAGCCGCTGCTCGCCGCTGGTACGGATCACCAGCTCCGGATCCCCCAGGTCCGGGCCGTACAGCGCCGCGCGGAAGTCGTCCTCGGTCGGCTCGACGATGCCCCTGGCGGCCAATGCGCCTGCGGCGTCAAGGATCTCCTGGCGACCGCCGTAGTTCATCGCGATAAACAGGCGCAGGCGAGTGTTGTCGGCCGTCAGCGCCTCGGCGTCATCAATGCGGGCCCGCAGCGCGGCGTCGAGATCGTCGCGCCGGCCGATGAACCGGATCTGGACGCCTTCGGCGTGGAGCTCGGGAACCTCGCGGTCGATCATCTCCGAGAACAGCCCCATCAGGTCCTCGACCTCGTCCTTGGGGCGGTTCCAGTTCTCGGTGGAGAACGAGAACACGGTCAGGTCGTGCACCCCCATGTCGCCCGCGCGCCGCACGACCTCCTTGAGGGCGCGAGCCCCAGCGCGGTGGCCGGCACCGGGCGGCAGCCCGCGCGACCGCGCCCAGCGCCCGTTGCCGTCCATGATGATCGCGATCGAGTTCGGCACGCGCGCAAGCGGAACGCGCGGCTGCGAGCGGGCTGCCTTACCCAACCCCAGCACGGTGCGTGCTGCCGACAAGCGGGATGCAATGGTCATACGCGGATGGCCGGAGTCTGCGACCGGAAACCCGTCAGACCTCGAGGATCTCAGCTTCCTTACGGTGCAGCTGCTCGTCGATGCGCTTGATCTCCGCGTCGGTGAGTTTCTGGACGTCGTCCTGCATCCGGCCGACCTCGTTCTTGGAGACCTCGCCTTCCTTCTCGGCGCGCTTCATGTCGTTGAGCACGTCCCGGCGCACGTTGCGGACCGCTACGCGGGCCTCTTCGGCCATTTTGCCGACCAGCCTGACGAACTCCTTACGCCGCTCCTCCGACAGCTGCGGGATGGCGATGCGGATGATCTGGCCGTCGTTGTTGGGCGTCAGCCCGAGGTCCGACTCCTGGATCGCCTTCTCGATGTTCTGGAACAGGCCGCGGTCGTAGGGTTGGATGGTCAGCAGCCGCGCCTCAGGCGCCGAGATCGACGCCAGCTGGTTCAGCGGCGTGCGGACCCCGTAGGCGTCGACTTGCACGCGGTCCAGGAGCGCAGTGCTGGCGCGGCCGGTGCGAACTGAGTTCAGCTCATGTGCGAAGGCACGCGATGCACCTTCCATGCGCCGCTTGGCGTCCTCGAGTCGGTCCTTCACGATCTGCTCCTTACTCCGTGATCACGCGGGTGCCGATGTGCTCGCCCGATAGGATCCGCCCGATATTCGCCTCATCGGTCATGTTGAAGACCAGGATCGGCAGCCGGTTGTCCATGCAAAGCGTCAGGGCCGTCGTATCCATGACGCGCAGCCCGCGCTCAATGGCTTCCATATGCGTGATTTGCGGGATCAGCTTGGCGTCCGAGACCTCGCGTGGATCGGCGTCGAGGACCCCGTCGACGTTGTTCTTGGCCATCAGGATGCACTCGGCGCCCATCTCCAGCGCACGCAGCGCGGCGGTCGTGTCGGTGGTGAAGAACGGGTTTCCCGTGCCGCCCGCGAAGATCACGACCCGTTGCTTTTCCAGGTGGCGCATGGCGCGCCGGCGGATGTACGGCTCGGCGACCTCCTGCATCGCGATCGCCGACTGGACCCGCGTCGTCAAGCCGAGCTTCTCCAGCGCGTCCTGGATCGCCAGCGCGTTCAGCACGGTCGCGATCATGCCCATGTAGTCCGCCGTCGAACGGTCCATACCGGCCGCCGTCCCGCTCACGCCGCGGAAGATGTTGCCCGCTCCCACGACAATCGCCACCTCGACCCCCATCTCGCTCGCGCGGCGCACCTGGCGGGCGATCGCGGCCACCCGCTCGGGATCGATCCCGTACTCCCCCTCACCCATCAAGGCCTCGCCGGAGAGTTTCAGGACAACGCGACGGTATACCGAGGCCGGGCCCTCAGCCTCAGTCCTCACGTCGGAAGGATGTTGCCTACTGCCCACCGAGCTCGAATCTCACGAACCGGCGGATCGTGATGTTCTCGCCGACCTCAGCCGACAGACGCGCTCGCAGCTCGTCGACGCTCGGGGGCTGTTTCTCACCAGTGTCGCGCACGAATTGCTGGTCGAGCAGGCAGATTTCCTTGAGCCGTTTGGCGATGCGACCCTCGATCGCCCGATCGCGCGCCTGCTCGGGAATGTCCCTGGACTGCTCGGCGGCGATCTCGCGCTCGGTGGCCAGCCACTGCTCCGGAACGTCGTCCGCTTGGACGAACAACGGGTTCATGGCCGCGATCTGGATGGCGACGTCATGGACGAAGTTCTTGAACGGCTCGCTCCGGGCGACGAAGTCGGTCTCGCAGTTGACCTCGAGTAGCACGCCGACGCGGCCGCCCTGGTGGATATAGCTGTCGCACAGGCCCTCATTGGCCGTACGCCCGGCGCGCTTTTCGGCAGCGGCGATGCCCTTCTTACGAAGCAGCGTCACGGCGGCGTCGACGTCGCCGTCGGTCTCCTCGAGCGCCTTCTTGCAATCCATCATGCCCGCGCCGGTCTTTTCGCGCAGATCCTTTACCTGCTTCGCCGAAATGGCGGTACTCACTCGATGTGCTCCTTGAATCGAACTCGATTAGACGAAAACGCTCATTCCGCCGCGGTCGTAGCTGCCTCAGCCGCAGGTTCGTCAGCCGCAGGTTCGTCAGCCGCAGCTGGCTCAACTGCAGGTGGCTCAACCGCAGTTGGCTTAGCCGCAGGTATCTCAACCGCAGTTGGCTCAACCGCAGGTGGCTCGGCAGCAGGTATCTCAACCGCAGTTGGCTCGGCAGCAGGTATCTCAACCGCAGGTGGCTCGGCAGCAGGTATCTCAACCGCAGGTGGCTCGGCCGCAGGTATTTCAGCCGCCGGTGGCTCAACCGCCGGTGGCTCGGCCGCAGGTATCTCGGCCGCAGGTATCTCGCCCACCGCCGACGGGGTCAGACCCTTGCCTTCCAAAATGGCGTCGGCCAGTGCGCCGAGCACGAGCGTGCAGGAGCGGATGGCGTCGTCGTTGCCCGGGATGACGTACGTGGCCTCGTCTGGATCGCAGTTGGTGTCGACCAGGCCGATGATCGGAATGCCGAGCCGGTTGGCCTCGCGGACCGCGATCATCTCCTTCTTGAGATCGACGACCACAATCGCGTCGGGAAGGCGCTGCATCTCGGCGACCCCGCCGAGGTTGGTCTCGAGCTTCTCGAGCTCTGCGGTGAGTGCAAGGCGTTCACGCGTCGGCAGAAGGGCCAACTGGCCCTCGCGCTGCTGGACCCGCAGCGCGTGCAGCTGCTTGACGCGCAAGGCCATCGTGCCCCAGTTGGTCAGCAGACCGCCCAGCCAGCGGTGCGAGACGAACGGCATGCCGCAGCGCAGGGCCTGCGAGCGCACAGCGTCCTGGGTCTGTTTCTTGGTGCCGACAAACATCACCGTGCCGCCCCGCTCGGCAATCGCCCGGCACACATCCTGGGCCCGCTCGAGCAGCACGATCGTCTGCTGCAAATCGATGATGTAGATGCCGCCGCGCTCGCCGAAGATGTAGCGCTTCATCTTGGGGTTCCAACGACGGGTCTGGTGGCCGAAATGCACGCCAGATTCCAGCAGTTGCTTCATCGTGACCTGGGACACGAAAGCTCCTTGCATGATGGTTTTGATGCGATTCCGTCGCGTCCCCGATGGACCCGACGCGCGATCTGCGCGCGGGCACCGCCACCGGGTGGAGTCAGGACGGGTCGGTGGGACAGTGCGACCTTCAGCGCGGGATCTTAGCGCGCCGCGACAATTCTGCCGGAAATGTGGCTACGGGTTCGCCCGCGCACGCTCCCGCGCGACCGTGAGTGCGAGATCATGCGGCAACGGGCTCTCGAGGTCGATCCGCACCTCGCCCGGGACCGGATGATCGAATGCGAGCCGGTATGCGTGCAGGAACTGACGCGCGAGCCCCCGGCGGTCGGCCCGCTGCCCGTACACCGGATCGCCGAGCACCGGGAATCCCGTTGCCTCCAGATGCACGCGGATCTGATGGGTGCGACCGGTCTCGAGCCGCGCCTCGCAGAAGGCGACCCCGTCCCACTGCTCGAGCACCCGCACGTGGGTGACCGCGTCACGACCGGTGCCCACCGGGACGACCGCCATGCGCAGCCGGTCCCGCGGATGGCGTGCGATGGGTCGATCGATACTGAACGCCGGCGGTGGCGTGCCGTGGACCGCGACCAGGTAGCGGCGCTCGATGCGGCGCTCGCGCAGCATCCGCTGCAGGCGCCGGTGGACCTGCTCGGACCGAGCGACGACCATCAGGCCGCTGGTGTCCCGATCGAGTCGGTGGACAATCCCCGGCCGCGTGGGGTCGTCGCCCCCCGTGGCGGCGAGCCCGAGCAGACCGTGCACGAGCGTGCCGGTCGCATGTCCGCGGGCCGGGTGAACCACCAGTCCCGGCGGTTTGTCGACAACGATCAGATGCGGATCCTCATAGGCGATGCCGAACGTGACGCTCGCATCGGGCTCCAGCGCGCTCGCCTGTTGCGCGCGCGGGCGCACCCGGATCCGCGCGCCGACCTCCAGCACGTCGCGCTTACGCGGCGGGGCGCCGTCCACCTCGACCCGACCGCCTGCGATCAGGCGCTGCGCCTCCGCCCGGCTGCCGACCTCCGGCACCCGCCCGATGACCACGTCGATGCGCTGTCCGGCTTGGTCAGGCCCGACCACGAGCGTCAGCTCGTGCGGTTCAGCGCTCAGGGCCCACTCCGCACAGCCCCGCGCGGCCCTCGGACATCGGCAGCCATTGGTGCTCAGGACGCGACGGGCTTGCCATCGGCGCCGGTCTGCATCAGGCCCCACACGATCAGCGCGGCGCCGACAGTGATGCACGCATCGGCAAGGTTGAACGTCGGCCAGAAGGAGAAGTCGATGTAGTCGGTCACACCGCCGTGCAGCAGGCGGTCGGTGAGGTTGCCCAGGCTCCCGCCGACCAACAGGCCCGCCCCGGTCGCCGCGATCAGGTTCCGCCGCACCAGGCGGGCCAGGAAGATCGCGATCGCACACAGCGCGATGACGGTGATCACCGCCACGTAGGCCTGCCGGCCGGGGAACATGCCGAACGCGATCCCGTGGTTGGTGACCCGCAGGATCGACAGGAAGCTGGTGATGGTCCAACCCTCCCCGACCTCCAGTTGGCCACGGATGATGGCCTTGACGATCTGATCGCACACCAGCACGATCCCGGCGACCACGACGAGCCGGATCCAGCGCGAGCGCGCTTCGCGGCGCAGCCGGCGCTCGGTCGCCATCTGCACGTCCTCGGCGCTCAGCGCGCCACGCGTGCTGGTCATGAAGACTCGATCAGGGGTCCGAGCCGCGCCGTCAGCGCAGCCGCGACGGCCTGCGGTGGCCCATCGATCTCGACGAGCTTGCGCGCCCCGGACGACCCGCGCCCGACCCGGACCGCGCGTGGACGCACACCCGCGGCGTCCGCGAGATACGCGCATAACGCGGCGTTGGATTGCCCCTTGTGCGGGGCGGCAGCTATCTGAATACGCACCGCACCATCCTGCATCCCCACCACTTGGGTCCTTCGGGCACGGGGCACGGCTTTCACGCTCACCACGACACCATCATCCCGCATTCTGAGCCAAACGGGCAGTGGGTCCGGCTCAGATTCCACTGAGGATGTTGGTCACGAGCACCTGCAGGATGCCGAGCACGATGATCGCCACGATCGGCGACAGGTCGAACATCCCCAGCGGCGGGATGAACCGGCGAAAGATCCGCAGGTACCACTCGGTCGAATCGATGATGAAGTCGTAGACGGCCTGCGTGCTGCGGCGCATCGGCACGATGGTGATGAACGACAGCAGGATCCGTAGCAGGATGACGATCGTGAACACGATAAACAGCGCGTTCACGTAGGTGATCACCGCACCCACCGGCGGCGCCCTAGAGTTCCGCCGCGCGGCGCGCGGCGGCGACGATCGCATCGGCGACGTGCGCCCGCACGCTGCCGCGCTCGAGCACCATCAGCCCGGCGATAGTGGTCCCGGCGGGCGAACTGACCTGCTGCCGCAGCACGGCGGGATCCGCGTCGTCGTCGGAGAGCAGCGCGGCCGTCCCGACCAGCACGGCCCGGGCCATCGCCCGGGCCTGATCGCGCGTCAAGCCGCTCGCCACGCCACCGTCCTCGAACGCCTCGACGATCAGCGCCATGAGCCCGGGCCCGCTGCCGGCCAGCGCGGTCGCGGCGGGAAACAGGCTCTCCGGCAACGGCACCACCTCACCCAGCGGCGCCAGGGCGCGCTCGAGGTCCTCCCGGCGCGCCGGATCCACGCCGTCGGTCGCAAGTGCCACCAGCCCCGCGCCGAAGCGCACCGCCAGGTTCGGCATCGTCCGCACGACCGCAACGCCCGGTGCGGCGGCCTCCAAGCGCGCCACATCCCATCCGGCGACCACGGAGACCACGACCGTGTCGGGCCCGACATGGGGCGCAAGCTCACCGAGCGCTTCGGCGGCATCCTTGGGCTTGACGGCGAGAACGACCAGCTCGCAACCGGCGGCCTGTGCGACCGATCCGGGCGTTGCGCCCACCTCGGCGGCACCCCGCGCGGCGGCCCCGGGAATCGCGTCAGCTACGACGCACGCCGCCCCGCGGCCCGGTGCGGTGCGCACCAGCCCGGCCAGCATGGCGCGACCCATCGCGCCGGAGCCGACCAGCCCGACGGAGCGCGGCCACGCCAAGTTGGGCTCCGGGCTCGGGCTCAATACTGGTTGAAGAAGCCCTTCTCGAGGAGACGTGCACGCTCCTCGGCAGACACCTCGACATTCCGCGGGGTCAACATGAACACCTTGTCGGCCACGCGCTGCATCCCGCCGTCCAGTGCGTAGGTCAGACCGCTCGAGAAGTCGATCAGGCGCTTGGATAGGTCGGTCTCGGCGGACTGCAGGTTCAAGATCACAGGTACCGAGGCCTTGAACTTGTCAGCGATCTGCTGGGCATCGTTGAAGTTCTTGGGGAGGATCAAGTGCACTTCCGAGCGCGGGGCGCTGGCACGGGAGTCCACGGCGCGCATGACGGTCGGGCGCTGTCCGGAGCGGGACGTCGGCGAGTCGGCGTAGATGTCATCGAAGTCGTCCCGGCGGCGCGGAGCGATCCGACGGACGTTCGGCCGGTCACGATAGCTGCGCTCGAGGTCGTCCTCGGCCGATGACCGCGACGAGGGCGGCGGCGAGGACCGGTAGTCCCCGGTGTCCTCGAAATCGTCATCGAGGTACTCATCGTCGTGCCCGTCGGCCATGCCGAAGTACACGAGAGTCTTGTGCCACATATCGCCGATTGCCACGGTTACGCCCTTCCCCGCTCGATTAGTCCGCGTCCGAGACGCACAATGGTCGCTCCCTCTTGGACGGCGACCACGTAATCCTGGCTGGTCCCCATCGACAGGTCGCGGAAATCGTGCCGCCCTTGCCATTCAACAGCAACCGCATGCATGAGTTCACGCGTGCGCGCGAAGGCACCACGGCTGTCTTCGGGATTGGTCGTGGGCGATGGCATCGCCATCAGTCCGCCGATCACAATGTGCTCCAAACGCGACACGTCGGCAATGAACTGCCGCAGCTGCGACTGCGCAATGCCGGACTTGCTGGGTTCTTCATCGGCGTTGACTTCGACAAGAACCCGGGTCGGACCTTCCGCACGATGCGCGATCTCGCGGGCCAGCTCGAGCGAGTCCACGCTGTGGATCAGCCGCACCCGCCGCAACACCTCACGGACCTTGCGGCGCTGCAGGTGGCCGATGAAATCGAACGTGACCGCGCCGCCGACGAGCTCCTGCTTGGCCTGCAGTTGCTGGAGTCGATTCTCCCCGATCAAGCGCACGCCCGCCTCAACGAGCGCCGGCGTCTCGTCGGCCTCGATGTACTTGCCCGCCACCAGCAGCTCGACGCCCGCCGGCGCACGTCCCGACATGCGGGCGGCCTGGGCCAGTTCGTCCCGCACCTCGTCGATGGCGGTCCGCATGCGCGCGACGTCGATGCGATGTGAGATCGCGTCCATGATGTGAATCGTGGCACATCTGGGGCCCCGCGCCGCGCTGGGGCCCCGGTGCGACTATCCGACGGGCCAGATGAGACCCGCCTGGCGCCCAGTGGGCGCCCCGTCGCGACGGAAGCTGAACCGGCGCGCCCGGTCGCATGCGGTGCACCCGCCTAGTACCCACACCGCCGAGCGCGGGACATCGCTGCCGATCAGCGCCGTCACCGCGGCGTCCGCGAGGTCGACCGCCTCCCCGCGCACGACGCCTGCCCCGAATCGCACCGCAAAGCGGTCGCGCACGTCCTGGCTTACCGGGTAGCAGCAGGGCCCGATTCCCGCGCCGACGGCCACGCCCAGCACGGCTCCGCCGCCGAGCGCGTCCACCGCCCGCTCGAGGATCCCGTCGACCAGACCCCGCCATCCGGCGTGGACGGCGGCCACCAGCGGCCGGTCGCGGCGCCACAGCAGCACCGGCAGGCAGTCCGCGCCGAACACGCTGACCGCGAGCCCCGGCTGGTCCGAGACCAGCCCGTCACCCTCCGGCCAGCGATACGTCGGGTCGAGAAAGGCGCCGTCGGCCGCGCGAACCAACACCCGCTGCACCGCCGTGCCGTGGACCTGGGTGCACGCCTGCACGCGCCGCGCGTCGATGCCCAGCCGCCGACACACCAGCTCCCGGTTGGTGCGTACGTCCGCCGGCGCGTCGGCGACGGTCCCCGCGAGGTTCAGCGCGGCGTAAGGCCCCCGGCTGACACCCCCCGTGCGGGTCGTAAACGCTGCGCCGCAGGGCCCGTCAATCGGCGGACGCACCAGTTCGATCCCCGCAGTGCTCATGCGCCCTGGCCGCCTGCGGCCGCAATCGCGAACGCACGCTGCTCCTCGGCGCCGGTGACCGCACCGTCCAGAAGCGCTGCACGCACGGCACTGAGGGCGCGCCCGATCGCGGGCCCGGGCGCAATACCCGCGGCGACCAGATCCGCGCCGCGCACGGCCACCCGTACGCCGCGCCAGGTCGTCCACCACTCCAAGATGTGCGGCGCCCCGAGCGCGTGTGCGGCGATCAGTGTCGCCAGCGGCGCCTGACCCAGCAGACGATCGATTTCCGAGGGTCGCTCGACCCGCTCCAGCGCGTCCCACAGGAGGGGGCCCCGAGCGACCTCGGCGGCGATCCCGCGCACCCAGCCGGGCAGCGCAATGGCCTCTCGGGCCGACTGCTCGAGCGCCACACCCGCCCGCAGCGCCCACCCGGGCGGGATCGCCGCGTGCGGATCGCACGCGGCGAGCTCAGCGCGCGCGGCGTCCAGCGGCACGATTAGCTCCGGCCCGTCGGACGCAACCCCGCGGGCTCCGAAGCCAAACAGCAGCGAGAGCGCCGGGCCGGGCGCGGGCTCGGCCAGTAGCCGGCGCAGCTCGTCGGCCGCGCGCGCGGACTCCCAGGTGAGGCCCCCGACGGCCCGCTCGGCGGCGGCCCGCGTCCCGGACTCGACGGCGAAGCCCAGACGCCCCGCGTATCGGGCCGCCCGCACGATCCGGCTTGGGTCCTCGACGAACGCGTCGGCCCGCAGGTTTCGCACCAGGCCCGCCGCAAGGTCCGCGGCGCCGCCGTACGGGTCGACAAGCGACCCGGCGCGCCCCCCGGTGATGCCCACGGCCATCGCGTTGATCGTGAAGTCCCGGCGGCCCAAATCGTCGTCGAGGCTGCCGGGCTCGACGACCGGTAGTGCGCCCGGACGCGGATAGCGCTCGCGCCGCGCAGAGATGAAGTCCACGTGTCCGTCCCCGTGCGGGAGCTCGAGCACGGCCGTCCCGAAGCGCGGATGGGCAGCCATCGGCGCACCCAGGCGATGCGCCACAGCACGCGCCAGGGCGATCGCATCGCCTTCGACCACGAGGTCCAGATCGTGGAGGTGTCGCCGCCCGAGCAGCGCATCGCGGACCACTCCGCCGACGACGCTCACCTCGCCCGACAGATGGGGACGCAGGCGCGCCAGGACCGGGTGCGCCAGGAGCTCGTCTGCCAGATGAGTACGATCCATAGGGTGAGCTGGGATCCGCTGTCCGAAAAGCTGATTGAGAATTCGCCGCTGCGCAACCCCGAGCTGGTCGCCTCGTTCTCGCGCTACCAACACCTCACGATCCGGGAACTGGACGCTGCCTGGGACCAGGTCAACGTCGCGTTTCGCGAGTGGGTCGAGCAGCCTGGGAACGCCGGCCGACCGATCCAGCAGGCCCCGCAGTACTGGGACCGCATCGCGATCGACTCCCTGCGCGAGCGCCGCACCTGGTGGGAATAATCTAGCGGGACCCCGTGCCGGCCGCGGGCCCGATGCGGGCGACCACCTCGATCTCTACGCGCGCACCCAACGGCAGCGCCGCGACGCCAATCGTCGAACGGGCCGGCGTGTGTGCGCCGAAGACCTCGCCGTAGACGGCGTTCATCGGCGCAAAGTCGCCACCCAGGTCGGCAAGGAACACCGTCGACTTGACGACGTCGGCAAGTGTCGCTCCCGCGCCTTCGAGCACGGCGGTCACATTCGCCAGCACCTGGCGGGTCTGCACCGCGATGTCGTCGGCGACCAGCTGCCCGGTCGCGACGTCCACCGGTACCTGACCGGACACGAACACAAACTCTCCCGCCGCCGCGGCGACGGCCTGGCTGTAGGGCGCGCCCGCGACGGGCGCGGGGGCGGCCTCGGTGCGGATGACCCGCAGCGGCGTGCTCATTGGCGTACCTTCACCCCGGCGTCTGCCATGGCCTGCTTGACCTGCGCGATCGTGTAGATCCCATCATGGAACACGGACGCCGCCAGCACCGCATCGGCATGACCGACCGTCACCGCTTCGGCGAAGTGCGCAAGCATTCCCGCGCCACCGGAGGCGATCACCGGAATCGGCACCGCAGCCGCGACCTTCGACAACAGCTCGGTGTCGAAGCCGTGCATGGTGCCGTCACGATCCATGCTGGTCAACAAAATCTCCCCGGCACCGCGCCCCGCGGCCTCGGCGGCCCACGCGACGGTCTCGAGCCCGGCGGGCGTGCGACCGCCGTTGAGATAGACCTCCCATCCGGACCCGTCGGTACGTCGCCGGGCGTCGATCGCCACGACGATGCACTGGCTGCCGAAGTGGGCGGCCCCAGCGCTGATCAGCTGCGGGGTGCGCACCGCCGACGAGTTGATCGACACCTTGTCGGCACCGGCCGACAGCACCGCGTAAATGTCGGCCTCGGACCGCAGTCCGCCGCCGATCGTGAAGGGGATAAAGACCTCGGCGGCCGTGCGCGCGGCCAGCTCGACGATGGTCCCGCGCTCCTCGTGGCTGGCGGTGATGTCCAGAAACACCAGCTCGTCGGCGCCTTCGGCGTCGTAGCGGGCCGCCAGTTCGACTGGATCGCCCGCGTCGCGCAGACCGACAAACTTCACGCCCTTGACGACCCTGCCTGCGTGTACGTCCAGGCAGGGAATGACCCGGATCACGCGTCGTCCCGCGCCGTGGCGGGTTCCGGCGGCCCGCTGCGCAGTACCGCGAGTGCATCGGCCACCGTAAAGCGCTGCTCGTACAGCGCGCGGCCGACCACGACCCCATTGAGGTTCTCGAGCCCCAGCTGCGCCAGCTGGCGCAGGTCATCGAGCGAACTGATTCCCCCGGACGCGATGATCCCCAACGGCGGGGCCGCTGCCGCGAGGCGCCGCAGCGCCTGCAGGTTTGGGCCCTCGAGCATGCCGTCGCGCGAGATGTCGGTGTACAGCAGGTGGCGCACGCCCGTGCTGACCAGGTCGGCCGCGACGGTCAGGGCATCCCGATCGCTGGTCACCGTCCAGCCGTGGGTTGCGACCTTGCCGTCGCGTGCATCAAGTGCCACGACGAGCCGGTCGCCAAGCCGATCGATCGCCCAGCGCAGCAGTTCGGCGTCCTGAAGCACGGCCGTCCCGACGACGACGCGGTCGATGCCCGTCGCGATCGCCGTCTCGATCGCGGCCCGCGACCGCATGCCGCCGCCGTAATGCACCGTGCCCCCGAACGCAGCCGCGATGCTCGCGACCACTGGCGCGTGCACCGGCACACCCTCCAGGGCCCCGTCGAGGTCGACGACGTGCAGGTGCGTCGCACCCTGTTCGGCGAACAGGCGGGCCTGCGCAACCGGATCGTCGTTGAACACGGTCACGCTGTCGAAGTCGCCCTGCACCAGGCGCACCGCGCGGCCATCGCGCAGGTCGATGGCGGGGAACAGGATCATGATGCAGCGACCTCTGCGCGCCGGGGCACCGACGCAAGCCAGCGGCGCAGCAGCGCGAGACCCGCGCGGCTCGACTTCTCGGGGTGGAACTGGACTCCGGCGACATGGCCGGCCTGGACAGCTGCGACGAACTCGCCCCCGTAGTCGACCGTGCCCAGCACGTGGTCGAGGTCGGCCGGCACGGCCGCGTAGCTGTGCACAAAGTAATAGGTCGAGGCGCTCGCCTCCGTCTCCGGCGGCACCAGCGCACTGGTCGCGTGCCAGTGCACCCGGTTCCAGCCGATCTGCGGCAGCTTGCGATCCGTCACCACGCGCCGCGCCGAACCGGGGATCAGGCCCAGCCCCCGCACGCCCGGGCTCTCTTCGCTCTCGTCAAGCAGCAGTTGCAGGCCCAGGCAGATGCCCAACAACGGCACCCCCTCCGCGGCGGCTGCAACGGCCACGGTGTCGAGCCCCTGCTCCCTAATGCGCTCCATCGCCGGACCGAAGTGCCCCACGCCGGGCAGGACGACGGCGTCGGCTCCGTGCGCCTGTTCGGCCGATTCGGCCACCTGAACGCGGGCGCCCAGCACCTCCAGCGCCTTGGTGGCACTGCGCAGGTTGCTCATGTGGTAGTTCAGGACCGCGATCCGCGGGCCAGCTGCACTCACAGCGACCCCTTGGTCGACGGAATCCCCGCCACCCGGTCGTTGGGTGCGATCGCCGCGCGCAGCGCGCGGGCAAACGCCTTGAACCCGCACTCGATCACATGGTGGGGATTCGACCCCGAGAGCATGCGCAGGTGGACGGTCAGCCGCGCGTTGTTGACGACCCCGCGCAGAAACTCCTCCAGCAGGTCGGTCTCGAAGCCGCCGATGCTCGCGTACGGCAGTGGAACATCGCACGCCACAAACGGCCGACCCGAGACGTCGATCGCCGCCTGGGCCAGGCACTCGTCCATTGGCACCAGCGCCCAGCCGTAGCGCTCGATGCCCGCGCGGTCGCCCAGGGCCTCGGCCAGCGCCTGACCCAGCGTGATCCCGACGTCCTCGACGGTGTGGTGGCTCCCGGTCTCGAGGTCGCCGTGCGCGGCGATCTCGAGATCGACCAGCGAGTGGTGTGCAAGCAGCGTGAGCATGTGGTCGAAGAACCCGACGCCGGTAGCGATGTCCGCGCGGCCGGTGCCGTCGAGGTTCACGCGCACGCGCACATCGGTTTCCCCCGTGACGCGCTGTGATTCGCCTGTCCGACTCACGGTGTCCCCTCATTGTCTCGATCACGAGCCGCCGCCGAGCGCGCGTGCAAGCCAAATCCCTCGGCCTCGGCCAACCGCTCCAGGTGCGGCGTCAGCGCCCGCACCGCTGCGTCGGTCATTTCCACGATCGACATGCGCCGCAAGTAGGTTGATGGGCCGAGTGCCGACGCAAAGCGCGCCGCGCCCCCGGTGGGCAGAACATGGTTGGAACCGGCGACGTAGTCACCATATGCAGTTGCACAGTTCGGCCCCACAAACACCGCCCCTGCCTGGCGAATCCGATCGGCCAGCTGGTGCCCGTCGCGCACCCAGATCTCCAGATGCTCCGGCGCAAACTCCTCCGCGAGCGCGACCGCCACGTCGATATCCTGGCACTCGACCAGGGTGACCGCGCCGATCGGCGCGGCCTCGGCGGCGAGCACCGCAGTGACGGCGTCGATGAACTCGGCATCGTCGCTGGCAAGCGCAGCGACCGAATCCGACCCGTGCTCGGCCTGAGCGAGGAGATCGAGCGTGATCGCCACAGGGTCCGCCGTGCCGTCGGCGACGATCATCACCTCACTGGGCCCGGCGAACCCGTCGATCCCGACGACGCCGCTCACCTGGCGCTTGGCCTCCTGCACCCACGAGCTCCCGGGCCCGGTGATGACCGAGACGGGCGCGATCGTAGCGGTCCCGTAGGCGAGCGCGGCGATCGCCGCCGCTCCGCCGACCGCATAGACCTCGTCGACCCCGAGGACCGCGGCGGTCGCCAGGATCAGCGGGGCCGGCAGCCCGTCGGGACCGGGAGGGCTGGCGACGGCGATGCGCCCCACCCCGGCGACCTGCGCCGGGACGGCGGCCATCACCAGGCTGGACGGATATGCGGCCCGGCCGCCCGGCACATAGCAGCCGGCGGCCGCGACGGGCACCGAGCGCATCCGGATGTGCTGGCCGTACTCGAGCGTCACCTCGCGATCGCCCGGGCGCACTGCGGTCGCGAACGCACGCACCTGGCCGGCCGCCACCGCGATGGCCTCGGCCAGCGCCGGATCGAGTGCAGCACGGGCGCGCCCGAGTTCGGCCGGCGGAACGCGCAGCTGATCTTGGCGCAGATCGGGACTCCCGAACCGACGCCCGTGCACGACCAGCGCCGCGTCGCCGCTCGCCCTGACCTCGGCGATCGTGGCCGCGACGATCGTGGCCAGCTCGGGGTCGGCGGCCGTGTGCTCCGGCCGCAGCCTCCGCGCGCATGCGCTGACCGAGTCGGGGGTGCAGATGATACGCACGGGCGTGCTCACAGCGCCTCCGCAGCGACCGCCTGAGCCAAACGCGCGGTCAGCGCGTCGATGTCCTCGGCCCGGAGCTTGTGGCTGACCCGGTTCGCGATCAGGCGCGCCGACGAGTGGAAGATCTCCTCGCGCTCGACCAGGCCGTTCTCCCGGAGCGTACGGCCGCTGGCGACGAGGTCGACGATACCGTCGGCGAGACCGACCAGCGGGCCGAGCTCGACGGATCCGTTGACCGTCACCAACTCGACCTGGCGCCCGGTCGCCAGAAAGTGCGCCTCGGCGATCTGCGGATACTTGGTTGCGACCCGCACGACGCCCAGCCGCGCGATGATCGCGGGCGTCGGGTCCGCTCCATCGGCCGTGGCGTAGACCATCCGGCACTCGCCGAACTTGAGGTCCAACAGCTCGTAGACGTCGGGGTGGCGCTCGTTGATCACGTCGCGCCCAACGATGCCGAGATCGGCCGCCCCGGCCTCGACATAGGTCGGCACGTCGCTCGGGCGCGTCGTGATGAACACCGTCCCGTCGGCCGCCTCGAACACCAGCTTGCGCCCGGCTGCCCGCAGCGGCGCCACGTCGACGCCCGCGGCGTCCAACAGCGCGATGGCATCCAGGTAGAGCGCACCGAGCGGCATGCAGATTCTCAGCGGAGCGATGAAAGATCCTCCAGCGGCGTCGTGCTGAGCAGGACCGCGCCGTCGGCGCGGTCGACGATGTGCAGTGCCGGGCCGTCGGGGTGCCCGACGAACCGCCACCCCTCGGCGGCCGCGAGCGCGTCCGCGCGGTCGTCGCCCGAGGCGAGGGCGATCACGGGGATCCCGCCGGTGCGTAGCTCGGCCGCCTGCGCCTGCCGCTCGTCGAGACCGCCGACCAACACGAGCCCAAAGTCCAGCGGCAGCCGGCCGCGGCTCCCCGCCAGTGCGCGGTGCACGAACTCGAGCTCGATCGTAAACCCGACCGCCGGGCGCGGCGTCCCGAAGCGCGCCGCAAGCCCGTCGTATCGTCCCCCCTGGGCGACCGGCAGCGCGGCGCCGTCGGCATACGCCTCGATGACGAGACCCGAGTAGTACTGCCAGTCGCGCAGGATGCCAAGGTCGACCAGCACCGCGTCGTGAAGGCCCTCTTGGTCGAGCAGTTCAAGCAGGCGCGCCATGCGCGCGCACGCCGGCGCCGCGGCGGGCACCGTCTGGGCGATCTGCTCGACCACCTCTGCGTGGCCGCGCATCGCCGGCAGGTCGGCCAGCAGATCCCGTTCCGGACCGTCGATCTCGAGCGCGGAGGCCTCCCTGCGCCATGCCACCAGGTCACGGCCTTCGGCCGCGCTCGACAGGCGCCGGCGCGCGTCGGCGGAAATACCCAGTGCGTCCAACACCGCATCGGTGACCGAGACGTCGCCCAAGCCGATCCGCGCGTGCGCAAGCCCGGCGGTGCGCAGCGCGTCCCACAGGACCAGCACCGCCTCGGCGTCGGCCTCGGGTCCGTCGGCGCCCACGAGCTCCGCACCCGCCTGCCGGTGCTCGGACGCCACCGGCTTGCCGGGCTGTGGCACGCGGAAGCTCGGACCCGTGTAGGACACCCGAATCGGCCCGGGGTGTTCGGACAGGCGCGTGGCGATCAGACGGGCGACTGGGATCGTCATGTCCGGTCGCAGCACCAGCACGCGCCCGGCCTCGTCGAAGAGCCGATAGGCGCGCTCGAGGCCGCCGCTCTCGGCGCGTTCGAGCTGGTGGGCGAACTCGATGACCGGCGTCCGGATCTCTCGGTACCCGTAGCGGGCGAACGTCGCGCGCAGGTCGTTCTCGACCGCGCGCAGTTCGGCGGCCTCGACGGGCAGGACGTCCCGCGAGCCGCTGGGCAGTGCGCCCGCGGCCGGCAGTGAGGGGTCAGTCGGCGACACGCTCGATGTGTGCGCCGAGCGCACGCAACCGTTCGTCGATCCGCTCGTACCCGCGGTCAATCTGACCGACGTTGCCGATCGTGGTGACCCCGCCGGCCACGAGCCCGGCGATCAGCATTGCCATCCCGGCGCGGATGTCCGGGCTCTCGGCGCGCTCGCCGTAGAGCAGGGAGGGCCCGCTGACCACGGCGCGGTGCGGGTCGCAGAGCACGATCCGTGCGCCCATCGCCACGAGCTTGTCGACGAAGAACAGGCGGTTCTCGAACATCTTCTCGAAGATCATCACGGTCCCGTGCGTCTGCGTGGCCACCGCGACGGCGATGCTCGTAAGGTCCGCCGGGAACGCGGGCCAGATTCCGTCGTCGATCTTCGGGATCGCACCGCCCTCGTCGGCCATGACGCGCAGATCCTGGTTCGGCGGCACGCGGACGGTACTGCCGTCAACCTCCACGTGGATGCCCAGCCGCTGGAACGTCAAGAGGATCATCCGCAGATCCTCAGGGCGTGTGTCGACGATCTCCAGATCCGAACCGGTGATGGCCCCGAGCCCGATGAACGAGGCGATCTCGATGTGATCGGGTCCAACGCGGAAACGCCCGCCGTGCAGCCGGTCGACACCCTCGACCCGCATGACGTTGGTGCCGATCCCGTCGATCTTGGCGCCGAGCGTCACCAGAAAGCGCGCCAGGTCCTGGACATGCGGCTCGCTGGCAGCGTTCTCGATCACCGTCAGGCCGGGCGCCAGTACCGCCGCGCACAGCACGTTCTCCGTGGCGGTGACCGATGCTTCATCCAGGAAGATGTCGGCGCCGCGCAGCCCGTTCGGTGCGGAGATGACATAGCTGCGGCCCGAGTCGACCTCGGCCCCCAGGCTGCGGAACGCAAGCATGTGCGTGTCGACGCGGCGCCGGCCGATGAAATCTCCGCCCGGCAGTGCCGTCTCGACCTTGCCGCAGCGCGCCAGGAGCGGTCCGGCCACCAGCAGGGATGCCCGCAGCCTGCCCGACAGCTCGGGATCGAGCGCGGTGTGGCGGATGTTGTCGGCACGTAACACCAGGGTGTTGGGCCCGTCTTCGCGCACCGACACACCGATGTCGTCGAGCAGCGCGAGCATGGTGTGCACGTCCACGATGTGCGGGACGTTGTCGAGGATGACTTCCTCGTCGGTGAGCAGACAGGCCGCAAGAATGGGCAATGCCGCGTTCTTGTTGCCCGCGGGCACGACGGTCCCGGCCAGCGGCCGCCCGCCCTCGATGACGAACTTTTGGTTCACGGATTCGGACCGTATCAGGACCACAGGCTGCGGACGCCCGCCCGCAGGGATTCGATATCGGATTCGCTGGTGAAAAATCCGAGCGACGCCCGCAGGGCCGGCGGGGCGACCAGCCAGCGCAGGCAGACGCCGGTGCGCAGCACCGCCCAGAAGGCCTCCTCGGGCCCGTGTCCGCGCGGCGCGAACACCACCAACCCCGCCTGCGCATCCCCGGGGGTGATGATCTCGACGCCATCGAGCTCCGCGAGTGCGGCTCGCGCAGCCAGCTGGTTGCGCCGGATGCGCGCGTGGATGGCCGGCCAGCCGATACCCGCAAGCCATTCGAGCCCCGCCAGCCACCCGTGCGCCAAGAGCAACGGCGCGGTGGAGATCTCATAGCGGCGCGCCTCCGGATAGAGGGTGAGCCGGCCGTCGGGTTGGTGGTCTGTGCCCGCTTCGTACGCGCAGAAGGTCAAGTCGACGCGCTCGCGCGTCGCCGCGGGGATCCACAGCGCACCCATGCCCTCGGGACCGAGGAGCCACTTTTGCGCCGGAAACGCGTAGGCGTCGACTCCGAGCGCCGCAGCGTCGACCGGAATGGCCCCGACCGACTGCGCACCGTCGACGATGACCAGCGCGTCCAACCCACGGGCCGCGCGGGCCGCGCCGGCGACATCCAGCACCGCCCCGGTGCACCAGGACACATGGGAGAGCGCAACCAGCCGGGTGCGCGGAGTGAGGTGGCGGGCGACCGCAGCCTCAAGCTCGAGTTCAGCCTCAGCTCGCGCGAGGCGCGTGACGTTCAGACCGTGCCGCCGCGCGGCGACGGCGATCGGCACGCTCAGTCCCGGATGCTCCAGTTCGGTGGTGATGATGTGATCGCCGCGCCGCCAGTCGATCCCCCAAATCGCGATGTCGAGACCCGTCGTGGTGTTCGCGGTGATGGCCACGTCCGCCCCGAACCCCCCGACCACCGCCGCCGCGGCGTCGCGTAGCCGCCCAAGCACCTGCTCGGCCAGCTCGACCCCGTCCGGACCCATGCGGGCCATGCCCAGCTGGGCGGTGGCCGCCTCCCGGATCGCCGTCGCGACCGGCGCCGGTAATGGGCCGGTCCCGCCCGTATTGAGATACACCTGCGAGTCCAACAGCGGGAGTTCGGCTCGGACGGCCGCCAGATCCAATGCCATGCGGGTACCGTACCGAGCGATCGCAGGCTCGTGCCGCTCCCGACCGACGGCTAGAACGGCGCCTCGGGTTCGTCGGCACCCCCCGCGGTGCCCTGCGCGGTGAGCTCTTCGATGCGCTGCTGAGCGCGGGCAAGCCGCTCCCGGCAGACGACGAGCAGCGCCTGGCCCTGCTCGAACAGGCGCACGGCCTCCTCAAGACCCACGTCCCCGCTCTCGAGGCGCGCGACCACCTCGTCGAGTCGCGCCAGCGCCTGTTCGAAGGTCGTCTGTTCGGGTGCGTCACTCATTGGTGTGTCTCCTTGACTGTCACGTCCGCCCGACCATCGCGCAGCTCAAGCTCAAGCTCGGCGCCGGCGCGCATCTGCGCCGTCGACACCACGGGGCTCCCGCTGGCAGCGTCGCGGACGATCGCGTAGCCGCGGGCGACCGTTCGGGACGGCGAGAGCACCTCGAGCAGCGCGGCGTTGGCCGCGACCCGCTGGGCCGCCGTCTGGAGGCCTGTGGCCGCCGCGCGCGTGAGGCGGTCCTGAGCGACCGGCACGGCCAGCGCCGACGCGTCGGCGACGCGGCGGACGGCCGGCTCGAGCCGTACGGCGGCGGCTGCGACCCGTGATGCGGACCGGTGCTCGGCTCCGCGCAGGCCGGCGATCAGCCCGAGCGTGCGATGGTGGACCGATGCCGCACTTGACTCACGCACACGCGTCAGGCCGCGCACCAGCCCGCGTCCCGCGTCGGCGAGGCGCCCGTCGAGCGCCGCCTTGTCGGTGACGACGGCTTCCGCTGCGCCGGTCGGCGTCGAGACGCGCCGATCCGCGACGAGATCGCAGACGGTGACGTCCTTCTCGTGGCCGATGGCGCTCACGACCGGCGCCCGCGACGCGGCAACCGCCCGGCACACCTGCTCGTCGTTGAAGGCCATCAGGTCTTCGAGCGGCCCGCCGCCGCGTGCCACGATGATGACGTCGATCTCAGGGATCGCGTTGAGCATCGCCAGCGCGCGCACGATCGCCCGCGGTGCCGTAGTCCCCTGGACCGGCACGTCGGCGAGGACGACGTCCGC
>CAWJEW010000006.1:0-72500 GCA_963842065.1 uncultured Thermoleophilia bacterium | reverse complement strand
GATGCGGGCAGATCGAGCTCCGTGACGACGTCCCCGTCGAGGCCCACTCCCCCCTGCTGGATCAGCCGCCGGGCCTCGCTTCGCGAGGCGACTCCGAGCGCATCGACCAGGAGCGCAGGGACATGGATCTCGGTTGCGGTCAAGGCGAATTCCGGGACGTCGGTCGGAGCCTCCCGGTCGCGAACGACCCGGTTGAAATGCTCCTCGGCCGCGGCCGCTGCGCCATCGTCGTAGAAGCGTGCAACCACCAACCGCCCCAGGCGCCGCTTTTCGGTGCCCGGATGCCCCGACGGAGCGGGCTCGGCGGGAAACATCAGCCGGTAGTACTCGGCCATGAGGGCGTCCGGGATACTCATGATCTTCCCGAACTGCTCCTCGGGCGCATCTGTGACGCCGACGTAGTTGCCCAACGACTTGCTCATCTTCTGGACGCCGTCGGTACCGGGCAGGATCGGCATGGTCATCACGACCTGCGGGGCCATCCCGTAACGCGATTGGATCTCTCGGGCGAGCATCAGGTTGAACAGCTGGTCGGTCCCGCCGAGCTCGACGTCGGCCTCGAGCGCGACCGAATCGTAGGCCTGTAGGAGCGGGTACAGCAGCTCGAGCACCGAGACGGGGCGATCCTCTTGCATCCGCGTCGCAAAGTCGTTGCGGCGCAGCAGTTGGTTGATCGTGGCGCGCGAAGCCAACTCGAACAGCGGCGCGAGTCCCATGCCCGCAAACCACTCCCCGTTGGCGCGGACCTCGATGCGCTCGGGATCAAGGATACGGACGGCCTGGGCGCGGAATGTCTCTGCGTTGGCCACGATCGCGTCCTCGGGGAGCATCGGGCGCGTCGAGCTTCTCCCGCTCGGGTCCCCGACCCGCGCAGTCCAGTCGCCGATCACCAGCACCGCGGTGTGCCCGGCGTCCTGGAACTCGCGCAGCTTGCCGAGCACCACGCAATGGCCCAAGTGGATGTCCGGAGCGGTCGGATCGACACCGAGCTTGACGCGCAGCGCTCGCCCGAGATCAAGCTTCTCGGCGAGCGCGTCCACGCTCGGCTCGCAGTTTACGGTCCGGGCGACCAGCTCCTCAGCACGCCGGCGCGCGCGCCGGCTTGGTCCGGAATCACTCATGCGCCAACCCGATTGGGTGCCGATGCGCCGCGGCTGCGCGGCCCCGACACCCACGGCGAGTCGGCATGCGTGTATCGCCACGCTCGACCCGCATCTCGGGTGATGCCGATCCGCGGCCCACGCGCGATCGTGACGTCGCCGCGTCGGCGCGCCAGCACGCGCAGCCGCCCGTCGCCGCTCGCATCGGACAGCCGGGTGCCGTTGAGCTCACCGGTGATCCCGAACGCGGCCGCGAGGCGTCCGGGGCCCCGACACAGATCGCGGACCGCGCCCGTGCCGCGGCGCTCGTGCATCAGGGCAAGGCCGGTCGTGGGCTCGACGGCCCGCAGGAGCACCGCGGCGCCGTGGCCGGGCGATCCACACACGATGTTGGCGCACCAATGCAGCCCGTAGCTGCGGTAGACGTAAATGTGACCCGGCGGGCCGAACATCACGCCCGAGCGCGGCGTCGGTCCGCGGAAGCTGTGGGACGCCGCATCCCAGTGTTCGTAGCGCTCGACCTCGACGATCACGCCCGCGACCCCGTTGCCCTCCAGGACGCAGCCGATCAGTTCGGGCGCCACTTCACGTGCGGAGCGGGCGAAGAAGGCCTCGCCCAACGCGCTTACCATCGCGCGACCTCGGCCCGGGCGGCCGCCAGCTGCTGCTCAACCCGTGCCCGGGATGTCCCGCCGTAGGAGATCTTGGCCTCGACGCTGGCTCCGGCGCTCAGTTCGGGCAGCGCGAGGTCCTCGAGGCCGGCCGCCGCGATCTCGGCCGGGTGCGCGTCCGCGAGCCCGACGCCCCGCGCAAGACACGCCCGCACGAGTTGTCCGACGGCCTCGTGGGCCCGGCGAAACGGCCACCCCGCCCGCACCAGGTAATCGGCGAGGTCGGTCGCCGCAAGGTACCCGTCCTGACATGCGGCGGCCATGCGGTCGGTCCGAAAGCGGGCCTCGGCCAGCATTCCCGACAACGCGGGCAGGAGGAGGTCCAGCGTGTCGACGGCATCGAACAGGAAGTGCTTGTCCTCCTGGAGATCCTTGTTGTAGGCGAGCGGGAGCTTCGCCAACAGCGTCTGCAGGCCCGCATAATCTGCGATCACCCGGCTCGCTTTCGCTCGCGCGAGCTCGGCGGCGTCCGGGTTCTTCTTTTGCGGGAGCATCGAGGACCCAGAGGTGAAGGCGTCCGAGAGTTCCACGAACCCGACCTCCTCGCTCGCCCACAGCACGAGCTCCTCGCCGAGCCGCGAGACATGGACGCAAAACGTCGCCGCGGCATGCAGATAATCGGCCAGCGCGTCGCGCGTCGCGACACTGTCGAGGCTGTTGGCGCTCGGGCGCGCGAACCCGAGCTCGGCCGCGGTCTGCTCGCGATCAATCGGGAACCCGACGCCCGAGAGCGCCCCGGACCCGAGCGGCGATTCCGCCAGCGAGTGCTCGCGCACCTGGCCGAAGCGCCGGTGATCGCGAATCAGCATCTGTACATAGGCCAGCAGGTGATGGGCCAGCCGCACCGGCTGCGCGCGCTGCAGATGGGTATATCCCGGCAGGAGCGCGTCAACGTGCCGCTCCGCCTGATCCAGCAGCACAGCGGCGAGCCCGCCGATCGCGGCGCGCTGCGCGTCGACGGCGTCGCGCAGGTACAACAGCACGTCGGTCGCCACCTGGTCGTTGCGGCTACGGCCGGTGTGCAGTCGCCGCCCGGCGTCGCCGACCAGCTCGGTCAGCCGGCGCTCGACGGCGGTGTGGATGTCCTCGTCCGACGCCTGAACGGCGAAGGTCCCGTCACGGAACTCGGCCTCGACGCGGTCAAGGCCGTCGGCGATCGCACGTCCGTCGCCCGCCGAGAGCACGCCGGTCGCGACGAGCATCCGGGCGTGCGCGCGGGACCCGGCGATGTCCTGCGCCCACATGCGCGAGTCGACCGCAAACGACGCGTTCAGCCGGTCGAATGCCGCCGCCGGGTCCCCGGCAAAGCGTCCGCCCCACAGCCGCGGGCCGTCGTTCACCGCCCCACCGCTGCGGGATCGCGGGTGAGCACCGTCGCGAGCGCTGTGCAGACCTGGTCGACTTGGTCTTCGGTCATCTCGGCAAAGAATGGCAGCGCGATCGTGGAGGCGCTGATCGCCTCGGTCACCGGCAGCGTGCCGGGCCGGTAGCCAAACTGCTCGCGGTAGAACGGCTGCAGGTGGATGCACGGCAGGTACGGCTTGGCGGAGATGCCGAGCTCGTCGAGCTGGGTGATCACCGCGTCGCGGTCGATGCCGGGGGCCAGGCGCGGCGCGTAGACGAACCAGGACCGGCGCTGCGGTCCCGAATACATCGGCGCGACGTTCGGGATCTCGCGCACACGCTGCTGGTACCACTCGGCAGCCCGCGCGCGCCCGGCCTGCATTTGGTCGAGGTGCTCGAGCTGGCCGACGCCGATCGCCGCATGCACATCGGACAGGCGGTAGTTGAACCCGAGCCGCGAGTGCACCAGCCAGGCCCCGTCGTCGCTGCGGCCCTGGTTGGACAGGCTCTTGAGCAGGCCCGCCAGCGCGTCGTCATCGGTCAGGATTACCCCGCCCTCGGCGGTGGTGAGCTGCTTGTTGGCGTAAAAGCCGTAGACGGCCGGGTGGCCCCAGGCCCCGAGCTTCGTGCCGTCGTAGTCACCGTCGATGGTTTGGCAGGCATCCTCGACGATCGCCAGGTGGTGGCGCTTGGCGATGTCGACCAGGGCGGGGATCTCGGCGGGATATCCGAAGATGTCGACGATGACCAGCGCCTTGGTGCGCGGCGTGATCGCGGCCTCGACGGCCGCCGGATCCATGTTGAACGTCTGCGGATCGACCTCCGCAAACACGACGTCGGCGCCGGTGAACAGCACCGCGTTGGCTGAGGCGACGAAGGAGAACGAGGAGGTGATCACCTCGTCACCGGGGCCGAGACCCGCGGCGTGCAGACACATGTGCAGGCCGGCGGTGCCCGACGAGCAGGCGACCGCATGGCGCACCCCAATCCGCTCGGCCCACGCGCGCTCGAAACGCGCGAGCATGGGGCCGAGCGACAGCTGGCGCGAGTCCAGCACTTCCAGCACGAGTTCCCGCTCGCGCGCCGTGATCACTGGCCTCGCAAGCGGGATCCGCGGCTGGCCGGTCGTCACGAAGCGGACCTGCTGCTGGCGGCCTGGCGGCTGCGACGCCGCACCCCGTAGGCAAGGCTGTCGATCAGGGCGTCCCACGAGGCCTCGATGACGTTGTGGCTGACCCCGAGCGCGCCCCAGGTCTCCTCGCCGTCGGACGAGTCCAGTAGCACGCGCGTGGTTGCGCCGGTGCCCTTGTCCTCGTCGAGAATGCGGACCTTGAAGTTGACCAGCTCGATCCCTGCCAGCTCCGGCACCCGCGGCTCGAGCGCCGCGCGCAGGGCCGTGTCGAGGGCGTTGATCGGACCGTTCCCCGAACCGGTCGCCTCGACACGTTCACCCTCGTGGATGAGCGCGATCGTCGCCTCGGTCGAGACGCGGCCATCGGCGACCTTCTCGGTGACCACCCGGAACCGCTCCAGCGTGAACAGCGGCCGGTAGATACCGATCTCCCGCTCGATGAGCAGTTCGAACGACGCGTCGGCGACCTCGAAGTGGTAGCCCTGGTGCTCGAGTTCCTTGAGCCGCGCCAGGATCCGGGGCACGTCGTCGCCCTCGGACAGGTCGATGCCCATCTCCTGCGCCTTGGCCACGATCGTGCCGCGCCCGGAGAGCTCGCTGACCAGGACATGGCGCTCGTTGCCGACTGCGGCGGGGTCGATGTGCTCGAAGGTCCGTTCGTCGGCCAGCATGCCGGCCACGTGCATGCCGCCCTTGTGGGCGAACGCGTTGCGCCCAACGTAGGGCGCCCAGCTGTCGGGCTGCAGGTTGGCGGTCTCGGCGACGTAGTGGCTCACGGCGGTCAGCTCGACCATCCGGTCGTCTGGGAGCGTGGCGAAGCCCATCTTCAGCGACAGCGACGGGATGATCGACACGAGGTTGGCGTTGCCGCAGCGCTCCCCGTAGCCGTTGATCGTCCCCTGGACCATGCGCGCACCTTCGACCACCGCGGCCAGGGAGTTCGCCACCCCGCACTCGGCGTCGTTGTGGGTGTGGATCCCCAACGCCGCCTCAGGCAGCGCGGCCCGCACGGTGCGCACCGCGTGGGCGACCGCGTCCGGCAGCGTCGCACCGTTGGTGTCGCAGAGCGTGATCCAGTGCGCACCGGCCTCCTCGGCCATGCGCAGGCACTCGAGCGCGTAGTCGCGGTGCGCCGCGAACGCGTCGAAGAAATGCTCCGCGTCGTAGATGACCTCTTTGCCCTGTGCAACCAGGAAGGCCACCGAGTCGGCGATCATGCGCAGGTTTTCGGCCCGGTCGACCTTGATGACCTTCTCGATGTGCAGGTCCCAGGTCTTGCCGACGATCGTGATCACCGGCGCGTAGCACTCGGCGAGCCCGATCATGGCCGGATCGTCGGCGGCCGCCACGCCCTTGCGGCGGGTCATGCCGAATGCGGCGATCTTGGTCGGCGCCACGTCGATGCCCTCGAGCGCGTCGAACATCTCGGCGTGTTTGGGGTTGGACATCGGAAAACCGGCCTCGATGTAGTGCATGCCGATGTCGGCGAGCCGGCGTGCGATCGCCACCTGCTCGTCGACCGACAAGCTCATGCCTTCACGCTGCAGGCCGTCTCGCAGCGTCGTGTCATAGAGGAGGATCGTGTCCATGGTCTACCGCTTGGCTTGTTCGGGCACGGCGACGTAGTCGAGCCACTCGGCAGAACGCGGATCGCGGCCGAGCGTCGCGGCGAAGTACCGCTCCTGCAGGCGCCGCGTGATCGGACCGGGCTCGCCGATCGGATGGTCGTCGACCTCGTTGATCGGGCAGACCTCGGCAGCGGTGCCCGTCACGAACACCTCGTCGGCGACGTAGAGCTCGGCGCGCGCCAGCTCCCGCTCGATGACCGGAATGCCCTCGTCCGCCGCCAACTCGATGATCGTGGCGCGGGTGATCCCCTCGAGGATCGACGCGTTGACCGGCGGGGTGATCAGCTGGCCGCGGCGCACGACGAAGATGTTCTCGCCCGAGCCGTCGGCGACGTAGCCGGACTCGTTGAGGAGGATTGCCTCCTGGTAGCCGGCCTTTTGCGTCTCCACCTTGGCGAGGATCGAGTTGAGATACTGACCGCCGGCCTTGGCGGTCGCCGGAATGGTTGAGCTGCCGATGCGCCGCCACGTCGACGTCTTGGCGCGAATGCCGTGCTTGAGCCCGTCATCGCCCAGGTAGGCCCCCCATTCCCATGCGGCGATCGCGACATCGACCGGCGCGTCCAGCGGAAACAGGCCCATCACGCCATACCCGCGAAACACGATCGGCCGGATGTAGCACGCCCGCAGCCCGTTTGCGGCGATCACGTCGTGAACGGCCTGACGCAGCTCCTCGACGCTGTACCCGATCGGCATGTAGTACAGCGCCGCCGAGCGCTCGAGGCGCTCGAGGTGCTCGCGCAGATGGAACACCGCGGTGCCCGCGTCTGCGGCATACGCCCGAATGCCCTCGAATACCGACGATCCGTAGTGAAGGGCGTGCGACAACACGTGAACCTGGGCATCCGCCCAGTTCACGAGCGAGCCGTTCATCCAGATCTTCTCGGCTTCCTGCATTTTGGTTGGGCCTCTCGATGACGCGGTAGACGATTCGTCGAACACTATCCCCGGATGCCCGCGGGCGACAACACGCGCGCCCGCGAGCGGACACGCGCTACAGCGAGCGGACACGCGCTACAGCCTATCGACCGAGCAGCTCCACGAGCCGGTCGCCGATCTGTGTCGTTCCGAGCTCACCACCAAGGTCCCGTCCGCGCGCGCCGTCGTTGAGCGCCTTGGCGACCGCGGCCTCCAGACGATCCGCCGCGTCGGGGGCCCCGAGCGAGTAGCGCAGCATCATCGCGGCCGAGAGCACCGTCGCCATCGGGTTCGACCAGCCCTTGCCGGCGATATCCGGAGCGGATCCGTGCACCGGCTCGTACAAACCGGCGGTTCCCGTGCCGAGGCTCGCCGACGGCAGCAGGCCGATCGAACCGGTGATCATGGCCGCCTCGTCGCTGAGGATGTCGCCGAACATGTTCTCGGTGACGATCACGTCAAAGTCGGCGGGGCGGTTGACCAGCTGCATCGCCGCGTTGTCGACAAGGATGTGATCGAGCTCGATGCCAGGGTGACGGGCACCGACGTCGCTGACCACCTCGCGCCAGAGGCGCGAGCTCTCAAGGACGTTGGCCTTGTCGACCGAGGTGACCCTGCCGCGGCGGCCCGCGGCGGCCTCGAAGGCGACTTCCGCGACACGCTCGATCTCGGCGCGCGTGTACTCGCAGGTGTCGAAGGCACGATCGCCGACGCGTCCCCGGGGACCGAAGTAGATCCCGCCGGTGAGCTCACGCACGACCAGCAGGTCAGTACCCGCGATGCGCTCCCTGCGCAGGGGACTCGCGTCCCAGAGCGCCTCCAACGGCTTGACCGGGCGCAGGTTGGCGAACAGGCCCAGTCCGGACCGGAGCCCGAGCAAGCCCTGTTCGGGACGGGGTTTGGTCGGGTCGGTGGTGTCCCACTTAGGTCCGCCGACCGCACCCAGCAAGACCGCGTCAGCGGCCTGACACGCGGCCAGCACCCGCTCGGTCAGCGCGCTGCCGTGGGCGTCGATGGAGCACCCGCCCATCAGTTCCTCGCGCCAGGCGATTGACAGGTCGGCATCGGCGGCGACGATCTCGACGGCTCGGATCGCCTCGGCGACGACCTCGGGACCGATCCCGTCACCCGGCAGCACCACAACATTGACCTCACGCACAGCCGCCTCCGACACCGGTCGTGGACTTGGTTCGACGCGGCGAGGCTAGCAGCCGACGCCCGTCGTGCCCCGCGGTCCAACCGACCCGTCGGGAGCGCACCGCCTGCCCGTGCCGACCGGGGTCACCCGGACGGCGCGGGCAGGCGGTCAGGCGAACATTGCGGTCGACGGGCCCGACCGCTCGCGGGTGTTCTCGTACGCGGTAATCAACTCATCGTTGGCAAGCGTCAGGGAGATGTCGTCCCAGCCGTTGAGCAGTCGGTCGCGAACATCCGGCTCGATCTCGAACGGGAAGCGCTGACCGTCGGGCGCCACGACCTCGTTGGCCGTCAGGTCGACCGTGACCGTCGCTCCGGGCACGGCGGTGGTCTGATCGATCAGGGTCCGCACCTGCGCCTCGGTGAGCACGACCGGCAAAAGGCCGATCTTCGTGCAGTTCGTGCGGAAAATGTCGGCCAGGCTCGGCGCGATGACCGCACGGAAGCCGTAGTCCTCAAGGGCCCACGGGGCGTGCTCGCGCGACGACCCGCACCCGAAGTTGCGCTCGGCGATCAGGATCCGCGCGCCCGCATACTCGGGCCGGTTGAGCGGGAAGTCGTCGTCTTTGCGCCAGTCGAAGAACAGGAATTCGCCGAAACCCGTGCGCTCGATGCGCTTGAGGAACTGCTTCGGGATGATCTGGTCGGTGTCGACGTCGGCCCGGTCCAGCGGCATCGCGACGCCGGTGACGGTGGTAAATGGCTGCATTGGCGCCCCTTAGGCCTTGGCCAGTTCGACGTCGAGCGTTCGCACGTCCACGAGGTGCCCCGTGATCGCGGCCGCCGCCGCCATGGCCGGAGAGACCAGGTGCGTCCGCCCGCCGGCGCCCTGTCGGCCCTCGAAGTTGCGGTTGCTGGTCGAGGCACAGCGCTCGCCGGGCGACAGGATGTCGGGGTTCATGCCCAGACACATCGAGCAGCCCGCGTCACGCCACTCAAACCCGGCGGCGAGAAAGATGTCGTCCAGACCCTCCGCCTCCGCCTGCGCCTTGACCTGCATCGATCCCGGCACGACCATGGCGCGGATGCCGTCTGCGACCCGGCGGCCATCGATGACCTTCGCCGCGCTCCTAAGATCCTCGATGCGTCCATTGGTGCACGAGCCGAGGAACACCGTGTCGATGGCGACGTCCTCGAGCGCTTCGCCGCCCGAAAGGCCCATGTACTCCAGGGCACGCCGGGCGCCCTCGCGCTCGACGGGGTCGTCAAAATCGTCCGGGGTCGGGATGTGGCCGGTGATGGGCGCGACCTGACCCGGGTTGGTGCCCCAGGTGACCATCGGCGCGATGGCGGCCGCGTCGATGACCTCCTCCCGATCGAAACGCGCGTCCGCATCGGTCGGCAGCGCGCGCCACTGTTCGACGGCCGCGGCGAAATCCTTGGGTGCGGCCGGCCGGCCCTCAACGTAGGCGAACGTCGTCTCATCGGGGGCGATCATCCCCGCACGGGCGCCCCACTCGATCGACATGTTGCAGACCGTCATGCGGCCTTCCATCGACAGCGCGCGGATCGCCGGGCCGGCGTATTCGACCACGTACCCTTGCGCCCCGGCGACGCCCAGCTGGCCGATGGTCCCGAGGATCAGGTCCTTCGCACCGACGCCCAGTCCGGGCTCACCTTCGATGCGCACGCGCATCGTCCGTGGCCGGCTTTGCGGGAGCGTCTGGGTCGCCAGGACATGTTCGACCTCGGAGGTTCCGATGCCGAACGCCAGCGCGCCGAACGCACCGTGGGTCGAGGTGTGGGAGTCACCGCACACGATGGTCATGCCGGGCTGGGTGAGCCCGAGCTCCGGGCCGATGACGTGGACGATGCCTTGGCGCGGCGAGCGAATTGAGAACAGCGGGATCCCGAACTCGGCGCAGTTGCGCTCAAGGGCCTCGATCTGCGCTCGCGAGAGCACGTCCTCGATCTCCTTGTCGCGGCCGATCGTCGGCACGTTGTGGTCGACGGTGGCGATCGTGCGGTCGGGCCGGCGCACCGTGCGGCCGGCCAGGCGCAGCCCGTCGAAGGCCTGCGGCGAGGTCACCTCGTGCACCAGGTGCAAGTCGATGAACAACAGCGGGGGCCCGTCCGGGCCGCCCGCGCGCACTTCGTGCCCTTCCCACACCTTCTCAAAAAGCGTTGTGCCCATCGCTGTCACACCCCCCCAGCCATCACGCGCTCGCCGTACCCGGCGCGACGACTGGCGTCCACCGCCCGCAGGTACGCGACCGCAGTTGCTTCCAGAACATCGGTTGAGACGCCTTGGCCGGAGTAGTTGCGGCCGTTGATCTCGCACACCACCCGTGCCTCGCCGAGCGCGTCGGTCCCCCCGGTGACGGCGGACACCTGGTACTCCAAGAGCACGCCCGTGGTGCCGATCGCCGCGTCGATCGCGTGCATGAGCGCGTTGACGGGCCCGTCGCCGGAGCCTGAGCCCGGGTGGCGCGTGCCCTCGCTGTCGGCGACGACGACGTGCGCGGTCGGCGCCTCGGCTGAATGGGTGCTCACCGCCAACTCGTCCAGGCGGAACCCGTCACCGCCCTCGACGCGCATCTCGTCGGAGACCAACGCCTCCAGGTCCACG
This sequence comes from uncultured Thermoleophilia bacterium, assembly GCA_963842065.1. Lineage (GTDB taxonomy): Bacteria > Actinomycetota > Thermoleophilia > Miltoncostaeales > Miltoncostaeaceae > CAITWD01. The sequence goes on along the minus strand of CAWJEW010000006.1, from coordinate 61,941 downwards.
CCAGACAGGCGCCCCTTGAGATCGGCGATCTCCTTGAAGCGGGTAAACGCGGCGTTCAGCTCGTCGCGGTCCAGCTCGTACCCCAGCTCGCGAAGCGCGTGGTCCAGCGCATGCCGACCGGAGTGCTTGCCGAGCACGATCGAGTTCTGGGCCAGCCCGACGCTCTTGGCGTCCATGATCTCGTAGGTCAGCGGGTTGGACAGGACCCCGTGCTGATGGATCCCCGCCTCGTGGGCAAACGCGTTGCGGCCGACGATCGCCTTGTTGGGCTGAATGACGTAGCCGGTCAGGCGGCTCACCAGACGGCTGGCACGGGTGATCTCGGTCGTGTCAATGCCGCACCACAGGCCGCCCAAATCCGCGGCACGCGTGCGCAGGATCATCGCCAACTCCTCGATCGAGGCGTTGCCGGCGCGCTCGCCGATGCCGTTGATGCACCCCTCGACCTGCCGGGCCCCGACCTGGATGCCGGCCAGCGAATTGGCAACCGCCAGGCCGAGGTCGTTGTGGCAGTGCACCGACAAGGTGACCTCATGCAGTTCGGGGCACCGGTCGTACAGGTCCAGGAGGAAGCGCTGAAACTCGGTCGGCATCGTGTAGCCGACGGTGTCTGGCAGGTTGATCGTGGTCGCGCCCTCGGCGATCGCCGCTCCGACGACCTCGGCGACGAATGCCGGGTCCGAGCGCGTGGAGTCTTCGCAGGAGAACTCGACGTCGTCGACGATCGTCCGAGCCAGGCGCACGGCGTCCATGGCGGCCGCCAGCACCTGCGCGCGGGTCATGCGCAGCTTGTGCTCGAGGTGGATATCGCTGGTGGCGATGAAGGTGTGGATCCGGCCGCGCTCGGCCTCGTGTACTGCCTCGCCTGCAACGGTCACGTCCTTCTCATTGGCCCGCGACAGCGCCGCGATGATGACGTCGGGCACCTCGTTGGCGATCGCCCTGACGGCCTCGAAGTCGCCCGGCGAGGTGATCGGGAACCCAGCCTCCATGATGTCGACCCCAAGACGACGCAACTGGTGCGCGATCTCGAGCTTCTCGCGCGTGTTGAGCGCGATGCCCGGCGACTGCTCGCCGTCACGCAGTGTTGTGTCGAAAATCTTGACGCGGTTGGCGTCGTTGTTGGGCTGCACTGGTCGAGTGCTCACGTCACGACCTCCCTCGGGTCCTTGACTCGGGCTTCAGGTTGGTGGCCCGGACGTCCCGGGCATGGAGTGTCGAGTCGTTCCCCCTAGCGGGGGAGCAGGGAAAGACACACGGGGAGGCCGCGCAGGAGGTGTGAGCTGCGGGTGGCCGTCGACATGCGGGGCATGTTACCACTCACGACGGCGCCCTTGTCCGCACTCGCGCCGCGCTGTCGCACCCCGCTACGCGGCGCTGGTGCCCAGCTTCTCGACGACGTGGTCGACACATTTGGTCAGGGCCGCCACGTCGTCGGGCTCGATCGCCGGGAACATTCCGATCCGCAACTGGTTGCGCCCCAGCTTGCGGTACGCCTCCGTGTCGACGATCCCGTTGGCCCGCAAGACCTTTGACACGGTCGGCGCGTCGACCCCCTCGAGGTCGACCGTGCCCACCACCTTCGAGCGCTCCTCGGGATTGGCCACATACGGGCTCGCAAAGCTGCGCGATTCGGCCCAGCCGTAGAGCGTCGCCGCGGACTTCGCGCTGCGCCCCGCCGCCCAGGAGAGCCCGCCGTGGTCGAGCATCCAACGCACCTGCCGTTCCAGGATGAAGATCGTGGCGAGCGCCGGCGTGTTGTAGGTCTGGTCTTGAAGGCTGTTGTCGAGGGCGATCTTGAGATCCAGCGACGCCGGTACCCAGCGCCCGACGTTCGCGATTTCGCGGATGCGTTCCAGCGCGGCCGGCGAGCACGCGGCGACCCACAGGCCCCCGTCCCCGGCGAAGCACTTTTGCGGCGAGAAGTAGTAGACGTCGACCTGAGCGGGATCCCACTCCAGACCGCCGGCACCCGAGGTCGCGTCGACGAGCACCAGCCCGTCGCCCTCCGGGCGCTCGAGCTGCATCGCCACGCCGGTGGAGGTCTCGTTGTGCGTGAACGCGTACGTATCGATCTCCGGATCGGCGACCGCACGCGGGTACGTGCCCGGGTCGCTGGTGATCACCACCGGATCGTGAAGGTGCGGTGCGGCCGCGGCCGCCGCCGCGAACTTCGCGCTGAACTCACCGAACGACAGGTGCTGGCTGCGCCCGACGATCAGGCCGAAGGTCGCCGCATCCCAGAAATAGGTCGCACCACCGTTGCCGAGTAGGATCTCCCACCCGTCCGGCAGCCCGAACAGCTCGACCAGGCCGGTGCGCAGCGACCCGACGACCCGCTTGACCCCGGACTGGCGATGCGAGGTCCCCATGTAGGTCGTCGCGACCGACGCCAGCTCGTCCAGGACGTACGGGCGCACCTTGGACGGTCCGGAGCCAAAACGTCCGTCACCGGGACGCAGGTCGGGGGGGATCTCGATAGCGGGGATCTCGCTCGTGCTCACGATCTTCCTCCTGGCGCTCCGGCGATCAGCCGGGCAGATTCACAAACCAGACGCGCTCGAACCCGTCCAGACCCCGGATCTTCTCCTGAGCGCTGACGGGGACCGGGGAATCGAATGTCAGTGCCATCAGTGCCTCGCCGTCGAGTCGTCCCACGGCCATGTGCGCGATGTTGACGCCGGCCTCGCCGAGGATGCTGCCGACCCGGCCGATGACGCCTGGGACGTCGGAGTACCGGAACACCGCCATGTTGGCGTCGAGTTCGATCTCGACACTGAACCCGAGCAGTCCGGTCAGGCGCGGCCGTGAGGTGACGCCGATCGTCGTGCCGGAGACCGTGATGTCGCCGGTGGTGAGGGTCAGCGTGTTGCGGTAGTCGTGGGTCTGCTGCGACGAGCTGTCGGTCCACTCGATCCCGCGCTCCTCGGCCAGCGAGGCGGCGTTGACCAGGTTCACCGACTCGTCGATGTGTCCGCTCAGGACACCGGCGATGACCGCAGAGGACAGCAGGCGCGTGTCGAGGCCCGCGATCTCGCCCTCGAAGTCGATCCTCAGGGGCGAGACGGCGCCGCCGGTCAGGACGCCCATCAGCTGACCCATTTCGCGGGCGAGCGGCAGGTACGGACCGATCACCTCGAGCACGTGGGCGCTGACGGCCGGGATGTTGACCGCGCTGGTCACCACCCCGCCGGTCAATGCCGCCGTGACCTGCTCGGCGACCGCGACACCCGCGCGATCCTGCGCTTCGGCGGTCGACGCGCCCAGGTGCGGGGTCACGACAACGCCCGGGAGCCCGAAGAGCGGGCTCTCGGTGCACGGCTCCTCCGGGAACACGTCGATACCGGCGCCGGCGAGGTGCCCCGAGCGGATCGCCTCGGCCAGCGCCTCCTGGTCGACCAGGTCGCCGCGGGCGACGTTGAGCAGGCGCGCGCCGGGGCGCATCGCCGCCAGGGCGCCGGCGTTGATGAAGCCCCGTGTCTCGGGGGTCGAGGCCAGATGCAGCGTGATGAAGTCACTGACCCTGTAGACGTCCTCGGGCGTCGCGGCGCGATCGACGCCCACGTCGCGGTAGCGGCTCTCGGCCACATACGGGTCAAAGGCAACGACGCGCATGCCGAGGCCCTGCGCGCGCTCGGCGACCATCTGGCCGATGCGCCCGAAGCCGAGGATCCCCAGGGTCTTGCCGTCCAGCTCGATGCCGGCGAACTTCGCGCGCTCCCAGCGCCCCTCGACGAGCGCGGCGTGGGCCTGCGCGACGTTGCGGGCCTGCGCCAACAGCAGGGCAATGGTGTGCTCCGCCGCCGAGAGCGCGTTGGAGCCGGCGGCGTTGCAGACGATGATCCCCCGCCGGGTGGCGGCCTCGACATCGACGTTGTCGACGCCGGTGCCGGCGCGCCCGATGACGCGCAGCCTGGCCGCGGCCTGGATCATCTCGGCGTTGACCTTGGTCGCGCTGCGCACGATCAGCACCTCGAACTCGCCGATGCGCTCCAGCAGCTCGGCTCGCGACCAGCCCACACCCGACTCCACGCTGAAGTGCTCCTCCAGCAGCGCGACGCCGGCGTCGGCCAGCGGCTCGCAGATCAACACGCGGATGTCGCGGTACGGCCCTTGGGTGCTCGCCACGAGTGCCCTACGCCTTTTCTGTCTCGAACTCGCTGTTGATCCAGCTCATCATCGAGCGCAGCTGCTTGCCGACCTCTTCAACCGGGTGCTCGGCCTGGCGGCGAGCGATCGCGTTGAACTCCGGCCGGCCGACCTTGTTCTCCAGAAGCCATTCCTTGGCGAACTGGCCATTCTGGATCTCGGCGAGGATCGTGCGCATCTCGGCGCGCGTGTCCTGCGTGATGATGCGCGAACCCCGCGTCAGGTCGCCGTACTCTGCGGTGTTGCTCACCGAGTAGCGCATGCCCGCGATGCCCTTCTCGTAGATGAGATCGACGATCAGCTTGACCTCGTGCAGGCACTCGAAGTACGCGAGCTCCGGCTGGTAGCCGGCTTCGACGAGCGTGTCGAACCCGGCGCGGATCAATTCGGACAGCCCGCCGCATAAGACGACCTGCTCTCCGAACAGATCGGTCTCGGTCTCCTCGGCGAAGGTGGTCTCGATCACGCCGGCGCGCGTGCAGCCAATGCCCTTGGCGTACGCGAGCGCCAGCCCCTGGGCGCTGCCGGAGGCATCCTGGAACACGGCGACCAAGCCGGGGGTGCCGGCGCCTTCAGAGTAGGTCCGGCGCACCAGGTGACCCGGGCCCTTGGGGGCGACCATGACCACGTCGACACCCGCGGGCGGGACCACTTGACCGAAGTGGATCGCGAACCCGTGGGCGAACAGCAGCGCGTTACCGGGACTCAGGCCGGGCGCGACGTCGGCGTAGTACAGATCCCCCATCAGTTCATCCGGGGTCAGCATCATCACCAGGTCGCCGGCGGCGGCGGCCTCCCGCGGGGTCAGGACCTCCAGGCCGTGCGAGCGCGCCTGCTCGGCGCGGGCGCTCTCGGGCCGCAGGCCCACGACGACCTTGACACCGGACTCGTGCAGGTTCAGTGCATGGGCGTGGCCCTGGCTGCCAAAGCCGATTACGGCGACCGTCTTGCCACGCAGCAGGTCGAGATCGGCGTCGTCGTCGTAAAACATGGGTGCTCCTGGGTCGAAGGTCGGCGGCAGATCAGCGGCCACCGGACGAAGCTACGTGGTCGAAGCTCCTCGGCTGAGCGCCACCACGCCCGTCTTGACCATCTCGATGAGGCCGAACGGGCGGAGGAGTTCTTCAAATCGCACCAGGTCGTCGGTCTGGCCGGTCACCTGGACCGTGACGTGCTCCGTAGTCACGTCGACGATCTGCCCGCCGAAAATCTCGACGAGCCCGATGATCTCGGCGCGCTCGCCGGGGTCGGAGTGCACCTTCATCAGCGCAAGCTCGCGAGCGACGGCGTTGCCCGGCTCCAGATCGCGGATCTTGATCACGTTGATCAGCTTGTCGAGCTGCTTGGTGATCTGCTCCACCGGGAACCGACTCGCATCGACGGTGATCGTCATGCGCGACAGTGCCGGGTCTTCGGTCGGGCTGACCGCAAGGGATTCGATGTTGAAGCCGCGACGCGTAAACAGGCCGGCGACGCGCGAGAGCACGCCCGGCTTGTTCTCCACCAAGACCGAGAGAGTGTGATTTGCCACGGCCGTGGAGCATATAGGGATTCGTGCCCCGATTGGTTGCCCGGAACACCCGAAGCGCCAACATTTATCCGGCCGCCACCCGCTCGCGCACCAGCTCGGCCACGCGCGTCGGATCGGCGCGACCCTGGCTTGCCTTCATTGCCTGACCGACGAAAAACCCGACCAGCTTGTCCTTGCCCTCACGCATCTGCTGCGCCTGGACCGGATTGTCGGCCAGGAGCTGATCGACGATGGCACGCAGGGCCGAGTCGTCCTGGATCGCCCCGAGCCCGAGTTCCTCGACGATGCGGCGGGGCTCGCCGCCGTGCTCGATGACATGTCCGAGGACGGCCTTCGCGCTCGGCATCGAGATCTCGCGCGCTTCGACCAGCGCGATGATCTGCGCCAGTGCCTCGGGGCTCACCCCGCTCTCCCACGGCTCCTGGCCGCGCTCGCGCAACTGGGCCCGCAGGTCGCCGCGCACCCAGTTGGCGGCCGACTTGGGTGGCGCGTGCACGGCGACCCGCTCGAAGTAGTCACCCAGCTCGGTCGGCTCGGAGAGCACTTCGGCGTCCTCGAACGTCAGCCCGTACTCGCGGATCCAGCGCTCGCGACGATCGATGGGCAGCTCCGGCAGCCCGGCACGGATCTCCTCGACCAAGGCCCGCTCGGGCACCACGGGCACCAGATCGGGCTCCGGGAAGTAGCGGTAGTCGTGGGCCTCTTCCTTGGAGCGCAGCGATGTGATCTGACCGGTGGCGGGCTCGTAGTGCAGGGTCTCCTGGGTGATGGTGCCACCGGCGTCGAGGATCGCGATCTGGCGTTCGATCTCCGCGGCGATCCCACGCTCGAGGAACGTGAAGCTGTTCATGTTCTTGAGCTCGGTCTTGGTGCCGAGCTCGCGTGAGCCTGCCGGCCGGACGCTGATGTTCGCGTCCGCGCGCAGCGAGCCCTGTTCCATACTGCCGTCGGTGATGCCCAGGTGCACCAGGGTCTGTCGCAACTGCTTGAGAAACGTCGCCGCGTCGGCCCCGGTGTGCAGCTCGGGCTCCGTGACGATCTCCAAGAGCGGCGTGCCGCCGCGGTTGAAATCGACCACAGACCCCTCCGCGTTGGCGCGTCGGCCCTCGCCACCCAGATGGAGCAGTTTGGCGGCATCCTCTTCCAGGTGCGCCCGCGTGATGCCGAGCGTCTTCTCGCCGTCCTCGGTCAAGTAGCGGAAGCGCCCGGCCCCGCAGATCGGCTGGTCGTACTGGCTGATCTGGTAGGCCTTCGGCAGATCCGGATAGAAGTAGTTCTTGCGTGCGAAGACCGACCGGTCCGGGATCTCGCAGCCGAGTGCCTGACCGGCCACAAGCGCGAGCCGGATGGCCTCACGATTGGCCACCGGCAGCGCGCCCGGGTGGGCCAGGCAGACCGGGCACGTATGGGTGTTGGGTGGATCGCCGAAGCTCAGCGCGCAGCCGCAGAACATCTTCGTCCGGGTCAGCAGCTGGGCATGGATCTCGATGCCGATGACCGCTTCCCACGCGTCACCGCTCATGCGCCCACCCCTGCCGGGACGGCGTCAAAGCCGATCGCCGTTTCCAGGGCGTGGGCGACTTCGAGCAGGCGGTTCTCGCGAAAGGCCGGCCCCGCCAATTGCAGGCCAACCGGCAGACCCTCCGACAGGCCGCACGGGATCGACAACGACGGCAGCCCAGCCAGCGAGATCGGGATGGTGCACACGTCCGACAGGTACATCGACAGCGGGTCAGCGGTGCGCTCCCCCAGTCGGAACGCGACGGTCGGCGAGGTCGGGGACGCGACGATGTCGACCGCGGCGAATGCATCGGCGAAGTCCTGGATGATCAGGGTGCGCACACGCAGGGCCTGTCCGTAGTACGCGTCGTAGTACCCGGACGACAGCGCGAACGTGCCCAGCATGATCCTGCGCTTGACCTCGGGGCCGAACCCTTCGCCACGGGTGCGCTCGTAGTGCTCAAGCAGATCATCGGTCCCGAGTGCGCGCCGCCCGTACCGGATCCCGTCGAAGCGGGCCAGGTTCGCGGAGCACTCTGCCGGGGCGATCAGGTAGTAGGTCGCCAGGCCGTAGCGCGCGTGCGGGAGCTCAACTGGCACGAGGGTGCCGCCCAAGGCCTCGACGCGATCCAGCGCGGCGCGGCAGGCCGCGCGCACGCCCGGATCGATCCCCTCCCCCATCAGTTCCTCGATCACCCCGACGCGCACGCCGTCCAGGCGTTCGGCAGTGGGGAGCATGATCGGCTCCGGCCACTCCAGCGAGGTCGCGTCCATGGGGTCCCGGCCGACCATTGGCTGCAGCAGCACCGCCGCGTCACGAACGGTCCGTGCGAAGGGCCCCACCTGGTCCAGCGAGGAGGCGAAGGCGATCAGCCCGTAGCGCGAGATGGCGCCGTACGTGGGCTTCATGCCGACGATGCCGCACAGCGCGGCCGGCTGCCGGATCGATCCGCCGGTGTCGCTGCCCAGCGACCAGGGCGCCTGACGTGCCGCAACGGCCGATGCCGAGCCGCCGGACGACCCGCCCGGGACCCGGGCGGCATCCCATGGGTTCAGCGTCGGCCCGTAGGCCGAGTTCTCGCAGCTTGACCCCATAGCGAACTCGTCCATGTTGGTCTTGCCCATCACCACGGCACCGGCCGCCTCGAGCCGCGCGACGCAGGTCGCGGTGTAAATCGGGCGAAATCCCTCGAGAATCCGCGACCCGGCGGTCGTCGTCAGATCCCGTGTCGACAGCGCGTCCTTGATGGCGATCGGCACGCCGGCCAGCGGCGGACGCGTGGGCATGGCATCGATGGCCCGCGCCCGCGCGAGGGCCCCGTCGCGGTCGACGGCAAGAAAGCTGTTCCAGTCGTCGTGCTCGGCCCGCTCCAAGTGTGCGTGGACGAGCTCCTCCGAGCTGGCCTCCCGCGCGAACAGCGCCGCGATCGCCTGTTCGGCGGTGAGATCGGTCAGCGCCACCGGCTACCCCATCCTCGGCACGGCAAAGCCGTCGCCATGCACCTCGGGCGCCTCGCGCAGGGCAAGTTCCGGCGGGACGCTTGGCGTCGGGATGTCGTCGCGCATGACATTCTCCAGCGGGATCGCGTGCGTGGTGGGCGGGACCGCCACGAGATCCAGTTCCTGGACCTGCTCGACGTAGTCAAGAATGGCGCTGAGCTCGTGCTGCATGCGGGCCATCTCGGTGTCGTTCAGCTCGAGCCGGGCAAGGCGCGCGACATGGCGCGTGATGTCGTCATTAATCACGGCAGCGGATGCTACCCGACCCGGGCGTCGGTCAGCCGAGCGGTGTCATCGCCACCAGGACGGCCACGGCCACAAGCAGGCCCGCGGCGAGCCCGAGCTCGGCCCGGAGACTTGTACGCAACGTCCTGCTGGCGCCACGCTCATCCCCGTCGAGACCCAGCGCGGTCCGTTCCAGGCGCGGATGCAGGACGATCCGTGAATAGCCGCCGACGGCGAGCATGACCGCAAAGATCACAAGCTTGACGGTCAGGGCGAGCCCATAGCCGGTCGTCACCAGCTGCGACAGGCTACCGAGCTCTGCAAGGGCGCGGTAGGTGCCGGTGATCACCAGGAGGGTCACGCTCGCGATCGCGAGCGAGGAGAACCGCACGACCGCACCCGCTAGCAGGCGGACCCGGTCATCCGCGGCCAGCGCCTGGGCCGGGCCGACGACGAGCACGAGCAGCCCCACCAGTCCACCGATCCACGCCGCGGTGGCGATTGCGTGAATCGCGTCGGCGGCGATGTTGATCGTGACGTCAGTGCCATCCGAGGCGTGCCCCTGCCATGACATCACCACGAGACCCGCCGCCGCGCCGAGCCCGAGCGCGATCGCCCACCCCGGCGGCGGGGCGGGTGTTGCCGCATCGGCGCGCGCCCCCAGCACGAGGCCCGCCAGGCCCGTCAGGACCGCCAGGATCATCAGGGCGTCCACGGCGTGCCCAGTGCGGGTGTGCACCAGCAGACCGCCGAGCCCGGACGCACCGATCCCGAGCCACCAGCACAGTCCGACGGCCACGAGCAGCGCCCCGATCAACCACAGACCCACTGCACCCCACCATGCCACCCACCACGTCCCGGCCCCCCGGGTGAGCGCGGTCAGGGTGCGTGCGCGAAAGCGGTCGCCGTCGTCCGGGCGCCCAGGGCCGACGACGCCACCCGCCTGCCAGGCAGGCGCCGCCACGCCCCAGCGCAGCACGACCAAACCAAACGCGACGACCAGACCGGCCAGCACCAGGCCGCGGGCGATGCCGGTCAGCCAGGCCCCGCCCGATGAGGTCAGCTGCGCCGGCGGGGGCCGCCCGGGACCGCCCGCACCGACCTCCACCGGGTAACGCCCGCCGAACACGTGTCCGTCGGCGGTCAGCACCCGGTAGCGCACCCACGCCTGCCCGGGCGCCCGGGCGCGGCGGGACACCACCGCGATACTGGCCTGCGGATCGGTCGGGTCGACGCGGCCCGGCAGGCTGACGAGCTGCCCGTGGACCCACAGTTCGAGCACCAGGAACCGCGCCTCGATCGGAGCGGCGAACTCGATCTGCAACGCGCTGGGAGTCCCGGCCAGCTCCGCTCCGGGCGCCGGCTGCGCCGCGACCACCCCGGTCGCCGCCGCGGCGACACCCCCGCCCCCGATCAACAGCGCACACGCGGCCAGGATCGCGATCGCCGCCGCCCAGCCGCGGAGAGCCGTCGGGCGAGCGGCAGCCGCCGGGCTCATCCACTCCCCGTCGGTGTGACCGCCGGGCTCACCGGCGCACCGTTGAGCGCCTGGGCAAGTTCGACGAGCGTTCGCGTCGGGACCGCGATCGAGGACATAACGATCGTGTGGCCCGCATGGCGCCAGGAGAGGATCGCGCGCCCGGCGAGGCTGATCTCATGCACGGGATCGCCGCCCGGCGTGACTACGACGGGCCCCGGCTCGCGCACGGGTCCGCCCGAGACGACGCTGACCGCCAGCACCCGACCGCCGCGTTGGTAGAACGTCGTCGCGACCGTGTGGGTGCCGACGACATCCACGCGCGATCCGATCGCAGGCCAGCGGTACGCGGGCAGATCCTGGATCGGAAGTCCGGCGAGTACCTGCCCCGGCGCGGGCGACGAGCCGGTGGGCAGCAGATCCTGGACGGCCGCCACGTGCGCGACCACGACGGTGTCGGAGATCCCGGCGGTCAGGCGGAACGCGACCGCCGCACCGATCGCGACAAGGATGACGATTGCCCCGAGTATGCGCCCGATGCGCGTACGGCGCGGATCCCGCTGCGCAGGCTCTGGCGCGGGATCCGCTCCGGTTTGATCCGTCTCAAGCGCAGGGGTCGACCCTTCGCTCGCCATCTTTTGCACCTCCGGGACCACCCGATCTGACGCTACCATGACGCATGTGGCGATTCTGAGTGCAACTGCCCAGGCCCCCAGGCGGCTCGTTCCCGCGGCCCTGGTGACCCCGGCGGGCTTCGTGATTGTCGCCGGGCTCAACGCGTTCTTTCTTTGGGCGATCCTGCTCAGCGGCGGGCTCGTGCGTCTGACCAGCTCCGGACTCGGATGCCCCGACTGGCCGTTGTGCCACGGCGGCGTGCTGCCGCCGACCGGCGAGCACCCGATCATCGAGTTCTCCAACCGGATGCTCTCGGGCGTGATTGTCGTCTATGCGGTCCTGGCGTGGCTGGTCGCCCACTACACCCCGTCGGCGTCGGGCAAGGTGCGCGGGTTCATGCTCGCGGCCGCCATCATGACCGTCGGGCAGATTCCGCTCGGCGGGATCACCGTCCTGTCGGGGCTCAACCCCATCATGGTCGGCAGCCACTTCCTGCTCGCGCTGCTCGGTCTGGGTGCCGCGGTGATGGCCCTGGTCTTTTACCGGGACGACCGCAAGGGCTGGACGCGCACGTGGGATCGTCGGCGCGGCCCGTTTGCGAGCCTGGCGGCCCTGTCGCTGTTGTGCGTGGTGGTCACCGGGATCCTGGTCACCGCATCCGGGCCGCATTCCGGCGCGGCGAGCGCGACCGACCGCTTGGGCAACCTGCAGCTGACGATCTGGCTGCACGTGCGTGCCGTGGCGACGCTCGTCGTATTCATGGTCGTCCTCGGGCTGTGGATGTGGCGTGAGCGTCCCAGGGACCCGCTGGCGCTGCGCGTGCTGGCCGCGTTCCTGCCGCTGCTTGCGGTGCAGATCTTCATCGGCGAGTATCAATTCCGGCACGGCCTACCCTGGCAGTGGGTCGCGGCACACGTGCCGATCGCCGGACTGGTCTGGTCATGCGGGCTGGTGCTCGCATGGCTGGCCGCCGCCCCGCCGGAGCCCGTGACGCGCGGTGTTGGCGCGCGCGTAAGCGCGCCCCCATCCGCCACGCCTGCGCCGACGCCCTAACGGCGCCGCGCCGCGATGCTCTGGCAGCTGACACAGCGCTCCGCGTCCGGAATCGCGTGCAGCCGGCCCTCCGTGATTGGCTTGCCGCAGTCGACGCAGACACCGTAGGTCCCGGCAGCGATCGCCGCGCGCGCGCGGGCCAGGCGCTCCAGCTGCTGGCGCATGCGCAGGGTGTCCTGCAGTTGCCGCTCGCGCAGGTCTGCATCCGTCGCCGCCTCGGCGGGGTGGTGGTGCCCATCGGACCGCTCGTCGGCGTCGGATGCAAGGTCGCGGTCGGCGAGCGCGGAAGTAATCTCTGCCTCCAGCCGCGCGATCCGGTTCAACGGCGATTCGCTGTCATGAGTCTCCATAATGGTCAGATCGTATCGAGGGACGGATTCGTCCTCCCCGGCAACACCGATGACGAGGCCCCACATACGTGACCGACGCGATTGTCGTTGAGGGATTGGTACGCGAGTTCAAGGGTGGGATCCGGGCGGTCGACGGCATCGATCTCCGTGTCCGGGCCGGTGAGGTCTACGGGTTTCTCGGGCCAAACGGGGCCGGTAAGAGCACCACCGTCCGGATGCTGACGACGCTGCTGCGCCCGACGGGGGGCACCGCCACCGTCGCCGGGTTCGATGTCCTGGCAGAGGCTGCCAGCGTGCGCCGCGCGATCGGCGTCGCGCTCCAAGACGCCGCCATCGACCCATTCATGACCGGGCGCGAGCTGCTACGCCTGCAGGCCGTGCTGCACGCGATCCCGCGCAATCAAGGGCACGCGCGTGCCGAGGAACTGCTTGAGCGCGTCGGGCTGACCGACGCGGCCGATCGGCGTGTGGGCACCTACTCGGGCGGCATGCGCCGCCGGCTCGACCTTGCGCTGGCGCTCGTCCACGAGCCGGTCGTGCTGTTCTTGGACGAGCCGACGACAGGCCTCGACCCCATGTCCCGCGTGGCGCTGTGGGAAGAGGTACGACGGCTGAACCGAGAATCCGGCACGACCGTGTTCCTGACGACCCAGTACCTCGAGGAGGCCGATCAGCTCGCTGGGCGGGTCGGCATCATTGATGGCGGCAGGATCGTTGCCGAGGGGACCCCGACCGAGCTGAAGGCCGCCGTCGGCGATCCGACCCTGATGATCACCCCGGCCGATCCGGCGCGTGTGTCTGACACGGCCCAAGTGCTCGCCCAATTCGGCCCGGAGGCCGACGGCAAGCCCGGGGCCGCCGCGGTCCGGCTGGCCTCGGGCGCCGAGGGCATCGTCCAGGTCGTGCGGGCGCTCGATAACGCCAACATCGCCACCGCCGCCGTCGACCTCCACCAGCCGTCGCTCGATGACGTGTTCGTGATCAAGACCGGGCACCGGCTCGAAGGCGACGCCAGCGCCGCGCCTGGCGCCGGACGCGGCCGCAAGGGGCGCAAGTGAGCCCCGCGATCCTCCAGACCACAGCCCTGGCGCGGCGGTCGATCAAGTCCACCTTCCGCTTCCCGCAGGCATGGTTCCCGTCGCTGTTCTTCCCGCTCGTGCTGATGGCGATCTTTACCGCGTCGTTCGGGCGCTCGATCGATTTCATCCCGGGTTTCCCCAAGGTCAACGGCTTCTTGAGCTTCGCCGTGACCGGAGCGATCGTGCAGGGCGTGCTCATCTCGGCCGTCGGGGCCGGGGCGTTCTTTGCCGGAGACATCGAGGGCGGCTTTTTTGACCGGCTCGTCTCCTCCCCGGCATCACGATCGGCGATCCTGGTCAGCCGCCTGTGCGCCAGCGTCGTGCTCGCCGCCGGTCAGGCGACGTTCTTCTTGGTGATCGCGGTGATCTTCGGTGCGACGGTGAAAGGGGGTGTTCTGGGAGCGCTGATCGTGATCGTGCTGGCTGCCCTCCTGGCCGTGCCCATCGGTGGTCTCGGGGTGCTGCTGGCGCTGCGGACCGGCTCGGCCGAGGCCGTGCAGGGCATGTTCCCGCTGTTTTTTGCGCTGATGTTCTTCTCCTCGACGTTCTTCCCGCGTGAGACGATGACGGGCTGGTTCAAGGTTGTCGCCGACCTCAACCCGATCTCGCATCTGGTCGAGGGCATGCGCGCGCAGGTGATCGTCGGCGTCGACTGGCACCAGGCAGGGATCTCGCTGGCGATCATCATCGGGTTGGCGATCCTCACCGTCGGCGGCTGCGTGATCAACTTCCGGCGCCGTCTGGAGGGCGACTCGTGAGCGAATCCACGCTGGGACGTACCGCATCGGTGTCGGGCATGCTCGCCTGGCGGGCCCTGATCCTTGTCCGGCGCATGCCGGCCGTGTTCATCCCGTCGCTGGTGATGCCGCTGTTCATCCTCGTGGCGACATCGGGCGCCTTCCACGGCATCTCGGCGATGCCGCTCGGCACCAGCAGCTATCTCGCCTTCACGCTGCCGTTCGCGACGATCATGGGTGCCGGGTTCGCGGGCATCAACGCCGGCATGACCCTCGCCCGCGATATCGAGGGCGGTTTCGTCGATCGGCTGATCTCGAGTCCCGCGCCGCGCCTGGCGCTCGTGGCGGGGCCGTTTACCGCGGCGGCGATGCGCAGCCTGTTCACCACGACCGTCGTGTTGATCGCCGCATGGATCGGCGGGCTCACGCCGCCCGGGGTGCTCGGCACGATCGCCATCTACGCGATGGCCGCGAGCTTTTCCATGGCGACCGCGTGCTGGTCGATGGGCGTTGCCCTGCGTGCGCGCACCGTCCAGGCCGCGCCAATGATGCAGCTGGTCGTGTTCATCCTCGTGTTCACGTCGGTGGCCTACGCTCCGCGCGACCTGCAAACCGGCTGGCTGCGCACCGTCTCCAACTGGAACCCGGTCACCCGGATTCTGGAGTTCTCGCGCAGCGCAGAGTCCCAGACAATGACCTGGGGCGGGCTGTGGCCGGCGATCGTGTCGATCGCCGTCCTGATGGCCGTCTTCGGCGCGTTCGCCCTGTATGGCCTGTCCCGCCTGGGCAACGACTAGCCGCATGCCGTGGGCGGGCCGCCCAGGCGGCCCGCGCCCCGGCGCAGCGACACAGGATGCGAGCCGGCCGGGCCCGTCGGCTCGTCACGGGCATGCCCGGTAGGCTGCCGGTCATGCGCATCGAACTGCTTGCCGAGCTCTCCAACGCCCACGGAACCTCCGGTCGGGAAGAGGCCATCGCCGCGATCGTCCGACGGGAACTGGCGCCGTCGGTCGACCGCATCGAGCCGGATCCCCTCGGCGGGTTGTGCGGCGTGCGCGAGCCGGCCGGCGGCGGCGCGCACGCCGTGCGCGTGATGCTCGCCGCCCACATGGACGAGATCGGGCTGATGGTCACTGCGATCGACGACTCCGGTTTCCTGCGGGTGATCCCGCTCGGAGGCTGGGACGCGCGAACGCTGGTCAGCCAGCGTGTGCTGGTCCACGGCCGCGAGACGCTCGACGGCATGGTCGGGCTCCCCCCCGTTCACGCCCTCAGCCCGGAGGACCGCAACCGCGCGCCCAAGCTTGAGGACCTGCGGATCGATCTGGGACTGCCGGCAGAGCGTGTGCGCGAGCTCGTGCGACCAGGCGATGTCGTGACCCGCAATCGCACCTTCGCCGCGTTCGGGGATTTGGTCGGCGGCAAGGCGCTCGACGATCGCGTCGGCGTATTCGTCCTTCTGGAAGCCATGCGCACCACCGCGCCGTCTGCGGTGCACGTGCTGGCCACCGCGACCGTCCAGGAGGAAGTCGGGCTGCGCGGTGCCCGCGTCGCCGCCACGCGCCAGGGGCCCGAGATCGGGGTCGCGATCGACACCTGCCCGTCGACCGACGGCCCCGGCCAGAGCGGCGGCGGCGGAACCGCGCTCGGCAAGGGCGTGGCGATCCGGATCATGGACGCCAGCGCGATCGGCTCGCATCGGCTGGTGGCGTTCCTCGAGAAGCTCGCGATCGAGCGTGAGATTCCCCATCAGTTCCACGTGTCGAACAAGGGCGGCACCGACACGCAGTCGTTGCAGCTCTCGGGAGCCGGATCGATCGCCGGGTGCGTCTCCATCCCGACCCGCTACGGGCATTCATCGATTGAGGTCTGTCACCCCGATGACATTCAGGCGGCCATCGACCTGGTTGTTGCGTTCGTCGAATCGGCCCACCGCTTCGGCCTCGACTAACCGCCGCCGGGGGCCCCCGAGGGCGCCCTCAGCTTCCGCGCAGGGTGCCGTTCGGCGTGATCACCACACTCGAGATGCCGCCCGGGACCTCGACCGGCTGCCCGTTGACGTTCAGCCCGACACCGGTCGACGCATCGAAGCTGAGCCACACGTCGCCGCCCGCGTCGATCTCCTGGGTGGCGCCGCTGGGAATCTCCCCGCTGAAGAGGACCTGACCCGTGGCATTCCCGGAACGGGCGGTGACGCGGCTGCCGGTGCCGGGCGATCCCTGTATCCGCAGCACGAGCGCCGCGCGGGAGATCACCGCTGAGTTTGCGCCGCTCGTCAGGCCCGCGGCTGGGGTCGTGGCCGCCTGGGCGGCCGGTGTCGTGAGGGACGGCGTGGTCGCGGCAGGAGGCGTGATCGTCGACGCGCGCTCCCGGTAGGCGGCACCCACCCACAACGCCACCAGCAGGGCGCCCAGCGCGCCGACCACCAGCCATGCGATCGCGCCCTTGTGTCGCATGCCGCCACGCCTGCGAACGGGTCCCCCGGGCAGCGGCACGCGCCGGCGCGGCGGGTCGCCGGGCGGAATCGGCGGCTCGCCGCCGCCCGGGGGACCGCCCATGCGGTCGTCGAACTCCTCGACGAGCACGCGCGCATCGACGCCGAGAAACGTCGCGTAGCTGCGCAGGAAGCCGCGCGCGTACGCCCGCTCAGGGAGCACTTCGAACCGCTCCTCCTCCAAGGCGGTGAGATAGCGCGCGCGGATACGGGTCTGGAGCTCACATTCCGGAAGCTCGAGGCCCTGCCGCGTTCGCGCGTCACGAAGTGTGGTCCCAATATCGATCATGCGATCCGTCGCGTCGTGGTCGTCTGTTCCGGGAAACGCCCGTGTCCCCGTCAGGCGTCATGGCACATCATTGTGGCATCACCGTGCAACGCGACGACCCGCGCTCTGCCATCGCGTCCGGACCGACCTGCCGCACGCTCGACCGCGTCCTGCGGTGCTGCGTCTAGTTGTACACCGTCATGGAAATCCCTGCGATCGGGCTGGGTGTGGATGCGCGCCTGTGTTGCAGCCTGTATACCACGCATCCGCCATTCCGCGGCGGCCCACCTGCGCGATGCGATCAGGCGCTGAGGGCGACCTTGATCGCGCCCCCGGCGCGGTTGTCCCTGGTCGCGCAGCCCCCGCGAGCGGGAGGTTGTGCGTCACCACCAGCCCGGGCTGGACCGTGCCGGACTCCAGCACGTGCGTGAGCGCGTCCACGTGGGCCTGGGACCGGCCCGCGCCGGGGTGAATCGCGATGTTCGCATCAACCTCGCCGACCTCGGCTGGTCAACGGGGCCGGCGACGTGGCACATCCCCCGCCGCGAGACGGCGTCGTCGTCGCGGACGGCGCTGATCGCCCGCCTGAGCGAATCGCTGTTGGAGATCGTCGCTCACGGCCGGATCCTGCGGCAGCGCCCGCATGCCGCCGTGCAGCGGCGTGGGTCACACGACTCCGTGGGCGGCCAAGAGCGAGATCGCGATGGCGACCGCGCACAGGCCGAGGATGCCGCCAGCGACCGAGGTGTTCAGCCGTCCGTAGGCGATGTGCCCGCGGCCGAATCCCGACAGCACCGCGCCGGCCAGGATGCCGCCCACCAGGCCGCCGATGTGCCCGCCGATCGACACCCCCGGGATGGTCAGCGTAAACACGAGGTTCAGCACGATCAGCACGCCGAGCCCGCTTCGCATGACCGCGATGCCGCGCTGGCGGAACATCACCACCAGCGCGCCCATCAGGCCGAAGATGGCCCCTGAGGCCCCGATCGTCAGGGACCCGGCCGAGAACAGCAGCGCGCCCGCGGATCCCCACAACAGGCTGACCCCGTAGACGATGAGCATCCGGCGCGAGCCGACGTAGCTCTCGAAGGTCGTCCCGAGTATCCACAGCACCCACATGTTGAAGGCCACGTGCAGGACGCTCTCGTGGATGAAGGCCGAGGTCACCAGGCGCCAGGTCTCGCCGCTGGCAACCGAGGGGCCGTAGAGCCCACCCCGCGTGATGATCGACGAGGGGCCGCCGCCTGAGATGCCGACGCCCTGGGCCAGCTCGGCCATGAACACCGCCACGTTGATCAGCACCAGCGTCAACGTCACGGTGTGCTGCCGCCCGGACAGGCTGATCCCCCGCACCGCGCGTCCGCGCTGGACGTGCTCCGCGCCTGAGCGGGTCTTCCCGGCACACTCCGGGCACCGGATGCCGACCGGAGCCGGGTTCATGCACGCCGTGCAGATCGGCCGCTCGCACTGGGAACAGCTCAGCAGCGTCTCGCGGTCGGGGTGGCGATAGCAATACTGCGTCTCACTCGCGGTGGTATCAGTCATGGGCGGTCCGGATCGTATCGGGATCCCCGGTCGTCGAGCCCAAATTGGGTATCGGCCGACTCGCAAGTCCGGAGCCCATATCTATAAGCTGATGTGCGGGTGTTCTGCCCACCACACAGCGCGGTCCGTGGGCAGCTCGGACCGGGCGGCGCCGTTTGCGCCGATAGCCACCTGCTCACGGCGATTGACGACGTCGGCCGATCGGCCTTCAATGCGTCATGCTGCCGGAACGCGTGCGCGGTGACCCCGCAGGAGATCCGACGGACACACCACGAGACACTACGAGGCCGCATATGACAGTGCCGCCGCCCTTTGCCGCCATGCCCCCCCACGGGCTCCCCGACCTGATCGAGCACGACGCGTGCGCGCTCGCCGCGTTCGTGGCGCGCGACGGCAAGCCGGATCGACGCATGGTCGACCACGCCATGGTCGCGTTGCAGATGATGGTGCATCGCTCGGGTAGCGTTGATGGCGAAGGCGACGGGAGCGGCCTGCTGATCGACATCCCGCGGCCCCAGTGGAGCCGGCGTCTGGCGGCGCACGGCCTCGACCCGGCGATCGTGAACGATTCGCGCTTTGTCGTCGGGCACGTGTTCTTCGAATCCGAGCAGGCCGCCCGGGACCAAGTCGAGCGCCTGCACCAGATCCTCGCCGCACGCGGCTTCGAGTTGTTGTGGTCGAACGAGGGCCTCGTGGACCGCTCGGCGCTCGGCCCGCGGGCCGCGGAGACGCCACCGGTGTTTTGGCAGATCGCCGCCCTTGCGCGCGAGGGCGGTCGGGCGGCGTCTCGGGACTGCTACGAGGCGATGGTCCAGTTCGAGCAGGACGTCGACTGCCACGTGGCCTCGTTCTCGGCCAACGACGCCGTCTACAAGGTCCAGGGCCAGCCAGAGGTGATCCCGAGGTTCTACCCCGAGTTCGCCGAGGACGACTTCGCCGCGTCGCGGATCATCGCCCACAACCGCTACTCGACCAACACCTACCCGACCTTCTCGCGCGTGCAGCCATTCTCGCTGCTCGGGCACAACGGCGAGATCAACACGATCGCCCAACTGCGCGAGCAGAGCCTGCAGCTCGGCTTGCCGGTCACCCGCGAAGGCTCCGACTCTCAAGACCTCAACCGGCTCCTGGAGGGCCTGGTCTTCGAGAAGGGGCTGTCGCTGCTGGAGGCGGTCGAGTTCGTGTTGCCGCCGATCCTCGGAGAGGTCCACCGGCTGCCGGCGCACCTGCAGGACCTCTACGTGCACTACCGCGAGGCGCTCGGCCCGTACGCTCAAGGCCCGGTTGCGCTCGCGACGCGCGCCCAGAACGAGATGGTCTTCGCCGTCGACGCGATGGGCCTGCGCCCGCTGTGGTGGATCGAGACCGACGAGTGGTACGTCGTGTCCTCCGAGCCCGGCATCATCGAGGTCGGCAACCTGGTGTGCGACCCGCGGCCCTTGGGACCCGGCGAGAAGATGGCCGTCATCCTCGACGACGACGGCGTCCCGCGCGCGCTCGAGTACCCGGAGGTCCAGCAGCAGGTCTATGAGCGCGCGAAGGACCGGGGTGCGCTGCCGCACGGCGAGACGCGCGCACGCCTGGCCGGCGGGCTCGACCCGACGATCCTTGCCGCCGACGCCAACGGCACCTCCGACGGACCCGAGATTGACTTGAACGCCCTGCTCGGAGCGGCCTCATGGATCGGGTCCGACAAGCAGCAGGTCGAGTTTCACGCCGAGCGCGGCGCCGAGCCGGTGGGCTCGCTGGGCTGGGACGGCCCCCTCGGCCCGTTCACGCCGGTCCCAATGCCGCTGTCGGACTACCTGCAGGAGACCGTCGCGGTCGTGACCAACCCGGCGATCGACCGGGAGCGCGAGGTCGAGCACTTCTCGACCCGTGTGGTCCTCGGCCGGCGCCCGCCGATCCAGGGTGTCGAGATCGAGCCGCCGCAACGCTGTGAGCTGCGCATGCCGATCCTGCTCGGCGGCCTGCGCCACGGCCTGGGCCTGTCGCTGCCAGAGCTGCGGAGGGTCGCCATGGGGGAGGGCGTCGCCCTGCTGGACGACGTACTGGCCGCATGGGGCGAGCGCGCGGTGCGCCTGGATCTGGCCTACCCGGGTCCGTCGACGATGCGCCAGCGCGTCGCCGAACTCTCCGCGCAGGCGGTCGCAGCCGTGCGCGGCGGCGCCGAAGTCATCGTTTTCGACGATATGGGCGCGAGCGCCCACACGCGCGTCTGCGACCCGATGCTCGCGGTCGCGGCGGTCGACAAGGCCCTGCGTGAGCAATACCAGGCAAACGGCGACTCGATTCGCCGCAACGTCAGCCTGCTGCTCCAGTCCGCCGGCATTCGCAATGTCCACGACGTCATGGTTGCCCTCGGGCTCGGTGCACAGGCGCTCATCCCGTACGCGATGCTCGAATATGCCGTGCAGGCGAACCCCGAGCCCGCCGTCGCGGCGTCCAACCTGCTCCAGGCGCTCCAGAAGGGCATCGAGAAGGTGCTCTCGACATTGGGCATCCACGAGCTGCGCGGCTATGCGCGCCTGATGTCGGCGATCGGGGTCCAGCCGGAGATCCTCGAGATCATCGGCATGCCCGGCTTCGTTGCCAGCGAGGGCCGCGGCCTCGGCTTCGACGGGCTCGAGGAGCTCGCCGAGCTCGGGCAGAAGATCCGCGCCGGCGACGAGAGCCACGCGAAGGTCAAGCTGCCACGCATGTACCCCAAGGTGTGGAAGGCGCTGGCGCGCGTCGCCAACTCCGAGCGCGGCTACGAGGAGTACGCCGAAACCCTCGAGCAACTCGAGCGGGATCAGCCGGTGGCGCTGCGCCACGCGGTCGGGCTCCAGCTGGCCCCCGAGGGTCAGCGCATGGCTGCCGACAAGGTCTCGAGCCGCGTCGGCGAGCACGGACTGCCGTTCGTGATCAGCTCGATGAGCTTCGGGTCCCAAAGCGAGATCGCGTTCCGCGCCTATGCCGAGGCCGCCGCACGGGCGGACATGCTCTCGGTCAACGGCGAGGGGGGCGAGATCCCCGACATGATCGGCCAGTACCCCAAGCACCGCGGCCAGCAGATCGCCTCGGGGCGGTTCGGGGTGTCCTCGCTGCTGATCAACTCCTCAGAGCTCGTGGAGATCAAGATCGGCCAGGGCGCCAAGCCCGGCGAGGGCGGGCACCTCCCCGGCTCGAAGGTGACGGCCGCCATCGCTCGGGCCCGCAACGCCCAGATCGGATCGGACCTGATCAGCCCGTCCAACAACCACGACCTGTACTCGATCGAGGACCTGGCGCAGCTGATCGACGAGCTCAAGACCGCCAACCCCCACGTCAAGGTGATCGTCAAGGTCCCGGTGGTGCCGGGCATCGGCACGATCGCGATCGGCATCGCCAAGGCCGGGGCCGACGTCATCACCCTGTCCGGGTTCGACGGCGGGACGGGCGCGGCCCGCCAGCACGCCCTGCGCCGTGCGGGCCTTCCGTGTGAGCTCGGCACCGTGCTTGCCCATCACGCGCTCACCGAGGCCGGCATCCGCGACCGGGTCGAGATCTGGGCCGATGGCGGGCTGCGATCCGCCGACGACGCGCTCAAGCTGATCTGCCTAGGCGCGAACCGGCTCGGGTTCGGCACGGCGTCGATGGTGGCCATCGGCTGCACGATCTGCCGCGGCTGTCAGCTGGACACCTGCCACGTCGGCATCGCAACCCAGATCGAAGACCTGCACGAAGCCCAGGAGCGGGGCTTGAAGCGGTTCGTGCCGCGCGCGCATGAGCCGGCCACCCAGGCACTGGTGCGCTACTTCACCGAGATGGGTGCCGCCATGCGCGCCCGCGCCGGCGAGATGGGCGTCAGCGACATCCAGGACCTCGTCGGGCAAGCAAACCACTTGGTGCAGGTTTCCCACCACGAGCGCCTGGATCTGTCCGCGCTGTTGACCCCCGTCCTCGAGCGGGTCATCACGGCCCCCGAGGGCCGAGCGCGGTTCTTCCGCGAGTTCAACCCGCCGCCTCCGCACCGCGCGCCCGAGGTCGCGGCCGAGCGCCTGGCCGCAGGCTCGGCGCTCGCGGTCGAGGAGGAGGCGGCGACGGCCGCCGACCGCAACCTCGGCACCGATCTGGCCGGGATGATCGCCCGCTCGCACACCCACGTCAACACGAGCTGGAACTTCGGTGCGCTCGGCGGGCCCAACGGGTCCAACGGCCAGCACGGCGGCAACCCCGACATCCTCGTCGATGCGGAGCTCGCCAATGGCGGCGCACCGCTGGTCGACCTCGCCTTCACCAAGGGCGCGGCCGCCGGGTCGGGCCTTGGCGCCTTCAACATCGGCGGCGTGCGCATGCGCGTGTTCGGCGGCGCACAGGACGGCGTCGGCAAGTGCGCGCTCGGCGGCGAGATCCAGATCCTGAAGGCCAAGAACACCAAGGGCGCATGGGTCGGCGGCCACGTCGGCAAGAGCTTCGCCTACGGCGCCCAGCGGGGACTGTTCCTGGTGCAGGGCGACACCGACGCGCGTGCCTGCATTCGCATGTCCGGCGCGGACGTCGTCCTCGGCGGGGAGCCGCGCCAACCATTGAACGACCGCATCGGGTCGCTGGCGGCGCGGGCGAACTGCAAGGGATTCGCGTTCGAGTACATGACCGGCGGCCGCGTCATCGTGCTGGGGGACCCCGGGCCGTGGATCTGCTCGGGCATGACCGGCGGGGTGATCTACTGCCGCCAGAACCCGGCGTGGAACCTCGACAGCAGCGCGATCCGGCGGCGCCTTTCCAAGACGGCCAAGGTCACGATGCAGGAACTCGACGAGTCCGACGAGGCACAGGTCGCCGACCTGCTGGCCAAGTACCGCCAGGCGCTGGAGGAGTCCGGGCAGCCGGACGCCGCGGCACGCCTGGATGAGCTCATCGAGGCCCCGGCGGAGCACTTCATCGCGTTGTCGCCGGTCACCCAGCAGGCCGACCCCAACATCTCGACCGAATAGCGCACCGGGCACCGCGCGCCCCGACCGCGCCGATGGCGATCACGCGGCGCCGGCCGTATCCTGCCTAGGTCATCTGGGGCAACGGCCGGGGGCAGCCCGGCCGTTGCCCGCGCGCCCGCGCCAGAGATGGAGCTCCGAACAGGTGAACTTCAGCCGCTTGATCCCCATGGCCATCGGCATCGTGCTCGTCGGGGTCGCCATCGGCGCGTTTGTGGTGTGGCGCTCGGTCCAGCGGGGATACTGGGTCCCCCCGGTCAACTCGACCTTCCTGATCAAGCTCGGTTCGCCCCTGGATCCCCTGAGCCCGACCGACCTCGGCGTCGGAGAGTTCAACTACCTCGGCAACCCGGCCTTGTTGCCGTCGGTCTACGACATCGACGGCAACAACAACACGGCCGACACCGTGGACGCCCTGCACGCCCGCGGCGCGCACGTCATCTGCTACGTGCCGGTCGGCGAGTGGACGCCCTACATCTATGACGCCAACGACCCGCTGTGGGCCCCGCTGAAGGGTCAGCCCTTCAACGGAACCGACCGCTGGCTGAACACCAATCCCGCCGGGCCCGACTACCACACGCTGTTGGCCCTCGAGACGCTGCAGTTCGAGAACTGCAGGAACAAGGGGTTCGACGCGATCCAGCCCGACGGCACCGACGAGGCCGAGGGCCACGGGGTGAGCTTCAACGGCGCACCGCTCACCGTCACCGAAGTCAACACGTATCTGATCCGGCTGACCTCGATCGCACACTCGATCGGGTTGAGCATTGGCCAGCTCGATTACCTGGACCAGACGACGGAACTCGAGCCGTACTTCGACTTTGCGATCGTCGAGAGCTGCTTCCCGGCCGGCGACTGCGGCCTGACCGCGCCGTACCAGAAGGCCCACAAGGCGATCTTTGAGATCGAATACGTGGCCTCGCCGAGCGCCTTCTGTCCCCCCGCGCTCGCCGGCGGCCGGGTCGCGGGTCGCTACGACCCGGGTCTCAACGGCAAGCTCAGGATTCCCTGCACCTGACGCTCCGGCGCCCGCCGCTTACGTGGCGGCCCACCATTGGGCGATCTTCGGCCGGCTCGCGCGCCAGGTGAACAACATCATCAGCGCGAACGCAGCCGTGCCGGCCACCAGCCCGACGGCTGCGGCCTGTGGCCCGTGCCCCTGGCGCGCGATCGCACCGACGGCCAGGTTGACGACCACCCCAACCGCTCCCGCCCGCACGAGCATCCAGGGCCGTGACACCAGCTGGAACACGGTGCCGATCCCAAGCCCGAGGATCAGGAACCCGTAGGCAATAACGGCGGTCATCAGGGCGGTCCACCCTGCCCCGTGCTGGACCGCCGCGCCAGCGTGATCCGGCAGCAGCCGATCGGTGGTGCGACAGAGCGCCAGCACCAGGATCGCGATGCCTGCATACAACGCCAGGGCGGCACCCACGGTCCGCGCCAGGACATGCTGGATGCGAAGCCCGAGCTGCTCCAGATCGGCCAGCCCCGACCCGTCCTGGAGCTGTTCCATGTGCTCGGCTACGCGGATGAGCGTGAACTCAAGGATCGGCATCGCGAACACCAGCGGGACGAGCGCCAGATCAAGCGCGGTCTCATAGCCCGGGGCGAACTGCGCCCCCGACGGCGTCACCCACGCGATCAGCCGGTCGCCGAACAGCAACAGGTAGTAGACGGCCCCCCACGCGGCGAACCCACCGACCGAGAGCGCCATGAGCGGCGCCGGCAGCGGGTCGCGGGCCGGAACCGAGCGGGCCGGAAGCTGTGTGAGCGACCACCAAGTCGCGCCGATCAACAGCGCGTCGGCGACAGCCAGCGCGACCAAGTGCGCGGGCAGCGGCAGCGCCCCGGCCCGCAGCGCGAACCACAGCGGGACGATCGGCACGACCAGGCACACCCCGCCGACCCAGGCGCGCCCGATGACGTACAACGCGGACGTGCAGGTCCAGATCGGGCCTTGCAGCAGCAGCACGCCGGCGATTGCCACGGTGAATCCCGTCGCGCTGCCGGCCAACGTTGCCCACACGATCGCCACCAGCGCACACAGCGCGCCGCACCCGACCGCCGCCAGCGTCCAGCGGGCCACGGTCCGCGCCAGGGCACGGGGGTCGTACTGGTACCAGTAGTAGAAGATCCGCCGGGTCATCGCGTAGGTGAACGGTCCCGAGGCGACCAGGCTGATCAGCACCCCGAGAGCCATCCCGGACTTGGCCGGTGATGACAGCTGCGGCGAGCCCCAGATCGAGATCCCAAACACCAGGACGCCCAGGCCCAACGCGATCAGCGGCAGCGAGTAGCCGATCCCGAGCGCATAGGTGCGCATGATGTGCCGCCAGTGGGATCTGGGCCGCGCCGGAGTCGACAGCGCGGGCACGGCGAGCGTCGCCGCTGCCTCGGAGAGTTCGAGGGCCCGCGCGTGCACCACGTGCCCGAGCGCGAACAGATCCTCGCACCCGGCCGCAATCGACGCCGCGTCGGAATCGCGGAGCCCTTCGCTCTCAAGCGTTGCCACGGTGGCGCGCTCGTGGATCGGCAGGCCGACCCGCTCAAGCACACGGCGGGCCGCGGTCTCGACATCGGTGATGGGCCCCTGGACGGCGCGGGCCGGGCTCACGCGCTCACCAGCTCTCGCTCGACGATGAACTCCTGGTAGAGCGCTCGGTACTGCGTCGCCACAGTCGCTGCCCGAAAACGTGCGAGCACACGCTCCCGGCCGCGGCGCCCAAGCTCACCGCGCCGGCGCCCGTCCGCGAGCAGGCGCGCGCACGCGTCGCCGAGTGCCACGGGATCGCGGGGCGGCACCAGCTCACCCCAGCCGTCGATGATCTCGCGCACGCCGCCCACGTCGGTCGCGGCTACCGGACGCCCGCACGACATCGCCTCGAGTACGGTGTACGGAAATGCCTCGGAGACGCTCGAGAGCACCGCGATGTCACCCTGGTTGAAGATCTCGGTCGGTTCGGGAGCGAGGCCCGCGAGCAGGAAATCCGCCTCGAGTCCGAGCTCGGTGATCAGTGCCCGACACCGCGCGGTATAGGGCTTGTCGGCGGTCAACGAGCCGTAGACCACAAAGAGCGCATCCGGCACGTGCTCGCGCGTGCGCGCCGCGGCGCGAATCATCGTCTCGATGTCCTTGAGCGAGTATACCCGCGCGGCGGCGACGGCGGTCGGTCGGTCGGCGCCCGGGCTTGTCGACGGCTTGTCGTGCGGGACGAAGATGGTCGGGTCCACTCCGTTGTGGATCACCCGCAGCGCGGATTCCTTGACGCCCAGACGGCGCTCCCAGCGCCCATTCCAGGCGCACACGGGCGCGACGACGTCCGCCAGCGCATAGGTGATCGCCGTCATGAGCTCGGATACCGCGACCATGAAACGGCCCTGGGCGTCGGAGAGGGTGCGGTCGGTGAGGATGGCCAGGTAGCGCTCGCGCAGAGCCACGCCGTGCTCGGTCACGATCATCGGTGTCCCCCGCTCAAGCCGCGCGATGATTCCCGGCACGGCGGCGAGGCCGGCGATAGTGATATGGGTCAGGTCCGCTTCCGGGACCGGGACGGCGAGTGGCATCATCAGCGCCCGGAGCCACCGCATGCACGCGGTCAGGTCACCGATGGTCGCCGCTCCGGCCCACACCGAGCGCCGCGCGGCGGCCACGAGCGCATCCCACGCGGCGTCCGAACCGAGTGCGGCGAGCATGTCGTATTCCAGGAAGAACCGGTGGAGAGCGACGAGCCGCCGCGCCGCCGCGGCCGGATCCGCCTGCGGCGCGTCGAGGTCGTCGAGGAACCCCGTCAGCAGCTCCGCGAACTCGTCCGCCCGCGACCCCTGAGCCGCGCGCGTGCGCCGGATGAGATCCAGGGTTCCGCCGGCCGGCAGGCCCCATTCGGACGGATGCTCGACCCCCCAGAGTGGAACCTGCACCACGGCGGTGTCGCGCGGGACGTCAAAGAGCGGGCGCGCGGTCACATCGCCGGTCACCGCGTAGACGGTGTACCGGACGTCCGGCAGCCCGTCGATGAGCTGCGCGCACCAGGTCGTCACGCCGCCGTCGACGAACGGATAGGTGCCCTCCGTGGCCAGCAGGACGTGCATCAGCGCAGGCCGAGCCCGGCGTAGAGGTCGCCATAGGCCGCCGCGGCGTCCGCGGCGGTCCAGCGGTTGGCGGCTGCGCATGCGGCCGCGGCGAGTTCCGCGCTTCGGCGCTCGTCGCCGAGCACGGCGAGGATGCCGTCGGCAAGCGCCTCCGGGTCCCCCGGTGCCACGACGATGCCGCCCTCGCCGATCGCCTCGCGCATTCCCCCGACGTCAGGGCCGACGCAGGGAACGCCGTGCGCACGCGCCTCCAGCACTGCCAGCGGCATCCCCTCGGTGTCGGACGACATCGCCATCACCGCAAAGTGCGGGTACCAGCGCTCGGGGCGCGCCGTGCCGGTAAATACCACCGCGTCGCGCAGCCCCGGACGCGCGGCGAGTTCGCGCAACTCGTCGCCGTAGCCGCGCGGGCCGTCATCGGGCCCGACCAGCACCAGCCGGGCCTCGCGATTGACCTCGCGGACCAACTCAATCGCATCGAGCAGCCGCTCAAGGCGCTTGATCGGCGCCAGACGCCCGACGAAGCCCACGACCGGTTCGTTGCGGCTCGCGCACGTACGTCCGACCCTCACCCCGTTGGAAATCACCTGGATCTCGGGCCCGGAGTCGGACCGGTGACTGCCCGCCACCACCGCCCCGACGGCGACGATGCGATCGACCGACCCATAGGTCCGATCGATCCACGCGCCCTGGCTGTTGCCATCCTTGTTGCCGCCGCCCTGGAATCGAGGACCTCCGTGCGAAAAGTCCTCCGGCATGATCGGCCCGGGCAAGTCTCCCGGTTCCCACGGGTCGGCTATCGCGTGGAGGGTGAGCACCACCGGGCGGCGCCCAGTACGCGCTGCGATCCTGGCCGCGGGAACGGCGGCCGGCATCAATGCGTGGTAACAGCGGGCGGGCGGAAGCGGATCGTCGGCCCCGAGCATGCCGATGCGCAACGAGGGCAGCTCGCCGGCGAGCGACTGCGCCCAGCGGGTCACCCCGCCAACCGTCGTGGGCCCGACACCGTGGGCCACCATGCAGACATCAAGTTCGACTGATCCCCGAGACATAAGTGGATTCCTTTCGTTTCCCGGCGCGGACGCGATTAGGCGGCCGACGCTTTGCCCTCAAGGGCGGCGTGCTGGTTCGGGACGATGTTGAAAAACGATTCGGTGCGCGTCAGCGCGAAGATCTGGCGAGCGCTGCCGGTGGGCGAGACGATCGTCAAGCGGCCGCCCTGAGCGTCGGCCTGTTTGTGTATCCCGATGAGGACGCCCAAACCCGACGAGTCGATGAACTCGACGTCGCTCAAGTCGATGATCATCGAGCCCGGCCCGGCAGCGAGTGCCGCCGTGACCTGCGCGCGCAGCTCGGGTGCCGTCCGAAGGTCGAGTCGCCCAACCACGGCGGTGACCATCGGGTCGGTCTCTGTGGACAGGGTGATCTGCATTTATGGCTCCTGGATGAGGTCGACAAGTTGCTGGGCACACGCTGGATCGAGCTGGCCGCCGGACCGTGCCTGAGTCTCGCCGGCAAGGGCGTCGGCGTCCCACGAGGGGCCCGCTTGGAGGGTCTCGATGTAGAACTCGGCGGCGGCCAGCACGCGGGCCTCGAGCGGAATGGCCTCGCCGAGCAGGCCGTTGGGGAACCCGAACCCGTCCCACCATTCGTGGTGGGCTCGGATGATCGGCGCGAGTTCGGCGGCGCCGGGCACGAGGGACGCCATGTCGGCGCCGACGGCCGGATGCGCAAACTCGGCCGCGATCGTCTCGTCGCCGGTCGCGGCGATCAGGCCGACGTCGTGGATCAGGGCAGCCTGGGTGATCAGGGCGACGCGCTCCGGCGGGAGCCCGAGCCCTACCGCGATCGCCGTCGCGGCCTTGGCGACCCGGGCGTGATGATGCTTGGTCGCATGGGTGCGGGCATCGAGCGCACGACACAGCGCCTCAAGCGCCGCCAGGTGCCGCGCGGCCGTGCCGCGGGCGACCTCGGCACTGGACATCACGATCGCTGCGACGTCGACGAGGGTGTTGAGCAGCGGGGCGCAGTCCGGTTCGAGGACCCCGTCGGCGTCGGAGAATAGCCCCATGACGATGTCCGCCTCGTTGGCGTCCTGCGGGCCCCCGACCGCGACCAGGCCGCCGATCCCCAGATCCACGAGTACCTGGTAGCCGTCGACAAACAGCACCCCCGGAGCGCCGGGAACCGCCGACAGGATGCCGCGGCCGGGTGTCAGATCGAGCGACGCGAACCCGTCGGGTGCGTTGCGCGCGGTGACAATCCGCAGCACGTCGTCCTTGCGGGCGGCCACGAAGCCTCCGACCGAGCCCGACGTGCTCACCGCCAACTCGAGCAGCAGCCCCAGTGAGGTGACCTCGTCGGTTGCCGATCCCAGCGACCGGCGGTGCAGCTCCGCCTCGCGCCCCAGCGCCCGGACCTGCTCGGTGAGTTCCCCGATCCGCAGGGCTTGACGCAGCGGGCCGTCCACGAGGGCGGCGAGCGCGACGAGCTCGCGCCGGTCACGGCGACCGAGCTCCCGGTCCCCGAAGGGGCCGAGCGCCAGCAGGCCACCCCCCGCGCCGGCCGCGGCGAACCAGCTGCCGTGGATCGTCATCACGTGTGGCTCGGCGGCCGCAGTGGCGGCAATCAGCAGGGGGATGCCCTGTGTGCCCACATCGTCCTGGTCGGTGCCGCCCAGCTGCCGCATGCCGGGGTCCTGCGAGGCAACGAGCTCATCGCCGTGCCGGTGGGCGAGCTGCAGGCGCCGGCCGTCGGGCTTCCAGAAGACGACCGACGGCATGCCGCACAACTCGCCGATACGGTGCAGCACAGGGCCAAGGGGCGTGTCACCCTCACCAAGCGCGGCGAGGAGTTCCGACGCGGACGCCGCAGCGGAGACGCTGCGCAGCCGCGGCCGGGCCGTGCGCGTCGTGCGGGGTGCGGTGTCGATCACGGTCACGTTTCTCATCAGCAGACATCCAGTCGACGGGCCATCAGGAGCCGGTTCTCTCCATCGGTGCGGTGCCAGCGCACCCGATCCATGCAGGCGGCCAACAGTGGCAGGCCACGGCCGCCCTCGGCATCGGCGGGCGGCATCGGCGGCGCCGTCCCGGCAAACTCCGGTGCCCGATCGCAGATCGCGACCGCGAGGCGGGCATCGCTGGCACGCGCCACGACCCGCATGCGACCCCGCGTGCCGGCGAACCCATGGCGCGCGATGTTGGCGCAGGCCTCGGCCACGGCAAGCTCGCAGGCGAACGCGACGTCCGGGGTGACACGGTCCAACAGCGCGGCGACCCGACGGGCGGCCTCATCGGCCCCGGTGGGATCAGCGGCGAACTCAAGCGCGACATGGCGCCTCACCCGGTCCTGCCCAACACGACCAGCGTGCGGTCGTCCTCGTCGGGCGCCTCGGCAACGAGTTGCGCGGCGCTCGTGCCGCCCGCCAGGGCGTCGAGCAGCCGCTCGCGCACGGTTTGGGGATCGCGGTCGCACCCCTCCACCAGGCCATCGCTGTAGGCGGCAAGCAGTCCCCCGTGGGCGCAACGTGCATGGCCCAACGGGTAGTCGACGCCGGCCGCGAGCCCCAACGGCAGCCCGCCCCGGTCGATCGGCACCCAGCGGCCGTCCGCGCCGCACAGCGCTACGTGGCCGTGGCCCGCGTCGGCATATGCGACATCCCCCGAGGCGAGATCGATGCTCGCCACGAAGCCGGTCAAGAAGCGCCCGCTGCGCTCGAGCGTCTCCAGCAGCAACGCGTTGGCGTCGGCCAGGGCCTGTGCGGGATTCGCCCCGCGCAACAGCGCACCCCGGATCGCCGTCTGGGCCATCGCAGCCAACAGCGCCGCGCCCACCCCCTTGCCGGACACGTCGGCAAGCACGATCGCGAGGCGCTCGGGATCGTCCGTGACGAAATCCACCATATCCCCGCCGACGTCGCTGGCCGGCAGGAACGCGCTCTCCAAGGCCCACCCCTCGGGAAGGACCGGGCGCTCGGGCAGCAGGGCTGATTGGATCATCGCCGCCGCGCGCATCTCACCGTCCAGCCGGGCGGCGCGCTCATGTTGAAGCCGTCTGCCGTCGCCGACCGCCGCGGTGCCCCGCACCGCCTCGATCAGTGCAGACTCGTCGCACGGCCAGCGGAGGACGCCGTCAGCGCCGGACTCCCGGGCATCGGCATCAAGCATGTGATCGTCGGGGTCGCCGATGATCAGGATGCCGGCGCCAACCCCGGCGGCACGCAGGCGCCGCGCGAGCACGCAGCCGCCGTCGGGCACCCGGCGCTCCGTGATCACGATCGCATCGGTCCCGCATTCATCGGCGACGCACGCAGCCGTGTCTGCGGTCGCAGCACGCGCACGCAGACCGTCGTCGGACACGACGCGTTCCACCCACGTCCTGGTCAGGGCGCTGTCGTCCACGACAAGGACCGGCAAAGGCGCTCCGGGGTTCATGGGCTTCGTATCGGCCGCCTCCCGGGGCCCCTCAAGCACTGGGGCGCAGCCCGACCGATAAAGGCCGCACCACCGCGGCCGATACCATCCACATGGACCCCGCCGAACTCCTCGAACACGTCGTACGTGAGGCAGTCACGCGTGGGGCGAGCGACGTACGCCTCAAGGTCCCGTCGCCGCCGTTGGTGCGCGTCAACCGGCGCCTCGAGCACCTCGACGCACCCGCGCTGACCCCCGATCAGACCGAGGCGATCCTGGCCCTGATGATGGCCAGCCTGCCGACCGCCGCCAAGCAGATCGAGTTCGATCGGCGCGGCGAGGTCGACTTCGCTTTCACACGCCGCGAGGTGGGACGCTTCCGGATCAACGCCTTCCGCCAGCGCGGATCGATCTCGATCGTGATGCGGGTCGTCCCCTACGGCGTGCGAGCGCTGGCGGAGCTCAACTTGCCCCCCGTCGTCGCAGAACTGACCAAGCTCGATTCCGGATTGATCCTCGTCTGCGGACCGGCGTCATCCGGGATCACGACGACGATGGCCGCCATGGTCGACCACGTCAACCGCACCCAGACGCGGGCGATCGTCACCATCGAGGACCCCATCGAGGCCCTTCACGCCGACAATCGCTCCTCGATCGATCAGCGCGAAGTCGGGCTCGACACGCCCACGGCGGGCGACGCGTTGGCCTCGATCCTGCGCCAGGACGCCGACATCGTCCTGATCAGCCACCTCGGCGACCTCGCGACCACGGAGGCAGCCCTGCAGGCCGCCGAATCCGGTGCGCTCGTGATTGCGGGCCTCACCACCAACGACATCTTCGACGCGTTCGCGCGGATCGTGAGCTTCTTCCCCGTTCATCGCCAGGGCGTCGCCCGCCAGTCGCTGGCGGCAACACTGCAGGCAGGGCTCGGGCTGCGGCTCGTCCGCGCGCCCGACGGTAGGTCGCGGTACCCGGTCGTCGAGATCGTGCGCGGAACACCCCAGACCCGCAGCGCGATCGCCAGCGCCGATCCGCCTGAGCGCCTGCTCGAGTTGATGGAGACCGGCGACGCCGGGATGCAGACGTTCCAGCAAGCGCTCGCGCGACTCGTGGATTCGGACATGGCCGACTCGGACGACGCCGCCAAGGTGACGCGCAATGGTCGCATCACGCGGCACGAGGCCTCACCGACCGGGGCCGTCTAGCCCGCCGCAGGGACGCCGCGCATCCCGGGCCCGGCGTGCCCGAGCGGTCGGTGCACACGGCGGTGCCCCGTCCGCGCCGACGCGGATAGCCAGGGGCCCGGTGCGAGCTATTCTCGGTGTAGGTCGCGTGCCCGGCGCTCGCCCTCCTGACGCGCGCCGGATACGCGCACAGCGCGGGGAGGCGCACATGAGCAGTGCGATCGTTGCCATCGTGGTTGTGGTCGTGATCCTGGCGATCATCTACGTGTCGATGGCGATACGGGTGTTCAAGCAGTACGAGCGGGGCGTCCAACTTCGGCTCGGCAAGCTGGTCGATGGGCCGCGCGGACCGGGGCTCGTGCTCATCTTGCCGTTTGTCGACCGCATGCACCGCGTGTCGCTGAGGATCGTGACCATGCCGATCCAATCGCAGGAGATCATCACCCGCGACAACGTCACCGTGGATGTGTCGGCGGTCGCCTACTACCGGGTCGTCGACCCGGTGCAGGCCGTGCTGGCGATCGAGGATATCGAGTCGGCCATCGCGTACATCGCCCAGGCGACGCTGCGGGCCGCAATCGGCCAGCACACCCTCGACGAGGCCCTCACGAGCACCGAGGACTTGAACAAGCGCGTCCGCGACACCCTCGACATCCAGACCGAGCCCTGGGGCGTCAAGGTGACGCTGGTGGAGCTCAAGAACATCCAGCTGCCGGAGGCCATGAAGCGCGCGATGGCCAAGGAGGCCGAGGCGGAGCGCGAGAAGCGCGCCAAGATCATCAGCGCCAACGGCGAGGCCCTGGCGGCAACCGAGCTCGCCCACGCCTCCGACGTGATGATGCAGCACCCGATCGCGCTGCAGCTGCGCAACCTTCAGACGCTTGTCGAGATCTCCGTCGACAAGAACTCCACGATCGTCTTCCCGGCGCCGCTGATGAGCGCGGTCACCGACCTGGTGGCCTTCCTCACACGCGAGAGCGCCACGGCACGCCAGGCCTCTCCCGACGGTTCGGTCCCCGAGACCATCGTCGTCGGCGACCCGGAGCACTAGCGACTGACGCGGGATCGGCCCGTCAGGCCGATCCCGCGTCAGTCGCCCCCGGGCGACGGATGCGCGACGAACGCGGCGGGATTGCTGACGAACAGGTCGCGGCAGTGCGCGGCACAGACGTAGTACGTGGTCCCCTCGACGTCGGCGGGCAGTGCGGTCGCCGGATCGACGGTCATCTCGCAGACCGGGTCGATCGCGGTGTGGCCGACGTGCGGATGGCCGGCGTGGCCGCTGGGGCCGCTGGGGGCGACGAACATCTCGCGGCACGCCTCCGAGCAGAAGTAGTGTGTCGCCCCGCCCAGCTCCGCGCGCAGCGCCTTCGTGCGATCGACGGTCATGCCGCACACCGGATCCTTGACCCCGCGGCGCATCGTCAGGCCGAACAGGGCGACGAACACCACGACTCCGAGCATGTTGAGCACCAGCGTGTAGTCCAGCCGGATGGCGCCGAACAGGTCCGCGCGACTCGGGCGCACGCTGGGAATCGCGCCGAAGAGCTCGAACAGCCCGGCCACCAGCAGGCCGGCGAGCACCATCGTCACGTACATCAGCGCGGTGATCCGCGAGGCGAACCTGACGCCATAGTACTTGCGATAGACCACCAGGATGGGGAGCACGATCAAGTCCGCGAAGATGAACGCCATGACGCCTGCAAACGACAATCCGCCGGACCAGAGCACGGCCGCGAGCGGGACGTTGCCGACCGAGCACACGAACGAGGCCACCGCGATCAACGGGGCGATCAGGACGTTTTCGACGATCCGCAGCGGCGCCGGCGCCGACTGCCAGAACAGCGCCTGGAAAAACCCGTTGCCCAGCAGCCCGATGAACCCGGCCAACAGGAAGCCGATCCCGATCTCCCGGTAGAGCATCTGCACGTCGCCCCGGAAGTTGTGGGCCACATCCGACCAGGCGTCGACCGAGCGCAGACGCCTGCCCCAGGGGGTGCGCTCAGATTCGGCGGGGTGGTGGTGATGCCCGCTGTCGGCGGCCTGGGCGTGCCGGCGGGCGCGCTCCTCCAGCCGCGGCGAGACAACGACGCGCAGCAGCACCGCCATGAGCACGATCATGATGATTCCGCCGACGAACTCTCCGACCGCGAACTGCCATCCGATCAGTGCCCACAACACCAGCCCGAGTTCCCACACCAGGTTCGTCGAGGCGAACTGGAACGCCAGTGCCGAGGCCGCCGAGGCACCCTTTTGAAACAGGGACTTCGCGATCGCGATCGCCGCGTAGGAGCACGATGACGATGCGGCCCCGAGCCCCGTGGCACGCACCAGCGCACCCCACCCCGAGGTGCCCATCGCCCGCTCTACCGAGTGTTTGGGCACCCACGCCTGGACGATGGCCGAGAGCGCGAACCCGAACACCAGCGCCCACCAGACCGCGTAGGCCATAAGGACGGCGTTCCAGAGCCCCTGGCCGAGTGTCGTCACAACGCTCATGCGCTCCCGGTTGTATCAGTCCCCGAATTTCCAGGCCTTTTGGTCATCGCGGGCCGACAGGCGCCCGCCTGCCGCTGCACCACATCGCGCGCGCTGCCAGACTTACGCTCCGCCCGGCGGTGCGCCAGGTCCGATCCACCAACCCTCAGGGAGCCAGCAATGCCGGAGGTCATCGTTGTCGCGAGCTTCACTGCCCGCCCCGGGCAGGGCGACCGCGTCGAGACCGGCCTGCGGGCGGCCGTCGCCCTCACCCACGCCGAAGACGGGTGCATCCTGTATGCCTTGCATCGGGGCGGCACCGATGACGCCACGTTCGTGTTCGTCGAGCGCTGGAGCTCTGGCGAGGCCCTTGCCGCCCACGCGGCCCAGCCGTGGGTCACCGGCCTGTCCGCGCTTGCCGACCTGCTCGACGGTCCGCCGCGGGTCGAGACGCTCCGGGCGATACCGGCCGGGGATCCCGTCAAGGGGCGGCTGTAGCCCCTGGGCGGTCCTGTCGAGCGCTACACCCCGGCCGCTTCGGCCGCATCCTCCCAGTCGGCCAGCGCCCAGGCGATGTCTTCCTGAACCTTGCGGTACTGCTCGCCGAGCTCGCCCGAACGAACATGGTCCCGCGCCGTCGCGGGATCGGCGAGTTGCTCGTTCAGGCTGGCAAGCTCGGCCTCGAGCCGGTTGATCCTGGTCTCGAGCTCCCG
This sequence comes from uncultured Thermoleophilia bacterium, assembly GCA_963842065.1. Lineage (GTDB taxonomy): Bacteria > Actinomycetota > Thermoleophilia > Miltoncostaeales > Miltoncostaeaceae > CAITWD01. The sequence continues at coordinate 25,581 of CAWJEW010000006.1, read as the reverse complement.
GACGCGCCGGTTGGCACCGCCCTTGGCAACGCGGGCGGCGGCGCCGTCGGCCCCGTTGGACCGCGACGGTGTCCCCGTCGACGCCGGCTTCGGTGTCGGCGTGGGGCGCACCGGCGTACCGATCGCGCCCTCGCGCGCGTCGGCGCGGGCCTGCAGCAGATCCGCCCAGCCACCGTCCCGGGAGATCAGCGACGTGTCCTCGATGGCGAGCGTGCGGGTCGCCACGGCATCGATGAGGGCGCGGTCGTGCGAGACCAGCACGATCGTGCCGGCGTAGGCGTCGAGTGCGACCTCGAGCGCTTCCCGGCTCTCGGTGTCGAGATGGTTGGTCGGTTCGTCGAACACGAGCAGGTTGCCGCCACGCGCGACGAGCAGCGCCAACTGCAGGCGCCGGCGTTCACCGCCGGACAGGTCCGTGACGCGGCCTTCGGCGAGCTCACCGGGAAACAGGAACGCGCCCAGCAGGGTGCGCGCTTGAGTCCGAGTCAGCGCCGTCTCGGCGAGGATGGTGTCGACGATTGAACGGTCCCCGCGCAGTTCCTGGTCGTGCTGTGAGTAGTAGGACAGGTCGACCTTGTGCCCGATGCTGATCCGGCCACCGGACGGTGGCCGGAGCCCGATGAGCGTCTCCAACAGCGTCGTCTTACCGGCCCCGTTGGGCCCGAGGATCGCCACACGCTCACCGCGCTCGATCACCACGTCCGCATTCTCGATGAGCACCCGCTCGCCGACCGCCACGGTCAGCCCGCGCGCCTCGAGCACGACCCGGCCGCTGGCCGCGACCGGGGGGAACCCAAACGCCAGCGCCCTCGCCGAGCGGTTGACCACCGGCCGCGCGATGCGCTCCAGCCGCTTGCTGCGCGCCTTGGCCTGCCGAGAGCGCGTTCCGGCCCGCCAACGCTCGACGAACCGCTCCAGGCGAGCGATCTCCGCGGCGGTGCGCTCCGACTCCTTGGCTTGGGCCTCCAGCACCAGGACCCGCTCGGTGCGAAACCGCGAATAGCCGAACGGCCAGAGCTTGCCACGACCACGGTCGAGCTCCAGCACCGACGTGGCGATCGACTCGAGGAAGTACCGGTCGTGCGAGACCAAGACGACCGCGCAGCCCATCTCGGCGATCGCATCCTCGAGCCACTCCGTGCTCGGCACGTCGAGGTGGTTGGTCGGCTCGTCGAGCAGCAGGATGTCCGGGCGCGCAACCAGTGCCCGCGCGAGCGACGCGCGCGTCAGCTCACCGCCCGAGAAGACGGCCAGCGGATCCGCCAGGCGGTCGTCGGCAACGCCGAGCCCGCGGGTGACGCGCAACATCCATGCGCGCCAGTGGTAGCCGCCGGCACGCTCGAGGGTGGCGTGCGCCCGCTCGTAGGCCCCAAGTACCTGCGGGGTCGCGTCCCCGGCGGCCATGCGGGCCTCGAGTGCGGCAAGCTCCGACTCGGCCGCAATCGCGTCGGCCATTCCCTCGGCGACGTAGTCCTCGAGCGTCCGACCGGCGACCTCGAGTGGCGGGCGCTGGTCGTGCAGGGCGACGCGGGCGCCCCTGGGTAGGCTGACGCCTCCCGCGTCGGCAGCCAGTTGACCCGCGATAATCCGCAGCAGCGTGGTCTTCCCCTCGCCGTTGCGCCCGACGACCGCAAGGCGCTCTCCGGGGGCAACGCGGAACGAGACCTCGTGCAGGATCGTGCGTGCGCCGAAGTTCTTGGAGACCTGAACGACTTCCACAAGCCGGTAGGGTAGCGAGCGTGACACCACCAACGACCTCAGAGGTCATCCGGGACCCCGGCGGCGTGGCCGCCGTCGTGGCCGCGGCCCACGAGCACGGCCGCATCGCCCTCGATTTCGAATTCTTATGGGAGCGCACCTACGCGCCGATGGCCTGCCTGGCGCAGGTCGCCATCGACGGTCGCGTGCACCTGATCGACCCGGTCGAAGGCGCGCCGCTTGCGCCCATCGCCGCTCTGGTCGCCGACCCGGATGTCGATGTCGTCATGCACGCGCCGTCCTCGGACCTGACGCTGTTGGGGATGCAGTTCGGCACGCAGCCGCAGCGCGTCCTGGACGTCCAACTCGTCGCCGGATTCATCGGAATCGGGGCCGGACAAGGGCTCAGTGTGCTGCTCGAGCGGGGCCTGAAGATCAGGCTCGACAAGGGCGAGCAGTACACGGACTGGAGCCGAAGGCCGCTGACCGAGCGCCAACTGACCTATGCGGCCGCCGACGTCGCGCACCTGGTGGCGCTCGCCGACGAGTTCCTGGCACGGGCGGACCGCCTCGACCGGACCTCGTGGATCGCCGAAGAGATGACACGTCGCTACGGGCCGGATTCACGGTGGGTCCCGGAGCCGCAGGAGGTCTGGCGCCGCGTGAAGGGCCAGGGCAAGCTCTCGCCCGCCGACCGCGCGGTGTTGCGCGCGTTGGCGGCCTGGCGGGAGCGGGAGGCGGCGCGGCGCGATCGACCGACGGCCTGGATCGTCCCCGACCGCACCCTGCTGGAGATCGCCCGTCGACGCCCGAAGACCACCGATCAGCTCGCCGGTGAGCGCGGCCTGCCGGAACGCATGCGCCAAACGGACCTCGAAGGGATCCTGACCGCCGTCGGCGAGGGCGTCGCGGCCGATCCGATCCATCTGCCGGCCGCTCCGGCAGCCGAACTCCAGGCGCGCATGGACACGCTCGGACCGCTCGGTCAGATCCTGGTGACCGCCCGTGCGGCCGAGGCGGATCTTGCACCGAGCCTGGTGGCGACCCGCGATGAGATCGAGACGTTCCTGTGGGGCGAGATCGGCGCGCGCGAGGTGCCCGACTCGCCGCTGGCGGTCGGCTGGCGCTTCGAGATCGCCGGTCAGCCCTTGCGGGACCTGGCCGAAGGGCGCATCGCGCTCGCTCCCGCGCCGACCCGACCGTTCCTGCGCGAGATCCTGCGCGATTCCGAGCGGTGACCCACCACCACGCGCCGTTATGACGATCGCAGGTCACACGCCCGCCGAGCGCACACGGGCCGTCATCGATATGGGCTCCAACTCGTTCAGGTTGGTGATCTACCGCTACGTCCCGGGCCACTGGTTCCGCCTCGTCGATGAAATTCGCGAGCCCGTGCGGCTGTCAGAGGGGGTCATCGACGGGCGCATTGCCCCCGCGGCGCTCGCCCGCGCTGAGCGGGCCGCACACCTGTATGCCGCCTATTGCGACGCCGCAGGCATCCACACGGTGGACGTCGTTGCGACCTCCGCGGTGCGCGATGCGGTCAACCAGCGCGAGGTCGTCGCCGCGCTCTCGGTCGGGCGCCTGGCCATACGGGTGCTGTCGGCCGAACAGGAGGCCTGGTACGGCTACCTCGGGGCCGTCAACGACAGCACGCTGGCCGACGGCTGGTTCGTGGACTTGGGCGGCGGCTCCATGCAGATCGGCCGAGTGGACCTCCGCAGACTCACCCGCAGCATGAGCGCGCCGCTCGGCTCCGTGCGGCTCACCGAGGCGTTCCTCAGCGGCGACCAGCGCGATCCCAAGCAGATGAGCGACCTGCGCTCGTACGTGCGCAGGTCGCTTGCGCCATACGAGTGGATCGGTGGAAACGGGCGGATCGTCGGCATCGGAGGCGCCTTGCGGACCCTGGCGGTCATGCAGCAGCGGGCCGCGCGCGGGCCGCTGATCGATCCCAACGGCCACCTCATGTCCCGCGATGCCCTCGCCGGGACGATCAGGGCGCTGTTGGAACTTCCGGCCAGCCAGCGCTCGCGGCTGCCGGGCCTGCGGGCGGACCGGGCCGACATCATCCTCGCCGCGGCGTTGACGATCGATGAGGTCATGCGGGCGGTCGGCTCCGAGGAGCTCGAGGTCTGCGGACAGGGCCTACGCGAAGGGGTCTTCCTCGAGCACTACCTCGCCCCTGCCGACCCGCCGCTGTTGCCCGACGTCCGCCACAGTTCGGTCGTCAATGCCGCCGAGAGCTTCGGTTACGAGCGCGAGCACGCCGAGCAGATCGCCCGCGTCGCCCTGATGGGGTTCGATGCCACGGCCGCGGTGGGCCTTCACCCCGGCGATCCCGAGGAGCGGGACCTGCTGTGGGCGGCCGCGATGCTCCATGACGTCGGAGTGTTGGTCGACTACTCCGCGCACGATCGCCACTCGGAGTACCTGGTCCTCAACGCCGGCTTGCCCGGCTTCCTGCACCGCGAGATCGCGTTGATCTCGAGCATGGTGCGCGGCCATCGTAAGGGGATTCCGTCGCTGGAGCCCTATCGGGCGATCCTCGAGCCGGGCGACGAGGAGATCTTCGACCGCGGGGTCGCACTGCTGCGGCTGGCCGAGCAGCTTGAGCGCGCCAAAGCCGGCCAGGTCCGCGACCTCCGCTGCCGCCTCACCGAATCGGGGCTGGAGTTCCAGGTCGACTGCGTGGGTGACCCGTCCCTTGCGCTCTGGTCCGCCGAGCCGGAGGCCCCGCACCTGGAGCGCGTGTTCGGCCACCACGTCGAGCTGGTCGCGGCGGCGGTTCGGTCCGGCTAGCCGCCGGCCAACTTGATCCGGTACCGCCCGCTCAGGTGCGCGACGATCTTGGTCCGGTGATCCCCCTGGATCTCGATGATGCCGGCCTTGACCGCGCCGCCGGAGCCGCACAGCTTCTTGAGCTCCCGCACCAGATCCGCGGTCTCGGTACGGGGAACGCCGGTGATCAGGGTGACCGTCTTGCCCTTGCGGCCCGAGGAGGTGCGCGAGATCCGCACGATGCCGTCGACCGGGGGCGCGCCCGGCGGTGTGCGCTGCGGCTCGCCGACCCGTCCGACGTCGGACGAATAGACCAGGCGCGCGTTGTCGGATGAGCGGCCGGACATCGCGTCCAGATTATCTGAGCGCCGGACCACAGGCATGGTGGCAGTGCCGTCCGCTCGGGGCGCGAGCATGGCCCACGTGATGATCGATCTGCATGCCCACACTCGCGCGTCAGATGGCAGCCAAGCACCGGCCGACGTCGTCGCGCGCGCCGCGCGCCGCGGCGTCACGGTGCTGGCGATCACCGATCACGACACGGTGGCAGGCCTTCCGGAGGCGATCGCCGCCGCCGCGCGCCTGGGCGTCGCGATTATTCCGGGTGTCGAGTTGAGCGTCCGTCCGCCCCAGGGCCAGCTGCATCTGGTCGCCTATCTGCCGGAACCGGAGCCGATACGGATGCGCGCCGCCCTCGAGGACCTCCGCCGCGCGCGCGAGGTCCGCGCCGACGCGATGGCGACGCTGCTCGCCGGGCTCGGCGCCCCCATCGACATGGCTGGCGTGCGCGCACGCGCCGGCGGCTCGATCGGCCGCCCGCACCTGGCCGACGCGCTCGTCGTCGCCGGACATGCCACGGACCGCACCGACGCGTTTGCGCGGTACCTCGGTGACGATGGGCCCGCGTACGTTCCGCACCAGCTGTTCGACCCGCCATCCGCACTCAAGATGGTCGCCGAGGCTGGCGGAATCGCCAGCCTCGCCCACCCGGCATCGCTGCGGCTCGGCATGGGCGGGCTTGAGGCCTACACGGCTCGGCTGCGCCATCTGGGCCTGTGGGGCATCGAGGTGCACCGCGCCGAACACACGCCTGAGCAGCGCGACGGCTTCGCCCGGATCGCCGGCCGCCTCGGGCTCGTAGCCACCGGTGGTTCGGACTACCACGGCCCCGACCTCGGGCGCAGCGACCTCGGCGAGACCGGCACGCCCCCGCTGCCGCCGGGGGTTGCCGACCTCATCCACCGCGCCCTCCGGGAGCGTGTAGCCTCGGCGCCATGACGACCGCACAGACACCCCTTCAAGGGCCCAACGCCAAAGGCGTGCGCTGGGACCTCACCCCCCTTGTCGCCAGCGCAGACGATGCGCGCGCATTGCTCGAATCCGGGATCGCGCGCGCCCGTGCGTTCGAGTCGCGTTATCGCGGCGCCGTGGCCACGATCACTGCCCCGGCGCTCGCGGCGGCCCTCGCTGAACTGGCTGAGATCGACAACATGCTCTCGCGTGCGGGGTCATACGCGCATCTGCGCGAGGCCACCGACGTGTCGGACCCTGAGAACCGCGATCTTTCAGCCGCCGTCGATCGCGGCATGGTCGATGCCGGCAACGCGCTGCGGTTCTTCGACCTGGAGTGGCTCGCCCTTCCGGAGGACCAGGCGGCAGTACTGGCCGCAGCCCCGGAACTCGCCGCCGACGCGCACTACCTGCGCTCGGCCCGCCGGCTTGCGCCGTTCATGCTCACCGAGCCCGAGGAACGCATGCTCGCCGAGCGCGAGCCCGCTGCGGTGAGCGCCTGGCAGGCCCTGTTCGGCCGCATCACCTCCACGCTCCAAATGGACTTCGACGCCGGCGACGGTCCCGAGCCGCACACGATCGACCGGCTCCTGGCGCACGTGCGCGACCCCGACCGCGACTTACGGCGCCGGTCGCTGGAGACCCTGTATGCGGGGCTTGAGCCCGAAACCGAGACGCTTGCGCAGATCTACGACACGCTCGTCGGCGACCGCCTGGCGATCGACAAGCTGCGTGGCCACGCCGACCCGATGGATCGGACGCATCTCAAGAACGAGCTCGACGGCCCGGTCGTCGAACGAATGATGCAGGCCGTCGAGGCCCATTACGCGCTCGCCCAGCGGTGGTTCCGCGCCAAGGCTGTGATCTTGGGGCTGGACCGCCTTGAGCTGTGGGACCAGTACGCCCCGATCGGGACCGGGCGCGCCGTCGACTTCCTCGAGGCGCGCGAGCTCGTCGAGACCTCGTTCGGGCGCTTCTCGCCGCGGATCGCCGCCGTGGCGCGCGATTTCTTCATCGGCCAGCGGGTCGATGCCGAACCGCGCGCGGGCAAGCGGGGCGGCGCCTTCTGCGCGCCTGTCGCCCAAGACGCACCGGCGTATGTGCTGATGAACTTCACCGACCAGATGAACGACGTCATGACCCTGTCGCACGAACTCGGACACGGCATGCACTTCACGCTGTCCGCCGAGCGCCAGTCCGCGCTATCGATGCACACGGGCCTCGCCTTGGCCGAAGTGCCTTCGACGTTCGCCGAGCTCCTCACGTTCGACCATCTGCTCGAGACCGAAGCGGATGCCGACACCCGCCGCGCCCTGATCTGCGAGCGTGTCGAGGGGTCGTTCGCGACCGTATTCCGTCAGACCGTGCTCGCACGGTACGAGCAACGCGCCTACACCGCACGCCACGACGGCACGACCCTCACCGCGGAGCGCCTGTCCGATATCTGGATCGACGCCAACGGCCTCTATTACGGCGACAGCATCGTGCTGCCCGACGGCTACCGGTTCGGGTGGAGCTACATTCCCCACTTCATCTCAACGCGCTTTTACACGTACGCCTACGTGTTCGCGCACCTCACCACGCTCGCCCTCTACGCACGGTACCGCGAGGACGGTGCGGCGTTCGCCGAGCTCTACCTGGACTTCCTCGCCGCAGGCGGATCCCGGGCGCCTGCGGACCTGCTGCTCCCGCTGGGCGTTGACCTCAACCGCGCCGACGTCTGGGATGCCGGGTTCGACGAGATGACCCGGATGGTCGAGGCGGCCGAGCAGGGCTGAGCGGGACATGAACGACAACGTGCCGGGATTCCTCCCGGCCCGCTGCACCTACGGCGTGCCCCGCGGGCGTGGAGCTACTTCCTGCCGGACTTTTTCTTCGAGGCCTTGATCGGGTTCAGGGCCTTCTGGACCTGGTCCGGGAGCTCGGTCGAGTGGTACAGGGTCAGGCCGCAGACCTCGTTGCGGGTCTTGCGCGCGTTGCAGGTCGTGGGCGGATCGCCCCACAGGATCAGCGTGCGGTGGCCGCGCTCGCACAGGTACAGCTGCGCCTCACGGCGCCCCGGAGCGACCTGGGCAACCGGTTCGTCGGCAACGACAGCCTCAGGTTTGTGCTCCTCGACTGGAGTCTGCACCTCGGCGGCGGGCTCGTCGGGCTCAGCCTCAGGCTCAGCCTCAGGCTCGACGCTGGGCGTTTCGGCCGCCGTCTCCGCGGGGGCCTCTTCAATGGCCACGGCGGGCTCGGACGTTTGCGCGACGTCCACCTCGGCCACGCCCTCGGTCTGCTCACTCATCCAACGCTCCTGACAGCTTGCGATCGACCAATGGAGAATAGCGGGAGTCGCGGCACCTCGCGAGCCGAGTACGATCCCTCGCGGTGATTACGTTCCCGCATGACTTCGATCTGGTCACCGAGAGCGTGCGCGTCGGCGATCTCGAGTTCGCGCTCACCCACCCGCGCTCGGCCGAGGATTTGATCGACGAAGCCGAGTACGCCGATGACGAACGACTCCCGTACTGGGCGGACCTGTGGCCGTCGGGACGGGCGCTGGCGGAAGAACTTGCCGAGCAGGACATCGCCGGGACACGCATCCTCGAACTCGGCGCGGGCCTCTCCCTGCCGTGCCTGGTGGCGCTCGCGCGCGGCGCGCAGCCGCTGGCGACCGACTGGTATCCGGTCGCGCTCGCGTTCGCCCGCGCCAACGCCGCCTCCGCCGGCCTCGGAGACCTTGAGACCCTGGCGGTGGACTGGTCGCATCCTCCGGACGAACTGTTCGCCCGCGGCCCGTTCGATCTGATCATCGGCGCGGATGTCGCCTACGAGCGCCGCCACGCCGCCCAACTGGCCAACCTCATCGGGCACGCCGCGTCGCCTTCGACGTCGATCCTGATCGCCGATCCGCGCCGCCCGGACGCCAACGCGCTGGTAAACGCGCTCACCGACTCCGGGTGGACCTATGAGCGCGACCGCCGCCGGGTTGATGGGAGGCCCGACGAGCAGGGCCCGGTGATCTTTCTTCATCGCTTCACCCGGCCCGCCTAACCGCGGGCGGGTCCCCAACGAGGACCCGATTCGCTACGATCCCACCCGCTTACCGCATTCCTCGGTAGCTCAATTGGCAGAGCATTCGACTGTTAATCGAAGGGTTGCTGGTTCGAGTCCAGCCCGAGGAGCTTTGATCCCGATGAAAGACCCGCTCATGCGGGTGTTCTCGTCAAGTGGCGGGGCGTCGGCAAGGGGTTGTGCGTCCACCGTGCGTCCACGGGATTCCCACACTTCCCGCCGCGCGGCCACGATTGCCGCCTCAAGGTCGATCTGTTTGGTGGTGCGCGAGCGCTCGAACTCGCGGGCGTAGTGCTTCCAGATCACGTCCGGCGAGTTCCCGGCGATCGCCGCGATGGTCACCGGCGATATGCCGGCGTGGATTTGAAGCGAGATGTACGTGTGCCGTCCGGTGTATGGGGTCGCCCACGGCACACCCGCGGCTTCGCGCGCCGGCCTGAAGACGCGCATGCGCCAGTTGTGCAGGTTGAGCGGAGTCCCTGCCCGCGATCCGCAGATCAGCCCATCGACGCGCAGTGGCAGCGTCTCGTCGAAGTGCTGCACGAGGTCTGCCGCCAGTGGCGCGATGACTGGCACGTCACGCCCCCGGCCGGTCTTAGTGGTGTTGCGTATCGTGCCGAGCACGAACGTCCGGTCGATCTTCAGCGTGGCACCCGTGGGTGTCAGCCCGATCACATCGGACCAGCGCAGCGCAAACGCTTCCTCCGTGCGCAGGCCGGCCAGACACAACAAACCCCACAGGACTCGGTCCCGTTGGCTCGGCAGCGCGGCGCGGATGCGCTCCGCCTGATTGGGCGACAGGGCCGGGCGCGGCTCCCGGTGGATCGGCAGCCGCTTGACGCCCAGCAGCGGATTCGAGGGCAGTTTGTCGTCGGCGACCGCTGCCGCCAACGCGGAGGACAGGGTCTTCATCACGTTTGTGACCGTCATGGGTGTCGCGCCGTCGCGGACGATCTCATCGCGCCACTCGCGCAGCCGCGGCGGGCCAAGGTCACGCAGTCGCACGTCGCCGATGTAGGGCGTGATCCAGCGCGTAATGTTGCTGGCCCGAATGACTGCCGTCGATGGCGCCCAGACCGCCTGGTTCGTGCGCCCCCACGTCTCCAGCCATTCACGCAGCCGGTCATCGGACGCCCGGCCGAGCGCGTGTGCCCCGAGCTGGGCTTGCCGGCGCAGGTCGGCCTCGAACAGCTGCGCGTCGCGCTTGGTACCGAATGCCCGCTGGCGGCGTTTGGACTCCCTGCCGGATTCGTACCAGCGCACGTACCAGCTGACCTTGCCTGCGTCGCTGACGCGCTTGTGAATGCTCACCCGGCGCCCGAGCGCTAGGTGTAACCACTCAGCACATTGTTGACAGCCTGCTGATCGGCACTCGGCCCCCAAGCGCCGAATGGCGGCGCCGGGTGTTGTAGTAGGTGAGCCATTCTGGCAGCAGATCGGCGCGCTGGGCGTTGCTCGTAAACACCTGCGAATAGGCCCATTCCCGCAAAAGCGTGCGGTTGAGTCGTTCCACCTTGCCATTTTGCCAGGGGCAATGCGGGCGGATGAGCACATGGCGCGCGCCCAGGCGCTCAAGAGCGGCCTGGAAATCGTGCGAGCGCCGATACGCGAACGCATTGTCGGTCATTACCCGCTCGATGCGGGTGATGCCGCAGGTGGCGAAGAACACCGCCGCGCGCTCCAGAAAGCCGGCACACGTCGCACCGGTCTCATCCGCGTGGATCTCGGCAGAGGCCACACGCGAGTGATCGTCGACGGCCGCGTGGACGTAGTCGAAGCCCGCTAACCGATGCCTGCGGGCTTCGGTGGTGCGCCCATGTGCGCGCCAGCCGCCCCCGGTGGGGATGCGTCCGAGCGTTTTGACGTCGATGTGGATCAGCTCGCCCGGGCTCTCGCGCTCGTAGCGCACGTGTGTGGCCGGGCCGCGACGGACAGGTTGGCCGGTCAGCGCATCGAGCACGCCAAGAGCGGGCATGTGGTGACGGCGCAGGACCCGCCCCACCGTCGAGGCCGGGATCCCGAGCTCGGCACCGATCCAATCGGCGCCACGGCGCGCGGTACGCCGCAGGGCAAGGATCGTCTCCTCGCGCCCGGCAGCGAGCCGGTGCGGGGTGCGCGTGGGGCGGCTGGAGCGGTCACAAAGGCCGCCCGGGCCTTCGGTCCGATACCGGGCCAGCCACTTGTAGATGGTCGCGCGCGAGCAGCCCAATTGGGCTGCCACGTCGGCCACGCGATATCCGGCGAGGATGCGCTCGACCACGAGCAAGCGTCCGCGCGGTGTCAGGCGCGCATTAGGGTGCGACATGAGTGTCGGCAACGGTGGAAAACTCACCCCCCTCCGCCGTTTGAAAATGCACCCCCTCTGTCGGGTGGTGGCGAAGGCTTCGGGCGGGGTGTTGAACTTGGGCTCGTTCATGGTGTTCGAGTCCGGGAGAAGGGCGTGCTTGACGTGGAGCGGTGGGCGGAGCTGCGCCGGGAGCATTTCGTTCGCGGGGTGTCGATCAAGGAACTGTCGAGGCGGTACGGGATCGATCGCAACACGGTCAGGCGGGCGCTGCGCTCCGAAGGTCCGCCTGTCTATCGTCGGGCGCCAGCCCGGTCGAAGCTCGACCCGTTCAAGGATGAGATCCACGAGCTCTTGCGGCGGGATCCCAAGCTTCCGGCGGTGCGGGTCAAAGAGTTGATCGAGCCGTTGGGGTTTGACGGTGCTCAGACGATCGTCAACGACTACCTGCGCGAGGTCCGCCCGCTGTTTGACAAGCGCCGGACCTATCAGCGCACGATCTACCGCCCGGGCGAGATCTGCCAGTTCGATCTGTGGGAGCCATCTGGGCATGTGCCGGTCGGTCACGGCCAAACCCGGCGGGCGTGGGTCGTCGTGGCGTGCCTGGGCTATTCGCGAGCCGGCGCCGGAGCGCTTGTGTTCAGCAAACAAGCCCCCGACGTGCTGTGGGGGATGATGCGGTGTTTGCGCGTTTTGGGTGCGCTGCCGCAGCTGTTGGTGTGGGACAGGGAAGGGTGCCTGCACGCAGGCGGTGGCCGCCCGACCGAGGTCTATGCCGCATTCTGTGGCCAGCTGAAGGTGGATTGGTCCTTTTGCGAGCGAGCTGACCCCGAGGCCAAGGGGGCCGTCGAGCGCCTGCAGGGGTACCTGGAGACGAACTTCGAGCCGGGCCGCCGCTTTGCCAATGAACTCGATTACCAGCTGCAACTGGGTGCATGGTGCGAGAAGGCCAACGCCCGGACCCACAAGACGCTGCGCTGCCGGCCCGTGGATCGGCTGATCGGCGAGCGCCAAGTGATGCGGGCACTGCCTGGTCACGCGCCTGAGGTTGACCGTCAGTGGGTGACCAGGGTGCCGCCGGATCCGTACTTGCGGTTCGACACCAACGACTACTCACTCGACCCACACCTTGTCGGACGCAGAGTCGAGGTTCGCGTCTCGCAGCGTGAGGTGCTGGCGACAGCGCTGGATACCGGCGAGTGTGCAGGCCGTCACGAGCGCAGCTTCGCCCGCCACCGCACGATCACCGCCCTCGAGCACGCGCGCAGCTTGCGCGAGCGCCGCGGCGAACTCACCCGCGAACCCGAGGTCGAGGTGCGGCCGCTTGCGGCCTACGACGCCCTGATCGCATGAGCGACACCTCTGAACTGACGCATCTGTTTCGCCAGCTCAAGGCCCCCGCCGCGGCCAGGGCGCTGCCAAAGCTCACCGAGCGCGCGCGTAGTGAGGACTGGAGCTATGAGCGCTTCGCCGAGGCGCTGCTGTCAACAGAGGTCCAAGCCCGCGAGGCGCACGGCGGCCAGAACCGCATCACATTTGCGCGGTTTCCGGCTAGAAAGACCCTCGAGGAATTCGATTTCACCTTCCAGCGCTCGGTCAAGAAGACCGTCATCGAGCACCTCGGCCAGCTCGATTTTCTCTACGGCCGCGAGAACGTGATCCTGTTGGGTCCGCCCGGGACAGGCAAAACCCACCTGGCGATCGCACTCGGGATCAGGGCCTGCCTGGCCGGGCAACGGGTGATCTTCAAGAGCGCCACCGAATGGGTCGCGCTGCTTACCGACGCCCAGCGCCAGGGCCGGCTCGAGGATGAACTCACACGCCTCGAGCGCATTCCGGTTTTGATCTGCGACGAGGCCGACTACATCCCGTTTGATCCCCAGGCGGCAAACCTGATGTTCATGCTCGTCAGTCGGCGCTACGAACGCGCGAGCCTGATCGTCACCAGCAACAAGCCCTTCGGGGCGTGGGGCGAGATCTTCGGCGACGAGGTCACCGCCGCCGCGATGATCGATCGCCTGGTGCACCACGCCGAGATCCTCTCGCTCAAAGGCGACAGCTACCGCCTCAAAGACCGGGACTTCGGCCGGCTGCCGGCCGATACCTGACCCACCCCACCAACACCCAGCCGGCGGTATCTCGTTCTGCTCGCCTCCGGCTCACGGCACGAGATACCGCCGCAACACCCAGCCGCGGGGTCGAATCTCACCGCGGTGCCGAAGGGGGGTGCATTTTCGACCGTTGCAAAGGGGTGCATTTTCGGGCGCCCTTGACAATGAGGACCTCCGGGGTGTGGATGGCGTTAGGCACCTCCACAACAGCCCCGGGGTCCTCGACCCGGTCAAGCGGGCCTCGTCAACAACGCTGCGGGTGATTACAGCTAGACCCCGTCATCAGGCCCAACAGCCCCCGCGGCTGACCATCGGAACGCGCCGCAGGCCATGGCGCATGAGCCTACCTTCGGGCAGGTAGTTGTAGATCGTCTTGCGTGACAGCCCGGAGAGCGCGGCCGCTTCGGCGACCCGCAGCAGATCCCTCGCGTTCGTTGGCGTTTCTGGCATGCGGAACGATCCAGCGGTTGATCACCGACGCGCGGCTGATGGAGGTCGACCGGGCCCAGACATGGCTATTGCTCTCGAACCAGGTGTGCAGCCACTCCACGAGGCGCTCCGACGATGCCACTCCTGGAGCATGTGCCCCCAGGCGGGCCATGAGGTGGATGCCAGTATGAAACGACTGCGCATCGCGCCGCGTGGCAAACGATCGACTGCGTTGCCGTGACCCTCGACCGGATTCGCGCCATTTGACCTGCCAGGTAACGGTGCCGTTGCTGGCTACTCGCTTCGTGATGCTCATCGCCTCCTCCAGCGCCTATCGAGCACTTCGGGCCTCGCCGCATCCAGGATCGCCGCAGGCAGTCGCGACAGCCGCTGACGAAGCACGGCTGCCGTCGCCCGCCATCTGCCCGGAACGCGCAGGATTCGAAATCACATTGGGCTGTCCCCTCGTTCGTTCGCTTCAGATCACGCAGCCCGCGCACGGGCGGTGAACCTGACCGATCCTCCACGCGGCACACTGCGGTATACCCCGGAGGCCCGCCGTGTGGGAGGACGCAGAAGATGCTCGAGTTCCTCGCGCTCGACCAGCGGGCGGCGGGGGACTCCGGGGCGCACCAGCCGTCCCTCGGAGAGCCAGTTGTGGACGGTCTTGGGGGTTACCCCCGCACGGCGCACCGCCTCCTGGACCGTCATGAAAGGGAGTAGCTCTTGACTGACGCGTGACGAGTTGCGAGCACCGTCGAGGGCTTCGGCGAGCGGCGCGAGTTCATGAGGGCCAAGAAGCGCGAGCGCCTGCGCCAACGCCCGAACGTCTAGCTTGACAACGCTCACGCGAGGTCCGGTCGCGCATCGGGTGGCGAACTCCGATGGCGTCGATCTGAGCCGTCCTGGGTTTGACGGAGACGGGGTTTCTAGGTTTCCGTGTTTGCGAGTAGGGCGTTTTGGGTCGTGATCATCTCAAAGCGATGCTCGTATTCGGCCGGGGGCAGGTCGCCGAGGGCCTCATGCAATCGCGTGTCGTTGAACCAGGCGACGTACTCGACGATCGCCAGCTCGAGCTGCGAGCGCGTGCGCCAGACGCGGTCGCGGATCAACTCGGTCTTGAACGTATCGACAAAGCTCTCGGCCATCGCGTTGTCAAACGCATCGCCGACCGTTCCGATCGACGCGAGCACGCCGTGATCGTCGAGCGTTTGGGTGTAGTCGAACGAGGTGTACTGGCTACCGGCATCGCTGTGATGCACCAGCGCGACATCGGCGCCGAGGCCGCGCTGAGCGAGCGCCATCCGCAGCGCGTCGAGCACGAGATCGGTACGCATATGAGCGGCGAACTGCCACCCGACAACGCGTCGGCTGTAGGCGTCGATGACAAACGCGAAGAACACCACCCCCTCCCAGCAGCGCAGGTAGGTGAAATCCGCGAACCATTTGCTATCCGGACGCAAGGCGGCGAAGTCGCGCCCGATGAGATCCGGCCGTCGTGGTGCCTGGGAATCAGGGATCGTGGTGCGCCACGGCTTGCCGCGCCGCTTGGCACCCTGGATCCCGTGGGTGTGCATCAGCCGCTCGACGCGGCTGCGACCGACCTGGGTGCCGTCGCGCCGCAGGGCCTTCCACATCCGCCGCGATCCATAGGCGAAGTAGTTGGCAGCGTGGATCTCCTGGATCCGCTCGAGCAGGAACTCATCGTCAATCGTGCGCTGCGAGCGCGTGCCGGTGGCGCGCTGATAGTAGGCGGACGCCGACACGCCCAGGGTCCGGCAGATGGGCTCGACCCCGAAGCGATCTCCGTGCGCGTCGATGAACGCGCTCACTTCGGACGGGTTCGATGAGCTCGCCCGCGAAAAACACCGACGCCGCCTTGAGGATCTCGTTCGCCCTGCGCAGCTCGTAGTTCTCACGGCGCAGCTTGCGGATCTCCTCACGCTCCTGGCTGGTCATCAGGTCACCTCGACGACCCTCATTGGCCTCGACCTGGCGCACGTACAGCCGCAGGGTCTCCGCCGGCATGCCCAGATCGCGTGCGACATGCGCGATCGGGCGGCCGGACTCGAAGACCAGCCGGGTGCCGCGCTCCAACAGCTCCTGGGGGTACTTCCTGGCTCGTGGCATGACGCGGGACTTCTCCTTCCGCCAGGCGAACCCTGGCATCGAAGTCTCCGTCAAACCCAGGACGGCTCAATCTCAATTGGCGATGCCTGGTACGAATCCCAGCATCACCCTCCTCGCGAACGGGGGCTATGAAGTGGCCTTCCAGTCAAGCACTGGAAGCCTCATAACCATTGGCGCTGGTGGAGATGTCGACTGGGGGCTGGGGATGGCGTCGGGCACGAGCCCGAGCATTACCGGTCTCCCGGCGGGCGGCTATGAGGTCGCGTTCCAAGCCAACACCGGGCGTCTGTGGACCGTCGGATCTGGCGCAGGGTCGAACTCACCGGGCGCGTGGGGGCTGGGTATGGCGCCGGGCACGGGCCCGAGCATCACGGGTCTCCCTGCCGGCGGCTATGAGGTCGCGCTCCAAGCCAACACCGGGAGTCTGTGGAGCGTCGGATCCGGCGCAGGGTCGAACTCACCGGGCGCGTGGGGGATGAGTGTGGCGTCGGGCACGGATCCGAGCATCACCGATCTTTCGGCGGGCGGCTACGAAGTCGCGTTCCAAGCCAACTCCGGGAGTCTGTCGACCGTCGGATCCGGCGCAGGGTCGAACTCACCGGGCGCGTGGGGGCTGGGTATGGCGTCGGGCACGAGCCCGGGCATTACCGGGCTCCCGGCGGGCGGCTACGCATTCGCGTTCCAAGCCAACACCGGGAGTCTGTGGTCCTTCGGATCTGGCACCTCACCACCCGAGTGGCGGCTGGGTATGGCGTCGGGCACGGGTCCGAGCATTACCGGTCCCTCCGGGGGCAACTGCCCGTTCCCGACGGGCGGCTACGAAACCGCGTTCCAAGCCAACACCGGGAGTGTGTGGACCGCCGGGTATTGCACAGGGGCGAGTCCCCTTAGCGGTTGAGGCAACCATCATCGGCGACCTCGAATCTCACCGCGACACCCCAGCGACTGGTTGGCACTCGATTCCGTCGACGGCACCGCAACGCCCTCGCCCGTCGTGGATCCCAGGACGTCCTCACTCCGTCCTGGGGCGGCCTCGGCCTGACCTTCCGCCGCCTGCCTTCGTTTGACCCTTCGGCGCGGCGTCCGGTCGGCCAGGCCACCTCCGAAGGCGCGTGATCTTAGTTGCTCGCCGGCGAGCCGCGGGCGCAATGCCCCTCGCGCCCTCAGCCGCGAGCACTGAGCGCGGGAACACCGTGGGAACACGCGCTGATGAGATCCCCGAAGGTCCAGGGATCCGGCGACCGGCGTACACGCTGACATGCAGGGCGTTTTGTCCCGCCGCCTCCCCCGTCATTCCGCCAGGCTCACCCTTCCAAGCCAAAGGTCGCAGGTTCGAATCCTGCCGCGCGTGCTCGCGACCAGTGCCGGTATGCAGCCAATTCGGGCACGCCACTCTCCACCTGTTCCGCGGCCTCACGGAGAAGCGCTACCACCGCCACCTGGTTCTTGGCTCGCTTCCGGTCAAGAAAGCCCATGGGCCGGCCGCCGCGCTCGCGCAGCTCGGGCGGCGGCTACAGCGCCTTGACCACCTCACCGCGTGACCAGCCGCCCGGCGGGCCACCACGCCGCTGCCCGAGCTTCTCGGCCGACCAGCTCCCGACCCGCGCCTTACTGCTCACCCTTCGACCTCCTGTCAGGTGTAGCCGCCCTGCCCGCTTGGCCCGGGCGTGCCACGGCGGACCCTCGCTGCACCGGTCCAGCGAAAGGACGGGACGAGGTGCTCGGCAAGGGGCCGCTTGGTGTTGGGTGGGTGCTGGTCGTCTGTGCGGTCATCCTGATCGCGCTCGGCGGCACGTTCGTCGGGGTCGGCCAGTACGCCGCGAGCCAGCCTGAGCTCGTGTGTCCCCGGGGCACCGAGATCCATGCCGCGCCGATTGCACCGTGGGAGACCGTCCAAATGCTGCAGTCCACCGCAGGTCGGTCTGTCCAGGTCATCGTCAACGCCAACGGATCCTTGGATTACATCGGGAGCCGTAACAGCCGCACCGACCGAACTGTGGCGAACCTGCTGCCCTCAGAGAACGGCGCGCTTCTCTCGCCGCACAACGTCAACGAGCTCCGCGCGATTGGCGCCATCCTTCTGGTGCTCCCACTCGGTGCACTGCTGCTACTGCGATACCGCGGGGCCGTCGAGGACTGGATCGGGCCTGCCGTCACCCGGGTGGAGCGGGGTCGGGTCGTCTTCGAGGACGCGGCCATCACCGCCGACGCAGTGCATCAACGCGCACTCGAGAAGCCCGCACTCGAGAAGCCTGCCGCGGGCGAGCTAGGTCCGAGGATCGCAGCGGACGCGCTGTGGTCTTTCGGGCTGCGGCGCGATCCCGGGTGGAGGTCACTGCGCCGCGTGGAGGTGCTTGCCGGGTTGATCATCTACGGGCTCGTTGTGGCCGTCGCCATCGCCTCGTTGATCTACTACTTCACGCATCCAAATCCCTTTATCTGGACAGTGAAGTGAGGTAGTCCGGCTGAACGGTGGCGCCCCCGAGCGCGTCCCGGCTCTGCCGTGCGGTCAACGTCGGCGGCCCATCAGCGCGCCCCCGGCGGGCGGCCCGCGGGATCGCCGCTATGACGAGCGACGATTTGCCATGGCCCCCCATTGCGCCGCCAGGCTCGACAGGAGTACAAGTGGCCTAACGGACCTTCACATGAGGAACTCCCGCGATGCGCAGGGCCTATCGCTGCCAGCGCTGCAACGGCGGGGCCGTCCGCGCGGCGCCAGGGAATGCTGTGCCTGGGCTGTCGGCAGTACTTGGGCCCAGAAGCGTCCGAGCGGTGGATCTCGGAGTGGCGGCGCAAGCACCCCAGATCGGAGTACCTGCTGGCCAAGCAGGCTGAGCGCCGGCCTGGGCCGATCTGGACGCCCGATCGAGGACCGAGCCACTGGGACTGGATCATCTTCGAGGGCATGCTCATGTTGGTCCTGTTCGTCTTCGTCGTGGTGGTCGACCTGCTGATCGGGGACTGGCGGGACTTCGCGTACTTGATGCTCGGCGCCTTGGGGCTGGCATGCCTGTTCCTGACGATCTACTCGTTCAGAAAGCCCGCCGACGACGCCGACGCGCAAGCGCCAGAATCGGAGAACTCGGGCGAGCCCTGATGCGCGGTCGCCGAGCTCGCCTACGGTGTTGAATCTCCGCCAGGCGACCGCGGCGACCATGCGCAGCGTCCTTCCGGGGCCCAAGCGTTCATCAATTCAGGGGGACTACGGGTGGAGCACACTTGGACCGCTCAGGTGCGATCGACCCCCGTGAGGCGGCAGCCGACCTGTCTGAACGATCCGAGCCCGCCCTACGCAAGCAGCACGCGACGGTGCGGACGCACGCCGCCGTACTCGCCGCGCGCGAACACCGCGCGAACACCCACGCGTGACCAAGCGGTCCGCGCGAGGAACAAAACGCCTGCTCCCGCTGATCCCAGCCGCCCCGCGTCGTCCAGCACAGTCCCTGCGTTGTCAATCGAAGGGTTGCTGGTTCGAGTCCAGCCCGAGGAGCTCAGCCCCAGACGAACTGCCCGCTTGTGAGGGCTTTGTTGCGGCCTATGCCGACCTGCGCAGCGAGACGACGTTCGACGGTGGGCACACAATGGGCACACCGTTCCCGGAGACCATCTGACGGGCCGTGATGATGGCCGTCTCCATGTCGACGCGCTCACGATGTCGGGCGTGCTCGAACTCCCGCGCGTAGTGCGCGCGGCAGACGTTCACTGTGTGCCCCGCGATGCGTGCGACGTCGACCACGTACTCCCCGCGGCGATCTGCCAGGACACGAACGAATGACGTCCCGACTTCGGCGTCGCCGATGACACCTTCGCCACCGCGGCCGCCGGGTCGAATGCACGCCGGCGCCAGGAGCCAACGTGAAGAACAACACGCCGGACAACATCAACTAAGAGAACTCCGCCCCAGCAAGGCCTGCCAGCGGCGGACCTTCCTCGGGCACCGCGCCGTGCTTGGCTTGGAGCCCGTCTGAGACCGGTTCAGGCTGACTTCGCCCGCGGAAGACCTGATTCTCCCGCGTAGACGTACCGATCGACGCCCCCGCGCGGGTTCCAGGTCCAGCGCACCGTGACGATCGCCGTCGTCGCACACGCAGCACACGGGCTCACGTAGTACTTCTTGGTCACGGCAGCCGGGACGTCAACACCGCCGCTGACTGATGGACGGGTGAACCTCGGAGCCCACATGCCTCGTCCACCCGGCATCGAACAGCAACTGCCCTGACGGCGCACGCAGGCTCAACGGCAGCGCGTACGACGACCAGAGCTGGCGCGCATGCGCACCATCCCACTGCCACAGCGACTCGGGGAATCCCCCGTTGCCCACGGTGCCGCGCACCAGGAGGTCCGAGAACCTGCCGCCGTTGGGGTTGATCGCGAGCAGCCGAGCCAGGTGATCGACGACCTCGCCGATGTCCGCGCGCTTCTTGCCCTCACGAATCTGCCAGCGCCATCCGGTCACCAACGTGCCAGGTTCTCGCGCGAGTACCGCGACGACGTTCTCGACGTGGTGGTCGTGGTCCAGGTTGTAGCCAATCGCCAGGGCGGCGGCGGGGCTCAAGGCGAGCGTTATGCCAGCGACTAACAACGCAAGCAGACGCCTTCGCACACCGCACCTCGGGCCATCGACATCGACTTCCAGAACGCCCGGTCTGAGGGTCTGGTCGCGTCTCCTCACACCCGTGGACCGACCCTCAACACGTCCACGGGGCGGCCGAGCGTCCACGACGCGCCGCCGACGCTGATCTCTTGGACCACCGCATGCGCAGGGTTTTCGCGCTCCTGCACGGGTAATCGCCGCCAAGCTGCCAAATACCTCTCAACCACAGCCTGAAGATCGGCGGCGAATCACCGTGTGGGCGGCGACGGCTGACGCGCCCAACGAGGGCACCATCAGGTCCCTCGTCAATCACAAAGACCCCTTCATGGCGGCCAGTCGCGTCGACGCACTTGCCACAGACCAGGAGCATGTCATCCGCGCCGCCGGATCTACTGCGGCACGAGCGTAGGGAGCTAGCTCACCGTGACTTTGCTGAGGTGGACATGCGTGACCGTGGACGAGCTGATGTGGTCGACGCACGCGTAGTCGTTGAAGTCCACACCCAGGTTCTCGAACAACCGCTCACCGTTACCCAGCAAGATCGGTACTACGACCAGATGGAGGTCGTCGACGAGCCGTGCTGAGAGGCATTGCCGGACGGTGGCCGCGCCGCCGCCCACGACAACGTCCTGCCCGTCGGCCGCGGCGAGCGCTCGGTCAAGGGCGGCCTCGATTCCGGTATCTACAAAATGGAAGCTTGTACCGCCTTTCATTTCGATGGACGGGTGCGGGAAGTGGGTGAGCACGAAGACGGGGTGGTGGAACGGCGGGTTGTCGCCCCACCAGCCAGTCCAGGCGTCGCTATCCTGCCACGGACCCCGGATCGGTCCGTACATGTTGCGGCCCATAATCGTGGCGCCAACCCCCTGGTCGCGCTGCGCGATCATGTCGTTGTCGATGCCCGTCTCGCCGCCGGCTTCGCCCATCATTCTCCGCCCGTACTCGGTCGACCAGACCCACTCGTGCAGTCTCGGCCCGTTGACACCGAGCGGATGGTCAAGGTCCTGATCGGGTCCTGCGACGTATCCGTCGAGTGACATCGCGAAGCCGTGTACACGAACTCGTGGCATGGGTGGGTCCTTTCAGTCGCGGACTGCGGCGCGTCTCATGGCGCTTGCTGCGGTAAGCGCCCCCTCAAGGGGGGTTAGAGCGAATCGACTCTGGACGACCAACCGCTGGAGTCGACGTCGTCGCGAGAGGTTGGTGCGTCAGACGGGCACGCACTACGGCATTGTGACGCCCTCAGCCAAGGTCGCTGCGATTTGGCCCAATGCGGCCACCATTCCCTCCTCCATGCCCATCGACGCGAGCTGTTCCATTGCCTCGAGCGACGGGAATCGCGTCTGTATGGCCATGAGGGTGCGGCCGCCGCGCTTCGTCAGGGTGACGAGCATGGTCATGGTGGGCATCGCGTCGTTTGGCGTTCCGTCGTCATGGGCGAATCCGTTGAGCAGCTCCAGCCGGTTCGGCGGCTCAACGGCGAGCACCTGCCACCAGCCGTGGAACTTGTCGCCATGGGGCCCGGTCATGAAGTACGTGACCCGCCCGTCCGGCACAAGATCATGGTCCACGACGGTCGCGGGGTAGGTCGGTGGGCCCCACCAGCGCTCGAGCTGCCTCGGATCAGCCCACAGCTGCCAGGCGCGCTCGACGGTGACCTCGAGCTCGGCGGTGATCGTCATGGTGAGGGCCTTGGGGTCCTTGCGGACGCTCGTGACGGTCATGTTCTCGGTCCTTCCTTGTGTTCGTCGGCGAGCATCTCGCCGATCCGATCGATGCGGCCTTCCCAGACGGCTTCCAGCTGCGCAAGCAACTGGTAGGCCTTACGCATCGTGTCGAGGTTGCCGCGCACGAGCTTCTCGCGGCCCTTGCGCTCCTTGACCACAAGCCCCGCACCCTCGAGCGCAGCGACGTGCTTTTGCACGGCGGCGAAGCTCATCGGGTAACTGCGAGCAAGAGTGGAGACGTTGTGCTGACCTTCGAGCGTCCGTAGAAGGATGTCGCGCCGGGTGGCGTCGGCGAGGGCGTGGAACACCCGGTCCGCCTGGTCGCTTGTAAGATGACCTACAACCATTTGGTTGTAGCTAAGCACAACGCGGCGGAGGTGCGCAAGGTCTCGTGCTGCCCGGCTCCGATCCAAGACCGCCGCCCCGCGATGAGCAGCCGTTGATCGTGTTCCGGCCGGATGGAATTGGTGATCCGCCAGCGGCCCTCAGACGTTCTTAGAGGTCGAACCCCTGCCAGGACGACCGGCGCGCTCTGCGAGCTGCTCAGATCTGGCCGTGTACTCCTTCAGCCACCCCTCCGCCGTGGGCACACCAAGGGCACACCAGGTTGTGAACCCTGGGGAAACGCCGGGACCGCCGTCCGCCCAAAACACCGTAACGGAGGCCGTTTCGCTCCCGGCCATGCCCTGCGGTTCCCACAAACATTGGCCTCCGGGGCCAAAGCTCCCAGGTCCGAATCCTGCCGCGGTGTGCATCCCAACAGGCGGTGTGGGAAGCCGCCGAAGCGGGGGTCCACCGGGCTATCGTCGTGGTATCAAGGCAAGGCGTGCGCCTGTTGCCATGGGCCACCCCTTTGCGCCTTGAATGGTCGGTGCCCACAGCGAAGGAATGCCACATGCCGACGTATATAACGCTGTTCGACTACACCAACGCCGCATGGCACGAGATGGTGGAGCGCCCCGAAGATCGGGAGGCCGCAACGCGAGCGGTGATGGAGGCAAACGGCGGACGGCTCATCGCCTTCTATTGGATGTTCGGAGACCACGACGGGTTCGCGATCTATGAAGCGACGGATGACGTCGCCGCCGCGACGGTGCTTGCCGGTATCACGGCGACAGGGCGCATCGAAAAGATGGCGACATATTCACTCCTGACCGGGCAACAGGCGCAGCGCGTCCTGGAACTGGCCAAGTCTGCCAGCACCGACTACGCGCCCCCCGGCGGACCGAGAGCGTGGTTTAGCGACTTCGAATCGCACGGGTAGGCCGCAGGTCGACCGGTCCGCTGGTCTCCCGAGTGGAGACCCCGGTCATGGGCACTATCACCTGTCGGCCGGGGTCTCTCCTGACGCCTCCCGCAACGCGTCAAACGAAGAAGGGGCGTATCCGCGCGGCCGCGGCTGCCCGGGGGCACACCTGGGACACACGCGCACAGGAACTGGCGGGAATCCGCGGGGCTGGCTGGTGTCCCATGCCTGCTTGCGTGCAGGGGTTTAGGTCCCGCCACGTCCCGCATCATCCCGCCACAATTAATCGGAGCGTTGCTGGTTCGAGTCCAGCCCGAGGAGCTCAGGCCGGTTCTGGGGCAAGTTCTGAAGTAGTCGCAAGACCGGTCCAATGGCCGGTTTTCGCGGGTCTTGCGACTGCTTCACCCCCGCGACGAGGCCACCCCGCGACGAGGCCACCTCGCGACTCGAGCGTGACCCTCAGCGGGTCATTCCCGTCGCCACGCGCGACGTGCCCAAAGACCGGCAGACGACAGCGCGGGAGCCCCGACTGTGGTGCCTGTCTCGCCCCCCCGGTTAGGGGCTGACCAGGACGGCCACGAGCGCGGATGGCGGCGCAGTTGAGGGCGGCCCGCGATGGGTCCGGCAGCCCCCACCCACCAGCAACCGGCGGCGCCGGGTGCACACGATGGTGGTGCGGTACCTGCCAGGCGTGAGTGCGCGCGCTCGAGCGCGGACCTGACCTGATCCGAGCCAGCCCTGGCGCACGAGGACCCAGATCCATTCGGCGACACCGCCAAACGTTCGGACGCACACGAATACCGGGAAGTGGCCCGACGGCCGCACGCCTTGGGCGTTCCAGGAGTCGGGCAACATCCCGGCAACGATCAACCCGATGCAGAGCGCGACGATGGCCACGAGCGTGATGACTGGCCCCATCCGGGACTCGAAGCTGCGAGAACGAGCGCGGCCGGCGCAGCTGCACGCACCGGGGTCTGCAGGGTCGTTCAGACCGGTAGCGGCCGTCACGTCAGGTGCGCCCTGGCGCTCACGCCGGGGACCTGGGGGCTCGTCGCCTAGGCGGACTCGGCCAGCGGCACTATCGCCCAGACCGCGCATCAGGCCACCGTGAACTGGGGCCACAGGTGGTCCATCGAGGAACTCATTTCCAGTCACCAGGCTCAGACCAGCCGGACAGAGTCCCGCCTCCGGCGCGTCGGCTCGTCCGACACGCGATTTGAGATTTCGGCTCGTTCGGCGGCGCGTACTGGTAGCGTCGCTGCCATGCAGCGGGTGTACGTGACAGGTGGACTTGCCCCAGCGATTGCCGTCGGTGCTGTGGTCGTTGCGGGGTGCGGATCAGCCTCAGCGTCGGGCGCCGCGAGATCGGCGCACGACAATGTGATCGTGCCCAGCCTCGTCGGCGTTCCGATGAGCAACGCGGCCACCGAACTGGCCTGCGAAGGGCGAACTCCGAACGCGGAGCGCACCCGTTCGGCAACCACTCCGACACCGCCAACCACCGCGCTCGATGAGCCGCCAACGGTCTCGACGGAACCGCTAGCAGGGATGCAGCTGGCGCTCAAGACGACTCTCGACCTGGCATACCTCAGTCCGTCGAGCAACCTGACCGCGATCACGGCCGAGGGCCGGAACTAGGACGGGCTGCGAGGAGCTTGTCGTGGCATCGACGGATCCCATTTGTCTGGTTTGCTCGCGCCCCCTCACCTACTGCAACATGTGGTCCGGTGAGATCAAGGATGATTATGTGTGTCTGCGATGCGCCCTGACCATGGTCGGCTTCTGGCACGACGGCTTTAGCTTGGGAAGGTCACACGAACAGGTCGCCGGACCCTCACGGCGCCCGGCTATCGACCGCGTCTACCATCAGCGTCGATCCGACCAGGGTTCATGTTCCATCTGTGCTGCGCGAAGCGTCACGCTTGAACTCGTCTATGACAGAGCACTCTGTGCGGACTGCCTGAGCACGCTCGGGGAATCGGTCAACGAGTGGCGCAAACGCACGCCGTGACGCCCTCCGAGTCCCAAGCCGGCGAGAGCAAGGCCCAAGCGGCGCAGGAGCCGAGGATCGTACCGTCGGCGGCCCGCGGCGGATGGAAACCCCCCGTCGGGCAGTTTGAGGACATCATCCTGCGCGTCGATGGCGGCCGAGCCACCATTATCATCAACCGTCCGCAGCGCTTGAATGCCCTGCGCACGACGACGCTGTACGAGCTGTGCCACGCGCTTGC
>CAWJEW010000005.1:0-108141 GCA_963842065.1 uncultured Thermoleophilia bacterium | reverse complement strand
ATGCTCACGCTTTCTCGCCGCCAGCCCGCGCCGCCCCGGGCCTTGATCGTCCGCCAGACGGACTTGTATGAGATGCCGGTCCGTCGAGAAGCCGAAGCGCTCGTGAGTGCGGGCTACGAGGTCGAGGTGCTGTGCATGCGGGGCGCCGGGCGGCCGCGACGCATCACTGTCAACGGCGTGCGGGTCACGAGTCTGCCCGTCGGTATCACCAAGTCCTCCAAGGCCGGGTACGTGATCGGCTACGGGGCGTTCTTCGCGGCGGCGACGCTGGGCGTCACCGTGCGGTGCCTGCGGCGCCGCTACCGCGTCGTGCAGGTCAACACGATGCCGGACTTTCTCGTGTTCTGCGCGGGGTTCGCGAAACTCACCGGTTCCAAGGTCGTCGCATACATGAACGAGCCGACCCCGGAACTCGCCGAGACGATCTACGGCTCGCCGCGGATCACCAGGCTCATGGTCCGCTTCGAGCAGGCGGCGCTCCGGTTCGCCGACCACGCCGTCACCGTCACGCCCCAGCTTCGCGCCCGCTATGCCGAGCGCGGCGCGGACGCCACGCGGATCGGCGTCGTACTCTGCGGGACGGATCGGTCGACCCTGCTGGCCGGGTGGGCGCCCTCCGACGCGCCGCCGCGCAGCGACCGGTTCGTCGTCATCTGCCACGGGACGATCGAGGACCGCTACGGACAGGACACGATCGTCGAAGCGGCGGCCTTGGCGCGCGACCGGATCCCGAACCTCGAGGTCGTGTTCACCGGTCGCGGATCGTCTGTTCCGGCGGTGCTTGAGCTCGCGACGCGTCTCGGGGTCGATGACATCACCCGGTTTGAAGGGTGGGTCGACAGCGCACGAATGAACGATCTGCTGCACAACGCGAGCGTCGGCATCGTCGCCCAGAAATCGTCGCCGTACTCGAACCTCGTGACCACCAACAAGATGAGTGACTACTGGATTCACGGGCTGCCGGTGATCGCCAGCCGTCTGGATGCGCTCGAAGCGCTCTGCGACGAGGACGCCCTCGAGTACTACGAGGCGGGGAACGCGAAGGGTCTGGCCGATGCGCTGGTGCGGCTCCATAACGATCCGGCCCGCGTGCGCGAGCTCGTGCGAAACGGTGAGACTGCGGCGGAACGCTACGGCTGGTCGACGCAGAAGGGCGAGTACCTGGCCGTGTACGACGCGCTGTTCGCGCCGCCGACGCGGTTCGAGGAGGCCGTCCGCGCGTAGCCGCGCAGTGGCTGGAGGCGCCCGGCCCGTCTCGGGTCGGCACCCGTCTGGTGCCGCGACCGGAGCAGCGTGTCGGCGTGCGGACCCCGGCGCGTGACGCTGCCTCCCAACCGTCCACGAGGCGCCGTCGGCCCCGTCGCAGCCGCAAATGCGGTGTTGAGCGCCTGCTCGCCGGCGGCCTAGGCGTGCGTAGCGTTTGCCCTCGACGTTCGGGGGGGTGCGCTGTGCGGGCGGGCAGAACCCGCCTGGGGACCGCGATCCAACGCTTCCGCCGGCCGCCCCGCGTGCCCGCGCGAGGCCCCTTCGACGACGCGTCCGCGCGTTCGCGTGGTCCACAAAGTGCCCGGACACGTGTAAAAATCACGTAAAATTTTCTTGGCGCCGAGAGGTCGTCGGCGTGGTAAGCGCTCGTGGCGCGCACGCGTCGTGCATGGCGTCGTTCGCGTGGTCCGCTGAGACGTGGAGCCGGCCGGCCCGCTGGGGGACGCCAGCGACAGCACAGCGCGGATGCCATTCGTTTGGGGGGGTCGGACGACCACGGGTGTGCCATTGATGCCGCGCGGCGTGCCAGATTCTCGCAAAATCGCCGAGTTTCGCGCGAAATCCTAGCCGTCCGGCCAGGATGGGTCGCGCCCCCCCGCCCATCTGGGCAGTTGCCGAACAGTGCCGGTGCTTAGCCGCCTTACCGGGATCCCCGTCCCTCTGGTCAGTAGCAGGAAGGGCGCGGCTGTACGACGCTAGGCGCAATGCGCGTACCGACATCTTCCACCCGCAACGCGCCTCTCAGCAGCGGGACGACACCAGCTGACTGCGACGTCGCGATCGTCGGCGCCGGGCCGTATGGTCTCGCGGCCGCGGCGCACCTCGGTCCAAACCATGGCCTTGAGGTGCGGGTGTTCGGGCGCCCGCTGAGCTTCTGGGACGAGCAGATGCCACGCGGGATGCTGCTCCGCTCGCCGTACGTCGCCTCGACGATCGGAAGCCCCGATGACGCGCGAAGCCTCGACGCGTACCAGCGCGCGACGGGTCGCTTGGTGACCCGGCCGGTGCCGCTGAGCGATTTCGTCGCCTATGGACGCTGGTTCGCAGCGAGCCTGCCGACGACGCCCGATGAGCGATTCGTGGCGACGATCGAAACGACCCCGGCGGGGTTTGCGCTTCGGCTCCAGGACGGCGACACGACGACCGCGCGCCGCGTGGTCATCGCGGGCGGCATCGCGCCGTTCGCGGACCGTCCTGCGGTCTTCGACGGCATCGACGCGGAACACGCGACGCACGCCAGCGAGCATCGCGATCTTGGTGTGTTCGTCGGCAGGCGGGTCCTGGTCGTGGGCGGCGGCCAGTCGGCGCTGGAGTCCGCCGCGCTCCTCAAGGAGGCCGGGGCGAGCGTCGAAGTGGTCGTCCGGGAGGAGCGGATCTTCTATCTGCGTCGCGCCCCGATCATCCACAAGCTGGGGCCGATCACCAAGGCGGCGTTTGCGCCGGCGGAGGTCGGACCGGCGGGCGTCAGCCGCCTGGTCAGCGCGCCGCGCGTGTTCCGTTCGCTGCCACGCCGCACGCAGGACCGGTTCAGCGTCCGGTCGCTGCGTCCGGCCGGTGCCGCGTGGCTCACTGACCGTCTCCGGGAGGTGCCGATCAGCCTCGGCCGGACCATCACGGCGGCGCGGGTCCGCAACGGTCGCGTCGAGGTGACGCTCGACGACGGGTCGCGCCGGGATGCCGATCACGTACTGCTGGCCACCGGCTACCGCGTCGACATCGCGAAGTACCCCTTCCTTCCGGCAGCGATCCTCGGCCGCGTCCGGCAGGTCGACGGCTACCCCGTCCTGTCGACCGGGTTCGAAACGACGCTGCCGGGTCTGTACGTCATCGGCGCTCCCAGCGCGTGGAGCTACGGCCCGCTGATGCGGTTCGTCGCCGGATCCGAGTTCGCGGCGCCGACGCTCGCACGCGCGATCCGGACCGCCGGCGCACCCAGCCGGGCACGGTAGCCGACCATGAGGGCGCACGCGCCCACGCGCCGGCTGCCGGGCGCGGTGGTGATCGGCGCAGACTACCGGGGGCTTGCGGTCGTCCGAAGCCTCGGTCGTCGCGGTATCCCGGGCTGGGTGCTGCGTGACGGCGACGACACGCTCGCCTCGCACAGCAGGTTCACCACCGGGCGAGCCGACCTGGAAGGCGCAACGGATGTCGAGCGCGCCGCGTTCCTGCTCGACCTCGCGGCAACGCACGGCCTCGACGGCTGGACGCTGTTTCCGACGTCGAACCGCAGCGCCCGGCTCGTCGCGACGCATCAGGCGGCGCTCAGTGGGCGCTTCACGTTCACCACGCCGCCGTGGCGCATCCTGCGCATCGCATACGACAAGCGGCGGATGGTCGCCCTCGCCGCGCGGCTCGGCGTCGATCAGCCCCAGACCTGGGTCGCCGAGAACGCCGCCGACGCCTCGCGGATGCCTGATCGCTATCCGGTGTGCGTGAAGCCGGCGATCAGCCAGGTCACGTCCACGAAGGCGTGGCGGGCCGACTCGCCGCACGAGCTGCGCGAGCGGTTCGCGCATGCGGCGACGCTGATCGACCCCAGCGAGCTCCTGATCCAGGAGCTCGTGCCGGGCGGTGGCGACATGCAATTCTCCTACGCGGCCCTCTGCGACGAGGGCGAGCCTGCCGCGTGGGTCGTTGCGCGGCGGACCCGCCAGCATCCGGCGGATTTCGGCCGCGCGTCGACGTTCGTCGAGACCGTGTATGAGCCCGAGGTCCGCGCGATCGCCGAGCGGATCCTTCGCGACCTGCGCTTCACCGGCCTGGTCGAGGTCGAATTCAAACGCGACCCGGACACGCGCAGCCTGAAGCTGCTCGACATCAACCCGAGGGTGTGGGGATGGCACAGCCTCTGCCAGCGCGCCGGGGTTGACTTTCCGTACCTCGCTCGCTGCCTGGCACTCGGCGAGCCGGTGCCGGCATCGAACGCGAGGCTCGGGGTGCGGTGGTCACGACTGAGCACCGACCTGCCGACCTCGCTGCAGGGAGATCGTGGCCGGCAGGCTCGCCGTCGGGGAGTACCTGCGCGCCTGGCGGGGCCCGCGGGAGTCGGCGGTCCTCGTCCGCGACGATCCGTGGCCGGGTGTGATGGAGGTACCGATGCTGGTCGGTATCGTCGGACGGCGGACGCTGCGCGCGTGGGGTCGCCCGCGCGACCTTGCAGGGTCGCCGGGACGACGACCCGTGGTCGGATGAGATGGAAGGACCGACGCCGGTCGTCGGAGGGCGGGTGCAGGATGTCGACGACATCTAGGCCATCCGCCAGCTCCGGTGTCGGGGCGCCCATGCGGGTTCGCCGGGTGAGCGTGAGCGATCCGGCGTGGCAGCGGTTCGTGGACCAACATCCGGGCGCGCTCGCCTACCACCAGCCGGCGTGGGCGGCGATGATCGGGCGGGTGTACCGGTTCGACCGGTTCTGCCTGGTGCTCGTCGATCAGCACGACACGATCCGCGGCGGCACGCCCGTCATCGCGACCGGGCGGCGGCGGCGCCGGTGGTCGAGCCTGCCGTTCAGCGACCTCTGCCCGCCGCTCGTCGATACCGACACGCCCGTCAGCGTCCTCGTCAGCGCGCTTGAGGATGCGCGGCTCGCCGCAGGGATCCGCCGCTTCGCGATTCGCGATTCGGTGACGCGAGGACAGCAGTACGCAGCCGGGGTGACCCACACGCTGGCGCTCACCGACCACGACAGCCTCTGGGCCGGATTCCACCCGTCTCAGGTGCGGCGATCGATCCGCCGCGCAGAACGCGACGGCGTCCGCATCCGTGTCGCGACCGGCCTCGAGGACATGCGGTCGTACTTCGCGCTGCACGTCACGACGCGGCGACGCCTGGGCGTTCCGTCTCAGCCGCGCCGGTTCTTTGACGCCGTCTGGCACGACATGATCGTGCCCGGCCATGGTGAGCTGCTGCTCGCCGAGCGCGACGATGCCCTCATCGCCGGCATGGTGCTGCTACATGGATCGCGCACCGTGACCTACAAGTACGGCGCGTCGCTCTCCGATGCGTGGCAGTACCGGCCGAACCACGCCCTGTTCTGGCACGCGATCCGCGACGCGGCCGAGCGCGGCTACCGGACGTTCGATTTCGGTCGCAGCGACACGGTCGACGCGGGGCTGCGCAGCTTCAAGGCGTCATGGGGCGCGGCTGAGGCGCTGCTGACGTACACGCTGCTTGGCGACGCGCCGGCCACGGGCGGCGAGTCGGCGACGCCAGGCGTCGCGAAGGCCGTGATTCAGCGCACCCCGAGCATCGTCTGCCGCGCGGCCGGCGAGATCCTCTACCGGTTCACCGCATGAGACGCCTCCTTGTTATCGCCGCGCTCGTCGTGGTCGGGTTCGGCGCGATCGGCGTCGTGCACCTGCTCAACGGCGGCAGCACCACCACGGCCACCACCGGTGCCTCCGGCGCTGGCACCCCGGCGCCCGAGGCGACGGTGCAAGTGACCGCGACCCGGGCCGCCGGCCTGCACGTCCAGGGGAACCGTCTCGAGAACGCGGACGGACGGCCGGTCGTGCTGCGCGGCGTGAACCGATCGGGGACCGAATACACGTGTATCCACGGCTACGGCATCTTCGACGGGCCGAGCAATGCCGCCTCGGTCCGCGCGATCCGCTCATGGGGTGCCACGCTGGTGCGGATCCCGATTAACGAGGACTGCTGGCTCGGCATCAACGGCGTCCCCCGGGCCGACTCGGGCGCCGCATACCGTGGGGCGATCGTCGCCTACGTCGCGGAGCTGCAGCGGGTCGGCATCACGCCAGAGGTGTCGCTGATGTGGGCCGCGCCGGGTGCGTACCGCGCGACGTACCAGTCCGCGGCGCCGGATGCCGACCACTCGCCGGCGCTCTGGACCAGCCTCGCGCAGACCTTCAAGCACAACCCCAACGTCATCCTCGGGGTCTGGGGGGAGCCCGCCGTCGGCGCCTCGTGCTTCGCCAACGGCGGCGTGTGCGGTGCGACCTATGGCCCCAAGAACGCGCCGTACCGCTCCGCCGGCTCCAAAGAGGCCGTGCGCCTCATGCGCGCAGCGGGGTACCGCGGCGTGATCGCGATCCCCGGCGTCGCGTGGGCGAACGACCTGTCGGTCTGGCTTGCCAACGAGCCGCATGACCCGCTCCACCAGCTCGTCGCCGAAGCGCACGTCTACGGCGGCCAGGTCTGCGCCTCGACGGCCTGCTTCAACCAGACGATGCTCCCGGTCGCCCGGCGCGTGCCGCTGCTGTTCGGCGAGACCGGCGAGAACGTCGCCGGCACGGACTGCTCCTCACAGGCGATGCGAAGCATCCTCGGGTGGGCGGCCAGCCACAACGTCTCCTGGGCCGCCTGGACGTGGGACACCTGGCGGACCTGTGGGTCGCTGATCTCCTCGTACTCCGGAACGCCGGCGAACCCATACGGCGCGTTCATCCACCAGACCCTGCAATCCCCGGCATGACCGACTCGCGAGGCCCAGCGTGAACTCGAACACGGCAACCCAACCAGTGCTGAGCGTCCCGTTTCTCGACCTCTCGCCTCAGACGCGCGCGGTCCGCGACGCGGTGCTGTCCGATTTCGGCGCGTTGTGCGACACGAACGCGTTCACGAACGGTTCGGTGTGCACCACCTTCGAGGAGGCGTTCGGGGTGTGGGTCGGCGCGACGCACGCGGTCGGTGTCGCCAGCGGAACCGACGCCTTACGGCTTGGTCTGCTCGCCCACGGTCTCGAGCCCGGGTCGGAGGTCATCTGCCCCGCCAATACGTTCGTCGCAACGGTCGAGGCGATCCGCCAGGCCGGCCTGACGCCGCGGCTCGTTGACGTGCGCGACGACGACTACACGATCGATCTCGATGCGGCGGAGAGCGTCGTCGGCCGGCGCACTGCCGCGGTGATGCTCGTCCACCTCTACGGGCAGATGGCGGACACCCGCACCGCCAAGCGGATCGCGGAGCGCCACGGGCTGAGCGTCCTCGAAGACGCCTGCCAGGCGCATGGCGCGACCCGTGGCGGTGTCCGCGCCGGTGCAGCGCTCGACGGCGCCGCGTTCAGCTTCTATCCGGGCAAGAACCTCGGCGCGTTCGGCGACGCCGGCGCATGGTGCACCAACGATCCCGACGCGGCGCGCGTCGTCAGAGCGCTCCGAGAGCACGGCCAGTACGCCAAGCACCACCACGCCATCGAGGGGTACACCGCGCGGCTCGACGCGCTCCAGGCGGTGGTGCTGCTGCACAAGCTCCGGTTCGTCGAGCAGTGGACACGCGAGCGGCGCGCCGCCGCGGCGTACTACAGCGAGGCGCTCGGCGACGTTGACGGCGTCGTGCTGCCATACGTGCCGGACGGCTCAGACCCGGTCTGGCACCTGTATGTGATCCGGACCGCGGACCCTGACGCGTTGTGCGCCGCTTTGGCCGAGCGGGGCATCGCGACCGGCCGTCACTACCCCATCCCGGTGCATCAAACCAAGGCGTACCGGCATCTCGGGCGCGACGGCGCGTTCCCGGTCACGGAGCGTCTTGCCCGCGAGACCCTCAGCCTGCCGATGTTCCCGGGCATCACCGTGTCGCAGCTTGACGCGGTCTGTGACGCCGTGCGGAGTGCGCGGTGATGCGTCCCGCCAACGAGGCCCCGTACCGGTTGATTCGCGACGTCGAGTTCGGCGAAGGCGTGGTCGTCTACTCGTTCACCAATCTGTACGGCTGCGTGATCGGCGACCGGACCCAGGTCGGCACGTTCGTCGAGATCCAGCGGGGCGCGCGAATCGGCGCGTCATGCAAGATCCAGAGCCACGCGTTCGTGTGCGACGGCGTCACGATCGGCGACCGCGTCTTCGTCGGGCACGGCGCGATGTTCGTCAACGACAAGACCCCGCGCGCCGCGATGCCGGGCGGGGAGCTTGTGACCGATGCCGACTGGGAGCTGCTTCCGACCGTCGTCGGGGATGACGCGAGTATCGGCACCGGCGTGGTGATCCTCGGCGGCCTGACCATCGGCGCGGGCGCGCGGATCGGCGCGGGTGCAGTGGTCACGCGTGACGTGCCCGCCGGCTGGACCGTCGCCGGCGTCCCCGCCCGCCGCCTTGCCGACTGGTCAGGCGCCCCCGACCTGAGCGTCCTGACCTCGACCGGCCGCATCGCCGCGCCGCCGGGAGGGTGATCGTGCACGACGACCCTCGACCCGAGCACCGACCCAACCCTGCGCCGCAGCACGCTGCGGACGCCACGCCGAGCACACCCGCCGGTGCCGGCCCGCTGACTGCGGATCCGCGGACGCTGGAGATCCTGGCGCGCCGCCGGCGCTCCCCCAAGCTCCGGCACCGCGGATGGCTCGTGCGTCGCGCGCTGGTCATCGCAGACGTGACGGGCCTCTTGGCGGCGTTCCTGATGGCACAGGTTGTGATGTACGTGCTGTTCGACCAATCCGTACCCGGTCACACCGCGCTCGCGACCGTGGTCGTGTTCGCGTCGATCCCGGCGTGGATCCTGGTCGGGAAGCTGTACGGCCTGTATGACCAGGATGGCGAGCGCGCGTACCACGCGACCAGCGACGACATCATCGGCGTGCTGCACGTGACGACGATCGGCACCTGGTCGTTGTACGCGCTCGCGCACCTGACCGGCGTTGCCAACCCGACCATCGCCCGCACCGTGACCGTCTGGCTGCTGGCGTCGCTGTTCATCGTCACCCTGCGCGTCGTCGCGCGCCGCACGTGCCGCCGCAGCCTGCTCTACCAGCAGAACACGATCATCATCGGTGCGGGAGACGTCGGCCAGCGCGTCGCACGCAAGCTGCTGATGCACCCGGAGTACGGCCTGAACCTCGTCGGCTTCGTGGACAACGACCCGAAGCCCCGCCGCACCGGCCTCGAAGGGCTGCGCCTGCTCGGGACGCCGACCGAGCTGCCCCAGATCGTCCGCGCGCTGGACATCGAACGGGTGATCGTCGCGTTCTCCAACGACACCCCGCAGCAGACCATCGAGGTCATCCGCAGCCTGGGCGACGAGCGCGTGCAGATCGACATCGTGCCGCGCCTGTTCGAGCTGCTCCCGGCCACCCTGCGGATCGACACGGTCGAAGGCCTGCCGATCCTCGCCCTGCCGCCCGTCAAGATGGCCCCCTCATCGATGGCCATCAAACGCGTCATTGACGTCGTGGTGAGCGCCGTCGCGCTCGCCTTGCTGGCACCGCTGATGGCGCTGATCGCGTGGCGGGTCCGGCGTGACTCGCCGGGCCCGGTCCTGTTTCGCCAGACGCGTCTCGGGCTGCACGGCGAACCGTTCACCGCACTGAAGTTCCGGACGATGTACGTCAACACCAGCCCGGACGAGCACCGCGCGTACATCGCGCAGACGATGAACGCCGACACCGCGGAGGATCGCAACGGGATCTTCAAGCTCGACCGGGCCGACGCGGTCACGCCCAGCGGCCGCTGGCTGCGCAAGACCAGCCTCGACGAGCTGCCGCAGCTGTGGAACGTCCTGCGCGGCGACATGAGCCTGGTCGGCCCGCGACCGTGCATCCCCTACGAGACCGAAAACTTTCTGCCGCACCACTTCGATCGGTTCCTCGTGCCGGCCGGCATCACCGGCCTTTGGCAAGTGACCGCGCGTGCACACTCCACGTTCCGTGAAGCGCTCGACATGGATGTCGCATACGCCCGTGGCTGGTCGCTCGGTCTCGACCTGCGACTGATGTGCCGCACCCCGACGACCCTCCTAGTACGGAAAGGCACGACGTGAGCGTCTCCATACGTCCCACCGATCCCTCCGACGCCTTCGGCGACGAGTTCGCGGACGACCCCGTACGGGTCGCCGTCGTCGGCCTCGGC
Organism: uncultured Thermoleophilia bacterium; assembly: GCA_963842065.1. Lineage (GTDB taxonomy): Bacteria > Actinomycetota > Thermoleophilia > Miltoncostaeales > Miltoncostaeaceae > CAITWD01. The sequence continues at coordinate 98,074 of CAWJEW010000005.1, read as the reverse complement.
TACTGGGGCCCGAACCTCGTGCGGAATCTGCAGAGTCTCCGCGGCGCCGACCTTCAGATGATCTGCGATCAGAACGCGCAGCGCCTCGACCAGATCACGCGCCGCTATCCGACGAGCCGGACGACGGTCGACTACGCCGATGTCCTCGAGGACGACGCGATCGAAGCGGTCGTGATCGCCACGCCGATCGGGACCCACTACCGGCTCGCGGACGCCGCGCTGCGCGCCGGAAAGCATGTCTTTGTCGAGAAGCCGCTCGCGGGCAGCAGCGCGGAGGCACGGTCCCTGGCCGACACCGCGGCCCAGCGCGGTCTGGTGCTCCTGCCCGGCCACACCTTCCTGTACTCACCACCGGTGCTCAAGGTCCGTGATCTGATCCTCGCCGGCACGCTCGGCGACATCTACTTCGTCTCGACGAGCCGGGTCAACCTCGGCTTGCACCAGACCGACGCGAGCGTCGTCTGGGATCTGGGCCCGCACGACTTCTCAATCCTGCAGTTCTGGCTTGAGGAGACGCCGACGATCGTGTCGGCAATCAGCCGCAACTGCATCATGCCGGGGACGCCCGATGTCACGTTCATCAACCTCGAGTACGCGTCGGAGACGATCGCGCAAGTCGAGTTGTCGTGGCTCGCGCCGTCGAAACTGCGCCGTACCACGATTGTCGGCTCGGAGGCGATGGTGGTCTACGACGACACCTCGAACGAGCCGGTGCGCGTCTTTGACTCTGGCGTCTCGCTCCCGGACCCCTCATCATTCGGCGAGTACCGGCTGTCGTACCGAACCGGCGACATCGTGTCGCCGCGGATTTCCGTGGCGGAGCCGCTGGCGCTCGAGCTCGCCGATTTCTGCACCGCGATCCGCACGGCCACCGCGCCGCACTGCACCCCGCAGCTGGGCGTGGAGGTGGTGAGGGTGATCGAGGCGGTCGACGCATCGCTGGCCACCGGCCAGCGCGTCGCGCTTGCGCCAACCGACGTCGAGGCCGTCGAGTCCGCGCGCGCGCACGCCGACGCCGGCCGCCTCGATGCCGCGCCGCGTGCGGCCACGCCGCTGCGGCAGGTGAGCATCCCGGCGACCGAGCATCGCGGTGTCGGGCATCCCGCCCCCGCGCGCGCGACGGACACCATTCATGACGTGGTGCTGCGCGCCGACGCGTCGAAAGGCCACTGAGATGCGTCGCTGGCAGACCTATGTCCGGGACGGCCGGGACGTATTTCGCCGGCACTGGAAGCTGCTGGTGATTCCGATCCCGCTGGCGCTGCTGATCACCATATGGGTCGTCGTGGCGACGCCTACGATGTACCAGTCGCAGGCTGCGATCTGGTCCGACGCGACGACCGCGCAGGCGGCCCAGACCGCGCCGACCGCCACCGGCCTGACGCCCGCCGGCCAGGAGCAGTCGCTGCTGGACGAACTGCTGTCGACCGACTCCTTCCGCCAGGCGGTCGCGACCGCCGGCCCCCTGGCGGGGTGGCTCGCGGAGCACCCGGCCTCGCGGCTGACCCCGTCCGGGCTGATCGGGCTCTTGCGCGCCTCCCCGGGGCCGTCTGACCGGATCCGCTCGGCGCTGTTGTCGGGTACCTCGACGACCGTCGACGGACCGCAGGTGCTGTCCATCGGCTTCAAGGCCCAGCGGCCGAGTGTGGCGCGGGGGACCCTGACCGCGATGCTCACCGCGTTTCTGGCGCAGCGCACCGCCCTCGTGCCCGCCGCCGACCTGGGGTCGTTGCGGATCCTCGACGCGCCGAGCACGCCGGTCGGGCCGACCAGCGGCACCACCAAGCGCATGGCCACGGTGCTCTACGGCCTGGTGGCCGGCCTCATCGTGACGATCCTCGCGGTCGTCGTCCTGACGCTTGTGGGCGAGTCCACCCGCCGGCCGGCGCGCGGCCTCGCGCCGGGCGCGGACCCGCAGCCACGCGCCACCCTGGGCCGGATCCCCGGCACGGGCGCGCGGGCCCCGATCGCGGTGTCGGCCACGGCGCACGCGCGAGCCCGTCCCGATCCTCCCGCGCTCCGGCCCCGAGGTTCACACCCATGACCCAACCACACCGCCCACCACCTGCACGGCCCGCGCACACCACGGGGTGCACCCCAGCGCCCAGTACGGGCAAAAACGACTCCCCGCGGTCGGCGCCACCGCGGGGCGAGCTCCGAAGGAGCTGTATCGATGCGTAACTGGAAGACCTATCTCCGCGACGGCCGGGAGGAGCTCCGACGGCACTGGAAGCTCCTGATGATCCCGATCCCGCTCGCGCTGCTCATCACGATCTGGGTCGTCCTCTCGACGCCCAGCATGTACCAGTCCCAGGCGGCGATCTGGTCCAACATCACCTCAACCCAGGCGGCGCAGGCGGCGCTGGCCACCAACGGCCAGACCCCCCTGACGCCGGCCGCCCAGGAGCAGTCACTGCTCAACGAGCTCCTGTTGACCGACTCCTTCCGCCAGGCGGTCGCCAGCAGCGGGCCGCTGGCCGCGTGGCTGCGGTCCAATCCGCCCTCGTCGCTCACCCCGTCCGGGCTGACCGGCCTGCTGCACGGCTCCCCGTCGTTGAGCCAGCGGATCCGCTCGGCGCTCTTGTCGGGCACCGCGACGACCGTCGACGGCCCGCAGCTGATGACGATCAGCTTCCAGACCCAGAGTCCAGCGGTCGCCAAGGGCACGCTCACGGCGATGGTCAACACGTTCGTCGCGCAGCGCAATGCCCTGATCCCGGCGGCCAGCCAGGCCTCGTTCAAGATCCTCGACCCGCCGAGCAGCCCGGCCGGGCCGACTACCGGCACGTCCAAGCGCCTCGAGTCGGTGCTGATCGGGCTGCTGGTGGGCATCGCGGTGACGATCATCCTCACGGCGATCCTGGTCATGTTGCGTCAGCGCAAGCGGCGCGCCGCAGCGACCGCCGGTGCCGAAGACGATCTGGGGGCCGCCGAGGCCGCCGGGCAGCTCGCCGCGAACGGCGCCCCGGTGAGCGCGGGCCGGCCCGAGCCCGCCGGCAATGACATAACCGATCCGGCGACGGCGCACGCGGGGCACGCCAACGGCGGGGGCGCCCTCGCGGACCCCGCGCCGCTCGCGGACCCCGCGCCGCTCGCGGACCCCGCGCCGCTCGCGGACGCTGCGCCGCTCGCGGACGCTGCGCCGCTCGCGGACGCTGCGCCGCTCGCGGACGCCGATGCGCCCGAGACGAGCGTTGCCGGGATCGTGCGGGATGTGCGGGTCGTCCGCAGCGGCGGCGAGCGGCGGGTCGTGTGGGTCGTCGCGACCCCGCCGGCGTCCGTCGGCATCTCGCGCCGCACGCGCGTGCGCTTGGACGATGCGCCCCACCAGGTGGGCACGATCCGGCGGGTGGAGACGACCCCCGAGGGCGTCGACCTGTACGTCGAGTTCGCCGGTCCTGCACCCGACGACGGCGGCGCGCCCGCGTCGGACCACTCGTGGATCGGCCACGACCTGACGCTCACCATCGATCAGGCGGCGCCGCGGGACCGGGCCACCCGCAGTGCGCCCGCCTAGGAGCCGACGTGCAACGCACCCTGACCAGGCGCTCTACCACCCCGATGCGGGCCCCCGCGGCACCGACGCCGGGCGGTGCGTCGTGACCCGCTGGGGCTTGGTCCTGCTGGTGCTATTCATCGTGCTGGGGCTGGTTGGCATGCCCACCGGCCGCGCGACGCGCGTCGCGGTCTGGAGCACGGCCGTGCTGTTGCTGGCGGTGTGGGTGGTCGCATGGCGGTAGTGCCCCAATCGCGGCTGGCGCGCGACCCGGGGCTCGGCCTGGTCATGGCCGGCGCGGTGTTCGTGGCCGTGGTCTTCGGACTCGTCGCCGGCGAGGCGGTCAACGGCGGTCAGTCGGCGGACCTGCTGGTGCTGGGCCTGGTCGCGTTCGTGCCGGTGGTCGCGATCTGGGCGCCGCGGATCGCGCTCTTAGGCCTGCTCGCGGCGGCGCTCTTGATCGAGCAGGTGCCCGTGCAGGGCGTCAGCGGCCTGATCACCGACCACATCCCGCTGTTCAGCGGCGTGTCGTCGGGCGTGCACGGGAATTCGGTGGACATCCTGATCGCGCTGCTGCTGGTGGTGCTGATGGTCCGTGGCGCCGAGGGCGCCACCCGCCTGCCGCGCAGCGCCCTCGGGTACGCGATCGCGTGGCTGATGGCCGCCGTGCTGGTCGGGTTGCTGGTCGGTCTGGCGCATAACGGCAGCACGCGCGTGGCGCTGATGGAGATCCGGCCGTACCTGTACCTGGCCGCGACCTACGTGCTGGTGCGGGCGTTCCTGAGTACGCGCACGCTGCTGCACGCCACGCTGTGGGTGATCATCATCACCGGCGGGCTCAAGGCCCTGCAGGCACTCCTTGCCTTCCTGTCGGTCCGCGCTGAGAACCCGCGGCCGGATGCGGTGCTCGGTCACGAGGAGGCGTTCCTGCTTGCGCTGTCGGTGATCATCACCGCCGCGCTCTGGCTGCTCGATCAGCCCGGCAGGCTGCGCACCGTGGCGACCTGGCTGCTGCCGCTGGTCGTGCTTGGCGAAATGGTCAACAGCCGCCGCACGGCGTGGCTCCTCCTGGCGGCGGGGCTTCTGGTCCTCGGGATCGTCGGCGCGATCGCGCTGCCCGAACGGCGGCGCTTCCTCGTGCGTACGGGGGTGTGCCTGGCGGCGTTCTTGTGCGTGTACCTGCCGGTCTACTGGAACCAGACCGGCACGCTCGGCCAGCCGGCGCGCGCGGTGCATTCCTTCTTCAGCCCGGACCCGCGCGACGCTTCCAGCGACCTGTACCGCGTCCAGGAGAACGCGAATCTCACCCTCAACATCCACCAGGGCGGCATCCTCGGTAAGGGCTTCGGCGTCCCGATCGACTACGCCCTGCCCATCGCCAACATCTCCTCCACCGACCCCGAGATCGCGTACATCCCGCATGACGGCGTGCTGTACGTGGTGATGCGGATGGGCCTGTTCGGCGTGATCACGTTCTGGTGCGTGATCGGAGTCGGCCTGATCACCGCCTGCCGCCTGGCGCGCCGCGCCGACCGCGACGCGGCGCTCATCGGCCTGGTGACCGCGGCGATGATCGTCTGCTACACCCTGCAGGGCTACAACGACCAGGGCTTTTTCTTCTACCGAATCGCCATCTGCATGGGGGTCCTGCTCGGCCTGACCGAGGTCGCGACGCGGCTCGCCGACACCACCGACCGCGCGGCCGGCGCCGCATGACCACCCGCGAGGCAGTCGGCCGGCTCTTCGCCGCGCGCGCGCCGCTCGGCCTCCGGGCGCGCCGGGACGGGCTGCGCGTCGCCGCCATCCGGGTCATCAACTACGTGACCAACTACATCGTCGCCAACGTCCCGAGCTTCACGGTGCGCCGCCTGTGGCTGACGCGCGTCCTGGGCATCCGCATGGGCGAGGGCGCCGGCGTGCACTTGGGCTGCTACGTCTGGTTCTACGGCCCCTCCCAGATCCGGCGCGCCGAGATCGCGATCGGGCCCCACACGCACATCAACCGCGACTGCACGCTCGATACCCGTGGGGGCCTGGTCATCGGCGCGAACGTGTCGATCTCACCCGGGGTGATGATCCTCACCTCCGAGCACCCCGTGACCGATCCAGACTTTGCCGAGGAGCGGCGGCCCGTCACGATCGGCGATCACGTGTTCATCGGGTCGCGCGCGATCATCCTGCCTGGGGTCACGCTGGGGCGCGGGTCGGTCGTGGCGGCCGGCAGCGTCGTCACCAAGAGCGTCGACGAGCTGGTCGTCGTCGGTGGGGTCCCGGCGAAGTCGATCGGCACGCGGCCCGAGCGCGCCACCGGCTACACCCTCGGCGGATTCCCGATGCTGGAGTAGGCGTGGTCGCGAGCACCGCCACTCCAGGCCTGCGCACCGCCGAACCGGACGCCCCTGTGGCCCACGCGGCCGAGCCGACGCGCCAGATCTACCGCAACCTCGGCGCGCTCGGTGGCGGGCAGGCCGTGACGTGGCTGGTCACCCTCGCCTGGACCGTCGTCGTACCGCGGATCCTGGGACCGTCGGTGCTCGGCGTGCTGGTTGCCGCCATGAGCGTCGCCGGGATCCTGGGCATCTTGGTCGGCCTCGGTACGCGCAACTACCTCGTGCGGGAGATGGTCGTGGCCCCGGAGGCGGCCCCGCGGCTGGTCGGCACGGCGCTCGCGCTGCGGCTCGTGATGATCCCGGTGTTCTGTGCCGCTGCATTCCTCTACACGATCGTGGCCCACACGCCGCGCGATCAGGCCATCGTGATCTACCTCGCCTCGGCGGCGGCGCTGATCCTGCTGATCTGCGAGCCCTACCAGGCCGGGTTCCAGGCGGTCGAGCGGATGGAGTACCTCGCCTACGCCGACGTGATCAACAAGACCGGCCAGAGCCTGGCAGGGATCCTGTTGGCGCTGATCGGCGTGCGCGCGGTTGGGATCACCGCCAGCTGGGTGGTGATCGCGCTCATCGTGCTGGGGGCGACCGCCGTCTGGTGGTCGCGCCTGGCGCGGGTGTCGTTCCGCACCTCGCCGAGGGCGCTGGCGCAGATGACCCGCGGCTCGGCCGCCTATTGGGCGTTCGGGCTGTTCTTCCTGGTCTATCTGTGGATCGACACCGTGCTGCTGTCGCTGATGACCAACCCCCAGACGGTCGGATACTACGGGGTCCCGACGCGCCTGTTCCAGACGATGATGTTCCTGCCGGTGATGATCGCGACCGCGTGGCTGCCGCGGCTCGTGCAGGCGTTCGAAGAGGATCCCCGGCAGCTGCGCGCGGCGGCGCGCAAGCCGGTCGAGCTGGTGTTGATTCTGGGCTTGCCGATCGGGGCGGCGACCATCATCGGCGCGGCGCCGGTGATCCACGTCCTGTACGGCCCGCCCTACACGCCGGCGATCGGCGTGCTGATGCTGCTCGGGCTCTGCATTCCGCCGATGTTCCTGAACATCATGCTCAACCAGGTGCTGATCGCGGCCAAGCGCCAGACCACCGGGACCTGGGTGATGGTGGCGATGACGATCATCAACCCGCTGTTCAACCTGGTGCTGATCCCGTACACCCAGACCCACTACGGCAACGGCGCGCTCGGGGCGGCCGCGAGCCTCGTGGCCACCGAGCTGGTCAACGTCGCGATGGTGCTCGTCATCGTGGGGCATCACGTGATCACACGGGGTGGCCTTGCGCGCGTCGGGGCAAGCGCCCTGGCCAGCGCCGCGATGGTCGCGGGTGCCTTCGCCACGCGCAGCCTCGGCCTATGGGTGTCCGTGGCCTGCGGTCTCGGGGCCTTCCTGGTTGCCGGGGTGCTGGTCGGGATGATCCGGCCGCGGACGATCCGCGACGCGCGCCGCGGCCTTGCGGTGCTCCGCGGACGGGGCGATGCGCAGGCGGCGGAGCCCACGCCCGCGCTCGCCGCGAGCGTGGACGCCATCAACGAGGACCTGGACGGGACGCTCGATGGCGTGGCCGCACCGCTGCACCCTGCCGAGCTCGATCTCGTGCGGGTACCCGACGACGTTCCCGGCGCGCACCCGGCCCCGCCGGATCCCGGGCAGGTTCCAGATGACGAGGCCCCCGGCGTGCGGCTGCCCGCAGACCGACCAGCGCCGGCGTTGCATGAGGTGGCCGCCAGCGTGCACCCGCCACTCGAGACACCTGTGCGGGCGCTCGAGCTCGTACCAGACGCGGCCGATACCCTCGGGCGCGCCGATGAACGCCTGCCGTCGGCCTCGGTGCTCATGCGCGCCGCCGAGGGCCAGTGCACGCTCGGGGACCGGGCACTCGCGGCCGGGCACCGCGACGACGCCGAGGCCGCATACGCACGGGCGGTGGACCTTGCCCGCGACGCGGCCACGACGTGCGCCGCCGACGACTGCGTCACGCGTGGCGCCGCGTCGCGGATCGCCGGGCGCGCCCTGATCGGGCTCGACCAACCGCTCGGCGCGCTGGAGCACCTGAGAATCGCGGTGCTGTCGGCCCGCGAGGCCCGTGACCCGCGGGCCGAGGGTGCCGGCCTGACCCACGCCGCCCATGCGCTCAACGCGGCGGGGCGCACACGCGATGGCCTCGTCGCCGTGCAGCGCGCCGTGCGTCTGCTCGAGGAGGCCGGCGATCGCGATGGTCTTCGACGGGCCCTCGAAGTCACGAGCACGCTGAGTGAGGCGACCGGCGATCTGGCCGGTGCACTCGCCGCCGAACGTCGCATTCACACGCTCGAAGACGTGCGGGCTGGTGCGAGTGCGCGCGGCGGCACGGCGCACGGCGCCCGGCGCCCGAATGGGATGGAGCCCCGGACGCACGTCCCACGCCCAGCCTCCGAGGGACCGCTCGATCCGGTGACCGGGCTTCCCAACCGCCGGAACTTCGACGCACGGCTCGGCGAGCTGGTCGCGACCAGCACCGGTCCGGTCGCCCTGGCCCTGTTCGACCTGGAGCTTGCCGCTCCGCGCAACGGAGACGGCAACGGCAACGGCGGGCACGCACTGTCGGACGACGTCGTCCGGGCCTGCGCCCGCGTGTTGCGCCGATCGAGTCGCGGCGCCGACCTGCTGGCACGCTTTGGGCGGGAGGAGTTCGCCATCGTGCTGCTGGGCACCGATCTAGATGACGCGTTAGGGGCCTGCCAGCGGATGCGGCATGCCATCGCCGACTATCCCTGGGACACCGTCCGGGCAGGGCTGACGGTGACCGCGTCGATCGGCTGCGTCGTCGGGCGTCCGGGCGCGACGACCGACGACCTGCTGGCCCGTGCTGATCTACAGCTGTGTGGGGCGAGGGACGCCGCATGAGTGCCGTCAGCCTAATCCTGACGGTGGGCATCGCGCTGCCCGGGGTGGTCATGGTCGCGATCACCGGGTATCTGGCCGTCCTCGCCGTGGCGGCGCTCCGCTACCGTCCGCCCGCTGAAGGCCCCGACCCAGACGGCGCCGGGCGCGTGATGGTCGTGATCCCTGCGCATAACGAGGAGCTACTGATCGGCCGGTGCGTCGCGACGCTCCGCAACCAGACGTACCCAGCCGAGCGGTTCGGGATCCTGGTCGTTGCAGACAACTGCACGGATCAGACGGCACGCGTAGCGGCGGACGCGGGCGCGAGCGTCCTGGAACGTGTCGACGCGACGCGCCGCGGAAAGGGGTGGGCGCTGCAGTTCGCGATCCAGATGCTGCTGGCACGTGCCGAGGCGCCGCGCGCCGTGATCATCGTCGACGCGGACGGTGATTGCGACGCGCGGCTTCTCGAGACGCTCACCGGGGTGATGAATACCGGTGCACGGGTCGTGCAGGCCGAGAACGCGCTTGACGGTGGAGGATCGCACCAGGCGACACTTCGGGCCGCTGCGTTCACGCTGGTCAACCGCGTGCGCCCGCAGGGCCGCGCGGTGCTCGGCCTACCGTGCGGCCTGCAGGGCTCGGGGATGCTGTTCTCGCACGCGGTCCTCACGGCATTCCCATGGGACGCGCACTCCGCGATCGAGGACGTGGAGTATGCACTCCGGCTGCGTGAAGGTGGTATCGGCGTGGTCTACACGAGCCGCGCACGGGTCCTGCAGCCCGCCCCGCCGACGCTCGAGGCGGCCGACCTGCAACAGGAGCGCTGGGTCGGCGGCAAGTTCGCGCTGGTGCGGACCCAGGGACCGCGGCTCCTGCGCGCAGCGATCCGCCAGCGGCGCGCAGCGCTCGTGGACGCGGCGATCGAGCTGGCGATCCCGCCGCTCGCACTCGCGGCAGCGGGTCTCGTCGCAGGTCTCGCCGTCGCGGCCCTTGGTGTCGCGACCGGCCTGACATCGTCGCTGCCACTGGTGATCTGGGGGGCCTCGGCCCTGCTACTGTGCGCGTTCGTCGTCATCGGGTTCATCGCGGGGCACGTACCGCGGGCGGCGTGGCGCGCGCTGTTGACCGCGCCGATGCTCGTGGTGTCACGGGTGTTCCAGCTGCGTCGGGTCGTCGCCTATGACGCCGACTCCTGGGTCCGGACGCCGCGGGCCGGCGAGAGCTCACCGGATGATGCTGCGACCGACCCGCTGGAGACGCATCGCTGAGCAGCGCGGGGGCACCACTGCCGCGTGCGCCCCGGGCGCCCGACGGCCGTCTACCTCGACCGCGTGCTCACGCGCCTGACCTTGCCGGGTGCGATCTACCTCGCGCTGGTCGCGATGCTGCCGAGCATCATCTTCAAGTACCTGCCGCAGTCGAACGTGTTCTTTGGCGTGCTCGGCGGGACGTCCATCCTGATCGTGGTCGGTGTCGCGCTCGACACCATCCGCCAGATGGAGGCCCAGCTGATGATGCGCTCCTATGAAGGGTTCCTCCGATAGCCCGCCTGGTCTTTCTCGGGCCCCCCGGTGCCGGCAAGGGCACCCAGGCCGATCGGCTCAAGGCCGACCTTGGCCTGACCCACCTGGCCACCGGCGACCTGCTGCGCGACGCGGTGGCCCAGGGCACCGGGTTGGGCCTCGAGGCCAAGCGCTACATGGACGCCGGGGATCTGGTGCCCGACGCCGTCGTCATCGGGATGATCCGCGAGCGCCTGACCCCGGGCGAGGACGACTTCCTGCTCGACGGCTTCCCGCGCACGCTCGCCCAGGCCCAGGCACTCGACCAGACGCTCGCCGAGCTCGACGCGCCGCTGGACGCGGTGCTCTCGCTGGAGGTCTCGCGCGAGGAACTCGTACGCCGGCTGGCCGGCCGCTGGATCTGCCGCACCTGCGGGCGCTCCTGGCACGAGGTGTTCGCCCCGCACGTGCGCGACGCCACGTGCCAGGCGATCGGTGAGTGCGACCTGTACCAGCGCGCCGACGACCGCGCCGAGGCCGTCGAGAACCGCCTGAGCGTCTACGAGGAGTCGACCGCCCCCCTGATCGACTACTACGCCAGCCGGGGCCTGCTCACACCCGATCAACGGCGAGCAGTCCCAGGACCAGGTCTATGGCCAGATCACGTCGGCCCTCGCGGGCGATTAGAGCCCTGGGCGCCGCCCCGTCGCGTGCCTCCTCCGGGATCCTCAAGACCCCGCAGGAGCTTGAGGCCATGGCGGCCTCCGGCGCCGTTCTGGCGGCTGCCCACGAGGCGATGGCCGCGGCGGTGGGCGCGGGCGTCACGACGGCACAGCTCGACGCGATCGCCGAGCAGACGATCCGCGACGCGCGGGCCGTACCGGCGTTCCTTGGCTACCATGGGTTCCCGGCGACCATCTGCCCGTCGGTCAACGACCAGGTCGTCCACGCCATCCCGGGCGACTACGTGCTCGTCGACGGCGATCTGATCTCGATCGACTGCGGTGCGGTGCTCGACGGCTGGGTCTCGGATGCCGCCCGGACCTACGTGGTCGGGACCGGCAACATCGAGGCGATCCGCCTGTCGGAGGTGACCCGGCGCGCGCTGGCCGCGGGCATCGCCGCGGCGACGGTCGGCAACCACGTTGGTGACATCGGCAGCGCCGTCCAGTCCGTCGTCGAGGCCGCCGTCGAGGCCGTCGGCTTCGCGTGCGGGGCTGGGACTCGGGCGCGTCGTATTTGCAATCCGCGTTCGCGCCGTTTCACACACGCCGAGCGTCAGAGGCTTCACCGCCGACTGGCTCCGCGGTTGGTCGCTATGCGGGCCACCTCCCTCAGGCGAACATCCACCGGCACGGACGAGCACGTGATAATGCGCGCAGCGGTTCTTGGCCGCGAGATCCTGCGCGCCGCACAGAGACGCAACTGATAGTCGAGGTGGCGGTCGAGATTCAGGGACACCGGCCGGTTGAACGTGGTTCGCATGACGTTCTCCAGTTCGCGCGTCTCCATCTGGTAGCGAACAAGCGACTCAGCGGGACTCGATTGCAGGGACACGTTGCTGCCATGAACTCGATAACGGGTGAGTGGGAGCCTGATGCCCGCAACCGGCGCCACCAGAGCGGCCGGGCCAACTAAATAAGTGTCAGGGTAGACGCGGATCTCACGTGCCTCGCCGTCGACGACAAAGTGATGATGTCGTGGAATCGGGAACAAACGCTCAGCGTACGAACGGCGAAAGGACAACGCGCTGGCGACCGCTCGAGGAAACCAGCCGCCTGCGCGCATCGCTGATGCGCGAATGTCGCCGTCGGGCACATGGCGCGGAAACGGCGCATGCAGTGGGTTGCCGGCTGCGTCGATCATGCGCATTTGATGGTGGATCAACAGCGCTTGTGGCGAACGCCGGGCGGCCGCGACCACGGCGGCGACCTTGTCGGGTTCAAACACGTCGTCGGCGTCGAGAAGGCACAGGATGTCGCCGCTGCTGAGGGCAAATGCGGCATTGAGACACGATGTTTCGCCGGCGTTCTCGTCGAACTGGTACTTCACACGGTCCCCGTACGATGCAATAACGTCGCGCGATTCGTCGGTCGACCCGTCGTCGACGACGACGACCTCGACATGCGGATACGTCTGGTTGAGGGCGCTGTCGATCGCGCTCGGAAGGAAGCGAGCGTAGTTGTAGCTTCTGATAAGAAGGCTCACACGCATGACCATTGGCCGGGATCATATGGGCTGAGGGGTCCAGCCGGCGCCCGCGGGCAGCGCGTCGCACATAGCTGGCGCTTCGTGGCAGGATGAGGCGTGCGCTCCCCTACTCCTGCCATGCCGCTGGCCGACGGCCAGCGAGAAGTACTTGAGGAGCTGGCCGGCTCGCGAGCGGCCAAGCGTCGTGATGTGCAGCGCGCGCAAGCGTTGCTGCGTGCCGCTGACGGTGTGGCGAACACGCGGATTGGCGAGCTGGTTGGCGTCTCGCCGACGAGCGTGAGGTGTTGGCGGCAGCGGTTCCTGGCGGAGGGGTTCACGCTGTTCGGTCCGATCCGTCCGGGTCCGGGGGCGCGAGCCGTCGATCTCGCCGGAGACGGTCGCAGCGATCGTGCACGCGACGCTGCATGAGCAGCCGGCGGGCGAGAGGCGCTGGCGTTGCCGCTCGATGGCGAGGGCGATGGGCGCCAGCGGGTCGACGGTGTCTCGGATCCGGCGCGCGCGGGGGCTTCACCCGGATCGCGTCAGGAGCTTGGCGCGCTCGCGCGGCGCGCGCGTCGAGGCGCAGCTCGTGGACGTTGTGGGGCTGTACATGACCCCGCCGCAGAACGCGATCGTGCTGTGCATGGACGAGGAATCGGCGGTCCGGGCATTGGGTCAGGCGCAGCCGTCGCAGCCGATGAAGCATGGGCGGACCGGCACCATGACACACGACGACACGCCGAGGGGGACCACCATGTTGTTCGCGGCGCTGGATGTCATGGCGGCAGGGTGTCCGGCCCGTGCGTGCCCGTCCGCCGGGAGTTCCTGCAGTTCCTGCGCGCGGTCGACCGCTGTGTCCCCAAGGCCCTGCAGATCCGCGTGATCTCCGACAGCGACGCCACGCACACGCACGCCGATGACACGCAGCGGCTCGCCAAGCACGCGCCATTCCATCTGCAGGTCACGCCGACCTCGAGCCCGTGGTGCAACATGGCCGAGCAGTTCTTCGGCAAAGCGACCGACAAGACCGTGTGCCGCGGCGCCGTGCACAGCGTCCCGGCCCTGGTCGCCGCGATCGGCGCCCACCTTGAGGCCAAGCACAGCGAGCCGGGGTCGTTCATGTGCACCGCGACCACCGAGCAGATCCTCAAGCAGGTCCGTCGCGGACCGGTGGTGCTCCAATCACCACGTATCGACCAAACAACACATGTCGCGCCGTGAGCGTTGACCATCCTGTCGCCCGCCGGCTCGCCGAGCGGACCCTCGCGCTGGTAAACATCGCCTGGGTCTCGCGCTGGGAGGCCGAGATCATGCGCCACGTGTGTGCCGCGATCCCGGCGGACTTTACGACCTGGTTCGATGACGGCGAGGCCCTGGTGGCCGGCACACCGCGGCACCGGTGCTCTTCACATCGGTAGCGGTCGAACCCGGAACGTCAGCTCGGCAGGAGACCCACCCGTCCCGTACCGCGGGTCATCTGCTGCGGGCGCGCCGGCATCGTGCTGGCCGGTCTAGCCGGCGGTCGGGTCGCCTTCTGATGCCTTTACGAGGATTCCGAACAGCCGATCGGTATCGTCGTGACGCGCGACAAGCGAGTGCGCGACACCGCCGTGCAGCGCGAACGTGCCAAACGCGCGGTTGAAGTCAATATCGTCCGCGATGACAGCGCCGCCGGGGGTGAGCGCCGGCCAGGCCTGCGAGAGTTCGAACTGCAGGTTCCGGGTCGTGTGCATGCTGTCGTGCACGAACAGGTCGATCGTCTCGAGTGTCGTGAGCAGCGGGCGCAGCCGTTGCCTGCTCGAGCCGCGGATCAGCGTCCAGCGCCCCCGCAGCCGCTCGGGGACGGCAATGCCGACCTCGGTCTGCAGGTGCCGTTCAATCAGCGGCGGCAGGTCGATGCTCCAGAGCTGGCCCGATCCGTTCCGTTCGAGCGCCTCGAGGATGAACCGGGTCGTCACCCCATGGGCGACGCCCGTCTCCACGATCCGGTTGGGCCGCGCGTAACGCACGAGGCAGTAGGCCGACTGGACGAGTGCGCGTCCGCCGTCGTCCCAGCCAGCGAACGTCCCCCGGCCCGGCGCCAGTCCCCGCGCCGCCAGCTCGTCGAGCATGACCCGCCACACACCGTCGAACGCGTCATCACACGCGCAGGGCCATGGCACCCCCAACGCCGCGTGCAGAGCTTCGTGCCAGTCGCTCGTGCCGGCGTACGGGAATGGGGGCTCGCGGCGCTCGCGGAGCTCGGCGAGCCGTTCGACGATTCGCTCCCACCCGGCAGACGGGTCCGCGAGCACGGCGCGACTGGCACGCGCCGCGTACGTCGCCCGCGCGCCCAGCGCCGAGCCGGGATGACTGGTCGCCTCACTGCCCACGGTCACCGATCGCCAAGCCTTCCCGATCTGCGCGTGACCCAGCGGTGAACCTGAACTCGGCGCTCGCGGCCCGACTCGGCTCCATGCTGCGTACCTCTCCTCTCTCAGGCGACGCGGTCCATGCTCCCATCTTGGTGCGCGCGCTGGCTCGGGTCGTCCGGGACACAGCCGACGCGACGGAGCCCAGATCGCGTTGTGCAACTGGCGCTACGCTACCCGGCGCGCTCGCGGCCGTCCGCCGAGTCGGGTGTGTGAGCTCGGCTCGCCCTCGGTGTGATTGCGCCTCCCTCCCAGCGGCGGGCGGATGACGGCGGCGGTTTGGGCGACGTGTCCCACGCCGGTGACGATGCTTTTGGCGACGGTTGGTCCGGTCGTCGCGATCGCGACGACCCCCGATGGGACACGGTGATGCTCCGCCCGTCGGCCAAGACGTCGTTGTGACCTGATACCGTGGCCGCGCGATGATGTTCTTCGACGATCCCCGCCACCGGCGGGCGACGCAGATATTCGCGATCGTCACGGCGACGGTCTTCGTCATCGGCTTCCTTGGGCTGATCCTCGTCGCCGCGTTCGGCAGCCCCTTTTAGTCGCCGGCGCACGGCATCGGCGGGCGAGCCCGGCAAGGTGCCGCGGCAGTCGCACGCACGCGTGAACCGCCAACCCATCCATTACGAGGGCGGCGCTGGATGGTGGCGTTTGGTCTGCGTGTTACGCGCCACCTCCTGCCCGACGAGGACGAGCATCGAGCGGGGGGTCGCCGCGCTCCCAGAGTCGCATAGTGCGCTGCAGGCGTAGGTAGCCGATGCCGCCCCAGACGAGCTGGGCGGCCAGGCTGACGCCCGTCCACGCGAGCACCCCGGCCGTCGCGACCCTGGCGGGCGCGCCGGCGCTCACGAGGGCGAGGATCGCCACGCCCTGGACCCCGCCGCTGCCCCCGGCGTCGGGATCGGCGCCCCCACCTGGCCGAGGCAGCAGTCCATGAGCATCACGGCCAAGAAAGCGGGGTGCCGACCGCCCGATAGCAGAGCCAGAAGGATGCCGCGTCGAAGCGCGGGCTGATGGGCAGGCCGGTCACAACGGCGGGACGCCCGAGGCTACTGACGGCGTCCTTCACGCCCATCGGCACGCGCTGAAGGAGGCCCCGCACCATGGCGGCGACGCGATGGGCCCGGGACTGCTCCGCCGTCGCGCCCTGCGCCTTCGCGGCGGGGCCGGCTTCGCGTAGTGGGCCGCGGCCAGGACCGCAAGGATCACTGCCAACGCACAGGCGGCCGGAAGGATCGTGAGCCAGGTCGGCAGGTGGCCGGGCACGAGCCCGAGGGCGAGCAGCACCCCGAACACCACCAGCGCGACCACGACCACCGAGTTCGAGAGGATCAAGAACGCCGTCGTGTACTCGGCGATCGCCTCGGGGGTGAGCGCCGCTCGCGAGAGGAACCAGAACTCGGCAGGGAAGCCGGTGGCCGCGCCCCGGGGGAGCGTGTCGCCGAGGAAGAGGCGGCTGGTGGCGACCTGCGAGCTCTCGCGTCGGCCGAGCTTGCGCGGCGTCGTAGCCGGGCGGCGCTGTGGGCCTCCACGGCGCCGCCGTAGACCCCCCAACAAAGCAGAATGTAGCCCGCGATCGAGACGACATCCATGAGGCCGGCGAGCGCGAGAAGCGTCGGGTCGCCGTGGCGGACCCAGTGGGCGACGGTCGGGATCGCCGACACGAGCCCGATGGCGATGAGGAGACCGAGCGCGAACGCCGCCAGCTTGCGCAGGGCTGCGTGCCGGGCGGCCCGGACGGTGCTCGAGTTCGCGGGTGTCGTCATCAGCGAGGCCATGTTGGGGGCCGACCCGAAGGCGGCCGGCCCGGACGGATCCATGGCTGTCCCGTGATTGGGTGTTGCCGGGACCCTATTCTGGTCCTGCGGGCGCGTTCAGCGGTTGCCGGTGACCCACCGTCTTGGGACACACGGCCATCGAGCCATCTTGGCAACGACCGTCCAGGACCACCACCACGCCCTCGCACGAGGTCACCGGAGGGCCGCTCTCGCCACCCGATTCCCGCTGCAGTTGCGACATTCGGTGACGGACAGTTGCGCATCCCCGAACGCGCATCCCCGAATGCCGTCAGGCTCGCGTCTGACCCCGGAGCCGTCGCCCGCACGCGCGAGAGCGGCGCAAGGATACGGCCCTCAGGTCATGGCACCGTACCGGCGACCGCCGGCGTCAGGCTGCCGGCTGTAGCGCCGCGCCCGCAGGGCGGGGACGTCAAGCGGGCCGAGGCGAGCGCGATTGTGGCCCCGACCCTCATCCCGCTGCGCGTCATGCTGGAGCGAAGGATCATCGAGCCGCTCACGCACCCGATCCGCGAGAACGCGATGGCCGGCCGGGCCGTCTGCTTTTTCGCGCGAGCTCGGCGGCGCCCGCCGCCGTGACGACGCCAAGAACCGGGACTACGCAGCGCGCGGCCCGCGGCGGGAGCACCAGCTCGAAGAGCGGAACGGGATCGCCCACGCGATCTTGGAGATCGCTCAGCGGGCAGTCGCCGCGATTGGCGAGCACGAGCACTCCCTCGACGGTGAGCGCCGCGACAACGGCACGCAGGAGTCGCCCGCGACGGCCGGTGAACGCACACCACCAGACGTACGCGATCGCGAGCAGGAACCCAACGGCGACCGCGGCGTGGGCGATGCGGAAGGCCAGCGCCGGCGGCGAGAGCTTGTTTCGCGCCGCGGCGAGATGGAGAGGTGGTCGAAGCTCGTCTGGGTGCATCGCGGGGGCTGAGGCTCAGACGGGTGCCGGACCGACCCTCGCGGGGCTGGTCAGGGTGCGGGCGCGGCCGGCGCCGCGCTCAGCCCGTCGCATGAGGTTGGCGAATTGTCGGGTCTGCATATTCCAGTGCGCCGGTTGCCAGAACAAGGTGTCGCCGGCGGCACTCAGAAGCCGCGGGTTGGAGCAAGCCTAGCCGCTGATCACGAGACGTGTTCTTGTTTCAGCCGGCTCCTCGAGTCGGCAGGCCGAGAGCGGGTCACTCCACGAACGCGGCCGGGGGCCCCGGGCGTCGGATGGGTGGTCGCTAACGTCATGCGGCATAGGGACTGCGAGAAACCGCACAGGTTCAACCGCGCGGACCTCGACCCGAACGCTGCTGTGTGGGCGCGATGCACGATGCCGGCCGGCTGACCCCGTCGGGCGTTCTCCAAGTGGGTGTCCCTCGCCTGGAGTCGAGGCGGGGATGAGGGGCCGCACGTCCTCGGCGATGAGATCCTCCGGACAACGCGGGCGTGTGTTTAGCCAGGCTGCTCCTTGGACGTCTGCGACTCTGCCACCGGAAGCCGGCCGGCCGGTGGTACATCCGCCTCGATCGCGCCCCCCAGCGGGTGCGGGGCTTGCTCGTCGTACAGGACGACGGTGCGAGCGAGGAAGTCCTGGAGGGCGCGCCGCCGGTCGTCGACCAGCACCGGGAGGAAGCCCGTAAACAGCAACAGGATTGCCAGGGCGAGCCCCACCAAGCGCACAAACGAGCGCCCCAGGCCGGGGGCGGAGCCGGTGCTGTCGACGACACGCAGGTGCATCAACCGCATCCCGGGCGTCTGTCCAGCCGTCGACCAGAACCCGACGAAGTAGACGACCTCAACCAGCAGCCAAGCGATGCCGATGAGCGTCCCGACGAGCCAAGCCGGCCGCGGATGCCAGAAGAGCGATGCAACCAGATCGACGACGGCGGTACCGGTCAGTAAGATCATCGCCACGAGCGCAGCGTCGACTGCGAGCCCGATCCCACGGGTAGCGACTCCGGCGAAGGGGACCGAGGGCGCCCCCGCCGGCGCGACAGGTGCGCGCGGCGGTCGGTGGAACCAGCGACGGGGCCCGCGCTCGGCGGCGTCGTCGAGCCGGAGCACGCGGCCGCGGAGGCCGGCTGCCATCTCCTCGGCGAGCGACGTCGACTGCACCACGAGCGCCGCGCGCAGCTCCGGACTCGAGGACACGTGTGCGAGCACACGCTCGAACGCGGGGCTGCGCACCATCCGGTCGGCGAGATCGAGCGTCAGCTGGCTCTCCAGCGCCTCGATCAGCAGCCGCTCCAACGCGGGGCTTGCCAGAACCTGCGCCACGAGTTGCTCCGTCCGCTCGGTCTCGAGTGCCGCTGCGACCTCCGGCTCAACGTCAACGCGCGCGAGCATCTCGGCCACCACCCGCTCGACGACCTGATGCTCGACCAAGGACCGGGCGACCGCTTCCGGCAGCGGCCCCGCAAGGACACCTTCGACCACGTGCTCCGTCTCGGGCGCCGCGAGCACCTCTGCCGCCGCAGTCTCAAGCCGGCGGCGCGCGTCGACCCCGGCGCTTCGGCCGATCTCAGCGACACCATCGGCGCGAGATCGCAGCGGTCGGGCGAGCGCCGAGCGTGCGACCATCCGCGCGGGGACGAGTACCAGCCGCCCCCCTTTTGCGCCGACTCGGCCGGTCGTCACGACCAATCCCGCCACGACGTTGCGCCGATTCGTCGCGCGCTCCATGCCGTCAGGCTCGCAGACCCTCCCCCTGCCGGCAAGCCACGCGCCCGTCAAACCGTCGCGGCCGACAGCGCCGACGACTCTCAGCTCGACGCGTGGACACGAGCCTTGGGTCGCATCGAGACATTTGGGGGTGGGGGACCTGGTGCGTGGGCGGGCCGCCGTGACGCGCGATCTCCCGGCGGATCGCACATGGCGCGTGCCAAACGAGCGGCGCGTCGCCGGACCAACTCACCGCGAGTGATCCCGCGGACGATCCCTTCGCCCGCATCGAGGCTCAGCATGGGTGCGGGGGGCGTCGCTTGGACGCAAGGATCCCGTCGTGTGATGTCACCAGCCGGTGGACCGACGCGGGATGCCCGCCGAGCCCCCGCCCAATCTTCTCGCGTAACGGTCCATGGTTCTGCCGATGCCGCAGCTCGCGCCTGCGCGCCACCGACGCGCCCGGCCGTTGGATCTGCGCACCATGGGAAGCGACGCCGAATCTGGGCTGGGCGGCGCATACCACATGAACTCACCAGGGGCTGGTTCGAACATCCGCAAGGGGAAACATGACAATGCACAGACGCGTACGTCGCCCGTGGCTGACGCGTGTGGGTGCGGCGCGAACCGGTGCACGCACGCGGTGCCGGTCATCGACGTGGCCTGATGGCGCGATCTTCTCCGGGGCAGTAGACTGGCCGCTCATCACCACGAATGATCCCGGAGGCGCGGTATGCGGAGTCTTGCCAGGCTCGGCGCGGTACTGATCGAAGGGGGCGTCGCGGTGGTTGTCGTCGTCGGCGGCCTGACCGCCGCAGGACTCAGACGGCTTGCCTCAGTGGGGGAGGGGGACGCTCCGGCGGGTGAGGCCGAGATGCCACCCCATGAGCGGCCGGAGCCCAGGGCCGAGGTCTGAGCCCTGCCCGCCGAACGCGTGAAGCAACGCTGATGCCGGCAACGCGGCACCGATGCGGGTCCCAACCTACGCCGACGCGCGGATTCGCACCCCGGACCCTTTGATTACGCGAGCGTCGCAGCCTGTGTGGCTGATTGCGATCTGTGGCGTCAATCGCCGACGACGAACCAATTGCGCCCGCTTCGCCCCCTGGCGTCCTGCAGTTGGTGCCGGGACGTGTGGTGCCCGCCTTGTGCCAGCCCCAGCTGTCGAAGACGCCGGTCGAGCCAGTTCCGCACGCCTGTGCGCACCGGCGGTCCGTTCTCGAGGCCCGCGCGCGCGTGCCGGGAGCTACGTGGATCACGTGCTCCCTGCAACCGCTCGTGGCGCTGCTGCGGTCAGGGCCGCGCATCGTCGGTGGCCATCTGGACGTACGACGAACGCGGCATGCCGGGGCCCGCAGACCCTCGTGTCTCGGTCAGAGCGGCGGCTCGGTTCCTCGAGCCGGACGGGTCCCTTTGGCCGACACGCAGGCATCAACGGCGGGAGCGCGCCTCTTGACTCGCGACTGCCGACCGGCGTTTACTCGATAACAACAGCCGCGGCGCGATCTCGTCGGCCGTGGCTGGCTCATACATAAAAGGAGGAGTCATGGCAGCCTCAGGCGACCCGCAAGTCGTCGCCGCACCCGTCTTTGTGATCGGCTCGATCGCGCTCGGCATCCAGCTCACGCAGGCCCTCGGATCCAACATTGCGCTCGGGTCCCCGGTCGCGATCCTGCTCGGAACGACCGGCCTGTTCCTGTTGCTTTCAACCTGGTGGGCCGCATCCGCCGGACAATCGTTTGTTGCGTGCTTTGCGGGCACGTTCGGTGGGTTCTGGATCGGCTACTCGATCCTGGTGCTCGGTGTACTGCACAACTGGTACGTGATCCCGCCGGGCGATGTCGCCAACACCGTGGTGATGTTCAGTATTACGTTCGCGATCTTCTTCGTGTTCCTGACGCTCGCGAGCTTGCGTCTACCAATCATCTACCCCCTGATCTTCGCGCTCGTCGTGCTCGCGTTGTGCCTCGTCGCCGCGGCCTACTCGATGGTGCCCGTTAGTACTAATACGTTGAAGGTCGCCGGTTATGTCATCTTTGTCTTCGCCGCCCTCGGGATGTCGCTGTCCTGGACAGTGATGAACCTGTCGCTCGGCGGGCCGGCCTTTCCCCCGTTGGGACCGCCGGTCATAAAGCCCCCCAGCAGTTGACACACCGCGTGCCGGGGATCCTCTAGACCTGGGCTCCCCGGCACGCTCCTGTCGACTCGGCGCCGCCCGCGCGCGGCGTCTGCGGGTCAGCAGGGGCGATGACGGTTGCAGCCGGCGTCACGAGCAGCAACGCGCGAGGTGAGTTCGCGCCGCCGGAGATTGGCGAGCCGCGCTCCGTGAACGCCGTGCGCATGGCAATCAGGGCGATCGTCGCCGACCGCCGATCGACCGCCGCGAGCTCCGCGTCAGACCGCTCACCGCGATGGGCGTCCCCGACGCGCCCAAGCTGCCCGGAGAGCGACTGGCACCTCCCGGCGCGGGCGTGGACCGATCGTGCCGTCCGCCACGGAGGACACCCACGCTGCATGCTCCGGGGGCTCGCCCATGCGGCGCGTCGAGTTGGCAAACGCAGCACCCGGGCACAGGCCGAGGCGCCATTGGACCTCGTCGAGCCGCGGCCGCCGGGCGCGCGCATCATGAGAGCGGAGGTGCCCCCACCGCTGCCGGAATCGCCGGAGGTCACCGCGGCCCGCACCCACGCAGACGGGCTGCTTGGGCGTGCCGGCGAGGCCGGCGGCGATCGTGCGCCTGCTCGAACCCCACGCCGGGAAGCTGATCCTCGTCGCGCCGCGTCGATTGGGCCGTATCGCCGCCCGCGCGACGACCGATCGGATTGCTGCGCACACGCTCAGCCGGGGGCGCGACCCCGGTGTGCGACCTGCCCGGCACGCGCCGTGTCTCGGAGTGCGACATGTCAGCCCCGGTGAGCGCACCGCGCGCCATCCGACGCTCGGGCGCGAGGAACCGACCACGGGCACAGCGACAACCCGCGCCAGCGCGGCGAACGCGATCGGCAGGCGCCATGCCGGTGCGCTGTCTGGTCGCGATGCCGAGGGTGATGCCCAATCCCCGGGGTCCCGTTCGGCAGCGCCGGGCGCAATATGCCCACTTTTTGTGCGGACACCGACATCCGCTGCGCCTTGTAGGATTTATGAGGATTGGCGCTCGCTCATCTTGCATCGCCGCGTTTTTACCCCGCTCGTGTGGACTTTTTGACCGGGGTTGCAACGGATCACATCGGACCCGTCGCGGTTGACCGCGTCAGCGCATGTGACATATGGTGCGAATGAAATCCGGAGGGAGTCGTCACCGACACCCCCGCATTTCACGCGATTCGTATGCAACTGCCCTTCACTCGATCTAGGGGGACGCCAGCTCATGGCCGAGTTGTTTGCCGTGACCCAGGTCCCGGGCATGGAAACGGGGGAGATTCCGCCGTCTCCGGTCGACCGCGATGAGAAGACAGTCTTCATCTACTCGCTGGTCGATCCCATCTGGGATATCGATGTACTCCCGCTGACCTACACCAACTCGCGTTGGTCAGCGTTCTTCTACCGCGCTGACGAGAAGCACCTTCGTCGCGTGCTCCCCGACTGCCTGGACCTCGAGGACGACATCGTCGAGTACTGGTACGTCGACCACAACAACACCATGATCGGCCCGTACGGCGAGATGGGTGTGACCGTTGCGGCATCGTTCACCGGCGGCGACGGCAAGAAAATCTACGCCGGGTACTACCCGTACATGTACCTGACCCAAGACGCGGGTATCGACGCCGGCCGCGTGTTTGGTTTCCCGAAGAAGGAAGCCTTCATCCGCGTGCTCGAGCACGGTGGCGCCCCTGACGATGGCTACGGGGTGATGGACGGCAAGAACTACAAGTTCAACTATTTCTCGTTCCTGATGATCCGGAACGGGTACGTGTTGAACTCTGTGACCGGCAAGTACGACGACGCCGACCTTCCGGCGAAGCCCGCGTTCTACGGCAACACCGCGTACGGCCGCATGAACATGAAGGTCGTCACCGCGCCAGACATCTCGAACTCCGAGTGGCAGCTGACGCACATGCCGTCGCAGATCACCAAGGACCTGGCGACCGCCATGGGCCGTCCGGACACCGAGGGTTCGCACCGCTTCCAGGTGAAGCCGGAGTCGATCCGCACGGCGTCACCGGAGAGCTACAACTGGTTCAGCCAGGCAACTCCGTTCGACAACTTGGGTCACGAGCTTCCGCCGAAGGAGCACATCGGCCTCATGACCTTCAGCTTCGACCTGATCATTCCGGCAGGCGAGGTGTTGTGGACTGAGACCTACACCCGCGACGCAACATGGGCCGGCGCTGCCAAGCCGTACCGATTCGGCCTGCGTCACCGCTTCCCGAAGCCCATCGGCCTCGGCGCGTAACGCTCACAATCACTGGTCACTGCGACGGGGGCGCGGCAAGTCGCCAAACCCTCGTCGCTTGGTCAGTCGGGCTGGTCTCGGAGCAGATGAGAACAGGTCCGATGCCCCGAAGAGCGCGGAAACCGCGACGGGCCCATCGGCGGCCGGCGCGGGAGCGAGCAACGATCTCGACGACGTTGCATCCGTCTCAGGCAGGCACGGGCTGCCGCGAACTCGACGTCGATCGTGGCGTTGCGGCGGCCGTGGTATCACCGCCTTTGGGGACCGTGGACGTGGCGGACGCGGGCACGTGACCCGCGCAGATTCGGCGCGGTCGCGCCCGCCGCGGCGTCGAGGCGTTGACGGCTGGCGTCGGGGTTAGGGTTGGCTGGGTTGCGGATCTGCTCGTTTCTTCCAAGTGCGACGGAAATGATCGCCGAGTTGGGGCTCATCGATTCGCTGGTGGGCGTATCGGAGGAGTGCCGCTGGCCGCGCGAGGTGGTGGGGAAGCCGGTCGTGACGGCGGCGAGGATCGATCCGTCACGCATGTCGAGCCTGGCGATCGACGACGCGGTGCGCGCCTCGGTGCGGGACGGCCGCTCGCTGTACACCGTCGATGCGGATCTGATCGCGGCGCTCTCACCAGACCTGATCGTGACGCAGGACCTGTGTGCCGTCTGCGCGATCTCGAGCGGCGAACTCGAGTCAGCCTGCCCGGTCGGGGTGCCGGTGATGTCGCTTGATCCGCGGACGCTCGGCGAGGTGGCGGAGTCCGTTCGAGCTCTGGCGTCTCGTCTCGGAGTTGCCGCGCGCGGTGATGAGATTGCGGCGAGGATGCTCGCCACCGTCGCGCGGGTCGCCGCATCGGTTCGTGGATCGCCGCGTCGTCGGGTGTTCTTTGCGGAGTGGATCGACCCGCCGTTTTGTGCCGGCCATTGGGTCCCGGAGATGATCGCGCGTGCCGGCGGCGAGGACGTCCTCGGTTGCGCCGGCCAGCCGTCGCGTTCGACGACCTGGCACCAGGTGCGGGCGTGCGACCCGGAGCTTGTGATCGTCGGCCCATGCGGCTTCGGGGTTGGAGAGGCGGCACTCCGGGCGGCCGGCCTTGAGCTGGCCTGTCCGGCCGTCGCCGTCGATGGGGACGCCTACTTCTCCCGGCCGACGCCGCGGCTTGCCGACGGGGTCCGGCAGCTCGCCCATCTGCTTCATCCCGACCTCGCACCGGATCCGGGGATGCCGGCGATCCGCTTGGCGGCGTGACGCAGTTGCCCCCGGCCGGGCGACGGGGGTAGGTTGGCGGGCACGTGCTCGGACGTGTCGCCCTCACCATGCCTGCCTCACCGTCGGCTCCCGCCGTCGCCGATGCGCTCGCGGGGGGCTTCGCCGCTGAGGCGGGGCTCTCCGACAGGGCATCGACGCAGCTCGTCGACATCGTGCGGCGCTTGGTGGACTTCAGCGTCGAGCAGTCCTACGAGGGGCATGCGGGTGGCGATATCGAGCTGCATCTCGAGCTCGATCCCCACGGGGTCGGGATCGAGATGCACGACTGGGGCGCTCCCATGCGTCGGTCCGGCGGCCCGGACGGTCCGCTGCCGGCGGGCCTCGAGCCGATCGCGCGGATCGCCCGCGACGTCCGGCTGATCAACCTCGCCGACGACGGCAAGCGCATTTCGGTGCACCTCGTCGCCGAACATGCGGTCCCGATCGTCGACGGGGACGCCGACGGTGCCGCGGACGCCGACCGCGGGCGTCGGGCACAGGCGCACGACGACGTCGAGATCCGCGATGCCGCGGCGTCGGACGCGGAGGCCATCGCCCGGCTGCTCTGGCACGGCTACGTGCTCAGCTACCGCCATCGGGACTTCTACCGGCCCACGTGGATCGAGCAGGCGATCCGCGACGGTCATGTGCTGAGCACCGTCGCCTGCGCGCATGGTGCGGTCATCGGTCACCACGCGGTGATCGTCACCGCGCCGGATGAGGCCGCCGAGAGCGGGGTCGCGCTGATCGATCGGGCGTGGCGCGGGCTCGGCCTGTTCGATCCGATGTTCGAGCACACGCTCGGCCGCGCCCGCGCCGCCGGCCTTCCCGCGATGTTCGGTCGTGCGACCTGTGCGCATCCCTACAGCCAGCGCACGGAACTCAAACACGGCTATCGCGAGTCGGCGCTGATGCTGGGAGGATCCCCGGCCGCGATGGCGCGGGCGCAGCTTGACGCCGACCGCGAACCGCCGCGACGCGGAGCCAATCTCATCTCGAGCCGGGCGCTGCGCGAGGGTCCCGAACGTGCGCTAGAGCTGCCGGCCCGGTACGCGGACGAGCTGCGCGCTCTGGCCGAGCACGTCGGCGTCGTGGCGCGCGCGCCGGACCCGTCCGCGCAGCCGCTTCCCGTGCCGGCGGCGTTCGCCGGTGACGACGAGGACGACACCGCCTACCTGCGGATCTCGGGCGACAGCTGGGGCGGGCAGCGGGAGCTGCTCCGTGCGCTGCGCAGCGAGGTCGCACGGGGGTCGGCCGTCCTGTACGCCGACGTGGACCTGACAGTCCCCAGCAACGACGCCGTCGACGCGCTCTGCGCGCAAGGCTTCTTCTTGAGCGGATTCATCCACGCGGGGCCCGGTGGGCGGGACTGGCTCCGGCTGCAGTGCCTGCAGGCGCCCGTGGAGGTGGAATCGCTCGCGCTCGCCGGCGAGCGCGGCCAGTGGCTCCTGAATCGCATCCTGGAGGACCGTCGCGACGTCGGATGAGCGACGGTCCGACCCGGGCGACGGTGATCCCGCGAACCGGTCATCACCCGTGAACCGGCGGTGCGTCGGCGTCGCCCACGTGGGCGCGGGGGGCGAGGAGAACCGCAGATCCCTCATGACTGCGGTTGCGGGGCCGGGGCCCACGCCATCGCCCGACGCCCGGCCCACGCCGTGGCCGGCACCTCGTGCGCGGTGCCCGCTAGGTCTGGGCCACCACGACGCGCTCGCCTGGGGTCAGGTTCGCGCCGGGCACTGCGGCGATGCCGGCGGTGTCGTCGTAGACGGTCGGGTTCACGCTGATGTCCTCAAGTGCGCCCTGTGCGTTCGGCACCTGCACGTAGAGCTGCCCGGAGGACGTCGCCACGAGCGCCGCGATCGGCACGGCCAGCACGTCGCTGACGCGACTGGTGGTAACGATCACGGTCACCGACGATCCGGCGATGCTGTTGCCGAGGGCCGGGCTGTTGAGCGCGACGGTGACGGGGGTGGTGCTCGAGCCGGAACCCGACCCGCCGGAGGGACCACCGCCGGATCCGCCCGAACTCGAGGACGCCGCTCCCACCGAGGTGACCTTGCCGGCGACGACCGAGCCGTCGGGCAGCTGGACATCGACCGTCTGGTCCTGGGACAGCAGCCCCAACTGCGAGCTGCTCTCGCTGGTGGTGACGATCGGCGATTCGGGACCGACGGACAAGATCTGGCTGCCGGGCGGGACCGCCGCGCCGATCGTCCCGAGCTGGGTGATCACCCGCGACGGACCGCTCACGAAGACGACCTGGCCGAGGTGGACGATGCCGTCGACGGTGAGTCCCTCGTTCTTCTGCCAGGCCTCGACCGCTGAGAGCGTCGATGCGCCGAAGGTCCCGTCGGCGGTGCCAGGGCTGTAGCCGAGGTCCTCAAGGCTCGTCTGCAGCTGGCTGATGTCGGTGCCGGTGTCCCCGTCTTGCATGGCCCGGTAGGCCGGCAGGGTGCCGTCCATCGCCACGACGGGCTCCTCGTTGACGGTATAGAGGGTGCCACCGAGCTTGATCGTCGAGCCGACCGCGGCCATCGTCGTCAGCGTCCCGGAGCTCGAGGAACTCGAGCCCGACCCCGACGCTGACCCGGACGAACCCGCAGCGCCCTTTGAGCCCGTACTACTGGCACCCTTTGAGCCCTTTCCGGTGGCGCCTTTCGGCCCCTTACCGGTGGTGCCCTTCGCGCCCTTCCCGGTGGCGCCTTTCGCGCCCTTCCCGGTGGTGCCTTTCGCGCCCGTACCGGTGGTGCCTTTCGCGCCCGTACCGGTGGGACCAGTCGAGCCGGAACCGGTGGCGCCGGTCGAGCCCGAACCGGTCGCGCCGGTCGAGCCGGCACGGGAGCCCGACGACCCGCCCGAGCCGGACGTTGACGTCACGAAGGCGGCCAAGATCGCAGTTGCGATCGGGCCTGAACGCGCGCTCGCCGTCGAGGCGGTCGGCGTGAACTGGTTGGTGATCGTCTGGGTGGCGGTGTAGGCGATCGTGCCGCTCAACGACTGGGTCTGGGCGACGGCTGTCTGCGCGACGGTGCCGTATTTGATGGTGGTGGCGGTGGAGGCGGCCGCCGAACCCGAGCTGCCGTCGGCCAGGATCACCCCTCCGACGGCCGCCATGGCGGCGACGATCACCGCGGCGGGAAGACCGATCGTCCGCCAGCGTGAGCGCCGTCGGGCGGAGGGGTCCTCATCTGGTGTGTTCGGCGGGGCGTCGCCGTCCGGGGGTTCGTGGTCGAGGGGGCGCTCGGTCATCCGACTCCTGCTTGAACCTTTCTCGCGCACACGATCTGGTGGCGCTCGGATCGTGCCCTGCCGTGCCGACGGCCCACGGCACCGAGCCCACGCGAGGAAGGAGCGAGACTTCGCAGGTGGGAGCGGGCCGGGACGCCGGAACGGCGGCTAGTTAGATTATTCGCGAGTGACAATGAGATGCCCCTGAGATGTGCGTTATGGGTCTGTTGAGATTGCCGCGGTGCGGACAACGGCAGCGGCGTGCCTGCGGAATGCGTGACACACTCGTCGATGACCCAAATCACCCCGTGCGATGTCTCCTCGTGCCCCGGACCCCACCGAATTGTCCACGCGCCCGATGGGGCGCACACATGATGGCCGCCAGGCACACGACCCAACGGCTGTTCGCAGATGTCTCGCTCCTCGCATCGGTGCCAGGGCGCATCAGCCGCCGTGCGAGGCCGAACCCGGTCGGGACGCCCCGCCAGGTTCGGCCTGACCGGACCCCTTCGCAACACCGTGAACGGGCTCCGATCGACACAGCTGGCCCAGCGAGGGGCGCCCCAGACCGTCGACGTCGCGCTGACGTGAGCTGCATGAGCGACATTGGTAGCGCAGGTGCGACGGCGACCTCAGCCCGCCACTCGGTGCCGGTCGGTGGACCCGGGTGTGGGGAAACGTCCACGCACCAGTCGCGGTCGTCACCAGCGCGTCGGGAGCATTGCGTACGATCCCGCCCATGCAGATGACCCCCACGACAACGACCGTCCAGGTTGACCTCGCCGGACACACGGCGCTCGTCACCGGCGCCGCGAGCGGCATCGGTCTGGCATGTGCACAGCGCCTCGGCGCGGCCGGGGCGACCGTGGTCATGGTCGATCGCGATCGCGCACGACTCGAGCAGCAGGCCGCGCGCATCGGCGCGGACTACGTCTGTGTCGATCTCTCCGATGCGGCCGAGGTCGCGGCGCTCAACCTGACGGCCGACATCATCGTCAACAACGCGGGTCTGCAGCACGTCGCCGCGCTCGAGGATTTCCCCGTCGAGACGTTCGCACACATCATGGACGTGATGGTGGAGGCGCCCTTCCGCCTCATCCGCGCGGCACTGCCCGGCATGTACGAGCGTGGCTGGGGTCGGGTCATCAACATCTCGTCGGTGCACGGCTTGGTGGCATCTCCGTACAAGTCGGCCTACGTCACCGCGAAGCACGCGCTCGAGGGCCTCTCCAAGGTCGTCGCACTCGAGGGGGGCGAGCGTGGCGTCACGTCGAACTGCATCTGTCCGGCGTACGTCCGCACGCCGCTCGTGGAAAACCAGATCGCCGCACAGGCGAAGCTACACGGGGTCGCGCCGGACGATGTCGTTCGCGACATCATGCTCGCGCCCGCGGCGATCAAGCGCCTGATCGAACCGGCCGAGGTTGCCGAGTTCGTGGCCTACCTCTGCTCACCGCCCGCGTCGTTCATCAACGGGGCGTCGATTCCCATCGACGGAGGCTGGACCGCCCGTTAGCCCGACCGTCAGCCGCATCCCGCACCGGCCGGAGCCCTGGTGGGGGAGCTAGGCTGGCCGGCATGCCTGCAGCGCTCTTCTCACCGCTCACGATTCGCAGCGTCACCCTCCGCAACCGGATCGGCGTGTCGCCGATGTGCCAGTACAGCAGCGTGGATGGGCATGCGACCCCCTGGCACCTCGTCCACCTCGGCAGTCGCGCGGTCGGAGGCGCGGCTCTCGTCTTCACCGAGGCGAGCGCCGTCGAGGCGAGCGGGCGCATCAGCCCGGGTGACCTGGGAATCTACTCGGACACGCATTGCGAGACGCTCGAACTGATTACCACGTTCGTGCGCGAGCAGGGCGCGGTGCCCGGCATCCAGCTCGCACATGCGGGCCGGAAGGCGAGCACGACTCGGCCGTGGGACGGCCACCGTGCGGTCGGTCGCGACGAGGGTGGCTGGGACGAGGTTGACGCCCCCAGTGCGATCGCGTTCAGTGACGCCTATCCCGCGCCACGCCAGTTGGATCATGCAGGGATCACGCGCATCGTCGAGGCGTTTCGTGTCGCCGCACAACGCGCGCTCGCGATCGGCTTCACGGTCGCCGAGCTCCACGCTGCGCATGGGTACCTGCTGCACGAATTCCTGTCGCCGCTCAGCAATCGTCGCACCGACAAGTACGGCGGCAGCTTCGACAACCGCGTCCGCATCGTGTGCGAGACCGTCGCGGCGGTCCGGACCGAGTGGCCCGACACCCTCCCGCTCGTGCTCCGCGTCTCGGCAACAGACTGGGTCGACGGGGGATGGACGATCGACGAGACGGTGGAGCTCGCGCGCCGTGTCAGGGATCTGGGCGTCGACATGGTCGATTGCTCGTCGGGTGGCAACACGCCGACCGCGCCGATCCCGGTGCGCCCCGGGTACCAAACGCCGTTTGCCGAGCGCGTGCGACGCGAGGCCGGCGTGATGACCGCGGCCGTCGGTCTCATCACCGACGCCGCCCAGGCGAGTGAGATCGTCGCCACCGGTCAGGCGGACATCGTGCTGCTCGCGCGGCAGGAGCTGCGCGACCCGTACTGGCCGCTCCATGCCGCACAGCAACTCGGCGTTGAGGTCAAATGGCCGGTGCAGTACGAACGCGCTCGGTAGCGTCTCGTGCCGGCGACACGCGCGTGGGCAGCACCCAGCGTCGCGTCGTCGTGAACGCCCGTCGGCCGCAGAGCCCGCGAGGTTGGGGCCGGCACGCTCGAACTCGCGACGCCACGCCCGGTCGGGCGCGCAGTCGATACACAAGCGCCAAGCCGATGCCCCCGCGGCGGGACGGACCGTGGTGGTAACTGGACTGGGGAGGGCGCCCCCCGTGCGGGAGGCGCCCTCGTGCCGATCAGTGCAGGAGCTCGAGCGAATTGGCGCCGGCGCCGCTCCCGGCGTCGTTGACGTAGTAAATGCCGCGCCCCAACGGTGCGAGCGCGAGCCCGAACAGGTCACCGGCGCCATCAGGGACGAGCGTCGTCGTGGCGAGCTGGCGACCGCCCGGCGTCGTCTCGACAAGGTTTCCGTCGCCTCCGTTGGCGGTCACGATGTCACCGTTCGGGGCGATCATCAGACCGAGTGGGCCCATCAGGTCGTGCCCGCTGGACACGGTGCGCGCGCCGCCACCGAGCACTCGCGTGCGGCTCACGGCGTCCGGAATGGCGGCGATGCGGTTCTGCGCCGGGTCGGCGACATAGAGCACGCCGTGGGCACCGAGTCCGACGCCGGTCGGGCCGACGACCAAGGCGTTGGGGTCGGTGTGCTCGGGGAACCCGGTCGCGATCACCCGTTCGGAGGTCTGCTGCGGAATTCCGTGTCGGGGGATGTGAAACGTGATCCGTACGACCGTGCCGTCCGCCACATCGCCGCCGCCGGCAGCGACGGTTCCGTTCAGAACGTTGGTCACGAACAGCACCACGTTCCGGCCCGCGTCGGTCGCCGTCGCGTCCCAGGGCCCGTTGATGGGACCACCGTTGATCCGCTCGGCGACGTTGCCGTGCGCGTTGAGCACGGTGAGCCCGCCCGCCTGGGCGTTCGCCGCCATGCCGCCGGACGCCGGGAGGTTGCCGACGATCACGAAGCCGCTGCGCAGCACCACGAGCGCGGTCGTCAGGCCAACGACGCCGCCCGGCGAGGAGGGCGCGATCCGCGCGAACTGGTGGACCGCACCCCGAGGCGAGACCTCCATGATCGTCGAGCCGGTGCCCTGCTGGTTCGCGGCATTGTTGAAGTTGCTCACGAGCACGTCGCCGCGCCGCAGGTCGCCGACGGTTGCCGGGACGACCGCCGCCCCGTAGGGGTTGACGTCGCCGGCGGCCGGCCCGCTTGGGGGCACGGTGGAGGCGACCAAGCTGTTGGTGCCAAGGCGGCTGATGAACGGGTGCTTTGCGGGTGCGCCTGTGGCAACAGCGAACGATGCCGCGGTGAGCACCGCGACGCCGCCAGTTGCCGCGGCCATCCGCAGAGTGCGCCGTCGGGTAACCGAGTTCACGAGTCTTCCTCCTGGGTTGAGATGTCAGTGGACGAACTGCGCCGGATACGCACGGAGCGCGGTCCCGTGAGCGCGCGCGTCGACGTCGATGTGCGTCGCGATCCGGTCGAATCGGGACCTGGGCCGCCCCGTGCGCGCGGCCCGCTGGGTGGACGAGGCCCCCGTCGACCCGCTGCTGGATCCGCATGCGCCTGGGCCGATGGCGAGCGCCGCGACGACGGCTGCCGCCACGAGGCGTGTCGGCTGAAGACTCCTGCTCACGCTAGGCCTCCGCCCGCGCCCTGGCCTGGAGACGTCCAAGGCTGTCCCCAGGAGCACGGGGGAGGGGGCAGATCGGTTCAGTCAGGCTGCAGAGCCGCGCCGCGTGCGCCGGGCGTTGTGATCCGTGACCCCGGTTCGCGGGCCGCGTCGACCACCGCGGAGAGCGACCGGATCCCGTCCGGGGATCGGTGGCCCCGGGTCAGAGTCGCTCCCCCGCACGGACGGGTGCGGCGATCACGTTGCCCGCCGGGGCGAGCGGGCACTGCCATTCCGGGTTGTAGCGGCACGAGGGGTGGTAGAGGAAGTTCAAGTCGACAACGAGCGACCCGGACTCGCCGCCGAGGTCTGCCCCTTTGGCGGTGTCGAGCGCGTAACGGCCGCCGCCGTAGCTTGTGTCTCCCGCAGTGCCGTCGCGCAGGGGCAGAAAGAGCCCGCCCCCGTACTGCTCCAACCACCACACGTCGAGCGAGGCCCCAATCGGCGCGGGCAGCTCGACACGCCCGAGGAGCCGCATCGTCGTGGTGCCCTGGCCGTCGGTCGGGACCGCGAGGCGCGCCGGCTCAGATGGTGCTTGGAGCGGAAGCTCGAACCGCAGGTCCGGGTCGTACGGCCAGTATGGGATGCCGTCGGAACGCATCGGATCCCCACGCAGCAGTGGGCTCTGCGGATGGGTCCGAAACAGCTCGTCGCGCCCGTCGCGCCACAGCGCATGCCCGCGCTTGGGATCACCGTGGGAGCGGACGGTCGCGTAGAGCTCGTGGACGCGCCGTCGCCAATCCGCCAGTTCGACCTCCGGCACGCTCATCAATGCTCCTCGCCGCCGACCTGGTCGCGCGTCGTGAGTGATCGCGGCATCGACAATATGGCTGTGTCCTCGCCGGCTGTGAAGTACTCGGCCGGTCTGGCGCTGGCGACGCGCACGTAACACGCACCGCCGCCATCTCGCTCTGGCTGCGCTCTTGTTGAATGATCTCGTCGCAGGGAACGCTGGCCGGGAGGCTGCGGTGTGCCGTGGAGGCCATGGGCCGCTACGCAGTCCGTCGCTCGTCTTGCGGGTGACAGGCGGATAGGGTCTCGACATGGCGGCGGAGAATCCCGGAGCAGTCGCGGCAGTGCTGCCATCAGGCGAGCGCCCGATCCGTGCGGCCGAGGTGGTCGGCGCCCTGTCGCTGGCGACCGACCTCGGCACCGGGCAGCCGCTCGAGCACGCGATGCGCACCGCGGTGCTCGCGGTCCGTCTCGGTGAACTCGCCGGAGCATCGGCGCAGGACCTCGTCGACGCGTACTACGTCGCGCTGCTTCACTCCTCGGGCTGCACCTCGGACGGGCACGAGGCTGCGCAGCTGTACGGCGACGACATCGTGCCGCGGGCCGCGTTCGCGCTCGTCGACTCGGGCAACCCCGCCGAGGTCCTTGCATTTCTCAGGTCGAACGTCGGGCTCGGTCGCACCCCGGAGCTGCGCGCCACCATGGTCGAGCAGGCCATCACCCACGGCCTTCCGGTCGCCCGTCAGACGTTGGCGATGCACTGCGAGGTGGCGCAGCGATTCGCCGGGCTGGCTCGGCTTCAGTTCGGGCACCCAGGCGGCCCTCGAACACGTGTTTCGAGCGCTGGGACGGGCTGGGCTTCCCGGGTGTCGCTCGCGGCGATGAGATCCCGATGCCGATGCTGCTCGTGCACGTGGCGCGGGATGTCTCCGTGTTTCTGAGCGCCGCTGGCCCGGAGGAAGCGCGCGCAGTCGTCGAGCGTCGATCGGGCGCGGCGTACGAGCCGCGACTCGCCGATCTCGCCGCGCGCAACCTCGCCGACATCCTCGCCGAGCTGGACGAGACGCGGATGTGGGAGCAGGCGCTGGAGATCGAGCCGTCTCCGCAGATCTGGATCGCAGGCGAACGGGTCGACGCCGCCTTCGCGGCGATCGCCGCGTTCACCGACCTCAAGTCACCGTGGCTTCGCGAGCACTCGACGGGCGTCGCCGAGCTCGCCGAGGCCGCCGCCTGGCGCGTGGGCCTGCCGGCAGCGGCCGTGACGCTCGTGCGGCGCGCCGCGCTCGCGCACGACCTCGGCCGCGTCGGCGTGTCGAACGCGATCTGGGAGAAGCCGGGGCGCCTCGGGTTCGGAGAGTGGGAGCGGGTGCGACTGCATCCTCACTACACCGAGCGCGCCTTCGCCCAGTCGTCGGCGCTCGCTCCGATCGGGATCCTGGCCGGCTCGCACCACGAACGGCTCGACGGCTCCGGCTATCACCGCGGCACGCGTGGGCCGGCACTCGATCAGGCCGCCCGGATCCTC
Source organism: uncultured Thermoleophilia bacterium (assembly GCA_963842065.1). GTDB lineage: Bacteria > Actinomycetota > Thermoleophilia > Miltoncostaeales > Miltoncostaeaceae > CAITWD01. The sequence continues at coordinate 63,335 of CAWJEW010000005.1, read as the reverse complement.
GCCGCCGCCGACTGCTACGGCGCCATGCGCGAGGCGCGACCCTACAGGCCGGCGCTCGAGGCCTCGGCGGCAGAGGCGGAGCTGATGCGCGAGGCCGAAGCGGGGCGGCTCGATCCGGAGGCGGTCGACGCGGTGCTCGCCGCCGCCGGCCACCGCGTGCGCGCAGCGACCTCGCGAGCTGCCTGCCGGGCTGACCGAGCGTGAGCTGGAAGTGCTGCTCGTGCTCGTGCGCGGCGAGTCCAATCAGGAGATCGCCCAGGATCTCGGCATCTCGGCCAAGACCGTCGGGCATCACGTCCAGCACGTCTACCAGAAGGCCGGCGTCCGCAGCCGAGCCGCGGCGACGCTCTGGGCGTTCGAGCACGACCTCGTTCGCACCGCATAGGGCGTTCGCCCGATGCGGCGTCGTGCTGCCGGGCGGATGCTCGTCCGGTCACCACCCCCGAACGAGAGGAGCGAACCATGTCCGCGACAGATGTGGACACCATCCGCACCGCATACGAGGAGTTCGCGGAGCATGACGCCGCCGCTGTCCTCGCCAAGCTGGATCCCCGAGTCGAGTGGGTCGAGGGCGGCGGCGGCGGCTCGCCGTCCGGCACGTTCGTCGGGCCGGACGCCGTCGCGAGCGGTGTCTTTGCCGTGATCGGGGCGAACTTTGACGAGTACCACGTCGATCCGACCGAGTTCATCGACGACGGCGATCGCGTCGTCGTCACGGGCCGCTTCACGGGCAAGAACACGAGCGGCGCCAGGCTCGACACGGGCTTCGAGCACGTCTTCGACATGCGTGACGGGAAGGTCGTGCGCTTCGAGAACAAGCCCGAGGACCGTGCGGCGTGGATCGCGGGCTGGACCAGCTAACCGACGCAGCCGGGGCGTCGAGCCCCGCTGCCGAGAACCGAAAGGAACACAGCGATGATCCTGGCAACGACGAAGTTTGAGGATTACGACCGCTTCATGAGCATCTTCTCAACCAAGGGCGCTGAGAAGCGGCGGCAGTACGGGTGCAAGGGTGCCCAGATCTTCCGCGATCCCAACGAGGACGACCAGGTCTGGGTGATCTTCGACTGGGATGAGGCGGGTTGGAAGAGCTTCGTCTCCGACCCCGAGGTCCCGGCGATCATGCAAGAAGCCGGGCACAAGGGTCGGCCCCAGGTGGCGCAGGTCGGCGGAACGCTCGACGCCTAGCGCGTCTCCCGGTGCCGGCCGCCGAACACGGGCGGCTCGACCCGGACGCTGTCCGCCCAGTGCTCGCTGCCGGCTTGGCTATCGCCTGGCTGCGGCGAGCACCGCGAGCTGCCCGCCGAAATGACCGCGGGCGAACCGGAAGTCAATTGGTCATCTGGATCGAGATCGGAGGAATGAGATGGGCGAATCAACAGCTTCACGTCAGTCCCATCAAGGTGGGCGTCATCACGGACCAGACGGGTCCGCTGTCGTTCATGGGCATCGCCAACGCAAACGTGGCCAAGATGGTCATCGATGACATCAACGTCCAAGGCGGCCTGCTCGGGCGACAGGTCGAGCTGCTACCTCGAGGACAGCGCGACGACCGACAGCGTCGGCGGAGGCCAAGGCCAGGAAGCTCGTCCAGCACGACCACGTCGACGTCATCTTCGGCGGCATCTACAGCTCGACGCGGCAGGCCATCAAGGGTCCGGCGGTCGTGGAGGGCGAAGACGCTCTACATCTACCCGGAGCAGTACGAAGGGCAGGAGTGCGACCCGCTGATCTTCTGCACCGGTCCGGTGCCGGCGCAGCAGGTCGAGCCGCTGATCCCGTGGTTGATGCAGCACACCGGGGCGAAGAAGTTCTACCTGCCGTCAGCCGACTACATCTGGCCGCGCGTGCTGAACGAGAAGGTCACGCGAAGTCGTCGCCGCGAACGGTGGCGAGATCGTCGGAGAGGAGTACTTCCCGCTGGATCACACCGACTACGCGCGAGACCGTCGACAGGATCATCTCCAGCGGTGCAGAGGTGGTCTTCAACACGATCGTGCCTCCCGGGCTCACGCCATTCCTCGAGCTGCTCTACGAGTCCGGCTTCACCACGCGAGGCGGCTCGCTGGTCTGCACCTACTTCGACGAGAACTTCCTGAACCTGGTGCCGGCCGCACACGTCGAGGGGCTGTACAGCTGCCTCGACTACTACCGGGGCGTGCAGCGACCCGTTCAGCGAGGAACTGATCGCATCAGTACGACGCGCTCTATCCGGGCAATGCCAAGTTCACGGCCGGCAGCGCGTGCACGGGTCTGTACCGGGGCCTGACGGCTCTGGGAGGCCGCGGTAAACGAGGCCGGATCGCTCAAGCAGGAAGACGTCGATCGCGGCGCTGGACCACGCGAAGATCGCCGACAGGGCCGGGCGGTCCAGCGGAAATGGTGCCCGGTCAGCATCACGTTCGCATGAACATGTACATCGCCCAGGCACACAACGGTCAGTTCACGATTGTCAAGCACCTGGGAATCATTGATCCAAAGGAATGCGTGCAAGGAATCGAGCAGGAGGTCCCTGCTGCTGCGGTCCGGTGCTGACGTCGTGAGGGCATAAGTTCCCCGGGGCAGTCCCTCCGGTGCGTGTCGCGGGAGGGACTGCCCGGTCAGCGAGCAGCGGACGTATCGAAGTTGGACTGGTAACCGGCTCTGGCTCCGTGCTCCCTGGTCCGATGTTGACAGCCTGAGGGCGTACGTTCGCCGGGCAGTCGTGGCCGAGCACGCGTCAGCAACGCGGGCGCCGCCGCGTCGGGACGCGCGGTCGCGTCTCGGCACAGCGCGAGGTGCGTCGGTTGTCACAATCGCGCCGTCAACGTTTGCGCAATCCTTACGCACCGTATCTTGCGTGCCGTGGTGGACCGACCTACGCTCGCTAGCGGGATGCTCCACCGGGCTTTGCAGGCCTCGATCGTGGGAAGGCGGCGCGTGGATGACGTCAACGGTTCGGACGGCGCTGCTTGTGGCAGTGATGATGCTCGTGGCCGCGGTCGGCACGGCCGCCGCGATCGTTGGTGGAAGCGCCGTGCCAACTGGGCAGCTGCGATACGTCGCACGGATCCTCATCACCAGCAGCGGTACCCAGACCCAGTGCACCGGCTCCGTCGTCCGCCCCGACGTGATCCTGACCGCGGCGCACTGCGTCGTCGATCCTGCGACAGGCCGCACCTTGCCCGCGCGTGATTTCGTCGTCCTGACCACCGGCCCGGACGTGAATGCGGGTACCACCTACGCGCACACCGTCGCGGCGATCACCCATGCTCCCGGTTACGTCGTCTCGACGCGTCGCGACGACCTGGCCCTGCTTCAGCTGACATCTCCGTCGACGGCACACGTCGTGCGGGTCGCCGGGTCGGCCGATGCCTCGTGGGCCTACAAGGCGGGGCGCCCGATGCTGGTCGCGGGGTTCGGTGAGCAGAGCCCGTACTACCCGTACAGCCCGACGCTGAATGCCGTCCAGCTGGCCGTCATGAGCGACTCGGCGTGCACGAGGGGTGATGTACATGGGTACCCATACGTCGCCGCCGCGATGTTCTGCGGGGCCCTGCCACCGTCGACGAAGGCCGTCTGCTACGGCGATAGCGGAGGACCGGTCCTGGAGACGAATGCGAGCGGGGTGGTCACCGAGGTTGGGACCACGAGCTTCGTGAGCACCACGACCGGGGCGTGCCCGCCGCCGAGCTACTTCGTGCGCCTGGCGACATTTGCCCCGTGGCTCTCGGAGCAGATCGTCCACCTGCAGCTCACCAGCGACTGTCCGACGCTCAGGGTGCTCAATGGCCGCGAACTCGCGCTCATCGCGCAGTACCGAAGCCGTCTTGGCCAGCATCTGTCGGCCGCGACGCGGCGCCAGGTGCGCGCCGCGCTCGCGCATGCGCAGGCCCTCCAGGCCAGGTACCGCGTCTCGCTGCACTCGCACGCGTGTGTGTAGCCGACCGTCTGTCCGCACGCTGATCGATGACCTGGTCACACCCGGTGGAGGGGTCGGTGCGGTCGCACGTACCTTTTCGGCGGGGCATCAGCGGTGATGTTCAGACGACGGGCGGTCGAGTTGCTGGTGCCCTCGCACCCGGCTCCCTCGTAGGTTGGCCCGGCGAGCGCAATGATGCGACCACCGCGCGGCGCACGTGAGCCCGTCGAATTGCGCCTCGACGTCAGTCAGCCGACCCGGCTCGTCGCCGTCGGCCAACCGCTGGAGTGCGCGGCGCAGTCGGGGCCTACTGGTCGCTCGGACGCCTTCCCGATGCTTCGCTGAATGCGGTGCGTGAACCGTCAGGCGGCTGTAACAACCCCGTGCGCGTGCAGACAAGATGGTGAGAGGCCTCGTCTGGGGCGCAGACCCATGCACTGGTCCAGGGCAAGCAGATAGCGAATCGGCAACGATCGGTAAGCACACGGGACGATCAATAGCAGTACCACTCAGGTGTCGGGCGCAGGGGGGCATTCGCGATGAAGATGACCGGTTCAGATGGTTGAACTGCTCGTCGTCGCGTTCCTTGGCGGGGTGATCACGGGCATCTCGCCCTGCATCGTCCCGGTCCTGCCGGTGGTCGTCGCCGGTGGCGCCGTCGGCGATAGTCGGGCCCGCCCATGGCTGATCATCGCCGGCTTGGTCCTCAGCTTCAGCATCGCCGAGCTGGTCGGAAGCGCCCTGCTGAGCGCGCTCGGACTGCCCCAGGATCTGCTGTATCGGCTCGGCATCGTGGTGTTGCTGATCCTCGCGGCGGGTCTGATGGTCCCGACGATCGGCGACTGGCTCGAGCGGCCCTTCAGTCGACTTGGCGCGTCCCGGTGGGCCCAGTCCGGGGGCGGCCTCGTGCTGGGGCTCAGCCTCGGCCTCGTGTACATCCCGTGTGCCGGTCCGGTGCTCGCGGCGATTTCGGTCGCGGCAGCCAACCATCGCGTCAGCGCCTCGCTGCTGTTGGTGACGCTCTGTTACGCGGCCGGCGCCGCCGTCCCGCTGCTGGTGCTCGCGCTCGTGGCCCAACGGGCCGCAACGCGCTGGGGCGCCTTGCGCCGGCACATCCCGACGACGCGGCGGATCGCGGGCGCAATCCTGGCGCTCACGACCCTGGGCATCGCGTTCGGGCTCTTCGACGGTCTCCAGCGGTCGGTGCCCGGCTACACGTCCTCGCTCGAGAACCACATCGAGGGCACGTCGTCGATCACCGCCAGGTTGCAGGGGCTCGACGGGGAGCGTCCCAACAGTTTCGCCGAGAAACAGGCCAACGCCGCGAAGACCGCGGCAGCGGCCCTGCCCAATCTCGGCCCCGCTCCGCCATTCACCGGAATCGTCGCCTGGCTCAACACTCCGGGCAACCAGCCCCTGACCCTCGCCCAGCTCAAGGGCAAGGTGGTCCTCGTCGACTTCTGGACGTACTCCTGCATCAACTGCCAGCGCTCGCTGCCTCACGTCGAGGGGTGGTATCGGGCCTACCGCGATGACGGGTTTGTGATCGTCGGAGTCCACACGCCAGAATTCGCCTTCGAGCACGTCGTATCAAATGTCCGGAGCGCCGCGGCGAGCCTTGGCGTCGAGTACCCCATCGCTGTCGATAACAACTACGGGACCTGGGACGCGTACAACAACCAGTACTGGCCGGCGGAGTACCTGATCGACCCCGCCGGCCAGGTCCGCGCCTACGACTTTGGCGAGGGCGACTATTCAGGGATGGAGACCGCCATCCGTGACCTGCTCAGCGCGAACGGGGTTTCGCAGCTTCCGGCGCGCACCGACGTGCCGAACTTGACGCCGACGCAAACGCTCTCCCCGGAGAGCTATCTCGGCTACCAGGAGATCGCCTATGACGTGGGCACCGGCGTGGTCGACGACCGTCCTGCCGACTATCACGCACCCCTTGTGGTTCCCGCCGACTCATTCGCCTTCAGTGGCGTCTGGACCGACCATAGCCAAGAGGCCACCGCGGGGGCGGGAGCGCAGATTGATCTGCACTTCACCGCCAACGACGTGTATCTGGTCATCGGGGGCCAGGGGACCGTGAGCGTCGCGCTCGGGGGTCGCCACCTCACCACCGTCGACGTGCGCGGGATCCCGCGGCTCTACAAGCTGCTGGTCGGGACGCCGCTACAGACAGGTCAGCTCGCGCTCGCGTTTTCCCCGGGGATCCAGGCCTACGACTTCACATTCGGTTGATCGAGCTGCCGATCGAGCCGCTTGGCGGCCGCTCGGGGAGGCGCGGGGCACGGCGCCGCCCACCGTTGCGCGACGCGCTGCACCCGGCTCGGCCAAGACGGGCAACTCCACCAGCTCTGGGTGAGGGGGAGACGCAGCCGCCGGGATCGGTAATACTCGCTGCGTGAGCACGGGGCGCTCGAAGGTATCGGTGATCGGGGCCGGCCACGTCGGCGCGGCGGTCGCCAACGCCCTGGTGCTCTTGCGCGAATGTGACCGGGTCGTCATCTACGACCGCAACCTGGCCCGCGCCGAGGGGGAAGCCTGGGACATCGCCGACGCGGTCCCCCTGCTGTCGGAGATGGAGGTCGCCCCGACGGCCGACTACGAGGACCTGCGCGACTCGGCTGTCGTGGTGATCACGGTGGGCGCGACCAACCCTCCCGGCCACAGCCGTCTGGAGCTGCTCAGCGCGAATGCGAGCATCATCGCCGGCGTGGTCCGTGAGCTCGATCGGGTGTGCCCCGGAGCGGTGGTGATCCTGGCGAGCAATCCGGTGGACGTCCTCACGCGGATCGCGATCGAGGCGTCCACGCGGCCGCCCAACCTGATCTTCGGCTGCGGGACCGTGCTCGACGGGGCACGCCTGCGCCACGAGCTTGGCAAGCTGCTCGATGTCGAGCCGGACTCCGTGCACGCCTACGTCATCGGAGAGCACGGCGACAGCTCGTTCCCGGTGTGGTCGAGCGCGAGTGTCGGGGCGGTCGCGCTGGCCGATTACGAGCTGCCGGAGGGGATCTCGCTCGGCCAGATCCAGGACGATCTGGTCGCCGCGATCCGGCTGCGCGGACGGAACATCCACGAGCGGCGGGGGTTCACGGCCTGGGGGGTGGCGGCCGCCATCGCACGCCTGGTGCGCGCCGTTATCCGCGACGAGAAGCGGATCTTCATGGTCTCGGTACAGGCGGCGGCTGAGTATGGGATCGGTCCGGTGGTCCTCAGCCTGCCGTGCGTCGTCGGATCAGCCGGGATCGCCCGCCAGCTCCACCTGCAAATGTCCGACTCCGAGCAGCGGTTGCTGCGGCAATCGGCGGCGGTACTTGATGCGGCCCACCGATCGCTCGATGTCGCCGGCACCAATCCCGGCACACTAGCGGGAGCCTGACGGCGACCGGGGCGGTGCCCGCCAAGACCACCGCCGTTCCGTGCATCCCATCGGCGGCGACGGCCGGATCCGCGTCGTCCGGCGCGTGATCTGGCCCGCTGCGGGAGTCCGCGGCAGCCTTGATCGCGGGGCGGACGCATTCGTAAGGTCCGATCAGAGGATCACGGTGGGTGGAGGTGCTCCACCCGAATCGCGAAAGGGGATCCACATGATCTGCGCACTCACGGTCCGAACGCTGCGGCCGGGGACGTTCGAACAGTTCAAGGAAGCATTTCTCGCCGGCGAAGCACCGCCACCCGGGTTCGTCCGGTTCAACATGGTGCGGGGCACATCGAATCCCAACGAGGTGATCTGCTTCGGGTTCTTCGACGGGTCGGTCGACGAGCTGCGCCGCGCTGCGGCCGAGTACGGGTACGAACGGCAGCAGGCGAGGATCGCTCCCTTCGTTGAGAGCGTCGGAACGGACGGGCTGTTCGAGATCGTCGAGGACTGGACGGCCTCGCCTGCGTGAGTCCGATGTCGTCCCGGCCCGATCGCCACAGTGGGAGGGAGAGCAGTCAATTGTCGGGAGTCGACGATGTTCGCGTCCGACGCTTCGCCACGTCTGTCGGCCCGCACGACGTCGTCGCGATCGATTCGTGCCTACGGTGCGTCCGGCGAGGGGCGCTCACGCGGACAGGCGACTCGCGGCACGAAGCGCCGCCGCCCGCGAACGCCGCGCCGCCGCCCACGCGTGCCCCTCGGAAGCGACGTCTTATCGAGGTGACCTCGTAGCGGCGGGCTCACAGGGCAGAGCACGCTCGCTGTATGCTCTGCGAGCCGCCGACCCATGCGCATTGTCCGGGTCGGCGGCTCGCGGGTTGAGGACCTGGGTGCCGCCCGACCTCGTGCACCCGGTCGCCGAGCGGGGAACGCCGACAACGCGAGGCCGGCGGACGCGCCCCGAGCCGGCGACGCCTGCCGCTGTCATCGTTGAGGTCCCGCAGCCACCGCCGAGCCCGTCGCGCTCGAGCTCACCGCCGGATGACGTCTAGCGTGACAATCCTCTACGCGTTGTTGGCAGCGTTCTGCAATGCCCTGAACGTCGCGACCCAACATGTTGCGAGCACGAGTGATCCCCGCCGGTCCAAGGGCTGGCGGCTCGTGCGCTACCTGTTCACAAGTCCGCTGTGGCTTTTCGGCTGGGTAGCGGTCGCCGGGGCGTTCGTCTTCCAGGCGCTTGCGCTGAATGCCGGCCAGATGTCGGTCGTCCAGCCCCTGTTGGTCACCGAACTGGTCTTCGTTCTCGTGCTGCGCCGCGTGTGGATCCACCAAACGATCCGCCAGATCACGTGGTGGTCGGCTGCGCTCACGTGCCTCACCGTGGCGATCTTCGTGGCGCTGTCCGAGCCCCAGGGTGGGACCACCGCCCCGAGCGGCGGGGTCTGGATCGCTGCCACCCTCGCCACGGTGGGCCTTGCGGGCGTGCTCGCGGTGCTGGGCCTGTTTGGATCCCGGAGGCGTCGGGCCGCGCTGCTCGGCTCGGCGACCGCCGCCATGTGGGCACTCGTCGCGACCTTCATCAAGACCACCACCGAGACGCTGTCGCAGTTCGGCGTGTCTGGCCTGTTTGCACACTGGCCCGTCTACGCTCTCGCGCTCGCAGCACTCGCGGCCGAGGTCCTCTACCAGATGGCGCTGCACGTCGGCCCCTTGAGCTATTCGCAGCCGTTTCTGGTGATCGTCGACCCGATCGTCAGCATTGCGCTCAGCGTGTGGGTCTTCGAGGAGACGTTCACCGCCGACACGCTGCGGGTCGTGCTCGCCATCCTTGCGTTCGCGGCCATGTGCGTGTCTGTCGCGGTGCTCACGCAGACCGCGCCAGCGACGATGACCGCGGACTCCGAACCCGCCGACCCGCCGGAGTGAGACGCCGGCAGCACTGGCCGTGCGCGCTGTGCTCCGCCGACCACGGCGCACGTAGCGTCACGGCGGATGGCCGCGTTCCTTGCGCTCATCGCTGCGTGCGCTCACCACATGGAACTGATGAGGCGCCTGTCTCGACTCGTCAGCGCTGATTCGTAACCGGCGAGCCATTCGGGATCGATGATGCGGAAGTAGGCCACCATGAGTGACGCCTCCCTCCGCCACGACGTCAGCTCGCGGCCACGTGGACGCGCACGGGACGGGCCCAAGCGCAGGCCCTCGGCCAGCAGCTCACCGCGCACCACGAGCGCTTCGACCTGCGAGACCCGGGTGGCGGGAGCAACGCCTGTGTGTGGCGTCAGCAGGCTGCCTCGGCGCAGATGTGCCGGCACGGGCGGCGCCGCCGGAAGGGCAACCAAGTGCTCGGCGAGCGCCTCCAGCGGCGGAACGACGATTTCAACGTCGTGCGCGCGCTTGTCGAGGTGACGCTGAAAGGGACCCATCGAGACCCCCGAGACCCGGCGTCTGCATGTTCCGCTGCATGCCGACGCGAGTCAATTCGACGTGACGAGCGGCGGCGTCTTCGCGGGTGTGCCTGAGGCCTGACGGCGCGGTGGACCACCCGCACTGGATCCGCGTTGTCACCTCGACGTGCGGTCGTCGCCCGGAGGCGGTGGTCCGTAGGTGCGGGCTGCCGAGGCGCGACTGGCACCCGAGTCGTGATCGAGGCGTGAGCCCTGTGGATTGATCGCATTTCGGCGCCATGATCTCACACGGGAAGCGGCCCTCGGGCCTGGTCTGCGGACGCCGAAGGCTGGCGCCTCGAGGACGGGCGGGCAGCGTGGCTCAGCCGGACCCGAGGCCCGCGCCGGACGACGATGGGAAGCGCGACACGGGGCGGCCAGAGTGGACAGCCGCCGCCCGCGTGTCCCACAATGGTTGCGCCGCCAACGTTGGTGAGAGTCATGCCTGGCTTACCCAGCGGGATCGTCACGTTTCTGTTCACCGACATCGAGGGGTCCACGCGGCTCGCCGATCGCCTTGGCGACTCATGGGGCGCCGTCCTCGAGCTCCACGACGCCATCCTGCGCGAGGCCGTCGCGGCACACGCCGGCGTCGTAGTCAGCACGGCGGGCGATAGCGTCTTCGCCGCGTTTGCGGTTCCGGAGCGCGCGCTCGCGGCGGCGACGGCCGCCCAGCGCGCGCTCGCCGACGCCCCGTGGCCCGAGGGCAGCCCGGTGCGGGTCCGGATGGGGCTGCACACTGCCGCCGCGGAGGTCGCGGGCGCGAATTACGCCGGCCTCGAGGTGCATCGCGCAGCCCGGATCGCCGACGCCGCCCACGGCGGCCAGTTGGTCATCTCGGAGGCGACGCGCGCGCTCGTCGCGCCGGCGCTGCCCCCAGGGATCTCGCTCCGCGACCTCGGTGCGCACCGGCTCAAGGACCTGCCGCGGCCCGAGCGCCTGTTCCAGATCTGCATCGACGGACTGGAGGGTGAGTTCCCACCGCTGCGCGCGCTCGGGCGCCGGCTGATCGTGCTTCCGACCCGTACGACGAGCTTCATCGGACGGGTTGCCGACATCGAGCGCATCTGCGCGCTCCTCGAGCGGGCACCGCTGGTCACGCTGACCGGGCCGGGCGGAACCGGCAAGACGAGCGTCGCCGTCGAGGTCGCCGCCCGCACCGGCACCGGGTACGCCGACGGGGCGGTGTTCGTCGGGCTCGCGGCCCTCCGGGACCCAGCGCTGGTCGCCCCGGCGATCGCGCGGAGTCTTGAGCTGCCCGAGGAGCCTGGGCGATCACCCGAGGACGTGGTGCTCGCACGACTCGCCGATGCGCAATTGCTCCTTGTGCTCGACAACTTGGAGCAGCTGCCGGACGCCGGGCCACTCGTCGCGCAGATCGCCGCCGTGGGTCCCGGGGTCCGCGTGCTCGCGACCAGTCGCGCGCCGTTGCGCGTCGGCGGTGAGGCGGAATACCGCCTCGGCCCGCTCGCGCTCCCGGACGCCGAGCGGGGGGCAGGCCCCGTGACGCTGGGCGCCAGCGACGCGGTGCAGCTGTTCGTGGAACGCGCCCGGCGCGTCGATCCCGAGTTCAGGCTGACCGCCGAGAACGTCGATGCGGTCGCCGACATCTGCGCGACTCTCGACGGGCTCCCCCTGGCGATCGAGCTCGCGGCGGCGCGGCTTCGCGTGCTCACCCCACAGGCGATCCGCCTGCGCCTCGACCATCGCCTGCGCCTGCTCACCGGCGGTGCGCGGGACGCTCCCGAGCGCCAGCAGACGTTGCGCGCGACCATCGAGTGGAGCCACGAGCTCCTCGACCCGCCGGCGCGGACGCTTTTTCGCCGTCAGGCGGTCTTCCGCGGCGGGTGGACACTCGAGGCTGCCGAGACCGTCGCCGATGCTCCGGACGCGTTGGACGGGCTGGACGCGCTCGTGGCTCAGAGCCTCGTGGTGCGCGACGAGCCCGATGGAGCCGAGCCCCGGTTTCGCATGCTCGAGACGATTCGCGAGTACGCGCTGGATCAGCTCGAGGCATCCGGGGAGCTGACCGCCCTGCGCGACTCCCACCTGGCCTGGTTCCGCGGACTGGCCGAGCGTGACGGCGCGGCCTTCGAGCGCGAGCACGACAACCTTCGCGCCGCGCTTGGCTGGTCGCTCGAGGCTGATCCCGAGAGCGGGCTGCGCATCGCCAACCGACTCGCGCGCTTCTGGCTGGCGCACGACCATGTCCGCGAGGGGGAGACCTGGTTCGTGCGACTGCTGGGTGCATCCGGCGGCACGCCGGGCACCCGTGCCCGGGCGCTCGCCGAACTGGCGGGGCTGCGCTACTGGCAGGAGCGCTATGCGGAGGCCGAGATCGACTACCGGGCGGCGCTCGAGGCGTTCCGGGCGATCGGCGATGCGGTCGGTGCGGATGATGTGCTCTACAGCCTTGGCTGGGTGGCGGCGGCCAACGCGGACTGGCCCGCGGCACAGGCGGCCTTCGCGGAGATCCTCGGCGAGTGTCGCCTGCGTCACGACCGCGGCCGGACCGGCCTGGCACTCCAGGCGCTCGGGATGACCCAGCACCGGAGCGGCGACCAACCCGCGGCGCGCGCCACGCTCGAGGAGGCCGTCGTGGTGTTGCGCGAGGTGGGGGATACGTACGGGCTCGCCAACGCCCTGTATGACCTGGGTCGCACCAAGCGGGCCGAGGGCGAGCCGGACGCGGCCCGGGTGCACCTGCTCGAGGCGCTGCGACTGCACGCCGAGTCCGGGCAGGTGCCGAGCACGGTGTACGTGTTCGAGGCGCTGTCGCGCTTGGAGGTCGAGGCGGGCCGTCCCGAGCGCGCGGTGGCCCTGGCCGCCGGGGCGGACACCCTGCGGGCGAACCTTTCCGCGCATCCACCGGAGGCGATCGTGGAGCCGTGGGATGTCGATGCCGCGATCGGGGCTACGCTGGCGCCAGACGTCCGCAACGCAGCCTGGGCCCGGGGTGCGGCCCTCGCGTTTCCCGAGCTGCTCGAGCTCGCAAAGGAGTGTGGCGATGTCAGATGACAACGTGCAGACCGTCGAGCGGCTCATCGACGGGCTCAACGCCAAGAAGGTCGGCGTGATGGATGAGGTCTTCACCGAGGACGCGGTGATGGAATGGCCGCAGTCGCGAGAGCGGATCCGGGGGGCGGAGGTGCGCCGGGCGGTCTACGCCCGCATGGAGACCCTGCCGACGATCACCCCGCGCCGGATCACCTCCGCTCCCGACCTGGTGATCGCCGAGGCGCATCTTGACTACGACGGCGTCGGCTACGACTGCATCTTCGTGTTCGAGATGCGGGACGGCCGGATCTGCAAGGAGACGGGGTACTGGGCCACGCCCTTCGAGCCGCCGGCCTGGCGGGCCGCGCTCGTCGAGCGCATGTGAGGCCTACGCGCCGGTCGCCGCCTCGCGCGTGAGGTGTTCGTGCACCTGCGTCACGACGACGGCGCCGTCGCCGACAGCCGACGCCACGCGCTTGACCGCGCCGTGGCGGACGTCCCCTGCGGCGAAACAGCCGGGCAGGCTGGTCTCAAGCGCCGACGGGGAGCGCTCAAGCGGCCAGCCGGGGTCGGCCTCGCCGGATACCAGGTCGGCGCCGGTGAGCACGAAGCCCCAGGCATCGCGCGCTACGGACGTCGGCAGCCAATCGGTATGCGGCCGGGCGCCAACGAGCACGAACAGCGCAGCCGCCTCGACCGTCCGCCGGGCGCCGGTGTCGCGGTCGGCGAGCTCGAGCCGCTCGAGCCGGCCATCACCACCACCGCCGACGACTTCGGTCGCATACGAGACGTCGATATTTGGAGCCGCGTCGATCTCGTCGATCAGATACCGCGACATGCTGCGTGCCAGCGAATCGCCGCGCACCAGGATCGTGACCTGCTGCGCGTACCGCGACAGGTACCGCGCCGCCTGGCCGGCCGAATTGCCCCCGCCGACCACGTAGACCCGCTCCCCGGCAAGGGCCGGCGCCTCGGCGATCGAGGCACCGTAGAAGACACCGGCGCCGCTGAGCGCCTCGAGCTCGGGGATGCCGAGCCGTCGGTAGGTGACACCGGTCGCCACCACGACCGCACGCGCGGTGACCTCGTCACCGCCGGACAGCGTGACCTGAAGCCCGCCCTCGGCCGCCCGCAGCGAGGTGACCTCGCGCATCATCAGGAACTGAACGCCGAACAGCCACGCCTGCTGATACGCGCGCATCGTGAGCTCGGCCCCGCCAATGCCGCGGGCGAACCCCAGATAGTTGCGGATCAGCGAGCTGCTGCCGGCCTGTCCGCCGATCGTCTCGCGCTCGACGACCAGGGTCCGCAGTCCCTCCGAGCCCGCGTAAACGGCCGCGGCCAGGCCCGCAGGGCCGGCGCCGACAATCGCGACGTCGAACTCGCGGGCGGTCAGGCGGGTGGGCAGCCCGCACGCCTCGGCAACCTGCTCGTCGGTCGGATCGCCGAGGACCTGGCCGTCGAGGCCCACGACCAGCGGGAGGCCGATTCCCGGCGACAGGCCAGCGAGGAGCGCGCGGCCCTCCCCGCTGTCGGCGAACCGGAACGTGTGCGGGACGCCGTTGCGTGTGAGCAGGCTGCGCACCTCGCTCGTGCGCGGGGCGTGGCGTTGCCCGACGACCGTGATCGGTCCTCCGCCCGAGGGCCGGTTGCGCGACCATTCGTGTACGAGTTCGGCCACGGTGCGGTGGAACAACTCGTCCGGTGAGCACCAGGGTTTGAGCACGTACCAATCGATGCGACCCAGCGCCATCGCCCGGAGCACTGCGTCGGCGGTCTCGCGGTGGGCCCAGTCGCCCCACCGGATCAGCAGCCCACGCTTCGCTTCGGGGTAGACGTCCCGTGCGTGGGTCAACAGGTCGGCACCGGTGGTGTCGGGCAGCCACTGATCGGCGAGGACGACCGCGACCTCGGCGCGTTCCGCCCGAAGGTCGTCGAGTGCTGCGACGGCCTCGCTGCCGCTGGCGGCGCACAGGACGCAGTAGTCGGACCCGAAGCGGCGCGTCAGTTCCTCGGCGATCCGGGCGAGGTCTTCCGGGTCATCGTCGATTGCGAGGATGACGGGTTGGCGCGGGGGGGTGTCGTCGGGTGCGGTCACGCGCCCGGCAGACTCTAGCTGACGGCACGCGCCGGACGGGATGGGCGAAGCACCCGGTATCGCGCGGCTTCACGTGTATGACGGGATTCGCGTGCCGTATGCCCCGGCTGGCGCAGCGGGCGAGAGTCCTGCTTTTACGGCAGCGCGAGAGTCAGCGGCGTTGCGCTCGACGCGGCCGAGATCGTGTGATCCAAGAGTCTGGACCCCCCCGGCAGCCGTCGTGTGCGACCTCGATCAGGCCCGCTCGGCGGGAGTTTGTGCACGCCGAGCCGGATGGTCGTGTGACTGCGCCGCGTTCGGTTCCCCCATCGTCGCGGCGAGCATGGCCACGGCTTGTTCGCTCGCGCTGCCCGGTTCTGCATAGAGGAGTCCGAGGATCTGCCCGCCGGTATCCGGGATCTCGAGCTTCTGGTGATGGAGGACGATCGGGCCGAGTTGGGGGTGGCGGATGCCGATCGGGGGCAAGGCTCGGTGCATGGGCTTGACGTCGTGGCGCGACCGGAGGCGGCGGAAGTCCGGACTCTTGACCGACAACTCCCCGACGAGCTCGGTGAGCTCGGGATCCTCAACGTCGGGGCCGGCGAAGGCACGCAGGCCCGCAGCGGCCGCGGCCTGGCGGCCCTCGATGTCGTCGTAGAGCTCGCGGGCGACCGGGTCCAGGAAGATGGCACGGACGAAGTTGTTGCCAGGCACCAGCAGCGGTAGCACCGCCGTGGCCAGCTCGTTGGCGGCAAGCACGTTCATGAGCCGATCGTTGACGTAGGCGGGCGTGGTTCGATCGAGAGACCGCAGCAGCGCATCGATCTGCGCCGGGACCTTCTCGGTCCTGCGCCGGGGTGTGCGGCGGGGCGCCGGTGCCGCGAGCTGATGGAGGTGCGCGGTTGCGTGCTCGTCGAATTTGGAGCGCTCGAGCGAGCGCGTCCAGGACGAGTGTCGATGGGTGCCGGTCGCGGCCCTGCTCCAGGCGGACGTCGTACTCGGTACTGATCCCCCCGAGCATCGCCAGCTCCGAGCGGCGCAGACCCGGCACGCGGCGACGATCCACATCCGGGAGGCCGACGTCCTCCGGTCGCAGTAACTCGCGCCGCGCGCGCAGGAACTCGCCGATCGCATGGCCCTCTGCCATATGGACAGCTTCGGACGCGGCGATGGCGCAGGGTGGCCCTGCAAGGACCGCCCTTGACAAGGATCTGGCTAATCCGCGGTGGGGCGAACAAACTCAGACCGACCACCGAGCGACGGAGCGCAGTGACCCGGAGCCGCGCGTCCGCAAGACCGCGGCGAGGGCTCTGGTTCGGGGGACCCAATTCCCGCTGTGGCCAGCGATGATCTCGGGGAGATCCGCGACCCACGGACCTTCACACCCGGTGACGCAGTAAGAGCCGACGAGCGGATTCCAACCGCTGACCCCTTCATTACGAGGACGCCGCGGCGCTTGTCGATGGTTGCCGTCCGTGGCGCTGAGTGCCTAGGACAAGCCAATTGCGGCCGTTTCGCCCCCTGGCGGCTTGTGGCTGGCGCAGGGCGGCAGCGCAGGCTGGTGCGTTGCCACCCTGTTGCCACTTTGCGCGCCCTTCGGCGACTCGCCCACAGCCGGACTGGTTGTCGATGGTGGGCGCGCCGCTAGGTATCCCTTGTGCACGAGCGGGACATCGATGCCGTCGCCCGCGTCAGCAAGGGTCGTAGTAACCGTCATCTCGCCGGAGTGTCGGGACATCTCGGAAGGAGGCCACGCGAGTGGGTTGGCGAGTTCGAGGGAGTGTCGCTCGTTGTCCGATCCAAAAGCGTGAGCGACGCCCTCCGACGCTCTCGGAGCTCCACGCGAGAGTGGCAGTGATCGCCCAGCACCACGAGGGAGACTCGACGGTGGCGTGAGACGATTACACACACGAGAGAACTCATGCGAAGAGACCGCCTCGACTGACTTGCGGTCGCCCAAGACGATGGCGGGTGAGTGAACTGGCGACGATCATCAGACCGACAGGGGTTGCCAAACGCCATGACCACATACGACCCTGAAGCGCTGCTCGCCGAGACGCGAGCTTTTAACGCCGAGCTCGAGCGCCTGCTGGCCACGGTGCCCTCGGTCCATACGGTCCCGCCGGAGCAGACGCGCCGCGACCGCCGGGAGGGTCGCGGCATCTTCCCCCCGCCCGTGTTCTTGCCCAAGGCTCGTACGCTCGAGATCGGCGGTCCCGGCGGCCCGCTCCCGCTGCGCATCATCGAACCGGAGCGGGAGCCCACGGGAGCGTTCCTCCACATCCATGGCGGAGGATGGACCTTGGGCGGCAACGACATGCAGGACGCGCGCCTGGACCGGCTGGCCCACGAGACCGGTCTCACGGTCGTGAGTGTGGGCTACCGCCTGGCCCCCGAGAACCCCTACCCGGCGGCGCCCGACGACTGCGAGGCAGCCGCATTGTGGCTGCTGGGGGAGATGGGGAGGGCCACACTCGGCGGCGTCGGCGAGTTGGCCATCGGCGGCGACTCGGCCGGCGGGCACCTTGCTGCGGTGACACTCTTGCGGCTGCGCGACCGCCACGGGATCACGGGCGCATTCGGCGCGGCCGTGTTGCAGTACGGCGGCTTCGACCTGTCGATGACACCGAGCCAGCGTCTGTGGGGCGAGCGCAACCTCGTGCTCTCAGAGCCCATCCTGAATTGGTTCGCGGACCAGTTTCTGCCCATGCACGACCGCGAGCAGCGCCGTGACCCCGACATCTCGCCCTTGTTCGCCGAGCTGTCCGGCATGCCCCCGGCGATCTTCACGGTCGGCACCCAAGATGCCCTGCTCGACGACACGCTGTTCATGGAGGCCCGCTGGCGCGCCGCGGGGCATGCGACCGAACTGCGCGTCTGGCCCGAGGCGCCGCACGGATTCATCTCGCTGCCGATGACCGTCGCCGACGCGGCGCAGTCCGCCGAGCACGACTTCCTACGCCGCACGCTGGGCGTGCGCGAGGCGTAGTCGCCGCGGCGCTGCTCGGAATGCAGCCGCGCCCGAACCACGCTCGGAGGAGTGGGTCGCGGCATCGGATCATGTTGGGATGCGGTGCCCGACCCCCTTGATGGTAAGGCCCGCATCGGGTGCCGCGTTCCTGTAGGAACGACTCTCGGACCCACGTGCGCTCGCGACTCACCGTGTGCCGATCCGCCCCCGCTCGTGGAGTAGCTGTTCATGCGGCGGGCGCGCCGATCAATCCCCGAGCATCCGGTGCCGGTGTCACGCCGCTCACCCGATCCCAGATCACGCGAACCGATGGATCGAAGATCATCGACCCCGAGTATCAGTCCGTGTATCAGGCAGACACAGATTCGGGCGGTTTTCAGCGCATAATGGCTTCCGCGTGAAGGATGCCCGGCAACGCCGAGAACCCGCTCGACAAGAGGAATAAGCGAAGGAAGAGGGATGTGAACCATCCTCGGACCCTGAAGCCAGAAACGAGCTCGCCTGCTGAATGTGCGGCACACTCGTCAATGACCCATGGAACCCCGTAGTACAGCTTCTCGTGTTCCGCGCCTCGGCGAAGTGTCCTCACGTCCGACGGGCCGCGCGCGGGAGACCCCACCCGGGTGAACGCGCAGCGTTCCGGAGCGGCGACCAGCGCTGACGCCGGGCGCATCGACTGCAGACCGTCCCGCCGGGGTGCCGACTAGGACGTCCGGTGCACCCCGTGCTGAGCCGCCAGTCGGTCGATCTCGAGGGCCACGCCGACCGCGTCGGCCTTGAGCGTGCCCTCGGCCTGGTCGGCCACGTGCCAGGCCTCGCGGGAGAGATAGGCAAGGCGTGCGCGGACGTCGGGGCGCGTCAGGCTCGCGCGGGTCTGAGCGCTGATGTAGTCCAGGATCTCCCGTGCTTCCCGGCTGCTCCAGACCACCGGCACGCCGGGGATCTCCTTGTTGCGGAAGATGAGCCACCCGCAGAAGGCGATCAGCGGGAGCTTGAGCACGACGACAATCGACAGCACCCACGCGGGCGCCAGCGGTGGGTTGGCCGCAAAGAGTCCCATCACCACGAACAGCCCCGAGCCGGCCAGCGCCAGGAAGCCCAGCGTGAGCGCCGTTATCAGCATGCGCGGTCTGCGGGCACGCCCGTGCTCGTCGAACAGATACCGGTTGAGGCGGTCTGCCATCGTCCCATCACCTCGCACCGGGCGCCGGCTGGCGCCCTGCGGTCCGTTGTGACCCGTGTCGTGATCCTACTCTCCCGTCGCGGCCCTGGCCGAGCACTCAAGCTGACGACCGGGCGCGACGCGCGTGCGCCGGGTGTAGGGCGCGGGGGCGGTGCCCGTCACGCTGAGCGATGACCTGATCACACCCGGTTTCGGACATCGCGAAGTTGGGCGGCAGACCCTGGTCGCGCACCGCGCCGCACCCCAGCCGGGGCCCGGCCCCCCCGGGGGCAGGCCGGCGAATCGGGGCGCGGCACCCGCCACACGGCGCGCATTGCTTGACGCGTGCCGATCGAAGGTTGCGTCGCCTTTGAGACCACTCCCTCCGGATGCAAATGCCCGAGTTTCGCGGGGCTTTGATCAGATGCCCGCGACCGTCGCCAGCGAGTCACCAATGTCCTCGTGACACGCCCGAAACGGTGGTTTCACGACCCTGCAACCACTTGCTCGCGCCAGCGTGATGAGAGTCGCAGTAGTCCGGTATCGAAATCCAAAGGGGGGACAGCGTGAGACGCAACCTTGCGGTTATCGGTGCCGCAGCGGCGGTTGGCATCGGCACCGTTGCCGCGACCGGGCTGGGCAACGCAGGCCCTCACGGCCACGGCGCCGGCACGTACCTACGTCCGGGCAGCCTGCTGGTGAGTGGGCGTATCTACAACGACAACCCCGCCAACGTCACGATCGGCGCCAAGCTGCCGACCGGACCCGTCGCGACCGCGAACGGGTCCGACCCGCAGGTGTGGAACAACAACACCGTGGACGGCAACTTCGGGATCACGTCACCGATCTTCCTTGACCAACTGACGCCATCGGGGAAGCTCGTCGGTTCCATCGAGGTGCCCAACAGCCTGGAGACCGGCGTTGGGCCGACGACGGATCAGATGGTGACGAGCTTCTCGTCGAAGTCCGAGCTGGCGCTCAACCTTTCGACCAATGGCCAGTCGGTGGCGTTCATGGGATAGCTTCCTGCCGGAGCGGCCTGCGCTCCCGTCGCCGCGGTACGTGGGTCGGGGGCGCCTGCCACGCGCTCTCGGCGGCGTGTCGAGATCGAGCAGGTCGCGCGGTGGTCAGCTCCTGTCGTTGTCGGTAGTTTCCGGACGCTGGCCCACGGTTGCCCCCCGCCGTAATGACCGGTCCACACCTGGTTCCAACGCCGGGTAACCGTGCGGGGCTAAGGGCGTACTGGTCGTCGGAACTTTACTTGCGCCACTCGCGCCCCCAACCCAGTCCCACCCGTGCCGGCGGCTGTCCCCGCCGCCGGTGGTGTCGGGACGTTCTCCGGCGGGCGCAGCCACAGGGGTGCTCCTACCTGGCCCGGACGATCCGGATGTTGAAGTCACCGGAGCCGACGGTCTGCATGAGCGACAGCCACAGCGGCAGGAACATCTCGGTGCCCCGCGCCGCCTGCAGGGGGCCCAAGTCCACGATGTTGCCGTCTTTCCAGCCGAGCTCTCGCAGGAGGTCCTTGACGATCTCCTTGGCAGCGGTGTCGTCGCCGGCGACAAAGACATCGTGGTCGCCCGCCAGCCGGGTGGGGTCCACCATCACCGCCGCATTCATGGTGTTGAGAGCCTTGACCACTTTCGCATCCGGGAAGGCCCGCTGGATCTGCTCGCCCAGGCTGTCGGTATTGACGACCGCGAGGGAAGGTGGGAAGCCAGCCCCGAAGTCGAGCGGGTTGGCGATGTCGATCACGACCTTGCCCGCCAGGGCGTCCTCGCCCACCGCCGTGAGCGCCTCCACGGAGGCGACACCGGCGGTGGCATTGACGACCACCTCGGCGTGGGCCCCGGCGTCGCCCAGCGCGACGAGGGGGATGTCGGCGTGCTCGGCCTGCCACTGGGAAAACGGCGGCGTCCCCATGGCGTCCGGCTGGCTGCGAGCCCGTGTCGCCGCAGGGTCGCGGGTAGCGACGACGACGCTGTGGTCGAGCTGGGCGAGCCGACCCGCCAGCGTCCTGCCGACCGTGCCCGTGCCCACAACTGCGATCTTCATGACGGTGCTCTTTCTTCGAGGCTCGGGCGCGCGGCCCGCTGGTGACACAATGGCAGGCCAACGTCGACGTTCCGGGCTCGCACCGTCGCTTGCGTTGGCCACCTACCCGCAGTGGTTCTGACTCGCCCTGACCCCGCGTGCCAGAGTCCGGGGCCCGTATGCCGAGCAGGTCGAGGATCAGGACCGCTTCGCCCGCTGTCGGCCATCGAATAAGTGCGAAACGGCTCAGTTCGATGATTCGCCTTACAGCGGGGCCGGGCGTGAGGTCGAGGCGCGCGCCCGTGGATCGGCAACCGGATCCGGGTCTGAGACGGGCGGACGATCCGGGCAGCCGAGGACGCAATTTACGGGGCATTCCCGCTGGTGCAGTCCACGTCGTCTGTGAGACAGTCATTGTCACGACCAAGCAGCTGGCCGAGCAGACGCGACGCCTTCTCAATCGGGTGATGCTCCCATCAGGAGCGGACATGAGAGCGCTCGCGCCGAACCGGCGCTCGCCGGTCGTCGCGTCGCCGTCGGCACCCTCCCGGTGGCGGGGTGCCCGGTGAGTGGTGGTGATGCAACGGCATGGACAGGATTGACCGCCGCGGCCGCGTTACTCGCCGCGCGATGATCTCGACACAGGAGGTATGGACGCCATGAACCCGCAGACCACACTTCCCGAAGGGCGCCAATTGGCCTACGCGCCAGTCGGCCGAGAGCAGGCGGCACTTCGCCGGGTATCCGCTCACGTGAACGCCGAGGCGGCCGAGCTCCCGTCGAATACGTGGCTTGCGGAGCGCCTGGGAATCGAGATTAACCAGTGGGACGAGCGCGTGCTCCCGGAACTCGCACGCCTGATGTCGAGCGACCGTGGATCCGGATCGCCGCAGTCATTGGCGCGCGTGCGCTCCGACCGCTGTCCCCTGACAGAGCTCGAAGAGTCGTGCCTGCGGCGCATCGCGGCGGTGCTTCGCGCCGAAGCGGACGAACTCGGGTCTGAGTCACCGCTCGGGGCTCGCCTGGACCGGTTGGGGATCACACTTTGGCTGGAATGCGAGGCCTCGGGCGGCACGCAACACAGGCGGGTCGTCCCCTAGCGTCAGCGGCGGGGTCTGCGGCAATCCGGAGCATCTGTAGCTCGCGGCGACACGTGGCCGCTCGCGTTGTTGAGTGCGGGATCAGCACGGACCCCTTCGTGCGCGCGCTGCGCCCAGGCGTCCCCTCCGACGCAACTGACGCCGCATGGCTCGTCGGAGGGGCGCTCGGACTGCCGCTGTGCCTGCAGTCGTCTCCGACGGCAGGCCCCGAGTGCCTCGCAGAGTCGATCAACGCCCGCGGGCCGGTAACAAATTCCGGTGTGCGCGTGGTGGCCCGCTACCTCGCCGACCGCCTGTCGGCACGATGATCGATGACCTGATCACACCCTGTGAAGGGGTGCCGGCCGCAGTGGCCCTGGGATCATCTCGGAACGGGCCATTCCCATAACCAATCTGCGCCAAGGCGACGCCGTCGCTCATCGTCCATCTCCCAGGCTGTGCCGATCACCCCAAGCTCGGCAGCGGCAAGATCACAGGCGGGCAGCGAGCGCCGGGCCTGGGCCGGGCGGGTTGGATGATCCGCCCCGGCCCCGCCATCGCGTCTGCCTAGGTCGCCCGCGGGCCGCGGATGCGGCCGGGGCGCAACGGGCGGGCGTGCGTGCTGACCTTCTCGAGGGCCCGGGTGAGGGCTTTGATGTCGGTGTCGCTCAGGTGCTGTGAGAAGTGGCGTTCGATTCCGTCTCGGTGGTAGCGCCGGGCGTTTGCCATGGTCTTGGCGCCCCCGTCGGTGAGCACGACCAGGATCGAGCGCCGGTCGTGCGCAGGCCGGACGCGGCTGACGAGCCCCGCTTCTTCCAGCCGGTCGACCACCCGGGTGAAGCCGCTCTTGCTGTAGAGGATCTGGTCCGCGAGCGCGTTCATCGGGACGCCCTCGGGCGCTTCCTCGAGGTGGACGAGGACGTCGTACCAGCGCATCGGGATGCCCGCGCTGTGCTCGAGCTCGGTATCGAGCACGTCGAGCAGCGCCAGGGCGCTTTCAAAGAACAGGCGCCAGCAGCGCAGCCGCTCCGGCGAGGGGCTTGACAGGCTTTGTTCGAGGTGGGATGGTGCGTCGTGCAACTATTCCTCCTAGGACGGTTGCTCACCATACCACACGTTCGGAAGGAAGCAATCAATGACCACCATCTCTGCCGAGCGCGCAATGACCGGCTACGCCCTCGCCAACGATGAAGGCGAGGCGTTCTGGCTTTTGGGCATGCTCCAGACGATCAAGATCGGCAAGGACGACACCGACGGTCGGTACGGTTTGCTTGAGATCGTCGTGCCCGCGGGCGTCGGCTCGCCCTGGCACGTGCATCCCGAGGAGGACGAGTGGTTCTATGTCCTCGAGGGCGAGTTGACCGTCTGGGTCGCCGACACGCGCGTCTCCCTGACGGCCGGGTCGTTTGCCTACGGCCCCAAGGGTGTCCCGCACACCTTCTACTCCGAGGCAGACGGCACACGGGCGCTGGTTGGTTTTGCCCCGATGCAGTTCGAGGGCTTCCAACGCGAGGTCGGCGTGCCGGCGCCCGCGCGCGTCGTGCCGCCGCCGCTTGCGGGTCCCCCGGACATGGCGAAGCTCATCCCGATCGCGAAGCGCAACGGGTTCGAGATCCTCGGCCCGCCCGGCCCGCCTCCCGGCCACTGACTCACCAGGACGTCGGGGTGCGCCCGCCCGCGGCACCTGCGGGCGCACCCCATCCCCGCCACCCACGCAAGCGCCGAACGCGGCTGTCCCGCTCCAGGCCTTTGAGAGGAGAAATCCATGACCGGCGTCACGATCACCCCCACCGACAACGGCCCCTACCTCGTCCAGGGACGCGCCACCCTTCTCGACGCCGAGGGCCAGCAGTACGAGGTCACCGACACGATCGCGCTGTGCCGCTGCGGCTACTCGAGGACAAAGCCCTTCTGCGACGGCTCACACGAGACGGTGAGCTTCCAGGCCACCCAACGAGCCGAGCACACCCTCGTGCCGCCGATCGCCGCATCCTGAGCCGGACCCGTGGTGTATCGGGGTCACGCCGCCAGCGAAGGCGGGGGGCCACCGCGAGTCCGTGCGACAACTCACGGGGGCTAGTCGATCTCCCCCTCTTCCCCTTGACGGGTCCGATCTGGCGTCGCGTGCGGACGCCGTCGCACAGATCAAGCTCGCCCGACGCCAAACTCGTGTGCGCGTGCTGCACGTCGGTATGGCCCGAAGCCCGGGAGGTCTTTCGGGTCACGCCGGGTCGGAAGCGGGGAGTGGCGGGCAGGTTGGCTCTGCTGACGCCTTTCCACCCGGTGCAAGATGCGCGCCCGGCTACTGCCAGACGCGCACGTAGTCGATCATCATGTCGGCCGGGACGTTGGTCGGCCCGCCGTCGGCCGAGGAGATCGCGTAGTCGAGGATGATGAACATCGGACTCGAGGTGATGCCCGTGGTGATCTGGCCGACCTGCGTGCCGTCGTAGTAGTAGGTCACCACGCCCGGCTGCCAGTCGGAGGCGAACGTGTGGCAAGCGGTCCCGTTGCCCGCCACGCTCGCGCCAGGGCCACCCGAGGGCGAGTGGAAGTGGTAGGCGGCCTGGCCGCCCAGGCCCTCCATGATGTCGTCCTCACCCGTGGTCGGCCACGTCCCGGTCCCGTCGGTCCAGATCGCTGGCCAGTTGTAGATCACCCCGTTGGCGCCCGGCAGGCATGCGCGCGCCTCCAGCACCCCGTAGCTGTACGTGTAGGAGTTCATCGTGTTGACCAGCCCCGAGCGGTACGCGTACCGCTTGCGGCCGATCGTGCACGAGGACTTGATCGCGGTCAGGTTCAGGTACCCGCCGGACTCGCTGACCTGGTTGGAGTCGTAGCACTCCTGCTCGGCCGAGTTGACCGGCGCGGTCAGCCCCGTGCCGAACCAGCCGGTCTGCCAGACCGAGGTGTTGACGCTGGTGCCGTTGAACTCGTCATCGAACGTGAGCGTCCAGTTGCCGGGGATCCCGACCGGTTCCGGCGTGCTCGAGATCACCGCCTCGCCGGAGCTGCCGAGCGCACTCCAGGGCGAGACGTTGCCGGCGCCATCGACGCTGCGAAACTCCACGTAGGTCGTGCCGGTGGCCGAGATCGTCACCGACGCACCACTCGCAGGTGCCGACCAGGTGGTGCGCGCGTCGGTGGAGGTCTGGTACTGGTAGCCGGCCAGGCCGGAGCAGGCGTTGACGCTGCACGGATCGGTGGCGCCCGAGGCGCTGATCGTCACGGGGGGGCTCGTCGGGGTGGACGAGCCGCCGGAGACCGTCGGCACGGTCGGGGGAGTGCGGTCGATATTGGCGGTGCCCGAGGATCCCGAGGACGGCGCCCAGGCCGAGGCGCCGCCCGCCGAGGTCACGGCGCGGAACTGCACCAGCGTCGAACCCTCGGCGTTGATCGTCACCGACGAGCCCGCGGTCGGGCCCGTCCAGCTGGAGCCGCCGTTGGTGGAGGTCTGGTACTGGTAGCTGATCGTCGAACCGTCGGAGACGGTGGAGCCCGAGGCGCTGATCGTCACCGAGGCCGCGTTGGTCCAGCTCGCAGCGCCGCCCGTTACCGTCGGTGCGGTTGGCGTGGCCGGTGGTGCCGGGGCCGCGGTAGTGAACAGCACCGCTTGCGCGGCCCAGGTGACATCGCTGCGGCTCGTCCAGGTCGCCGTCACCGGCGAGGCAGAGGACAGGAACTGGTATGAGACCGGGGCGTTGTAGTCCACGTCGTACTGCTGCGCGCCCTGGAGGCTCACCCACGCAGCCCCTGGCAGGGCGTTCGGGGTGCCGTTCATCTTCGCGAACGCGCCAACCGCAAAGGCCATGTCGGCCGAGCCCGTCGGGGTCCCCGTCGTGACAGCAAACGTCGTCGATACGGTCGAGTTGGACCCGGCGACGACCGGCGCGCCGTCCACGCCGGTGAGCCCGGAGAACTCGCCGATCCACAGGCTCGAGCCGTAGCCATATGACTTACCGCTGAACTTCACCGACACCGTCGTCGTGCCGCCGGGCGCCGCCTGGCACCACCAGATCTCCGAATCCTGGAAGTTGTAGCCGCCGTTGTGCGTCGCCGAGATCAACGACCAGGCGCATCCCGAAGAGTCGGTGACACCGGTCACCGACTGCTGCGGCGAGCCCTCCATATGCACCACCAGCACGAGCTCGTGTCCGGCGCCGACGTTCGACAGGCTGACCCCCAGCGGCGAGCTGCTGAGGCTCGGTGCGCCCGCGCTCTGCACGAACGCCGCCGCGCTCGTCGTCGAGCTGGTGGTCGCCGTCGAGGCCGCTGGCGCACTGGACGATCCAAGCGCGAGCCCCGCGACCGCCAGGGCACCCGTCGCCGCAAGAAAGAACAGGAAGCCCAGGAACACGAGGTGTGCGAATCCACGGCCGAGGACTGACCTATGTCGGTCGGCGTGTGCGTGCGTACGGCGGCGTGAATCGTGACCAGACATCCTTCGCCAATCTGAACCGATGTTCAGGCAAGTTCTGCCCAGTTACAGGGGGCAGGACTTGCCGTAATGGCGATGCATCCCCAGCATCTATCTGAGATACCTGAGTCGGGAGTCAACACACCTGGAGTTACGGCTCAGCACGTTCAGGGCCCAGCCGACGTCCGTATAGGGTGACCCGTGAATCACGGTCGCGGTTCGTGACTCGCCCCTAGTCCAGCGGGTAGGTTCTGAGCTCGCGCGGGCACCCAAGGCCGCGCGAGCTTGGCCGGCCAGTCGGTGTTCGAACTGCGGGCGTCAGACGCTTGCGAGCGTTGCGATTGTCCCGGCGGCGAGTGCGCCCACGACTGCCGCTCGGCTCGGACAGAACGCAGCGCTCAGGCCTGAGGACGTATGTACGCCTGTTCGATCGATCTGGCGCCCTGCCCTGACGCTGTCGCCGAGATCCATCGTGCTCGCCTTCAGGCCGGTGGTCGCGTCTGGTCCGCGGCCGACCACGACTCCCGATGAGCTTCATCGCTCGACGGCGTGGCTCGGTTGGTGGGCGGGTTGGACAATGCTGCCCAAAACCCGTTCATCACCCGGGGCGGGAGTGAAGCCGACGAGCGGACTCGAATCGCTGACCCCTTCAGACTCGTTGAACGGGGCGGTTCGGACACCGGGCCCTCGCGTGAACGTGGCGACAATGAAGCCCCGAACCGCGGATTCGAATCGTTGGCCGCTCATCTGCGAGTGCCCATGGGTAGCTCCGTTCGCCGGGTGTCGGCTCCCCGAACGAAGGGATAGGCAGCGGTCACTGTCGTCCCAAGAGCCTCGACATCCGGCCGCTGCCGCTTCCACGCTTTGCCGAGGGACTATCCGTTCAGCCGCGTCTGCTTGTCGAGCGCGATGTGCGGCGCTTGGCTGGCGGTGTCTGCGACCTCGGAGATAGTGGCCTCGCCGACGCCGGCCAGGTCGACAGAGACGACAACATCGTCCACCTGCCAAGCCCGTCCGCGCTGATCGCGCGCGGGCCCGAGACCGGACCCGCCCCCGCTTCCACCACCGGATCCGCGGACCACCGGACCCGTGGCGAATGGCCGAACTGCTTGGTCGCGCTGTTCTGATCGTTCAGCCAGCGTCAGGTGACCTGCGAATCACCTTGAGCAAACGAGCCGTTGACGCGGCGGGCCGGGCGACGCAACTGCTGTCTCGGGCGTTCCGATGGTGTGCGAGTTTGTTAAGCGGTGTCGCGTGTCGGCCGTTCTGGCGGCATTCTCTACGAGCCAGGGAACCCGGCCACGCAGATGGTTGACTTCGTTCGCGTCGCCTCGGGCTCTGGCCAAGTTGAGGGCGCATGGTTGCAGGGGGGCATGCAAGTGGGATTCGCTGAGGAGCTCGTCGACCAGGTTGGGGCAGCGTGGTGCGTCCCTCCAATCACACGGGACGAACGGGCGGCATACATACGGCTCTTCGAAGACGTCGGTATCGACACCGCGGAGATGGTCGTTCGGGGATTCATTGTCGGGACTCGCCCGACGAGACCAACTCCCGATGAGATCGCCGCCGCAGCTTCCGAGCGACGGGTCCAGACCGATGGCGAAATAGGTGGGCAGGCTATCGCCGTGCCAACGGCGCTAACCCGCGTCGCGTATTACCGAGGGGGCGACCCGGAACACCCACCGATCCGCCGGCCCGGGAACCTAGTGTTGTCAGATGGTCTCAAGTTCGTCCTCGGCAGGCCACCAGAGAAGGTCAGCGGCTTCTTCTCTCAGACAAAGGCGCCGACACCTATCGTCGCATTTGCCTATCCAGAGGTGCTCAGCATCGTCGATACGCAAGTGGTCGGCATCCTTGAAGCACTCGGTAAGTTCGAACGGGACCCGGGATTCGCCGCTGCCGCCCGGGAGATTGGCATGTGCTTGTCTCGCCACGATGGCCTGGACGCCGACGAGCTCTGTACGGCAGTTATCGCCCGCTCACACGGTCAGTTTCGTGTTCCGCTCTTCGAATGGCAACTTGAGACAAACCGAAAGACGCTTCAGGCGTTCAGCTCCGCGCGAGCGGCATGGATGGACAACTGCGAGCGTCGACTCGCTCGCTCGACTGGTGATGATCGAGCGGAGACTGTGGTTCGATTCTTCCACGAGGTCGTCGCCCGACGGCGCACGGGGATCGACTATGAAGCGATGCACCCGCTCTTTGCTGAGGCCGATTACCTCGGTGGCGATCCGTTGCACGCTGGAAGCGCGAAGGCTGGAACACTCGTTGCCCGTGACGCCGGGCTGTCGTATCGACTCAAGGACGGAACCGAATTGCTGCACCTGCGGCCTCGGGAGATTCGCTCCGTTGCCCTTCGGCGTCCAGGTGCCTTGCGGCAAGCGGTTCGGGCAGGCCAGGCCGCCGCAATAGCGGGACTCCTGGGCGGACAAGAGGGCATCCTTTGGGGCGCGCTTGTCGGCAGTACCTGGAAGTCGCAGCAGCCGGCGCTCCTAGTGATTGCCGAGCGCGACGGTTTTCGCTTCACCGCCGGGTTTGCGCTTGCAGAGATCTCGGGTCAACGACTTCTGGAGCAGTTGCGCGTGCAACGGTTCCACCTCGGGATACCGGCGTTGCCGGCTCCTGAAGATCTTGTGCATCACGACGCTCTGGCACTGCAAGTGAGGCTCGCCACCGAAGGACAACCATCGCGACCTACGCCAGGTGATGAATCCCCTGCGTCCCCCGTCGGCGAGATCATCCAGATGCCGGATCCATTCGATCAACTTGAACGTCTATTGGATCAACTTGAACGTCTGGGCTCGCTCAGGGGTCGGGGATTGATTACCGACGAGGAGTTCGAGTCGAAGAAGCGTGAACTCCTGGACCGCATGTGAGCCGTGTCGGTTGAACCGACAGGCGCCGACGGGAAGTCTCGTTGTTGTTTCGCCTCCCGCCCTTCCACGATTTCGCTCGGGTCGCTTGCGTGAATCCGATGGCGCAGAGTTCGACTACCTCCCGTGGCCTTGACGAATCCCGGTGACATTGCCGACGTCATCAGATCCACGTGGCCGGACTTTGAACTCTCCGACGCTCAGGAGCGTCTCTACGCCGAGCTCCTGAAGGACATCGACCCAGACGTTCTTCAGAGTGCGCTCGTTGCCCTGGCCGCCGACTGGGACCACCCAGCTCCACCGGGCATCATCGCCGCCGCCGGGGAGCAGGCCAAGCGGACGAAGCGCGAGAAGGCATGGATTCAGGTTGGATTGGCGGCGGGAATCTTCGTCTTGGTGCTCGGAGGCATTCTTGGTGTCGCAGCCGTCCTGTCCGGTGGCGGGACCAGCACATCAAATGCCGCGACGGGCGCGACCACCCAGTCGGGAACGAGCCCGCAAGGCCAGACTGCGTACCTGACAACCTGTACCGGCGCGACCGTAGCTACGCCGAGCACATTCACGATGACCTGCGCGGACAGCAACTACGGCTTGGTCGGGCTTGAGTGGCAGAATCGGGGGGCCGCTCGAGCAGTGGCAACGGGCGATGCGTCGATGAACAGCTGCTCTCCTGACTGCGCGGATGGTCAGACGCTCGACTACTGGGTGCAGGTGACGGCTTCGGACCCGATCGCAGGACCGAGCGGCCCCGAATACGAGCGACTGTCCATCAACTACCTTCAAGCGCCTCCAAAAGGAATCAGCAATCCAGACGTGTGGAGAATCGGGTTACGCGGCCCACGCAGTGGGTCAGCGTCGGCGCAAGGTTCCGCTCAGCACACAGGGTCAGCGGCGGCCCATCGGGCAACGCTTGCCCGCCCGTGTTCGAGTTACTACGACGCCAAGTTGGGTGGGACGGACACGATCGAATTCGGCGCACGCGGGAGCGTAGGTGGCCCCTCGTTCAAAACGTCGCCGGACCCGAGCGGCATCAAGTGCACGAGTGCTCGGCGGATAATCAGGGATTTCGAAGCGGGCAAGGGCACCCCTGTCCATGGGCGATACGCCGATGACTCGTACACGGTCGTCGATGGATGGAAGTGTGCGACGAGCACGGGAGCGACAGGCTGCTCGAAGGGCAATCTCTCGTTTAGCGCCGGAACGGGGTTCTGAGGTTGATTCGAACTCCGCGCTTCTGGACACCCCTTCAGAGACGGACACGCTGTCGCCCACCCACGACACCTGGCCAAGGTGCCCATTTGCGGGATCTTCGTTCCCGCAACGTCACCCGTCGTCCCCCCAGCATTCATCGAAGGGTTTCTGGTTCGAGCCCACCCCGAGGAGCTCCCCGCCGGTGGCGCACAGACGAGCGAAGCTCAGGCCACCAACCGTACACGCGTACCAATCAACCCGCGACGGGCTGCAGTCCCGACCATGCGCGGGGGTGCTTCAGAACAATGCATAACCGCGAGATCGATGCGACGCCACTCAACTTCGCGGCATGCATCGGCGGTGCATTGGCGAGTCGTACCAACGTGAACTGATTGCTGGCCGGCTGGTCTACGAGTGCTTTCGCACCACGCACGACCGGCGTGAGGAACTCGACGTGTCGCCATCAGCGTGGGGTATGGCGCTCCGTCTGATTGCCGAATTCGGCGCGGGAGAGTGGAAGGAGGAGTATGCGCCGGACGTTCTGATCCCCGACGGGACCCAATGGTCGCTGAACATCGCGAGTCCGCTGCTGAGCGTGCGGTCATCCGGGGACAACGCGTTTCCACCACGCTTCGCCACAGTCTTTGCCGTCATTCGCGCGCTTCTATGAGGCCGTGACGTCGCCGAGCGAGTGACGCGATCACACCCAGAGCACCGGTCACGGATCGTTCTGTCGCCCGCGCGCGCGTTGCTGCCTCCCCCTCGCCGGTCTCGGCTGATCGCAGGCAACACGGGGCTGCGTTTGAGTGCCGTCGGCGTGTGACCTCTCACCGATGGCTGTGGTCGCTCGTTCGGTTCAGGGTGACGCGTGATCTACGCCGAGGGGGCGCACGTCGGCATCACGTCCCGCGGTCCCGCACACCCGTGCCGGGAAGGGCGAATCGCTCGACGAGCAGGCCGTGGCGCAGGCCCCGGTCGCACACGGTGACGGCGCCGGCGCCGAGCTTCGTCATCACCGTCCGCACGATGCAGGCGCCCGCAAGTATTACCTCCGCGCGCTTGGGCTGTAGCCCGACGATCCGGCGGCGCTCCTCGACGGTAGAGGTGCGGTAGAGCTCGATCTGGCGGTCGATCTCGGCGCGGTCGAGGACGGTGCCGTGAACGATCTCGGGATCGTAGGTCGCGAGCCCGTGATTGACGGCCGCCAGGTTGGTCATCGCGCCGCCCATGCCGACGAGCACATCCGGTGCGGGCCGACCGTCGAGCCGTGCGAGATCGGCGGCGATCGCCGCGAGCGCATCCGCCAAAACCCCCTCGGAGACGGGCCCGTCGAGGCCGAACCGCTCGGTGAATCGTGCTGCGCCGACGTTAACGCTGAATCGTTCGTCGACGTGCTCGCCTCGGCCGAAGGTGAACTGCGAGCTGCCGCCGCCCGAGTCGAACACGACGAGCGAGCTCTCCACCAGACCGAGCGAGCTCTTGGCCGCGAGATAGGCGAGCCGGCCCTCTTCCTCGCCCGGGATGACCTCGATCCGGATGCGGGAACGAGCCTCGACTGCATCCACGAGCGCCGCGCTGTTGCCCGCGATCCGAAGCCCTGCAGTGCCTACGGCCGCCGTTGTGAGAACCCCGCTCCGCTGTGCCTCGTCGACCATCGCCGCGATTGCCTCGACCGTCCGCTCCATCGGCTCTGCCTGCAATCCGCCGGTCTGATCGAGGCCCTCTCCGAGCCGGGTGACCTCGGCACGGTCCAGCACCGTCCGCCACAGCCCGTCCGCGCCTCGTTCACCGATATGGAACTTAACCGAGTTCGTACCGACATCGATGACCGCGAAACGTGCCGGCGCGAAGCCGACGAGCATCTTCAGCCAGTGCGGGTAGCTGACGTTCGGGAGCGGCCCGAGGCCGAGCTCGCGCACTGTAGCCATCACGAGCGCCGGGTTCTCCGATTCCACCGCGATCGTCCGGGTTGCACATCGGTCCGTGCGCACCTCGGTCAGCTCCGCCAGGCAGCCGCCGAGCGTGTAGTGCGCACGGCGCTTGCGCACCTCGACCGCAACCACGTCGCTGTTCGGATCCACGAGCTCCTCCAGGATCTCGTCGAGCGTGTAGTCGGTGCGGGCAAGCGGCCCGGCGGTCACGCGAAGGTCGGTGAGTACGCGATTGGCATCACCAGCAGGCAGCGGAAAGGACTCCTTCATCACCGGGAGCCACTGCTCGAGCCCGTCCTCGTCTACGCGCTCGAGGTGCTTTATGTCCATCAGGCCGGCACGGACTTTGACGGTGTTGTCACCGTTCCGAGAGACCAGGTGGAGATCCTCGCTCTCCTGCACACTGGAAGGAGTGAGGGCGGCGAAGTGGCGCTCGGCTTCCATGAAATGCTCGCCGAAGGTACGCCACTCCCAACGAGCGACGATGCCGGACTCGGGCGCTTGGGTCACAGCAACACCCTAGACCCGGCGGAGCGCGGGGAGCGAATGTTCGCGCGTGCGGACCGCCAGGATCCCAGGCGATCGTCGAATGCGGCACACCCGGTGAAGGGGCCGGTTCGGACACCGGGCAGGGCGTGAACGTGCCCGTAATGAAGAGTCGGACCGCGGATTCGAATCGTCGGGCGAGGTCCACGATGTCGGCGATTTCGCCGTTGGTGGCGATGCCGTGCACGAAGTCGGCCGCCAACTGCTCGATCGCGTCGCGCGACCCCAGACTCGCCAGCCAGTGCGCGGGAATCGCCTCGTCTCCGAAGGCTGCCCCCACGATGCCACCGCATATGCCACCGCGTCGATGCGGGTTACCGAGTCCTCGAAACCGGCACTCTTGAGCACACGCCCTCCAGCCGTGCCCTTGGGGCGCTCGAGCTGTGTGTAGATCGGCGAAGTGAGCAACCGCACCATCCCGCTCCTTCGTCAGCTGCTCAATGTCGACCGGCTCCGCCCTCGACGCGTCCTGGCCATTGGCGCGCCGAGACGACCTTGACGCGGTCTCCGACTCATGTGACACCACCTGGGGTGCGGTGGTCTCGATGGTCGTCGTGATCGTCGCTGCGATACCGGCGTGACGTCGGATCCCCGTCACGCTGCTTGGTACGACCCCCGAGGTGGGTCGGCAGGGAACGACGCGCGACCTACCTCCAACGCTTGGCCTGACACTGTGGAGATTGACACGACCAAGAACGGCGCTGTCTAGTCGGTGACATTGCACGTCTTGGATGGCTTCACCCATCGGTGCCGGGCATCCCGGGCCGATCTCGACAAGGGGACGATTCCTACGAGGTTCGCCAGTCGGAAGATGGCAGCCTACGCTGCGGTTGGCTTGGTCTGCGTGAGCGCGCTCGTGGTCGGCGTAGTGTTGCTGGTCACGTCGGGGTCCTCCGACTCAGCACGTGGAGGGACTGCGTCCCCGGCCGCTGGTCGGGACTACCTGGCGCTGGGAGATTCGGTCACGTTCGGATACCGGGAGGCGGACACGTCACCACCACCGAACTACTCCGACGCATCCAGCTTCGTCGGCTTTCCCGAGGATGTCGGGGGGGCCTTGGGCTTCGACGTGGCCAACGCGGCTTGCACGGGCGAGAGCTCGGCCAGCTTTGTCTTCACAGATGGCCAGAGCAACGGCTGCGAGACCTCTCGCGGCGGCGGGTCGGGATACCGGACCTCGTTCCCACTGCACGTCAGCTACAGCGGGACGCAACTCCAATACGCCGTGCAGTACCTCAAGAGCCATCCGCAGACGCAGCTGGTCTCGCTGATGATCGGCTACAACGATCTGTTCGTCTGTCAGGAGACGACGGCGGACCGATGTGCCAGCGAAGTCCCGGCCGTCCTCACGCAGGTCTCGACAAACGTCGCAGACATCTTGGGAGCTATCCGCTACGGAGCCCACTACGACGGACAAGTGGTGATCGTCAACTACTACTCGTTCGACTACGCGAACTCCGCTGACAACAGATCCAGTCAGGAAGTCAACGGGGCGCTGGACAGCGCCGCCACGCCCTTTCATGTGCAGATCGCCGATGGCTTCGCGGCATTCCAGGCAGCGGCTCGTCCATTCGGAGGCGACAGTTGCGCGGCCGGGCTGTTGACTCGGTTGACTAGCGGGGGTTGCGGTATCCATCCCAGCGCGGCCGGCCAGGCGGTCCTCGCCGCGGCCGTCGAGCGGGTTGTCGGGAAGTAACGGGAGCGCCCGGGCGCGTTGGTTGGGTATCCGTGGGGCGCCATGCTGGGTACGGCGTCTATCACCGGCCTTGGAGTCGCTCGTCACGCTCGACGATCGACGCCCATCATGTTATGGAAGGCCAGTCCGATCCGTCGGCGTGAGACCTGCGGGCACTGACGCAAGCCAGGTTGGACTCATGACGTGCCGAGCGAGTGGCGTGGTTGTGCGCTCACCACGACCACGACGGAAAACGATCCCCAGGACGGTGTGCAGCGCGGCGCCTCGCCGCACGCGAAGCGCGATGCGGACAGCCTTGCCCGTCCCCGGCGAAGCGCCCTGAACGTCTCGGTGACGGTCCCGTTGCCGCGTCCGGCAATGCCGCCCGGATGGGGATGCGTATCTGGGGGATCCGGAGACCGCCACCACCGACGGTGCGCTGCTGCCGCCCATCCTCCAGTAGGTGGAGCGCAGCACCAGCCGCAGCGTCGTGCCGACGCTCACCGTCACCGTGTGCCCGTTGTCGGCGTCGGATAACAGCCGCGGGGACGCCGCCGCCGATGCCCATGCCACCCCTGCGCCGGCCACGGCGCACACGACCAGCGCGAGGGCTGCGCCGTGCCAGGTTCGTCGCCGGTGGCCGAGATGCATGCCGCCGGTGCTCGCACCGTGGCCGGCCGCGCGATACTCGACATTCGAAGGGCAGGCCGCTGTGGCGGCCCACCGGTCCCGGATCCCCATGGGGCGTCCTCGAGGCCAGGGCGGATCGCGGTCGCGTTCGCGCCGCGTGCGATGCCCGATTGATGACGACGACCGGCCGACGACCGTCCATGGCGATCTCGCGGGCCGTAAGCGCGCTCATGACCGGTGCGGCGAGCGGGAGCGGCCTGGCGTGCGGCGGTCGCCTGCGGTGCACTCGCAGCGCATGTCGCCCCAGCGTCCGCGCACGTCTAATCCTGGGCTCAGCAGCTGGTCAGCCGGCGCGCATCGGGTCGGTATCCGGAACGCCAACCAGGCAGGCGTTGGCTAGTCGATTTCCGACGTATCAAGCGGCCAGGCGAACTGCGCATCGGCAAGCGGTTGGCGGCCCTGGCTCACGCGCCACGTGCTGTAGTTCTCGGCCCACTCCCGATGCCAGCCGACCTGTGCGCGGTGGAGCGCCTCCGCATCGAGGTCGGCGAACTCATCGGGAAAGCGTCGGACGATCGCGCGGAAGACGTCGATGCTGGCAAGGGCATCGGCGTACGCGTCGTGGCTTGTGGTGATGGGAACCTCGTAGGTCTGGGCCAGTGCGCTCAGCGTGCGCGGCCCTCTGCGGTAGGTGTCCAGCCCCCGGTCGATCACCAGCACGTCGACGACCGGGCCATCCCAGCCGGACTCGACGAGCCCAGTTCCATCGAGTTGGCGCGCGAGCGTGTCCACGATCGTCAGGTCATAGGCGATGTTCATCCCGACGACCGGCACCCCATCCGCTGCGCTCTTCAGCAGTGTCGAGCGGATCTCGGTGACCGCGTCGGCCAGTGGCCAGCCTCCTTGCTCCCTGATGATCCGATTCGTGATCCCGTGGACCGCGCTGGCCCCTCCGGGGATCCGGATGCCGGGGTTCACGAGCTGCCGTTTGGCCGAGATCACCTCATCGGCCGTCGTTCGCACGAAGGCAAACGACACCGGCCGCGCCGTGTGCGGGTCGGTGTGAGTGGTCTCGAGGTCGAAGCCGAGCAACTCGCGCATCGACCACGACTCTGCGTCGCCGGCGTGCATCAGGTCGTCTCCACCCGGTGTTGGCACGGGCCGATCGTCTGCCTCAATCGATATGCATCAAGCGTAGACCGAAGGGGACAGGCCGCCGGTACCCGGTCTTGGCACGAGTTCGCGGCGCCGCTAGGCATTCGGCATCCTCGTACGCGGGCCCGATCGTGACGCGGACCGGCGAGGTCGCTGAGAGTAGTCGGGGCTCGGGCCGCAGTTCCGTGAGCGCCTCCTCGACATCCCTTGCATCCAACGCGGGCGTAGACATGGCCGAGTAGGCTACGCCATCGTCATCCTGGGAGCTCGCGATCGATGCCGGTGCGATTTCGCCGATCGACATCAGCCCCGTGACTGTATGTCCGGCGGCTGCCGCAAGGTCGCTCGCACGTGCCAGGGCATCGTGGATCGCGGCTACCTCGAGTTCGTGTTTGGTGCTGCGTTCGAGCTCGCGTGAGATTTCGAACGTGTGGCGCGTCTGGTACGCGTCAGGGTGCATGGCGGCCTGTGCGAGGACCGCGGCCGCCCGCGCGGCATCCGCGTAGATGGTCACGGTGCAGTACCCGCGGTAGCCGAGGGTCTCGTACCGGTACTCGGTCTCCCATCCGCTCGCACTCGGCGTGTGAGCCGCGCGCACCGGGTTGCGGCACCGACTCACTCGAGTCGCGCGGCGTTGTGATCTTGACTCGCTTGGTCTCCTCGCGCGTGGTGATCGTGGCATCGCGGATCGTGATGTCCGGAAGTGCGGCGGAGAGATCGTCGCGCATGCGCGCACGTGCATCCGCGCACTCAGCGAGGCACGCTGCGGGGTGTCACAGAGAATGGACGTGATCGCGACGCTGATGACAAAGCGATCCGGCATCACCTCGCGCTCGGCGGTTCCGACGATGAACAGCGTGGGAGAAGACATGCGGGCGATGCTACCGACAGGCGAAGTCGTGCCGGATCGGGGGTGAGCCCGTAGCGGCGCCATGGCACGCGGCGCGTTGGTGATCGCGCGTGAGGCACCGGCGCTTCGGCTGTGGTGTCGCAGTCGGCGCGGACGACGTCCGCCGAATCCTTATCGGCAGCACCAGACCGATGACCTCATCACGCCCGGTGACGGGTCTGGCCTGCGGCCAGCCATAGTTGTGGCACTAGCTGACGTCAGGGCAGGTGGTTCTGGACGGATGCCCACGCTGCGGATCGGCACAGGGAACATGGAGGGACGGCGCGGGCCTGCCCAGACGGCGGTGCTCGCGGGCCAGGACTGCGACGTATGGCTGCTGACCGAGGTGAACCATCGCCACGAACTGTCGGACGGGCGACTGAAGGTGCGCGTCCACCGCCGAGTTGTGGTCCAAGGACGACGGGCTCCACGAGGTCGCTCCGCACGACCAAGAGATGCCCGGGCCCGGTCCGCATGGTGACGAGGTCATGGCAGCGTCGGCAACCGTCATCGGCATCAGTGGTGTAGCCGCGTGTTCAACGTTGCGGGAGCCTCGCGCAGCGATGGCAGCCGGGGGGGCGTGACGGCAGCACTGCCCTCAGGGTACGTGCAGCCCCGCCAACAACTGCCCGTACTGCGCCAGGTGCCGGTCGCCGAGGTACTGGCTGATGGCGCGCCCCCGGGCGTTGCGCCCCAGCCGCTCGGCCTCGGATGGATCCCGAAGCAGCGAGGCGACCGCGTCTCCGAATGCGGCGAGGTCGGTCGGGTCATCAACCAAGAGCCCGTGTTCCCGATGGCGGATCTGATCGACGATCCCCCCAACGGCGCTTGCGACGATCGGCCGGCCCTTCCACATCGCCTCGGTGACCGTGAGGCCGAACCCCTCCG
Source organism: uncultured Thermoleophilia bacterium (assembly GCA_963842065.1). Classification (GTDB taxonomy): domain Bacteria; phylum Actinomycetota; class Thermoleophilia; order Miltoncostaeales; family Miltoncostaeaceae; genus CAITWD01. The sequence continues at coordinate 25,102 of CAWJEW010000005.1, read as the reverse complement.
CAAGGCTCTTCTGCACGACCACGCGTGCGTGCCGCTGGAGCGCATTGACGATTGCGCCGTTCTCATCCTGATCGGCCACCGGCAAGCACGCCAAGTGGACTCTGGTGCGCTCGGAGTGGGTCAGCTGGCGCCATTGGACGATGCACTCGTTGAGGACCTCGCTCGCCTCGGGATCATCGGCCACGCCGGTGATCGCGGGTCCGGCCAGCACCAAGTGCGCTCCAAGCCCAGGATCAACGTTGTCGGCAAATCCGGTCATCACGCCTGCCATGTCCTTCAAGCGATCCCAGCGCGACACCTGGACCACCAGCGGGGCCTCCGGCGGTGGCGGAGGGCCTGTCTGCAGGATGTCTGCGTGTCGGTTGATGCGACCCGGCGACCCGTCATGGCGGGTAAAGGGCAGATCCGGCGCCCTCCCGCCACCTCCGAGGAGTCCCACATACCCCAACGCCATGAGCACGGTCCGGCGTGACATCGGCTGGTTCTTGGCCGAGAACGCGTCGATCGACGGCGGGATGACGGAGACCCGTGCCGGGTCCATCCACGGAGGTGCGAATGAGGCGCGCGAGACGACGTAGCTCTCAACCCCGTCGAGGTAGGTGCGGAGGAAGCCCCAGGCGCGACGGGTCCACCCATTCGGGGCATCGCACCCGATATGACAGCGCCAGATGACGTGTGCACCTGCATCGGCGAGCACGCCCGCAAGGCCCGCGGGCTGGGGGTCGTGGAGCACCACGACGTCTCCGGCACGCACGAGCGTCAGGAGCTCGCTCGCGTTCTCGCGCAGCACCCGCTCATAGTGCCGATGCTCCTGCGCTCCAAGCGGGCCACCGTCGCCGGGGGCCCCGTGGATCCCGTTGTGGATTCGCTTGGTGATCTCGAAGAAGGTCCGGTCGCCCTGAATCACAAGCCATCGGGCGTCAATTCCCAGCCCGCGTTTGTAGGCCAGGAGCGGCACGAGCATCTCTGCGACCCCTCCCCCGGCCGCGGTCGAGTTGACGTGGATGAACGAACGCCCGGCCAGAGCAGCCCGGGCACCCTCGGCGACTTGTTTGAGCGAGGACAGCCGGTCGGCGCCGACAAGGGGTGCCAGTCGCGCAACATCGAACGCTTGGACCCGCACTTCCTGGAGTCGAGTGGGTGGCGTGGCGATCCTGCCTTGTTCGTCCCGCGGGAGGGCGGGGAGCTTTGAATCGAACCCGTGAGGTCCGAGGTGATGCTAGCGAGCTCAAGAGCTGTCGAGGCGCACCCGGCCGTTGCGTCGAGCGCGCGTGGCTGTCGGATCGCGACGACCATGGTCGTGAGCGGATCCCGGGACGACACTCGACATAGGGCACGCCAAGGAACGCTGGCAACTGTGGGGTAGGGAGGCTGGTCGGTCTCGCGCGGCCGACGTCGCCTCGACTCGCCGCGAACGCCTCGGTCGCTTGTTGACCCCCGCCACCGGGCGAGCTAACGGCTCGATCTATCGACTCCAGGGTGCCAACTGCTCGATCCAGGGCCCATTCACGCCCGGTGACGGGGTCCATTCGGGCGCGGCCGGGGGCCAGTCCGCAAGCCCTCCGGATCTTGCGATGGACCAGGACGGTCGGGCAGTGCCATAGAGGGTCGCGTTGATGGCCGACCTTGTGGAGAGCGGTGCCGCAATCGCCACCGGGACGAATCCACCCCCCGAGCCCCGGCGGGCGGCCTCGGCGAGGACGTGGGAATCCGCGCTGCGCACGTGATCCAGGCTCAGGGATCGCGCACGTGCTCAGCGGCGTTGGCGATGAGGTCGAACCCGTCGTAGGCGACGAATATCACCATGCCGCCCGCTCGGCACCAGTCGCAGGGGAACGGGTCGTCGAGGCCGGCGCGGGGGAAGCCCCGCCCGGCCGAGTCGAACGCGGCGCCGCCGGCAAACGCTCACCGTTACCGCAGCACTCGTCAGATCGCGCCTTGTGACAGAGGCTGCGCAGACGGTTTGTGCCGGTCCTGCTCATCAAAGGGGACGATGATGGGTCCGATGGTCGCCATGGACGACGAAAATACCTCGGTAGCGCTTCGTCATCCCTGCCAACCGGACCATCTGAACGCCGATGATGCGGTCATCGGTGCGGAGATGTCCCATGTCCTGTAGGCGGCGCTCCCAGGAGATCGCACGGCCCTTGGGCGTGGCCCATCGTCCCAGGCGTTGCCATCGTCTGCCTCGTTGGTCGACGCGACCCGCATGCAGATTCTGGGGGTTAGCCGACGATCTGGGCGGGTACTACGAGACGCATGACACTAATTAGGGATTGCAAGTGGGCGACATACTGGCAACGCATCCCCGAGAAGCGCAGGAAGCACCACAGGGCGATACCAGGATTGCGGCAGCGGTCCACCACGTTGCGGATCCGGCGGTACTAGGACTGGCCGGATTCGCCATGACGACGTTCGCACGCAGCGTTGGGAACGCCAATGTCTGGGGCCCAGGAGCAAGCGCTGCTCGTGCGCTGGCATTGGTCTATGGAGGTGGGCCCCAGTTCTTGGCCGGAATGTGGGAGTTCGTCCGGAAGAACACCGTTGGCGCGCCGGCGTTCTCCTCGTACGGCGCCTTCTGGATCTCCTATTACGTCTTCATCAAATTCGTGTTGCCGGGCGTTACATCAACCGACGTGCAGGTCGCCGTCGGCGTGTTTGTGTTGGGCTGTACGATCTTCACCGCGTACGTGACCGTGGCCTCGCTTCGAGTGACTGGCGCAGTACTGCTTGTGTTCGTGCTGCCGGCGGTCACATTCGTGCTACTCACGATCGGTGTGTTTCAATCAGACATGAATTTCACCAAGTGGGGTGGATATGTCGGGATCGCGACCGCTGCCGCGGCGTGGTATGCCTCGTTCGCCGGTGTGCTGAACACGACATACAAGAAGTCGATACTGCCGACAGTCCCGTTAGCGCCGCGCTGACGTGTTCGAGCGAATGGGAAATCACGGGTTGCGCCTAAGACCCCATGACACAAAGGACGGGAGACGGCCGGCCGCGCATGTCTGTCATCGACGGTGCACCCAGGTCTGCCTCTGCGCCCCGCATTGCGTTGGGAGCAAGCCACGATCGACAAGACCACCGACCATCACGCGTCGGTGTCGTTGAAACGGGAGGGAGACGATGGCGACTGAGCGTCCATTGGGGGCGACCGAGCCCGCCGAGGTATCCGAGGCCCAGATTGCGGTCCACTGGCGCGAGGAGGGTTATTACTTTCCTCGCCCAGCATTCATCGGTCAGGCGAACGCGGCTGATCCTCACATCTTCGAGAGGTTTAAGGAAGAGCGATTTCCCGATTGTTTCAAGGAGTATGCCGACCTGCTGAGCTGGGATGCCTATTGGCACACGACGCTTGACACGAGCAGTCCACCCTTCTGGAAGTGGTTCGTGGGTGGTCGTCTGAACGCGAGCTTCAACTGCGTCGACCGCCACCTTCGGAGCGCGCGCAACAAGGCGGCGATCATCTGGGTCCCTGAGCCCGAGGCGGAAGCAACCGCAACGATCACCTACCAGGAGCTGTATCGGCGGGTAAACGAGTTCGCATCCTTGCTGCGGAGGTTCTGCGGGCTCAAGACCGGCGACCGGGTCACCTTCCACCTGCCGATGATCCCCGAATTGCCGGTGGCCATGCTCGCCTGCGCGCGGCTCGGCATCGTCCACTCCGAGGTATTCGGGGGGTTCTCCGGTGCGGCCTGCGGGGACCGCATCGCCGACTCCGGGAGTCGCATCCTCGTGACCGTGGACGGCTACTACCGCAGCGGCGACCTGGTGGACCACAAGGTCAAGGCCGACGAGGCGCTGGAGGCGGCCCGCAAGCTTGGCCAAGAGGTCGACAAGGTGCTGGTTTGGCGGCGCCACCCAGGGCGGTACCTGTCGGAGAGCCCGATGGTCGACGGCCGCGATTTCTTCGTCGACGAGGTCATCAGCGAGCACCTCGGCGCTGTGGTCGAGCCCGTGTCGATGCCCGCCGAAGCGCCCCTGTTCCTGATGTACACGAGCGGGACGACCGGGCGACCGAAGGGGTGCCAGCACTCGACGGGCGGTTATCTCGCCTATGTCACGGGCACGTCCAAGTACTACCAGGACATCCATCCAGAGGACACCTACTGGTGTGCCGCGGATATCGGGTGGATCACGGGACACTCCTACATCGTCTATGGCCCGTTGTCGCTCGGGACGACGAGCGTCATGTACGAGGGGGTGCCGACCTACCCGGATCCCGGACGACTCTGGCGGATCGCGCAGCGCCTGGGGGTGAACATCTTCCACACTGCGCCCACCACGATTCGGATGCTGCGCAAGCTCGGCCCCGACGAGCCCGCGAAGTACGACTACCACTTCAAGCACATGACGACCGTGGGTGAGCCGATCGAGCCGGAGGTCTGGCGCTGGTATCACGACGTCGTCGGCAAGGGGGAAGCTGTCATCGTCGACACCTGGTGGCAGACCGAGAACGGCGGCTTTCTCGGAAGCACCCTGCCCGCCCTGCATCCAATGAAGCCCGGGAGCTGCGGACCGGCGGTCCTCGGCATCTACCCGGTGATCTACGACGAAGAGCGACAGGAAGTGCCGATCGGGAGCGGCAGGGCCGGCAACATCTGCATCCGCAATCCGTGGCCCGGGATCTTTCAGACCATCTGGGGCCAGCCCGAACGGTTCGTACAGACCTACTACGAGAAGTACTGTGCCGACAAGGACAGTACGGACTGGCGCGATTGGCCGTACTTGGCCGGCGACGGGGCGCTCCAGGCGGCCGACGGGTACTTCCGCATACTTGGTCGGATCGACGATGTGATCAACGTCGCCGGGCACCGGCTCGGCACCAAGGAGCTGGAATCTGCGGCCCTCACCGTGGACGAGATCTCCGAGGCGGCCGCGGTTCCGGTTCTGGACGAGTTGCGCGGGAAGGCCGTGGAAATGTACGTCTCGCTGAAGCCAGGCCTCGCCCCCAGCGAGGAGATCGAGACCAAGGTGATCAAAGCCATCGAGCGCGAGATCGGCAAGATCGCGCGACCGAAGAGCGTCTGGATCGTCCCGGACATGCCCAAGACCCGATCGGGAAAGATCATGCGTCGAGTGATCGCGGGGATTTCGAACTTCACCGACGTCGGGGACACCACCACCCTTGCCAACCCGGAGATCGTCGAGGAGATACGTCATCGCGTCCAGAGTGAGAAGATCGAGCGGGGTGAGGAGCCGCGCGAGCTGAGCGCAGAGGAGGCCGAGGAGATCAGGGCGTTCGGGCACGCCGAGTAGCGTCCGCCCGACGGTCTGGAGCAATCATGGACCAGCCATCCGGTGGTCCGCACGGCCGGTAGCCGCGTCGCGGAGGTTCACGATCGTGGCTGGCCGGCGGCCGGTCGGTGGCGAGGCCGGCCCTGGAATCGACGCCCGACAATGTGTATCGGAAGCCTCGTGTCAGCGCTGAGCGCGTCGCCAGCGTGGACCCGGTGCTGGTCAGCGCCGCCGGCCCTCAACTGCCGTCTTGGCGCTGCTGTTCTCAGTCCGACGCGCGGACTTGAACCGCGGACCCTTCATTACGAGGACGCCGCGGTGTTCGTGGCTGGTTGCGGTCCGTTGCGCTGACCGACCAGGACAAGCCAATTTCGGCCGTTTCGTCCCCTAACGTCTTGCGGTTGGTCTCGGGTGGTGTGTTGCCACCCTGTTGCCAGCTGGGACTGCGCCTGACCTTCGGAATCTCATGGACGCGGCACCGAAGGAGGGCTCGTCGGCGGGCGGGTGCCGCGGGGCCCAGCTGAGAAAGCGCGCCAAGCCCGCAAGGACAAGTCTGGCGGGGTGGTCTCCGATCCGCGCCCGCGGGGCTATACTCAGCGGACTTGCGGTACTGGAGGCGTCCGTAATGTGCCGAACGACCGAACGGTGGTCGCAACCCGGACCCTCCGAGCGGCGTCGGGTTGTGTGGGAGGGCGCGGGCCCGCCCATGCGCTTGCTTCGGGCGTACCGGATCCAGGACCGACCCACCCCGGATGATGTGCCTTGGTTCGGGGTGCTCGATCTCGATCCCCGGAGATCTGCGCAGCTCTCGGCCGTGCCAACGCATCAAGGGATGCAACGCATGTGCTGTGTCGCGACCGGCGTCTGCGTCGAGCGAAGCGGTCCGGATGGTGCGTGCGACGCAGGGGGGGTCGTCGAGGGCCCTGCCAGCGCTCGGGACGGTCGGTTCCTTCAGCGCGCTCGGACCTGAGCGGGGGACGGTTGGCCGAACAGCCCGAGAAGGCTGGTCTTCGTAACGCATGGGGGCGCGTTGCCATCGCTTACGACGAAATGTGGGCAGAGCGCACTGCGGACTTCACAGCGCGCGGTCTGGACCTACTGGGTCCGACACCAGGTGGACGTGGGATCGACGTGGCCTGCGGCCCGGGGCTGACGACGGTCGCCCTCGCCGAACGCCTGGGAGACGGCCAGGCCCTGGGGGTCGATTTCGCGGCCGCGATGATCGAGCGCGCCACCGAGAAGTTTGGACGTCGTGCACGTGTTGACTTCATGGTTGATGACGCGGAGCGGCTCTCGCTTCCTGATGCCGCGTTCGACGCGCTGACGTGCAGCTTCGGCTTGATGTACTGCTACGACGCCCGCGCGGCACTCGGGCACATGGCACGGGTCCTTCGCCCCGGTGGACGGATGCTCCAGGTGGTGTGGGGGCGGGCACCGGAAGTGTGGTGGGTGCCCGTGATCGAGTTGATCGAGAGCCGCGCCGAGTACTACTCGTCCGTCTGCCCGATGATGTTCTTCTACGGGCTCCCCGGTGTCCTTCCCCGCATGTTCTCCGAGGCCGGACTCGAGCAGATCACCACGCAAACGATCAACGGAGTGATGCGCTACGCATCGCCCGATGAAGCGGTTGCGGCGGCCGTTCAGGGGGGTCCGCTTGCCGGCCTTTACAACAGCCGGCTCTCTGCTGATGCCCAGGCCGAGGTCCGGGACGCCCTGGCTGCCCACGTTCGTAGCCTGGCGCAACCAGATCCTGCCGGCATTTCCCTCCCCGCTGAGGTCGTCATAGCAATCGCGGCACGCCCTGCGTTGGAGTAGGGCGCCCGCGCCAGTTTCTCGCCACCCCACCGGACCAGGAGGGTTGTCACCGGGTGGTCTCGAGAGACATCTCGGGGCGATTCTCGTCAACTCGTCACCCAAAAAAACCCCGCCTAATAGTGCTTTGGTTGGTCGAGTTACTCATCCGTCGTGCCGAGTCGCAGCGGTGAGTCGCTTCGAGTTACGATGGGTCGCCGACAGGTCTGGCAGCGGCCGGTCCAGCACTTGAAGCATCGGCTGCAACAGCAGCACCGTCCTGCGGGCAGTGTCAGGCCGCATGCCGGGGATTTGGGATGCTGCCGCTCCAGGGTCGAGAAACCTCATGGGCGGCGGTCCAGAGCGGTACGTGGTGTTGTTCCACAGCCACGAGCGTCCTTCGTGGTGGTACCAGCCCGAGCTCACCCTTGAGCGTGCTTGTAATCCGAGCTCGATCTTCCAGCGCAGCCGCGCCAGCGGGCCAGACGCTCGGGCGGGGTATCGGCGGCAGGTCTGGCGATCCAGTAGTCGGTGGGTTGTGCGGCGCCCTCTGGCCATTCGGCGATCAGCCATTCCTGCGGTCGGCGCCCAGGGGACTCGCCCGCCAGAAGCGGTTCCCGGCCCACACGCGCATGAACGTCAAATCGCGAGGTCACCGTGGTGACCATCCGGCCCGTCACGGAGCCTGTCACATCCACGACGTCGCTTGTCGCCCAACTCGGCCACCACCGCCTGCGATCGATCGCGGTCTGCGGCTCCGGGCGCGCGCGGCTTGGTCGTCGCCCGCGCTCGGTCTCGTGCCCTCGGGTCGACGATGACGTTCGTCTCGCTGGCCGACGGCGACACCGTGGTCTGCCGGAGGTCGCAAGCACAGGTCCTGGAGTACCGACGGTACCTAGGCGCTCGCGCGGCCGCGGTGATCGTCGCCGTTGGCGCTGTCGCCAAGGATCGGCAGCACTGGGGGATGTCCCAGCTGCCGGCGCGCTCGATGAGATGGGCGCCCAGCTCGGGCTCGGTGTGACACGTCGACCTGCGGCGGGATGCTTTGCCTGGCGGCGTCGCTCGTGATCGGCGCACCACTCCTCGGGCAGATACAGCGCCGTTCCCACGGGACGGTTCCCCTGGCGCCGACCGCGTGCAGCGACACCCCGATCTGGCAGTTGCCGATCGTGCCCGGGCACCCGAGTACTGGCGCCTGACCGCCCGGCGGCGCGTGCCGTCCTTGGGGAACCCGGTGTCATCGAGCACCCACGACCTGGACGTCAATCTCGCCGGCCACGCCGTCGGCGACCGCTTTGCCTCGAGCCGTCCGGTCCCATGCGGCTGACCGCAGCAAGCTGCTGCGAGCTCGTCGTGATCAGCGTCGCTACCCCGCCGCGCGACCATCGGCTCCAGCGACTGCGCACACCCTGCTCGATCAGCCCGCGCAGATACAAGCCGCCGTTGCGCAGCTGCGCCGGTCCGGTTGACCTCATCCGCGAGCACCGCATCCGCGAGCATCCTGCCACCGCTGCTCGTGACCGCCGCGGCGCCCATCGGCGTCCGTCGTCGTCGTCATCCGCGGGTCGCTCAAGCGGACTCCGAGACCCAGTACGTACGAGCGGCTTTCGCCACGCCGAGAGTGCGGTTGCCTACCACCGTACCAGAGCACTCTAAGAACCCGTGCCTAGCGCAACGATGCCCGGTCGCGGGAGCTGCGGCCAATCACGCACGCTGCCAGCGCTAGCAGCGCGTCGTGGGTGGCCTGTGAGCGGTCGGCCGCAATGACCAGCAACCGGCGCTTGTCGCGCACGTCGGCTGATCGTGCGCTCGACGACCCAGCGGTCGCGGCCGAGTCCCACCCGTGCCACGGTCCCGCCGCGTCCGATCCGGTGCGCGATGCCGCGCGGCGCGCAGCCAGACGTCGGGTACTTGTCGTGGTCACATCCGCGGTCGGCGACGAGGCGCTCGGGTCGCGTCCGACGGGGCCTGCCGCGGGCTCCCTTGACATGTGGGATCGCCTCGATTTGAGCGGAATCAGCTGGAGTGAAGTCGTTGCGGTTGACGGCCGTCGCCGACCGCCGGACCAGCCTCCTGACGCGTCGGTTGATCACGCGGTGATTGGCGCCGGCCCGGCCTGCCGTCGACCGGGCTCCAGTCGTGCGAGATGGCCCGCTACGCCTGGATGTAGGCGGCATCGTCGATCGCGCGCGAACCCAGTCGATCCTGACGCGGAGCTGTGACGGCGCGCCATAGGAGCTGGTGCAGCCGCTGCCACGCCGCGGCCTGCTGCCAGAGGCCGTGACAAGCGCCGCCAGGCGGTCATCCCCTGAGCCAGACCCCAGCTCCTCGGGCGGCGTGCTCCCAGCCGATGCCGAGTGTACAGCCGAATTCAGGATCCGGCTTGCCGACCAGCCGATCGCCAAGCTGCCTGCGCCGAGCGTAGCGATGCCGCCGCAGCCGTGCGGGCAGCACGCGCACCTCTCCGACAGCTCGATCTCGACGATCCCGCCCGGATCCCGCGGCGGCCATCGGCAGCTCCGTCGCGGACGGGCTCCGTGCACTGGGTTCAGCGGTCGAGAGGCGGCCACCTCGGACGTCGTCCGAGCTCCTAAGCGGGTTGTTGATGAAGCCGACGAGCGGATTCGAACCGGTGACCCCTTCATTACGAGGACGCCGCGGCGTTTGTGGCTGGTTGCGGTGCATGCCGCTGAGCGCCCAGGTCAAGCCAATTCCGGCCGTTTCGCCCCTTAACGTTTTGCGGTTGGTGCAGGGTGGTGTGTTGCCACCCCGTTGCCACCTGTGAACGGCAAACGACCTGATCGCATCCGGTGAATGGGTCCAGCAACCGGGGGACGACGGCACCGCTACCGCCACGCAACACGACTATGTTGCACGAGACCCGCGGGGCCGCGGTGCGTCAGCCAGAGAGACGCCACGGGGATGTCGGGCGGTTCCGCCTTGCGCGGAGCCGGACCCTTCGGGTTGTTCCCGGCACGGCGCACACGCGACGGCCTCGAGGCTACCGGCGCGCACCGCCGGGATCAGCGTTCCTCGATCTTAAGAGCGTACGTCTGCACGGCGATCTTCCCGTCGCGGACGATAAACGTGTCTGAGCCCAAGACGATATCGACCTGCGCGCAGCGCGCATGCCAGACGATGTATGCCGTCTCGCCTTCCACCGCGGTCAGGTCCATCGTGAACTCGTAGGTGCCCGGGGCGAATGGTCCGGCAAATATGCCGGCGAACGTGTCGCGAATCGCATCCCGACCGACGACGACGCCCTGCTGGTTGATCAGCACCGACTCATCGGTGTAATCCTTGGCGATTTCATCTGCATCGCCGGCACCGAACGCCGCGAGGTGATGATCGAGGACGTCCTGCGTATCCATATGCGGTCTCCGTGTACGGGTGCGCCGAGTCGCACCGGTCGTCACTCATGGTGTCCGGGGGGCGACGCCGGCACCCCCGGTGGTGGCCATCAGGGCATCAGGTGCTGGACAAACCAGTCGGTCGCCGCCCCCGACGCGCCGTCGAATCCCGCGACGTAGGCATCAAAGTGCGCGCCGGGGAGGATCACGAGTTTCTTCGGCTCGCGGGCGCTCTCGTAGGCTTCGATGGCGAGATCGCAGACGGTCAGCCAGTCGCCGCGGGCGACGATCATGCAGAACGGCGTCGGCGAGACGTAGGGCAGATACGCGCCCGGCTCGTACTCCCAAAACATCTCGACGCTGCGGAGCGTGACCTCGTTCTTCCAGGATGGGGCCCGGGTCTTGCCGGTCTCGCTGAACCATGCCCATGAGTCCGGGGTCGGGAGTGCCGAGGGCGCCATCGGATCCGCGTCGACGACGGGGATCATCGCCGGTGGCTTTCCGGCGTAGCGGTTGGCACGATCCTCGTCGAACATCGCGCCGACGGCATCGACAAAATCGGAGCGGACGATGCGTCGCGCGTTACGGTGGCCGCTGACCAGCGGCACCTGCCCGACGACGCATTTGACCCGGCGGTCGATTGCGCCAACAACGATCACGTGCCCGCCGGAGTAGCTGGAACCCCAGATGCCGATCCGGTCCGCATCGACTTCCTTGAGGGTCTGGGCGTAGGTGATCGCGTGGCGGTAGTCACGGACCTGCTCCCACGGGTCGATCTCTTGGCGGGGCTCGCCGTCGCTGGCGCCGAAGTTGCGGTTGTCGAAGACCAGCGCACCGAAGCCGGCGTCGGCGAAGGCCTCGGCGAATCGGTCGAGGTACATCTCCTTGGTGGCCGAGAAGCCGTGGGCCATGACGATCGTCGGGCACTTCTTCTTGCTCCTGGAGGGCAGGTAGTGCCAGCCGCGAAGGGTGACCCCTTCGGCATCGAACTCGACGTCGCGTCGCATGTCGTCTCCAGTCGTGGGGTGCGTTGATGCCTGCGGTCTCGCGGGGGTCGCCGAGCGAGGCGCGTCGACGAACGCGGACCAACGATGCGAGGCCGCGGCCACTGCAATCCGGCGTAGATCCGCGACCACGCTCAGCCGGCTCCGTGCCGGTACACTGCGGTCAGCCGAAATGTTGCGCCGTGGAGGTACTTGACCTCAACGGGTACCCAGCCGTCAACGGCCGACCTTGTAGCGAGAGCGCACAATCGGCTGCGAGATCACGCTCGTTGCGAGAAGTTGTGCTGATACGCACAAGGCGCCCGCGCCATCTGATGCGTATCGCTGGTGTTGGGAGTTGCACTCCACCGTGCGGCGTCTGCCGTCTCGGCGCCGCATCGTCGATGGCAGTGCGTGTCGCCGCCAGCCGACCGTTGACGCGCGCGGGGTTGGACACCTGGTGTTCCCGGATGAGGTTTGGGACCAGGTCGTCGGTGTGCCGGCGTCCCGCACTCAGGCCGGCCCAGGCCGAGGCGCGGCGTGAGGACCTCGGGGTCCGCTGGACCCGTACCCCCTTTTCACCCCTGGTGAACGGGTCGGGCGCGATCGTTCTGGCCGGTTGCTCGGAGATCGGTGGCACCTCTCCGCGACCCGCCCACCCCAGACGTGCCGAGCACGCTCGCGGTTCTCACTGCTGATCGGTCCGGGCGTCGCAGCGGACGGCGCGCGGTTCGTTCGCGGTCTACTCGTACTCGTCGTGGCGACGGATCCACGACGGTTCCGAGCCACTCTCGTCGCGGCCCTTCGCCGTCCGGTCGAGCAGGCCGTAGTAGGCCATTGCGGGCTCGAGGCCACGGGCGGTCGTGACATAGGTCCGGAAGACGTTCCCGTCCGAGCGCGCGTACACGCTCAGACCCGGTCCCTCGGAGACGTACCCCACGACGTCCGTCCCGCACATGCGCGCGTTTTGCTCGACGGTCGGCGGGATCTCGCCCGCCAGGAACGGCTTCAGCTCCTCCTCGGTGTACAGGAAGCCGAGATCACGGTTGAAGTCGCTGCCGCCGCTCGAGACCCAGTCGATGCGCCAGCCCATCCGCTGCCTGTAGGCGAGGAGCTTCTCGAGCGGCGCGCGCGAGGCAAGCAGCAGGGTGGTGTCCCTGGCGTTCAGGTGCGCGACCTGGGGATCGAGCGTGTCCGCGATCGACGAACAGACCGGGCAGCCTGCCGTCCAGGCCGGGCCGAACATGAAGTGGTAGACGAGCAACTGGGAGCGGCCGTCGAAGAGATCGGCAAGGGTCTTCGTGCCGTGCTCGGTCTCGAACCGGTAGTCAGTCTCGACCGGGACCCACGGCAGCCCGCGCCGTCTCCGGGCCAGTTCGTCGCCGCGGCGGGTGAGCTCCTTCTCCTCCTTCAGCAACTCGTCGCGCTCCGCCTGCCACTCCTCCTGCGTGGCGATCCTGTGCGCTGTCATCAGCGTGCTACCTCCTGTCTGAGTACGCGGGCAGTCACTCGTGACCACATGGCAATCATTGTGGACCTCGCACTGGGAAGGTGCCGGACCCGACCGACGCGGCTTCCTCCGCGTTCTAGCTCGACGGTCCGGTGTCCAGGCCAGCAAGGGTCCGGAGCAGGTCATCGGCGTGGTTGGTCATGAACCCCGGGCCAATACCCCGTATCGCCCGTAGTTCGTCACGATCGCGCGGCGTGTTCCGGGCGATCTCGACGAGGCTGGCATCCCCACAGACGGTATAGGCCGGCTTCCCGTCGGTACGCCCGCGCCGCCAGGCACGGAGTCCCTGAAAGACCCACAATTGCCGCTCATCGAGCTCGTTAGGCTCGCGAGCGGCGGGCGACGGGCGCGTGGCCCGTGCCGAGGTCCCGTGCGGCAGCCCTGTGCTCGTCGGGGGGTCCGGCAAGGGGTCGCATCGGTCGCAGCACCGACCCAGCGGAGCACGGAGTTCCCCGCGGTCTCCGAAGTGACGCATGATCGCGGCCCGCCGGCACCCCGTCTCATCGATGAATCCCACGATGTCTCGGTACTGGTTCCAGTTCCGGTCGCGGGCAGCCCGGAGGATGCCATCGACCTCATCGCGCTGGCGTGGTGACAACTGCGACTCGCGCACCGTGATCTCACTGAACCCACCCACCCACGGCGGAAGGTCAATCGCCCCGACGCGTTGTGCGGCCGCGAGGGCGAGGCGACTGCCGTCTGAGCTGCCAACGTCCTCCAGGCTGATCTCCAAGCGACCCCGTGCATCCGCCTGCGACCGCAATCGCCGCAGGAGCCGGTCGACCTCGGTGATGTCGAGCGTCTGTTTGTTGAAGTAGATGAGCCTGCCTCGGTCGGCGTTCATCGCCAAGAGCACCGCACGCGCGGGCTTTCCATCACGGCCTCCGCGGCCAGCCTCTTGGTAATACCCCTCGAGGGAGCGTGGTAGCGACCAATGCACGACCGTTCGCACATCTGCCTTGTCCACGCCCATGCCAAATGCGTTGGTCGCGCACATCACGTCAATTGCGCCGGCCATGAACGCGTCCTGAGCCGCAGTGCGCTCGTCGGGCGTCAGCTTGGCGTGATACGACGCGGCTCGCAGGCCGCGTTCAACGAGTCCGTCAGCGAGTTCGCTCGTTTCCTTGCGTGTCCCGCAGTAGATGATCGCGGGAACGGCGCCGGCGCCGCCCAGGACCTGCAGCAACTGTTCCCACTTGCGGGCGACGGCACCACGGCCGCCGAGCGCAATCACGTCGAAACTGATGTTGGGGCGATCGAAGCCCGTGCTGAGCACGAGGGGATCGCGCAGTCGCAATCGGCGAGCGATCTCCGCGCCGACCTTCGGGGTCGCCGTCGCGGTGAGCGCCAATGTCGTGCGGGCACCGATCTCATCGCGCCACTCGGCCAGTCGTGCGTATTCGGGCCGGAAGTTGTCGCCCCACTCAACGAGGCAGTGCGCCTCATCCACGACAAAGAGGTCGATACGATTCCCCGCGATCGCCTGCAGGAACGAGTGCTGTGTGAACCGCTCAGGGGCGCAGAACACGACCCGCACCTGTCCTTGGGCGACTGCTGCGAGGGCACGCCCTGATTCCTCAGCCGTCTGGTTGGAGCTCAGCATGCGTACCGGTGCGCCGGCGTCGATCATGCGCTCGTACTGATCGCGGATGAGCGCGATGAGTGGGCTCACGACCACCGTCAGGCCACCGAGTGCCAGCGCTGGCACCTGGTAGCACAGGGACTTCCCGGACCCGGTCGCCATTACCACCAGGGCATCACGCCCACTCATAGCGGCGTCGATCACATCACGTTGGCCAGGGCGCAGGTCGGCGACCCCGAGTTGGGCAAGCACCTCGCCGGTCGGACGCGCGGGGGACGCACGCAGCTCCGGCCGGTTCTGCTGCGTGGCCGCTGAATTGCTGATCGTCGGTTCACGACGTTCGGCCAATGCGTCCCGGCGAGCCCTGAGCGGCGTCGCTTGTGATGCGATCGCGGTGCGCATTGCCGGGGCGCACGACCGGAAATACGCCCGCAGTTCCGCAAAGATGGCATCAGTGTCGGCCAGATCGACGCGGGCGTCGGCCTCAGCGCGTTCTACTGCTGCTGTTAGCCGCGCGATGAGACCACTCGCCGAGTCGCTCGTCACACCGTCGAGTGTAGATCGTCGGTGTGCACCCAAGGGCAGCGTGGCCACGACGTACCCGAGCCCGCCGCCCCTTGGAGGGATCCGACACCGCGGAGATGGTCGCCAAGGCGGCGCTCCGGGATCTTCGTTCCCGGAGCCGTCGAGTAGGTCCGCCCCGCAGGTCCGATCCTGCGCACTCGCAGTTATCCGGAGACGTTCGCGCAGGTCGCGTACGACCAGACGTCCTCCGCGCCACCGGTGTTGTTGCAAACGGTCACAAGCCATCGCGAGGTCGACATCGGATACGACGCGGCCGCGTCGGTCCCGTTGCCGCCATCGGCGACCTCACCGGCGCCAATGGCTTGAGTCGTGCCGGGGCATGTCGCGATTGTCGAGCCTAGGGAGCCGCCTGCAATCGTGTTCAGCGCCGACACGACGCGTGCAAAGCCCTGCAATCCGCCGGCAGGGCCTTGGATGCCCTGTACACCCTGCGGCCCGCCTGGGCCGATCGCGGTCGAGAGGGGGACGTTCACCGACCGAAGGCCCTTGCGACACGTCCCATTGTTGCTGAGTACGAGCAACGACTTCGATGTGACGCAAGCCCGTGCGTATTGGGGCGTCGAGGTGGTGGCAGAGGCCAAGCCCCAGCCCAGCCCGACGAGGCTCACTGCGGCGAGGATCACCGCCGCTCGACGGAAGGGACTGTTCATGTCTGATGCTCCAGACGACGGGTCGGCGTGGCTATCGGCGTTCACCCTGCGCGGCACACGCGCCGGGCTTGGCGCAGGAGTGATATCGGCGCTCGAAGCGCTTCGCCCACGGGTTCAGCCACCCCGAGCCGGATCGTCATCGGTGACGCGGCAGTCGCCGACGAGCGGGTTCGAATCGCTGACCCCGTCATCACCCGTGAAGGGATGGTCTGCGGCGGCGACAGGACGGTGGGCGCGTCCGCCCCGAGGCGTGTTCAAGACGCTACGCCGGGACAAGCCTGACCAGAGGGCCGCGCGTCGCCGCTTCGGCTGATCGAGCACACGGTCGCGGCGCGGTGCCACGGGGGAGACCGAATTGACAAAAGCGCGGTCGAGGCCACCAGTGTTTGCCCCTCCGGCAGGGCGCCGTATCTCGACCTCAAGCGCCTTGAGATCGGGTCTGCAAACCCGTATAGAACGTTGCCGTGCGTTCTCGCTTGGCCAATCGTCGCCACCACCATCTCTCATGAGACCCGGTCCACCGTACGCCGTTCAGTCCGCGCCTTCGAAGTGTCGGCTGTTTGACGTCACTCGGGCGTCGTCGTCTTCCTTCGCTCCGAACGGAAGCCAGTGCCGCTCGCAGCTGTGCCTCGCTCTGGTGGCTTTGCTCGCTACGGTCCCGCCTACGAGGATTCACCGTCCCCAGAGTGAATCGGCAACGGACGAACCGGGCGATTCGGTCGTACGTCGCCGCCCCATCCCCGCCTCGATTCCGCGACCGTAATCCATGTGGGTACGAAGGCGCCGACACGCACGAGCAACGCTCGCCAAGGGCCCTGCTGCGGATCACCAGCGGCCGCGTCCGGTTCAGCGGGAAGCGCAGCCACCGGCTCGGGGATTGATCACCTGGACGGCGTTGGCGATGATGACGGTGGGATCGGTCGGCTACCTCGGGTCGGCGCCGGCGATGTCCGTGCTTGGACTCGCATCGGTCTTTCTGTATGTCGTGCCCGCGTTGGTGTTCCTGCTGCCCGTGTCGCTGGTCGCCGCGGAGCTGGCCTCCGGCTGGCAGGGCGGCGTCTACAACTGGGTGGGAGAGGGGATCTCCGCCCCGATGGGGCTCCTCGCGGTGTGGTGCGAGTTTGCCCAAACGATCTTCTATTACCCGGCCTTGCTTGCCTATGTCGCCGGCACGCTCGCCTATGTCGTCGATCCATCTCTGGCCGGCAACGGCGTCTACAACGCCGTCATCATCATCGTGCTGTTCTGGGGCGGCGTGCTCGTGTCCTCCCGCGGGGTGGCCCTCGTCGCCAAGCTCTCGTCAGGAGGGACCGTGATCGGGACGCTGATCCCGGCAGCGATCCTCGTCGCGCTGGGCATCGCATATCTACTCCAGGGGAACCACTCGGCCGCGCCGATGACCGCGCATCATCTGCTGCCGGCGTGGACTGGGCTCGCCAGCATTGTCCTGGTGGTGAACAGCTTCTTCACCTACGCCGGTATCGAAGTCAACGCCGTGCATGTCGACGAGCTTCGGAACCCAGGGCGCGACTACCCGAAGTCTATCTTTCTCGCCATGGCGCTGGTCCTGGCGGTCTTCATCCTCCCGACGCTGGCGATCGCGTGGGTGATTCCCGCAAATCAGATCAGCTTCACGGCCGGCGTGATGCAGGCCTTCAACAGCCTACTGACACACTTCGGCCTCGCGTTCGCCGTGCCCCTGATCGCGATCGCGCTGGCGGTCGGGGCGCTCGCCGGGATGATGGCTTGGCTGGATGGCCCGTCCGAGGGGCTCCTGAGGATCGGCCGCGAACAAGGGTTTCTGCCTCCGTATTTCCAGATGGTCAACGGCAAAGGCATCGAGGTGCGCATTCTCGCAGCACAGGGCGCCGTGATCACCTTGATCGCCCTGCTGTATGCCTTCATACCGAGCGTCACGCACGCGTACTGGATCTTCGCTGTCATGGCGACCCAGGTGTACCTGATCATGTACGTGCTGATGTTCATCGCCGCGATCAGGCTGCGCCGTTCGCAACCGGATCACCCCCGCGGCTACAGGGCCCCGGCGCTGGGCCTGCTGTGCCTGCTTGGCGCTGTGTCATCCGTGGCCGCGCTCGTGATCGGGTTCGTCGCCCCGTCGCAGTTCGGCCAATCGAACCCGCTCGTGTACGCCGTCGCGATACTCGCGGGGATTCTCGTAATCGGGATTCTCCCGCCGCTCCTGATGGACCGACTCCGCAAGCCGGGATGGAAGCAAACCGGCGGCGTGTCAGCCCGCCAGCCGTAGACCGGCCCAGTCCGAGCGGTCGCCGCGGCTGCCCACGGCATGTGCACGCGGAGGGCGTCGGCAAGTCGAGGCTCCGCGCAGCCGAGCAGCGTTGATTTCCCAGGCCCGGGCTCATTCCGGGGTACGCGATTTCAACGCGGCGGATCGGTCCGGGCACGCGCCCGGCCGAGGAAGAACCGACGCCACGACGCCTTAGGGCCCGGAATATCCTCTCGGAGCGTTTCACCGACCGTGTACAGGCATTGGGGATGCGAGCCCGGCGGGATCCTGTGTTTCGCGCGTGGTTCGCGCCAGGACCCCACGGCTCATCTCGATGAGGGCGCATATGCCCGCCGTCGCCGTGTCAGCGAGAGGACTCTTGGTGGCTTCGCCGGATCATGCGGGGGGTCCGCACCCGGATGCCGCCGAATGGGATCCGTAATGACGCGACAGCCGCGGGCCGTGTCTGCGCTCCGGCGAGACCGGGAGCTCATCCGGACAACGAGGATTGGCGATGCAAACCAGCCTGACGAAGGTCTTGCGTATCGCGCGCCTCAGGCGCGATCCTCGCCTTCTGGGTTCGGAGACACTTGCGCCGCATACCGGCCGGCGCATAGCCTGGTGGCCGATGAACGAGTTGGGAATCGCACGGCCGCTTGGCAATTCGGGCATCAGCGTGCCGGCCATCGGCGTTGGGACCAACCGGTGGGATGCCAGCGGATTGGGCCAGGCCCGCCTGAGCGACAGCTTCGCTGCGGCACTCGACGCGGGGATGGGCTTCTTCGACACCGCGGAGATCTACAACTTCGGCCGATCGGAGACCGCTCTCGGAGAGGCTGCCCGGCAGGCCGGCCGGCCGGCCCTGCTCGCGAGCAAGTTCGCCCCGTACCCACATCGAGTCACCGCGGCCCAGTTCGCGTCAGCGTTGGACAAGACGCTGGAGCGACTCGGCCGCGATTCGCTCGACCTCTACTACCTGCACTTTCCCTACTCCCCGCTGACTGTGGGCGCCTGGATGAGGGCAATGGCAAGCGCGGTCAAGGCAGGGAAGATCCGGGCCGCGGGGATCAGCAACTGCAACGTGGCGCAAATGCGCAAAGCGGCTGAGGTACTAGCCCGTTACGACATTCCGCTCGCGGCCAACCAGGTCCAGTACAGCCTCCTGCACCGCAAGCCCGAGACCGATGGCGTCCTTGACGCCTGCCGCCGGATGGACGTCGCACTGGTCGCATACCGGCCGATCGGCGGAGGTGGCCTGAGCTCTGGCTCACCGAGAGGTTCGGGCCGGTCTGCCCTTGCTGACACGCTGCGGGAAGTGGCCGCGGCTCGGAGCGCAACCGCCGTTCAGGTGGCGCTCGCCTGGCTGCTGAAGCGAGACGATCATGTGATCCCGATACCGGGAGCGACGAGGCCCGAACATATCCGGGAGAACTCAGGCGCCCTTTCGATGGATCTCAGCGACGAAGAGTTCGCTGCCATCGACCGGGCATCGACGCCCACGCCAATCAGTTAGCGCCACCGAGGATGCTGACATCGGCAGCGTCGAGTGACCGCGCCGTCACGGCGTGAGTCGCAGAGCCGATCCCGACTTCGAATCGAGCGGCGTCGGGCGGCGGTCATCCCTGTCTTGTTCGGCGCGCTCGAGGAATTGTCCGTCTCGACCCTGGACAGCCGATGACTCCCATGGCCGGACTCCCGCCGGGCGTCATCAGCTCTCGTGCGAACCACGGAGGCGTCGCCGGGACCACCACGGATGGTCGGCGTACCTGAACGGACAAAGCCTCAGTGCATGGGCGATAGGGACCGAGTGCTCGTCGCCTAGTTGGCGTCCCACCCAGTGGTGTAAATCGCGCACAGGTTCTACCACGCAGTGGACCACCGGAGTGAATCTCGACGTGTCCCTGACAAGACCCGTGAAGGAGATCACCACCGGTGGCCCACCAAGAGTTTGACCCCTACGCACTGCTCGACGCGCTCCGCCCCGGAGATGACGTCGACGTTCAGCGGGCCGGTCGCGTCCACGCGGTCGAGCCCTACCGGGCGGTGGTGGTCGGGAGCGCCGTCTATGCCGGGCGCTGGCGCTCCGACGCGATGCGCCTGCTGCGCCGACCACAGCTCAACGAGCGCGCGGTTTGGCTGTTCGGCAGCGGCCCGGTCGGCGAGGACACGGGGGACCCGGCCCAGCGCGAGCGGTGGACGAGACCCGAACGAGTGGGAAAGATGGTCGCGAGCATCGGCGTGCGCGAACACGTCGTGTTGGGTGGCAAGGTGGCCGAGGACGCCGGGTTCATCCGCAAGAAGATGGCGCGCAAGATCCCGCCCGAGCTCCGCGATCGTCGCGACTGGACCCAGATCGAGGTGTGGGCGCAGGCGATCGCGGATGCGCTCCGCGGTCAGTCGGTGGTCGGCGATTCATAGGCTCGTGGGCGCGAGAATGACCGTCGCGTCGAGGCCGCTGCGACCGTGCTGCCACGCCCGCATGGCCGGCAGAGATCGACCTGCTCGTCCGCACGCGCAGCCGACCGCCGCGTCATCGTTACGTTGATGCACAAAGCAATCACTCGTCGCTGGTGGCTTCGTCAACGTCACCGCTCGGCGCGCGCGGAGCGTCGTGCGCGCGGCCTCGCAGCGTGTCTCGTCGTGGCCGTCGTCGCTCTGACGCTGTGTGCCGCAGTGGCGGGGGCCAGCGACGGCCGAGTCGCGCGCACGTCGGTCGCACCGGTGACCGGTCTGACCCTCACCGGGCGCACGACGACGTCGATCGACCTCTACTGGGTCAACCCGTCCCGGGTCAACATTGCCGGGATCATCGTGCGCCGCGCTGCGGGTACCCATGCTCCGGTGCAGTCGGTCGCCGGTGTGGGCGTGCCGGCGCACGGGGCACGGCCGATCGCCGCGACGGACACCCGGCTGGTCCCGGGTGCCTGGTACAGCTACGCGGTCTTCGTGCGCGACGGCCGGGGCCGCATCTCCCGGGCGGCCAGGATCACGGTCCGAACCGACGCGATCACCGCACGGCCGCTCGCCACACCCCAGCTCTCCCTGACCCCGGGACCGCGTCGTCTCATCCTCAACACCTTCGGCGCCGTCCCCGGTGCGTCCGGGTACAGCTACCGGCTCTGCAATGGGGCCGATGCCAAGTGCGGCCCGAAGATCCCGGTCTCGGTCGCGGGTCGCGTCATCACGGGGCTGACAAGCGGCGCGCGGTACACGATCAGGCTCATGGCGATCGGTGACGGCGTCAGCAACGCGGATTCGCCGAACGCGGTGCGAGCCGCCGTACCCGCGGGATTGCCGCTTCGGGCCCCCTTGCTCGTCTTGTCCGTCGGGCCCGGCACGATGAGGATCGACGCGTTTCCCGCTGTCGCCCACGCGACCGGGTACCGCTATCGTCTCTGCGACCACGCGGACGCGAACTGCAGTGCCGCGACTCCGGTCCCGAGGGCCGGCGCCACCATCCGGGGGCTGACCGGCGGCGCGACCTACACGGTCGAGCTGACCGCGCACGGTGACGGCACACGGTTCGCCGATTCGCCGGCGGTCAGGCGGCGCGCAACGGTGTCCGCGATCCCGCTGGCGCCGCCGAACAGCACCAACGCCGGCTGCGCGGCGACGACGATCGCTCAGGAGAATGCGAAGGCCGGGGGCACAGGGTGGCAGCCACCCTCAGTAATCGGACCACCGCTCGTGCAGGGATTTGCCCAGCACACGAGCGCTGCCTGCGGCTCGACTGTGGGGTTGTACCTGGGGACGCAGAGCACGACGCCGATCCGCGTCCGCATCGAGGTATGGCGGCTGGGATACTACCAGGGCTCCGGAGGGCGACTGGTCTGGACGACCCCAACGCTCAGCGTCTCCGCACCGCCGACGTGGGAGACCGTCGACCCGGCGACCTTCGAGGTCACGGCCCCGTGGCCCCGGACCGCCACGCTCACGGTTCCCCACAATTGGACACAGGGAATGTACGAGCTGCGAATCGTGCCGGCGGGCAACCCAGCCGCAGCCGGTGCAATCCCACTCGTGATTCGCGACGACACCCGCACCACGCCCATGGTGCAGATCGTGGCCACCAACACCGACCAGATGTACAACCAGTGGGGCAACCACAGCGCATATTCGTCGGCCACCGGCATCTCGACCGTGGTGAGCCTCATGCGTCCGTATGACGGCTTCGGGACCGCCCAGATCCTTGACGAGGACTATCCGCTGGCGCGCTTCGTGGAATCGCAGGGCCGTGCCATCAGCTACCTGACGGACGTCGACCTCGATTACGGCAGCCCCGAGCTCGCAGCCGCATCCGCGTTGGTCGTCGGATCACACTCGGAGTATTGGACGCCCCGGATGCGGGCAAACCTCGAGGCCGCGCTGAACCGCGGCGCCAACGTGGCCTTCTTCGGTGCCAACAACATCTACTGGCACGCGGTCCCGACGACGGCCAGCGGCCGGTACACGCAGCTCAACATCTGGAAGCTGAACAAGAGCGACCCGAACGCGGCGAGCCCGACGCTTGCATCCACGATGTGGCGACTGGCACCGATCAGCGATCCCGAACAGAAGATCCTCGGCGAGCAGTTCGGGTGCACCGACGTGCTGATGCCGATGACGGTGCCGGCGAACCTCGGCTGGGTGTTCGCCGGCACGGGCGCGACGCCCGGCCAGCAGCTGCAGGGCGTCATCTACCAGGAAACCGACACCCCGACCTCGAGCGCCCCGATGCCGGCGGGGACGCGCCTCGTGACCGCGATGACGTTCCCGTGCCCGCAACGGGGCGCCGGCTTTACCTCCGGGAGCGCGTTCGCGCTCGTGCCGCAGGCCGGGGGCGGACTGGTTGTCAATGTCGGCACCCGCGGTTGGGTCTGTTTGCTCGACGGGTCGTGTGTCACCAACCCCGTCTACTCCGACCCGACGCTGCTCGCGACCGACCCCGACATCGTGACCACGACGGTGCGTAACGATCCGACCGTCGAGGCGGTGATCCGCCAGGCAACGACGAACATCCTCAACGTGCTCCTCGGTGGGCCGGCGGCCAGCTATGCCCACGACCCGAGCTACCCGCTAGCACCCGGTGCATGAGCGATGAGATCGCACCAAGCGACTGGGGTCGGCTCGGGGTCGACCCGACGTGCTCCGGCCCGACGCGGCGCGAACCGCCGGGTCGGACGACGTGGGTGTACCGCTGAGCCAGACGCGGTCGTCATTGACGAAGCATCCGAGGTCCGCGCCGGCCAACGCTTCGCGGCGTGAGGGCCTTCTCTTATCACCGGTGAACAGGCTCCGACCGACGCAACTGGCCAGGTGCGGGGCAGCCCAGACAGCCGACACCGCGCTGAGATGAGCTCTCGACGGCACGTTGGTCGTCACCGAGCGGCAGGACACCGAGGGCTCCGAGCCCGCGCCGGGCCCGCGCGGACAGCCGCCACTCCGTGCGTGCCATCGGCGGTGACCCCCGGATATGCAACGTCCCGTGAGTGATCTGGCCCGATGCGGGAGTCCGCGGCAGCTTGCCCGCGTAGCGGGCGCATTCGTAAGGTCCCATCAGAGGATCACGGAGAGTGGAAGCATCCTCAGGCCCGTGCCTGACCCGAATGCCGACAAGTGGAGTTCATATCGGAGTGGAGCGGGGCCTATGCAGACGCTACGAGCGGACTCGAACCGCTGAGAACCCCGCGAAAGCAGGGTTCTCGACTGCGGGAGTGAGCGTGCCGATATTTCTACCAGGCGTCCCAGTGGAGAACGTCCGACAATGGGGGCCGCTGCGCGACGTGGAACTCCCCGGCCGACGTGTGCGCCACCGGGATCAGGGCCGCCTGCATCACGGTTTCGTAGGGAATGCCCAGCACCTCCGCCGCGTCTTTCTCGTAGAACAGGTGCACCACCGTCCAGCAGGAGCCGAGGCCCCGTGCACGTGCGGCCAGGCGGAACTGCGTGGCGGCCGGGAGGATATTCCCCCAGTTTGCGGCCTGAATCACGGGCGGAAGCGGCACATCGCGCGTCAGTCCGGCGTCCGCCATGACACGGGCGACCCCTTCACCGATGGCCACGCACGGGACGACCAGCACCGGCACTTGGTGCATGTGCTCGACGAGCCAGTCGACCTGCTGGCCTGCCATCTGCGCCCATTGCTGGAACCGCTCGATCTCGCCTGGCCGCTGGCGGTAGTCGTCGTACGGCAGCTTCCCATAGAACAGCGGCGACTCCGCGTACGCCTGGAAGCCGCGTCGGTAGACCTCGGCGAGTGCCTGGCGCGCGTCCGGGTCGGTCACGACGACGAAGTGCGCGTTCTGGATGTTTGAGCCACTGGGAGCCTGGAGCGCGAGGGTCACGCACTCCTCGATCAACTCGCGCGCGACTGGGTGCGCGAGATCGAGACCGCTTCGCACAGACCTCGTCGTCGCGAGAACCTCGTCTGCGGTCACCGCAGAATGGTTGGCGTAATCGGTCGTCATCGCATCACCTCTAGTCAGGGTATCTGTCCGCATTGTGCCCCTTGATCTTGGCGATTCAGCGCTTCGTTCCAGGGCACCTACCCACTTCGCGATGGACCCGTCCGGTGACCTGGGGAACGGGAGTGCGCCCCGCGGCGATGAAGGGCAGGGGCAAGGGAGCAAATGGCCCCTGCCGCACGGTGTGGAAGGAGCTCCGCACGCCTGCGAACCGATTCGGCAGTAACTCGCGACCAATTCCCGAGATGGCGAAAACCCCCCAGGGCTCGCGGGGACCGGTCATGGCCGGGGGGCCTGGTCGGATCCGCCGATGGCTGCCGCCTGGGCGCCGCTGCCCGACAGGTGGCCGGCGAACCACGCTCCCGCCAGCCGCGCGACCTGCTCGAGCGTCCCGGGCTCCTCGAACAGGTGCGTCGCACCCGGCACGACCACCAGTTCGCACGGGCAGCGCATCTGGCGGCGGGCGGCTTCGTTGAGGTCGAGCACCACCGCGTCCCGGCCACCGACGATCAGCAGTACGGGCACCGCGACCTCGCCCAGGCGCTCCGCGGCCAGGTCGGGGCGCCCGCCGCGCGAGACCACGGTCCGCACGCGGGGGCCGACGGCGGCCGCGGCGACCAGGGCCGCCGCCGCCCCGGTCGAGGCGCCGAAGTACCCCACCCGCAGATCACGGGTCTCCGGGTCGTGCTCGGCCCACTCAGTTGCCGCGACCAATCGCTTGGCCA
>CAWJEW010000004.1:0-250293 GCA_963842065.1 uncultured Thermoleophilia bacterium | reverse complement strand
CGGTGCGTCTCGGGCAGGTTTTCGCACATCGTGCCCTCGCGCTCGTACAGATACGGCACGGCGTCCAGGCGCATCCCGTCGACGCCCTGTTCGAGCCAAAAGTCGAGCGCGCGGATCATGGCGCGCTGGACCTCGGGGTTGTCGAAGTTCAGGTCGGGCTGGTGCGAGTAGAAGCGGTGCCAGTAGAGGCATCTGCGACCGGGTCCCAGGCCCAGTTCGAGGTCTCGAAGTCCTGGAAGACGATGCGCGCGTCCTGGTAGCGGTCCGCGGTCTCGCTCCAGACGTAGTACCGGCCCCAGCGGCTGTCCGGCCCCGCCGCCCGCGCGCGCTGGAACCACGGGTGCTGGTCGGAGGTGTGGTTGAGCACCAGCTCGGTGATCACCCGCAGGTCGCGGCGGTGGGCCTCGCGCAGGAGCGTGCGAAAGTCGCGCATCGACCCGTAGGCCGGGTTGATGCTGGCGAAGTCGGCGATGTCATACCCGTCGTCGCGGAGCGGCGACGGGTAGAACGGCAAGAGCCACAGCCCCGAGACGCCGAGGTCGTGCAGGTAGTCGAGTTTGTCGACCAGGCCCTTGAAGTCGCCGATCCCGTCGCCATTGGCGTCGTAGAACGACCGCACGTGCAGCTGGTAGATGACCGCGTCCCGGTACCAGAGCGGATCGTTGTCCGGGTGCGAGATGACGGGGTTCATGTGAAGTAGATGAAGTCGTGCTCGGTGCGCACCTCGCGGCGGATCGCGAAGATGTGCGCCGGGAGGACTTGCGGGTCGAGCTGGATGAAGTCGTGGGCCCCGTGGCATTCGGCGTGCGTTGCGCCGACGAGGTCTTCCGACGTGGAACGGCTGTTCCCGAGGCCGAGGTCCCAACCGCAGTCGGTCGAGCCGATCGCGTGCAGCGCGGGTCAAGGTCACGACGCACAGCACCTGGTCTCGGGCCGCGGCGTCGGTCCTGGACACAGCAGTGGCGGGTTGTCGGTGGGACGGAAGACCAGTGACTCGTTGCGCCGCAACGCGGGACGCCGCGTCGGACGCGGGTCACGCGCGTGATCAGGTCGCGCAGCGTCCAGACGCTGTCGCGCTCCCAGTGGCGGATCCCGGACTCTCCGAGTCGAGGTACTCCTCGCCGCCCGGCGCCGTGGGGACGCTCTCGCACAGCTCAAAAGCCGGCCGATAACGCCGAGTTGGAGGAGAGCGTCGCCGCCAGCACGAGCCGAGTGATGACGCCGGCTGCCCGCTGGTCCGGAGGTACGCGGTCAGGATGTCGGGCGTGTCGGGCCAGAAGTTCGGCGGAAAAACTCCCGCACGTTGGTCTGCGCGAGTTCGGTCAGGTAGCGGCCAGCTGTCGCGCGAGTCGCGCGAGGCGAAGTACGTATAGGACTGCGTGAACCGAGTCTGGCCAGGCGCCGCATGACCTTGGGCCGTGTGAACGCCTCGGCAAGGAAGATGACGTCCGGGCGGCGGTCGTGGACGCGGTCGATCAGCCACTCCGAGTAGGCGAACGGCTGGCGTGGGGGTTGTCGACCCGGAGGATGCGGATCCCGTTGGCGATCCAGTGGTCCACCACCTCGGCGATCGCATCCCACAGCGCGGGCAGTCGTCGATCGCGAAATCGACGCGTAGATGTCCTGGGCCCGCCGCGCGGGTTTTCCGCGTACTGGATCGAGCCGTCCGGGCGTCCCCGGAACCACTGCGGGTGCGTGGCGACCCAGGGGTGGTCGGGTGCGCACTGGAGGGCCAGATCGAGGGCGACCTCGATGCCGCGCGCCGCGGCGGCGTCGATCAGCGACCGCAACTCCGCGATGAACCCAATTCCGGGTGGATCGCGTCATGGCCGCCCTCGGCGGATCCGATCGCCCATGGACTGCCGACATCGTCGGGCGCGGCGTCGGTCGAGTTGTTGCGGCCCTTGCGCGCCACGCGGCCGATCGGGTGGATCGGGGGCATGTACAGCACGTCGAAGCCCATCTCGGCGATCTCGTCCAAGCGCGCGGCGACGTCGGCGAAGGTGCCGTGGCGTCCTGGCGTCGCGGATGCGGAGCGGGGAAAGAGCTCGTACCAGGCCGAAAAGCGCGCGCGCTCGCGCTCGACGCGACAGCGGTACGGCCTGTCCCACTCGGTCTGATGGGCCCGGTCCGCGTGTGCCTGGCACAGGGCGGTCAGGTGATCGTCGCTGGCGCGTACGATCCGCTCGGCCAGGGGGGTCGCGTCGTCGGCGAGTTCGCCGGCCCAGGCGCGCAGGCGCCGGGCAGCGGCCCTGCCTGCTCGGGCCGCCGCGGCACGGATCAGCGCCGCACCGATCAGGATGTCGACGCTGACGTCGTTGCCCGCCTGCGCGTTGCGCTCGAGGCCGCGTCGCCAGGTGCCGAATTCGTCGATCCAGCCCCGCGCGCCGTACTCCCAGACGCCGAGCTCGGTCACGGTGAACTCCCCGGCCCAGCGGTCGTTGCCGAGCTCGCGCATCGGCGCGGCCGTCCACTCGGCCTCGCCCTGGGGTCGGTGGCACAACTCCACGCTGAGCAGGTCGTGGCCGTCGGCAAACGCATCGATCTCGACGCTGACGACGTCGCCGACGGTCCGGGAGATCGCAAAGCGCCCGCCGTCGACGCCGGGGGTCAGGTCCTCGAGGACGACGCGGCCGCGCGCGGTCCGGTCGTCCGGGTGCGCCTGCGGGCTCGTCATCGCGTCGATGGCGTCGTGGGTGTGCGGATCAGGGTTCCCTGCCGATGTCGGGGTTGGAACTTCCCGCAACTCTGCCAGTCGGTCAGGTCGATGCGGGTCTCGGATCGGTGATCGGTGCAGTCATTCGGGCGCGTACATATCGCCACAAAGCCCTGCGTCATGCGAGCCCCCGGGCATCCTGCACTGATGGCGGGGGCCGCGGTCCCGGATCGGGCAGAGTACCCGCAATGTCGATGACGTCGCGGACGCGCCGGGCGGGCTTGCGCCGGGAACCGGAGCGGACATGAACATCTGGCCCGGTGAGCCGTTTCCCCTCGGTGCGACCTGGGACGGGAGCGGGACGAACTTCTCGCTGTTCGAGAACGCCGAGGCGGTCGTGCTGTGCCTGTTCGACGACGCCGGCAGCGAGACGCGGCTCGAGCTCACCCACCAGACCGCCTTCCACTGGCACGGCTACGTTCCGGGTACCGCTCCCGGGCAGCGCTACGGCTACCGGGTCCATGGGTCGTACGCGCCCGACCTCGGCCACCGCTTCAACCCCCACAAGCTGCTGATCGATCCGTACGCCAAAGCGATCGACGGCGATTTGGACTGGGAGTCGGCCAACGTGCTGCCGTACGTCCCCCAGGGCACCCCCGACGATGATTTCAGCGTCGACCACGCCGACGACGCGGCGCGGTGCCGAATCGGTCGTGGTGGACTCGGGGTTCGACTGGGAGGGCGATCACCTTCTGCGCATCCCGTGGGCGAACACGATCATCTACGAACTGCACGTCAAGGGCTTCACGAAGAACTTCCCGGGACTGCCCGAACACCTGCGCGGCACGTACGCGGGGCTCGCGTCCGATCAGGCGATCGCCTACCTGAGCGAGCTCGGCGTCACGGCGGTCGGGCTGCTGCCGGTCCACCACTTCGTGCACGAGCGCCATCTGGTCGAAATCGGCCGCGTGAACTACTGGGGCTACAGCTCGATCGGCTATTTCGCCCCGCACGCCGGCTACAGCGCAAGTGGCGTCCTCGGCCACCAGGTCTCCGAGTTCAAGGGCATGGTCAAGGCGCTGCACCGCGCCGGCATCGAGGTGATCCTCGACGTCGTCTACAACCACACGGCCGAGGGCAGTCACCTTGGCCCGATGCTCTCGTTTCGCGGCATCGACAACCGGTCCTACTACCGGCTGATGCCCGACGACCCGCGCCTGTATATGGACTTCACCGGGACCGGCAACAGCCTCAACCCGGTGCATCCCAGCGTCCTGCGGCTGATCATGGATTCCCTGCGGTACTGGGTAACCGAGTGTCATGTGGATGGATTCCGCTTCGATCTCGCGTCGGCGCTGGCCCGCGAGTTCTTTGATGTCGACCGGCTCTCATCGTTCTTCGACGTCATTCACCAGGATCCGGTCCTGTCTCAGGTGAAATTGATCGCCGAGCCCTGGGACGTCGGTCCCGGCGGCTACCAGGTCGGCAACTTCCCGATCCTCTGGAGCGAGTGGAACGGCAAGTACCGCGACGAGGTTCGCGACTTCTGGCGCGGGCAGGGACGGGTGGGCGACTTCGCCGCACGCCTGGCCGGTTCGAGCGACCTGTACCAGGCCGACGGGCGGCGGCCATTCGCCTCGATCAACTTCGTCACGGCCCATGACGGCTTCACGCTCAACGACCTCGTGTCGTACAACGACAAGCACAACGAGGCCAACGGTGAGGACAACCGTGACGGCACCGACGACAACCGCAGCTGGAACTGCGGCGTCGAGGGTCCGACCGACGACCCTGAGGTCCGTGCGTTGCGTGCGCGCCAGCGGCGCAACTTCATGACGACGCTGCTGCTGTCGATCGGGACGCCGATGATCACCGCCGGGACGAGTTCGGACGCACCCAGCAGGGCAACAACAACGCCTACTGCCAGGATAACGAGATCTCCTGGGTCGACTGGGACCTGTCGGGCGAGCAGCAACAGCTTCTGGACTACACGCGGCGCCTGATCGTACTGCGCAAACACCATCGCGCCTTCCGGCGACGGACGTTCCTGTCGGGCCGCCCGGTCGGCGAGGGTCAGCTTCCGGACGTCTGGTGGTTCCGGGCCGACGGCGAAGCGATGGCCGACGACGACTGGACCAACTCCGACTTCGGAGCCTCGGGATGTTCCTGAACGCCGAAGAGATCCACTGGCGCGGCACCGAGGATGAATACGTCGACGACGAGGCGTTCATCGTGATCATGAACGCCTCCGATCAGGTCGTCGAGCACTGCCTGCCCGGCGACCAGTTTGGTACCGACTGGACGTTGGAGCTCAGCTCGGACGGCCTGTTCGGACGGCATCTGGGCTCCGCCATTCGGCACCACGAACCGGTCCGGGTCGCGCCGCGGGCAGTGCTCGTGCTGCGCCGCCATACCGTCGACTGAGCGCCGGCGCCGCGTCGGCGCCGGCCTGGGAGTATCACCGTCTGCACGGGCGGCGACGTCGGACGCGTAACCGTTTGTGAGCAAAATGTAAAGTTATTGATCCACCATGCCTGAATTGACGATCGGCTCTGTCGCCTCGCCGGCTCCCGCGCGCCGTTGGAATCCGCTGGCGCGCGTGAACCCCACTTGGCGCGCCCCGCTGGCGGCCTGGCTCTTGTCGCGGGTGCTGGTGTTCCTCGTCGCTGGCATCGGATCGGTCTGGCTCGGCTGGCCGCCGCTGGCGCCGACGTCCGGGATCCCGCGCTCGCTGGCGCTGCTGGGCGGGTGGGACACCCACTGGTATCTGCGCATCGCCCAGCACGGGTACCAGACCGCCACCGCCGGATCGCCACCCACCACAGCGACTTCGTGTTCTATCCGCTGCTGCCGGCGATCATGCGCATCGGGGTCGTCACGTCCTCGAATCCGTTCGTGTGGGGCCTGGCCGCCAGCAACGCGGCGCTGCTTGTCGGGCTGGTGGCGTTCCACGCGCTGACCGAGGATCGCAACGGCCTGAGGTTTGCCGACCGCGCGACCTGGATCCTGGCTTTCTCGCCGGCCGCGGTCTACGCAGAGCCTCGCCTACACCGACGGGCTCCTGCTCGCGCTGGCGACGTGTGCTGCCTGGGCCGCCTGGCGTGGCAAGTGGTGGCTGGCGGCGGGTCTCAGCGCCCTGTCGGTGCTTGCTGCGCCCAGGGATTGCTGGTGGCGCTGCTAGTCGTGATGATCGCCGTGACGGCTCCGGCGATTCCGGGGCGCGTGCGCGCTGCCCGTGCCGTGCTCGCGGCGGTGCCCGCGCTGCTCGTGTTTGGCGGATTCCTGCTGTGGATGCAGCTCGCGCGCGGGTCGTGGCAGCTGCCGTTCATCGGCCAGCAGGCCTGGTACCGATACTCTCCGGGGCCTCGCGCCATCCGGCAGTTCGGCAGCGAGATCAACTACGTGTTCACCTATCCGTGGTCCAAGCCGCACCTGCCGGCCTGGCGGGTGCTCTACTGGACCGGCCCGCTTCGCGATCTGATCGTGACGGTCGCGATGTTTGCCCTGGTCGTGGCCCTGATTCGATTTCGAACGCTCATGGCGGAGCGTCTGGGTGGTCTTCACCGTCCTCGCACTGGTGGTGCCGCTCACCTCGGGCGACTTCTCGAGCGAGACGCGCTTCGGGCTCTTGGCGTTTCCATTAATCTGGCCGATCGCGGCGTGGAGCGAGCGATGGGCCGGTCGGCGGGTGTACGGGCTGGCGAGCGTCGGCGTCGTGCTCATCGTCGCGCTCGTGCTGCAGATCAAGTACGCCTACCCGTAGCGCGCGACCCGGTCGGTGCGGCCAGACGGCGGTCGTGCGCGCGGGGCGCGGCCCGGCCCGCTGGGATGCCTGCTGCTGAACATGTTGCAGATGCGATCGAGCGACGCCACGCAGCGTCACGAGCGTTGGATGGGGCACTTCGTGGTTGTCGGCATCATGACCCGTGGCGTCGGTGTCGACGCGACGTGACCCGATGCTCATATGGCGGTTCGGGGGTGCCGATTGATGCTGATGTGAGTGGCCATCAGGTATCCCGGTGTGGCGTGGCCCGCCAGCGAGGTGATCTCGATCGTGCGTCCGGGGCGACGGGACGGCGGGTGAGGCACGGCGTGTGCATCCCCGGGCGAACTCATACGTAATCGCGGATCGCGAGCACGCGGTGCGCCTGCGATCGCGCTGATGCGCCGCGATTTCCGCAGCACGCCTCGCGGGGTCCGGGGGTAGTCGCCATGATGCGTGCATCTGGCGTCCTGGAGCGCATCCCGGGGGACCGGGTGCGGTGGTCCGTGCTGCTCATTGGCGTCATCGTGGTCGTCGCGGGGATTCTGCTGGTCCGGGGTGCGTGGTCCGACAGCATGACGATCGATGAAGAATTCAATATTCATTCGGCCGCGTGCATCGTGAACACCGGTCTGATCGACCTTGAGCCGACCGACCCAGCCGCAGCAAAGCTCCTCGCGAGCCCCGGAGTGGCCCTGTCCGGAGTTCCCACTGACACGACGTGCACGGCCGGATCGTATGTTGACTCGACGTACCAGTCGCTGTTTCCGCGGCAACCGACACTCAGCCAACTGCGGTGGCTGACGTTTTGTGCACGGATTCTCCCGATGGTCGTGACGCTTGCGTTGATCGTGATCTGTGCATGGTGGGCATTCCAGTTGGGGGGTCCGGTCGCCGGGGTTCTGGCCGCGGCGTTGGTCGGGTTTGATCCGACGATTCAGGCGATGGGCCATCTCGTGTCCGTCGATATGGCCGTGAGTTTTGGATTCATCGCTTGCCTGGCGTCGCTGTGGAAGTGGAAGGAAGCCCATCGACGTCGCTGGCTGGTGATTGCCGGGCTTGCGATGGGTTTCGCGTTGATGAGCAAGGCGTCGGCCGTCATCTTGATCCCGATCGCGATCGCGCTTGTCGTGATTGCCTCAGGTGGGGCGCCTCGCGAGCGGCTGCGTCGGGCAGTGATCTCGAGTGCCATGGTCCTCGCGGTCGCGTATGTGCTGCTCACGTTGACGTATGCGCCGTTCCGGCATTCTGAGCCAGCCCACGCCTGGCTCCCGAATGGCTTTAACTGGCTGGTTCCCGAAACGTGGCTGTATGGCGCATATGGCCAACTCGTCGGGCATGTCGGCAGTGCGGGCCTCTACTACATCAACGGCCAGGCGGGATTTGGTGGGACCTGGTCGTACTTTCCGGAAGCCCTTGTGCTCAAATCCACCATCGGGGCATTGATCGCATTTACCGTCGGGATTGCGTGGCTCTGCATTCGCCGCATGTATGAACCACTGGTGTGGTGCGCGCTCCCCGGGCTGATCTATTTCAGCGGAGCGATGTACGGGCACATCAACATCGGGGTCCGTTATGTGACCCCGTCCATCGCACTGTTTTGGACTGCCGCCGCCGTTGGGATCGCCGCGCTGCCTCGGGTCGGGCTCGTCCTGAGCGCAGTCCTCGGGCTGGCGGCAATCACCGCGACCTGCCTCGGCCCGGTCGGGAGCATCGGGTATTTCAATGCGTTTGCCGTGGGCCGTCATTCGTACTACTTGGCCGACAGCAACATCGACTGGGGCCAGGACGGGTATCGGTTGCGCGCCTGGTGGGAAGCGGCCGGCCGGCCCCCGATTCAGGTCGATCTGTTCGGTGGTCTGCCGGCGAGCTATTTCATCCCAGGCGCGACCGATCTCGGCCAGCATCCCGAGCGTGGCGACTATGCGATCCCGCAACCGAACCCAAATGAACTCACGGTGGTGAGCGTCAACCAGGGCACGTTATGGAACACCTGGGCCTACCAGGTGGCACATCCGACATGCACCATCGGAACGGGTTTGGTGGTGATCGGTGTGTCGTGTTCGGGCTTCTGAATCGCCCCGCAGCGGTCGACGAAGCCGGCGGGCATCGGTGATGGTGACGTGTGCCGACCTCCCGACCTGGCGAAAGCGGTACGAGAGCGCGTGCATCAATGATGAGGTGTCCACGCGGCACGTGCGGGCCGGGTATCGTGCGCGCCCAGAACGTCGCGCTGCGGAGGGGTGGCCGAGAGGTCGAAGGCAACGGTCTTGAAAACCGTCGAACGTTCACACGTTCCGTGGGTTCGAATCCCACCCCCTCCGCCTATTTCAAGCCGTTTGCAGCATCACAGCTGCGATCTCGCGCCTCACTCGCGTCGCGCGATTATCCGCTCAAGACCGCCCAAATCCGCCCGAAATCGGTGCCGACTGGCGCAAGAACTGGCGCAAGGGCGGGTGGCGTCGTGATCGACGTCACCGAGACACGACGGACCAACGTCAAGCGAAGGTTGCATCAGTGACAGCGTTGGCGTAGCCATCTCGTCGGTCCGAGCGAGTCGGTCTGAATCGGTCCTATCACCATGGGGGCACGGCGCCTGACGCTAGAGCGAGAGGCCTCGCATGAGCCATTGCACGCCCATGCTCGTTGGCGCGGTGCCGACGTTGCCGACGTCGAGGCGAACGAGCCCGGGGTTCGCCTTCAGGATCCGGGAGACCACGACCTCACCGCACTCCAGACAGAGCTCGAACTCGTAGCGCTGCCCGGGATTCTCGCGCAGCCCATGGACCACGGCGTGTGTGTCGCATTCGCAACACGGCGCGTCGGCGATCCGGACACAAGACGCCTGAAGACCTACGCGGCCATGGTGGCCGGCCAATCAAATCGAAGGAGGAGTCGCGTGACGACTGACAACAAGACTTCGGGCGCCCCTCGCCGATGGCCTTTCGTAACGCCGCCGTCGGCGAGGGGGGTGTCCCTATGGGTTTGTCAAGGGTTCAGGCGGGGATTGGCTGAGGAAGGGGTACCCGAGTTCCGCAGTTGATGGGCATTTGAGTGGGGTTTGCGGCTCGGATTGCCCGTAAACACTGAGGTCTGGGTTGGCCGAAGGCCGGAACGCGTGGGCACACGGTTTGTGGCGTGTCTCTCGTATTTGTCGGGTTGGTGTGGTATTGGTGTGGGCATGTACTTGCGGACGACGCAGCGGCGGCGCAAGGACGGCTCGCGGGTCCGCTATGTGCAGCTGGCGCACAACCGCCGCGTTGAGGGGGTCACGCGGGCGGAGGTGCTGCTGAACCTCGGCCGCGAGGATGAGCTCGACCTGGAGGGCCTGCGCAGGCTGGCGGGGTCGATCGCCAGGTTCACCGACGGCGATGGCGGCGGGGTGCCGCTGCCGGGCGCGCCGGGTGAGTTCGAGGTCAGCGACTCGCGGCCGCTCGGCGGAGTGTGGCTGCTGGACGGGCTGTGGCGCATGCTCGGGGTCGATCGAGCGCTCCAAGGAGTGCTCGGCCCCAGGCGCTTGACGACCGACGTCGAGCGGGTACTGTTCGCGCTGGTCGCGAACCGAGCGCTGGATCCGTGCTCGAAGCTCGCCGCGACGGAGTGGGCCAGCCTCGATGTCCACATCCCCGGCATGTCCGGGATGGATGAGGATCAGGCCTATCGGGCGATGGACCTGCTCGTGGAGGCCGACGCACAGGCAAAGGTGCAGGAGGCGGTGTTCTTCGCGTGCGCGGATCTGCTGAACCTCGAGGTCGACCTGTTGTTCTTCGACACGACCAGCACATACTTTGAGCGCGACGAACCAGAGCACGGCGATGGCGCCTTCCGCGTGTTCGGCCACTCCAAGGACCACCGGCCGGATCTGCCGCAGATCGTGATCGGCCTGGCGGTCACCAGGCAGGGAGTCCCGGTGCGGGTGTGGTGCTGGCCGGGGAACACCAACGACATGTCCGTCATCGCCGAGGTCAAGGACGGCCTGCGCGGCTGGCGGCTGGGCAGGGTCGTGACCGTCGTGGACCGCGGCTTCTCAAGCGATGAGAACCTGCGCTACCTGACCAGGGCGGGTGGGCACTGGATCGCCGGCGAGCGGATGCGCGACGGCTCCCCCGACGCCCACGCCGCGCTCTCGCGCCAGGGCCGCTACCAGACCGTCCGCGACAACCTGCGCGTCAAGGAAGTCCGGATCGGCGACGGTGACGCAGCCATGCGCTTCGTCATCTGTCACAACCCCGCCGAGGCAGAGCGCGAGCGCACCCAGCGCGAGCAAACCATCCAGCGGCTGCAGGACGAGCTGGGGCGCATCGAGGCTCAGCGAGCGAAGGCAAAAAGCCGGAAGGCGGCCGAGGCGCACACCCGCGCGGAGTGCGCGCTGCGCGACCACCCAAGCCTGGGACGCTACCTGCGCCAGACCCGTTCGGGCCGGCTGCGGATCGACCGTCAGAAGATCGCCGCCGAGCAGCGCCTGGACGGCAAGTTCCTGCTCTCCACCTCAGACCCCGACCTGAGCGCCGAGGACGTCGCACTCGGCTACAAGAACCTGCTCGAAGCAGAGCGTGGCTTCCGCGACCTCAAGAGCACGCTCGAGCTGCGGCCCGTCTTCCACCGCCTGGAGCGCCGCATCCGCGCGCACGTCCTACTCTCCTGGCTCGCGCTGCTCTTGATCCGCGTCGCCGAGCGCCAGACCAACCAGACCTGGCGACGCATCGCGCTGGAGCTCGGGCGCCTGCACCTCGTCACTGTTACCGGCCCGACCGGCACGATCGCCCAGACCACCCAGCTCACCGACACCCAGCGCGAGCTCTACGCCGCCACCGGCATCCAGCCACCGCAGCAGATCACCACGCTACAGCCAGCCTGACTCTCGCCGACAGCCGGCCCCTGGGCGTGGGCACACACGCACACGCTGCACAACGTCCCGGAATCCCGGCCTCCACGGCCGATCTCGGTCGATCCACGTCACCATCAACTGCGGAACTCGGGGGGTAGTGGTGCCGGTTTTGCCGGCACTTCGCCGTAGCTGAGGCCCGTGCTGACCATTTTGTGGATGAGGTCGCAGCGGCGGCGCGCAAGGCAGAGGATCGCGGCGTTGTGCTTTTTGCGTTCGGCGCGCTTGCGGGCGTCGTACTCGCGGCAGGGGTCATGGTGCAGCGAGCAGAACGATGAGAGCCAGAGCGCGTTCTTGAGTCGGTGGTTGCCGCGACGTGAGCGGTGCTCGCCGTTGATCGTGCGACCGGACTGCTTGGTAACGGGCGCAAGGCCGGCGTAGGCGGCGAGGTGCCCCGGTGTCGGGAATCGGGCGACGTCACCGATCTCGGTGAGGATCCTGGCTCCGGTCCGTGCTCCGATTCCCGGGATGCTGAGCAGGACCGGCGCCTGACGGTGGCGCATGAAGACCGCCTCGATCTCGCCGGCTAGCTGTACCCACTCACCACATTGGTGACAGCCTCGTAATCGGCGCTCGGCCCCCGAGCGCCGAATGCCGACGCCGGGTGTTGTAGTACGCGAGCCACTCAGGCAGCGCCTGGGCGCGCTGGTCATTGCTCGTAAATGGGCGTTGATATGCCCATTCGGCCTGGAGGGTGTGATTGAAGCGTTCCACCTTGCCGTTTTGCCAGGGGCAATGGGGCCGGATGAGCACGTGTCGTGCCCCCAGGCGCCCAAGGGCGTTCTGGAATGCGTCGGAGAGTCGATACGCAAATGCGTTGTCGGTCATCACCCGCTCGATGCGGGTGATGCCGCATTCGGCAAAGACGCCGGCCGCGCGCTCGAGAAACCCGGCACATGTCGCACCGGTCTCATCCGGGTGAATCTCGGCGTAGGCCACACGTGAGTGGTCGTCGATGGCCGCATGGACGTAGTCAAAGCCCATGAGCCGATGCCTGCGGGCTTCGGTGGTGCGTCCGTGCATGCGCCAGCCGCCCCCGTCGGGGATGCGCCCGAGCTTTTTGACGTCGATGTGGATCAGCTCGCCCGGGGTGGCACGTTCGTAGCGTGTGCGGGTCGCCGGCCCGCGGCGTACCGGGATCCCCGTCAGCGCATCCAGGTCACGTAAGGCCGGCATCCGGTTGCGCACAAGCACGCGTCCGACCGTTGCGGCACACAGCCCGAGTTCCTGGGCGATCCATTCCGCACCGCGGCGTGCGTGTGCCCGCAGCGCACAGATCGCCTGCTCGAGCTCCGCATCGATGCGATGCGGGATGTGATGCGGCCGGCTTGTGCGGTCGAAAAGCCCGGCCGGGCCCTCGGTGCGATAGCGGTCACGCCACTTGTAGGCACAGGTGCGCGAACAGCCCAGCTGGGCTGCGACATCGGCCACGCGATACCCGGCGAGGATGCGCTCGACCAACAGCAAGCGTCCGCGCGGGGTCAGGCGCGCATTAGGGTGCGCCATGAGGACCTCCGGGGTGTGGATGGCTTGAGATACCTCCACAACACCCGCGGGGTCCTCACCCGGTCAAGGGCTGTTACCAACCCTGTGAGTGGTTACAGCTAGGCGTTCGCGCGCGGCGGCCAGACGCGAGAGCTCGATCGCGAGGTCGCGGATCTCCGGTCAGAGGGTGAGATCAAAAGCCGGCATGGCAAGCAGCCCGCGATCCCCGAGCCTGGCGTCGGCGGTCAGCTCGACGATAGCGTCCACCCACTCTCCCAGTCCGGGCAGTGAGGACGGCGGCGCGAGTGCGACGACGTCCTCACTGCTCTCGGCCCGGCTCGGCCGGAGCCGGCCGACGAGGGAGACCGGGCGTGGGAAGGGCTTGATGCGCAGCGGAGCCTCCGCTGGGCGGCCGATCGCCTGGCGTACCAGCATGAGGGCGGTGGCGTAGCCGCCGAGCTCGTCGACCAGGCCGAGGCGCTTCGCGTCCTCTCCCGTCCAGATGCGGCCTCTTGCGGCCTCCCGGACGGCGTCTGGGGCAAGCCCTCGGCCGGCGACGACCTTGGTGGTGAAGTCCTCGTAGACC
Organism: uncultured Thermoleophilia bacterium; assembly: GCA_963842065.1. GTDB lineage: Bacteria > Actinomycetota > Thermoleophilia > Miltoncostaeales > Miltoncostaeaceae > CAITWD01. The sequence continues at coordinate 236,918 of CAWJEW010000004.1, read as the reverse complement.
CGATCGAGGGACGCCTGCACCCTCTCCCACTCGCCAGGGGTGTAGTCCAGCGCATTCGACCACATCGTGGCGTTCGAGCTCGTGTGGATCTCGTCGATGGAGATCCCGGCCTTGGCGCGCAGGCCGTCGGTGACCACCTTGCCCCCGAGGACGCCGATGGATCCCGTAATCGTCCCGGGCTGCGCCACGATCTTGTCGGCCGCCATGGCAACGAAGTATCCACCCGACCCGGCGACGTTGCCCATGGTGACGATCACCGGCTTGCCTGCCTTGCGAGCTCGCACCGTCTCTCGCCAGATGGTGTCGGACGCCACGTAGGACCCGCCGGGGCTTTCGACCCGGAAGACGATCGCCTTAACGTGTTTGTCCGCCACGGCCGTCCTGAAGGCAGCCGCAACGGTATCGCTGCCCATCGACCGCCAGCGTTCGTCGAAGGAGTCGCCACCACTCCTCCCCCGCCGAATACTCCCCACACCCAGGATCAGGGCGACGGTGTCTCCTCGTTGGCGCGCACGCCTCGTGCGCGTCGCGTAGCGGGACAGGTACAGGAATCGGGCACCGTCCCCGGCACGTGCTTTCACGTCAGAGACGACCTCGTCACGATATGCAAGACGGTCCACCAACCGTGCCTGGAGAGCCTCTCTCCCGAGGAACGGTCCGCCGTCGATGAGGCGGAGCACATCGGACTCCGGGATCCCCCGGCCCTCCGAGATTCCCCGCACGATCTGGTCGAACTGCGACTCGGCGACCCCGGCGATGCTCTCGCGGTGCGCAGCGGTGAATCCGGTCTCGGTCAGGAGGTTCATGGCCGTCTTGTACTCGTGCCGGTGATCGAGACGCGGCGTCACGCCGAGCTTCTCAAGGGTCCCGCGCAGGAACACGGAACTCGCCATGATGCCCGTCACGTTCACGTCGCCAGACGGCTGGAGCGCGATCTCGTCGAAGGCCGAGGCGAGATAGTAGGAACCGTTCCCCGGGGATGACTCGCCGAACGTCTCGCTGAACGCCACCGTCCGCTTGCCGCTCGCGCGGAAGGCCAGGATCGCATCTCTCAGCTCCTGCACTCGAGCGAGGCCGATCCGCGAGCGTCCGACACGGGCGAAGAGCGCAACCACCCGCTCGTCGCGCGAGGCGCGCTCGATGGCCTCCAGCACCTCGCGAAGGGTCGGTTTGCGTTCGTCCGCCATGCCCCGCCGAGGGAGCGGACCCCCCGGCGAGGTCTCCTCCAGTTGCTCGTCGAGGTCCAGCTCCAGGATCGTCCTGTGCCCGATCCGGGTTGCGGCCAGACGGCGGGACACGAGGACGAGCGCGAGGAGGCCTCCCGCGACGATGAGCGCGATCTCCGCGAACGCGGCGACGTGGTGAGCCCACCGGACAGCAGCGATGCCGAGCGCCACGGCGACCGCCAGCGCCACGAACGCTCCGAGGAGCACGAACGACAGACGAGGCACCACGAAGCGCACCCGCCGCGGACGACCTTGCATCTCACACCTCCTGGATCGTGTCCCGTGTGCCGACGGTCCATCAGCGGAGCAGTCGGTGACGAGAGTCACGCTTCCGCCCTGACCTTGTGAACGCTCATCGAAAACGGGAGCGCGCGATCATCGAAAACGGGAGCGCGTTCGTCAGTTATCAGTCTGCCTGACAGGCCTTGGTCGTTGCCACCGCGTCGGGGTTTCTTCTTGATCGCGTGCGCGTCTTCGCGTCGCGCAGCCGATAGCTCTCGCCCTTGGTCTCGATGATTCGGCAGCGATGTGTGAGGCGGTCGAGCGTTGCCCCGGTGAGCCGCTCCGAGCCGAGCACTTCGGTCGGAGCCTGTCAAGTCAAGTGAGACACTGGGTCGTCGAATTTAGTGAGCAACCTCCTCTGCGGTCGGTTTGTTGATCCACGTGGCGGTCGGTGGTTGTGGCGGCAGCGAGGCCGGGAGACGGCGTGCCAGGTCCAAAAACGAACGCGCGGCGGTCTGGTCGCGGCTTGCGTCGTTGCTCAGCGCGGTCTGCAAAACCGCCATGAGCCGGTTCGATTCCGGCCGTCGCCTTCGTCTTGAACATGCGGAATCCAGCATGGCGGCGGTGATCTCAGCCAGCCGACGAGTTGTGCAGTAATCCGCTCAAGACCGCTCAAGACCGCCCACAATCGGCGCGGACTGCGACAAAAATGCGACAAACGGGTGCGGGGGTTACCCGTGCTACGCGTTCCTTCTGGTGGGCGCGTGTCTCTAGAACCTCACCGGGGTAGTACTGACCGTCCATCGAGACGACCGGCTTGCCGACAGGTGCCTGTCCGGGACATGGGTGGACCTCGGAACTAGTTCGCCGATTTGCGGCGGAACACGTCGATCCCGCCCCCGTCGTAGACGAGCTCGAAGGCGCCCGTGGCCTCAAGCCGCTCCAGATACGGCGTGTTGACCTGTGGCGTGACGCGCTCGGCGAGCAGCCATGGGATGACGGTGTCGACGACCACCCATTGGGCGTCGCCGATCACCGGCCAGGTGTAGACGTGCAGACGATCGGACAGGCGCCCGCCTACGGTATTCGTCGCCGACACCGGGACACCGGCCGGGACCATGGAGACCGCGTGCGCGAGCGCCACGTCGTGGGCAGTCACGGTGTACTGATCCGACGCGCGGGTGGATCCGCCGGGGATCACCTTGCCGATCGGCAGCGGGCCGTGCCGGAAGCCGGTCACGAGCGTCGCGACGAGGAGCGCCCCGATCACGACCCACCGCATCCGAGCGACACGCCCCCACATGCCCGGAAAGCGCCGCGCGCGCGCGATCCCGCCGATCATCGCCACGATCAGAAACGGTGTGATCACCGCCGTGTATTGGTAGTAGATCGAGTACTGGGTCGGGTCGCCCGAGAGCATGTTGAGCAGCAGCTCAGGGACGATCGCGACCAGGATCAGCGGGCTGAGCAGTGGGAGCAAGACCAATGGCGACAGCAGTTGCCAGAGGTAGCTCAGACGTGCCTTTGACGCCAAGAGCCTTAGCGCGGTCCACGGGTGGATCACAAGTGATTTGACGATCGAGCTTGGACTTGTGCCGAACTCCGCGTACCGGACGAGGTGCGGGTCGACGCCTCCCGGCGCAAAGTAGGGGATGATGATGCCAACGGCGATGAATGACCACAGCAGGCCGCCGAAGATCAGGGCGGTCGCCATCCGGGTGCGCCCGTGCCGGATCAGCACCCACAGGCCGATGCCCGCGACGGCGATCCCGACCTCCTCCTTGGTGAGGACGCTCAGCGTGGCAAAAACGCCGACGAGGACCGGGCGGTCCGCCTCGACCGCCCACACGCACCACAACAGCAAGGGGGCCGCCAGGGTGACCGGGTGAAAGTCATAGATCAGTGCCCACTGCAGCGGCGTGTAGAGCAGGTACGCCAGAGCGCACATCGCCGAGACGCGCCAATCACCGATCCACCGCCGCGCGATGCCGTACGCCGGAAACGCCCCGGTCGCGACGATTAGGGGTTGCGCGACGAGCAGCAGTTTCGGGGTCGGGAACAGCCACCACAGCGGCACAAATGCTGCCAGGATCGGGTCCACGTGGCTGCCCAGGCGGCTGAATTGCTGCCCGGAGCTGTCGGTGACCTCGAAGAGGTGACCGTGTGCGGTGCTCCAGACGGCCTGGACCATGTCGCCCAAGTCGAAGCGCGCGGTGGCAAACGCGTCGTAGCGCCGCAGGGCGAGAAAGATAAAGACGCCCGCGAATACCGAAGCGGCGGCCAGGACGATCACGAGTCCCGGGTCCCACTCGGAGACCCGCGAGCGCCGCCTGATCGACATCCCCATCGCGCGACGCGACGCGGTCACGGCCCCTTCGGAATCCGAGACCGTCTCAGCCTCGTGACGGAGGTTCGCCGTGTTTTGAGCAGCCTCGACCGCGGAAGGCACGGGCGCGACGACAGTCGCACTCCCTGAACGGACGTCGGCGCTCGGAGACCTTCCTGGAAGAGGTGCCATGCCCTCGATCCGAGCCCGGTCAGATTCCACCCTGGACGTGGCAGTCTCTCGGACGCCGGGCGTGGCTTTGGCGCGCAGCTTCGGCAGCTTGGGTCGATGGGTCACCGTGTGAGAGCCCTTACGGTGTGGTGATGACTGCGGGCTCTGTGGCGAGCTTGGGCGTGATCACGCCAGACGCATTGAGGGGTTGCCCGCTCGCATCCTCGGCGACGACCTGCACAAACCTCGGTGCCGTGCGGAGCGTGATATCGGTCTGAAATCCGGTCCGAGGTGCGCTCCCGAGCGTCGTCAGGTGTGCGGGCGAAGATCCGCCGCGCACCGCCCAGCGCGCCGTTGCCGTCGATCCATTCCAGCTGGCGTACACAGTGACGCGGCCTGCGGACGTCCCGGCGGCAATCGAGGGCGGGGCCGTTGGCGTCCCCGACCATGGCAACAGGTACGCGCGGTAGCTGTTGATCGTGGTGCCGAAGCTTGCGTCAAAGAGCACCGTGCCGCTCGGTCCGTAGACCGTCGTGGCGCTGCCAGAGCCCCAACCGACTACCGTGTCCCCGTTGGCGAGGATCTGCTGGTTGCCTTGCGCCTGCACCTTGAGCCCGTCGTGGGTGAGCGCGCGGACAAGTGTCGCGGTCTTCGTTTGGAAGTTCAGGCTAAGGACGATCGCCCGCGCTGGTGCATTCCTGGGCGGTGCGTCTTCGTCATCGAAGATCGAGATCGCATTGGCGCCGTGCATGCGCGCGTCGTGCTGCAGGGCGAAGTTCGCCCCGGGGCCCATCGTGAACGTGCTGTGTTTGCCGCCGAGTTCCCATTGCAGCGCGCCCGTGGTCTGGGCCACCGCGTAGACGGCGTGCGTGTTGCGGGCCGAGATGACCACGGTCCCCGAGCTTTGCGGATCGATCGAGTTGATATGAAAGTAGTCGAAGTCGGCGCTCGGCGTGTACCCCATGTACGAATCCGTCACGGGCACGTGGTCGAGGCTATGCCACTCAAAGAGCACGTTGCCAGTGGCCAGGTCGATTTCTTGTGCGACGTTGTCGATCACCGCGCCGTTTGTCGGACCGCCCATTGCCGTGAGGTTGCTGCCGACCAGGTGGATCGCCGTCAGCCACGCCGTCGTGCCCGAGGGCGAGAGCAGGAACTCGTGCTCGTCGCTGGCATAGCCGCTGCCCGGTCTGACGGTCTTGATGATCTGGTAGTGGGAGTTCATGATCACCCACCGGCCGCCGCTGGGGGCGCCGGTCTGCGGGTTGATCCCGCCCTCCCACCAGGTCAGCACGGGCTGGCCGTCGTAGGTCTGCGCACGGAAATCGGTCGCCGCCGAGGATCCCGAGAGCGGACCAAACCAGACGACCTGCCCCTTGCCGTCGACGATCATCGGACCCTGGGGTGTGGTGCCGCCGCGCGGAGTCTCAAAGATGTATTGGCCGCCGAAATTCGCCGGGACCTTGACCGCGAGCTTCGGGATCTTCACCGTCGGCATCGAGGCGTAGGTCAGCGTGGGCTGATCGGGTGCCGTTTCCGGCGGTGGGGTGGTCGGTGTCGTCGCTGGGGCGAGCGGACCCGGCGGGACGGCGATCGAGAACGTCGTCTGCGCGTGCGTGGCACCGCAGATCGGCACGCCGACGGTGACCGTCACCGCCTCGCCTGCGGCAAAGGGCGCATTCGGGTAGAAGCTCGCCCCGTCCCCGTCGGAATCTGCGATCCACCGCCCCGAGTGGTGACCGCTCTTCGAACCGACGATGCCGACCTGCGCGCTCATCATCGACGAGGACGCGACACTCCGGATGCTGACCTGGGTCGTCGTCGATGCCGTGTGGGTGCCGGGACTCGGATAGACGCTTGCGCACGAGGCAGTCGGGTCGAGTGCGACCCCGGAGACCGAACTCACCCCGCAGCCGCTTACCAGCGACACGAGCACCGCGATCAGTCCAGAAGCCGCGCCGAGGGCTGCGGCCGTGGGCGTCGACGACTGGTTACGGACCGGACGATCGATGCGTGAGCGGCGCAGGGGGCTCCTTGCCATTACTTGCAGGGAAATTGCCCGCTAGTGTAGGCGCCGGTGACGCATACGTTTCTTATGACGATGTAAATCTGAGTGCAGGCTGAGCGGCCACGTGACATGGCATTGGCCTCCAGGATGGCGCTTTGGTCGGTGGCCCCCGTTTGAAGATCCATGACGTTCCTTCATCTCACGCGCTTCTGACGCAGCGCTGTCGGCCACGTGATGTGATCCGAACGCCAACCGCTGAGGGGACTCGTTGGCCTTTCTGGCCATCCGCCCACCGACTTGGGAAGGCGGATGGCCGAGACCACTAGCCGACGCGCACGCCCTGCGTTTGCGTTCGCGGCCATCATGATCCGGATAACCTGAGAATCCGCTGTGAGCCGCATTAGGCCTGGGTTGGCGTTCAGCGCTTGGGACCACGCGCTGGGCGGACTTGCCGGGGTGCGACGTGCCATCGTCGGAAACGAAGGGCCGGGCCCGCCGTGTGATGACCCGTGACTCCTGACGGTCAGCGACGGCGAGTCATGCCGCGCAAACACGAGCACGCTTCGGCGACCCCGCAGCGACATCAACCATGAAGCGGTGGTCGTTGCCACACGTTGCCGTTTCGGCGCCCACGCTGGTCCTTGGCCACGGCAGAAATTCGGCGCCCGACGGGGCATCCGATCAACACGCAGTGCGTCGCACGTTCAGGCCGACGGAGACGTCGTTCCTGCGTCCGTCAAGCGCCACACCTGCACGACGCCCACCTGACCATCCGCAGAGGTCACCAGTACGTAATCGCGGTGCAGAAGCGCAAGCACGTTCGTCACAAACGGGTTCCAGTACGGCAGATACTCGCGATTCCCGTACGCCCGGAACTTGGGCCCGACGGCGATGAGCTCGGGCCGTTTGGTGACCAGGCACCGGACGACCTGGTTCAGGTTCGTCGAAAAGTAGAACTGCGCGAAGATCGGGCAGACGAGGTCCAGCGGGCGCGTGAAGAACGCCGCCGAGCCGTCGTCGCTTTTGCCGCCGACACGGGCATAGGTCACCACCGTCCCCGACGGGGAGCTCAGCGCAGCGGCTCGATCGAGCGCGACGGCGGTTGCGCTCATCGTGGGGTCTTCCCACGGCGAGAGCGACGTGGTAAAGAACGCGTGCCCATAGATCACCCCGCCACATCCCACAAGACAGATGATTGCGGCGCAGAACGCGAGGGGCGGCGTCGACCACCGCGGCGCGCGGACCCGTTGCAAGGCGGCGACCTGCGTGCAGAGCATCAACGCGGCCGGCAACGCGATGATCTCGAGATGATTGTTCCACAAGGCCATCTCGCCGAGCGTCCAGACCGTCGCCACGATGCTTGCGCACGTGAGACTGACCAGAATGCGCCAGCTGGCGTTGCGCTCACGGTCCTGGTCCCGGACAAGCGACCCGGCCACCACGGCAGCCACGAACAGGATCACTGCCAACCAAAAGCACCACTCTCGGGTGCTGTCGGCAAACAGCTTCGTGTCGACCAGGCGCAGGTGAGCGGCGAATCCGGACCCCTGACCGACGAGCTCGAGCGCGCGGTTCGGGTAGCGCAAGTTGTCGAGCATGGTGTCCACATACGGGAGCAACTCCCCGCGCAGCGCGAGAACCCCGCCCACGAGAGCCGCACTGGCCATGGCACCGCCGACGACCCGATACGCCAAAGGCCAGATCATTGGTCGCGACGGCGGACGGGCGATGACGGCGCCGACGAGGGGCGCGAGGTACAGCACGCTGTACTGGGGCCCAAAAAAGGGAACGATTCCCAACACGACCCCGGCGGCGAAGGCTCGGTTACGCAGCCACAGGAACACGACCAGTGTTACGGGTGCGAGCACTGGCAGGACATCCTCGCCAACCCGATACCACAGACCGGAAAGCATGATCGGGTACACGATCATGCCCACCAGGATGGTCAGCCGCGATGCGCCTACGGCGCACAACATGAGGCCGATTCCGGCAGTGGCGAGCGCGACCCACAAGATGTCGGCGAGAAACGGCCCCCGCCATCCGGCAACCACGAATTCTGCGGCCTGCGAGTAGTAGAACAGCGCGCCCTTGTTATCCCAGACCCCGGTGTAGAGGTGCACCCCCCGGGACAGCAGGGCGGCAATTGTCAGGTAGTCGCCCTCGTCGGTCCCGCTGAACGAAAGGCTGCCCCGCCCGACCACGAGCACGGCGCTATAGAGCGGCACCACGAGCACGCCCCAGACCCACCACGGTGCGGCGCGAATCACCTTCATGCTGGCTCCGCGCCGGTGGCATCAGGCATACGGCCTCCGGCCCGTCGACGCCATCGCGCGCACGATAGCGCGCGTCAAATTCCGACGCGCGCGCGTGCGGGTCGGGGAGCTGCTGGCGCTGGTTCGGGACGGTCAAGAACGGCTCCGGAATCGTCCGGCCCGGCGGTGTGATCTGGCGGGCCCACCGGCGTGCGTGGACGCTTCGCTACGGGCCGGTTCCCGGCGGGCTGCGGGTATCCCAAAGCCGCGGCAATCGGCGGTGTGGAAACCCGGACCACCTGTTTCTCGCACCCCGCTGCGTCCGCGCCCGCACGTGAGATCGGTGTCGCTGACGATCGCTTGCGGGACGTCCCGCGAACCCCGAAGCGTCGCGTTCGGTGTCGTCGGCGTGGGCCCGGTCGCACGGGCTGCCGAGGCTCGTGCCGTGCCGCAATGCCGACTGCGCGCGCGGATCCGGGATCGGGTCTATCGTGGGAGAACGGTTCGTTGGGCTGGTCGAGGATCTGCCCCGGGGGAGGGGCGTTTCGACAGGCAGCCTGGGCGGATCGCGCGCCCTTATGCCTGACCGTCGGAGGGCGCCGGTAAGGCGCTCGCTCCGGGCCCGGCCTGCTCCCGCCGGAGCGAGCGCCTCGCATCGACCGCAGCGGCGCGACCTGATCGTCCGATGAGTATCCCGCTCCGATCAGGCAGGTTAGGTTTCTCCGGCAACGCAGTGCAGGCGTGGCGGTTTGCCACCGAGGCGTCGAGCCGCCTCGATTTTGCCGTCATTGTGGAGCTCCTCACCCCTCCGGATCAGCATGGGGCTGCCGGAGGGGTGCGGGAGGCGAGCGCGGCTGAGCCCATCTCGGTCCGCCCACGCGGGTGCGCGATGGCGGCTGAGCTGGCCACCGTCCCGGAGGGCTCGCTTGCCCGGCGTCACGGCGTGTCGGGTCGTGATTGCGCGCCGCCGGGTCGGTCGGTTCCACGTCGCGGTGCCAGCCCGACGACGTCGCGCTTGCGGACGGAGCGCGACGTCGTGCCTGGGGCTGGCGGAGTCCGCCAGCGGCCCCCGCCAGGCGGCGGGGTCGCCCTAGCGGCTCCCTCGCTCCAGGCGCTGGGCGAGGGCCGCGACGATCTCCTCGAGGCGCCGAGCGTAGTCGTCAAGCAGCTGTGCCACCGCGTGGTCGAGTTCTCCGTAGTCGCTCAGGCGTTGCGGGCGGAGCTCCTCGACGTCGAGGAGCATGAACGCGACCGCGGTGGCGACGACGTTCCCCGACGTTTCCCGACGATCGACGCCCATCGAGGTCCGCATGTTATCGATCGTCCGGCGCAGCGCGGTCAGTTCCTCGAGGTCGCCGGTTTCGGCGTGCACCCGTCGCACCTGTTCCTCGAGTCCGGCCAGGCGGATGCCGATCGCGCGGCGATGGTCGTCGTTGCCGGGTCGGTCGGTCATCGTGTCGTGTCGGCGACGCGTCTCAATGCGCGGGGGAGTGCGTCGGCACGCCGATCCAGACCGGTCACGGTGCGGCTGGCACGACCGCGATCGGCTGCGCGTGGGTCGGAAGCGTGGCGGTGTCGAAACTCGGATCGGGCTCCCGGTGCACCTCATGAAAGGTCTCGAGGAAGGCGTCGGCGGGCTCCAGAAACCCAAGTCGCGGGGTGCGGTAGTGCATCGGCACGACCCAGCGCGTGCGCAGCCGATCGACGATCGCGCGGGCCTGCGGGGCGTTGGTTGTCGGGCCGCCGCCCACCGGGAGAAACAGCAGATCAACCGTCCCGATGGCCGTCGCCTGCTCATCGCGCAGCGTCTGTTGGCCGAAGTCGCCGAAATGGCAGATGCGCAGCCCGTCGAGCTCGAACGCGAAGATCGTGTTCGAGCCGCGCTCGGTCCCCGCAGCCTGGTCGTGTTCGGACGCAATCGCCACCACCTCGCCGATCGGCGAGGGCAGGCGCCCGGCGGTCGCGCGGACAGTCACAGGGTCACCGGCACTGCCTCAACCCCGTTGTGGTCGACATGCTCATGCGCCACGAGTACGAACTCGGCCTCGACGTCCACGATCGGGGGATAGTCGAAGGGAATGCCGCGCCCGGTGAGTCCCGACAGGTCGTCGAAGGGGTCGATGAACACCGAGTGCTCGGGCGAGCGCAGCGCGAACGCCGACTGTCCGTACCAGGTCACACGTATCCTGTTTCCCGTTTGCTTGTGGGCGCTGCGGCATGAGCGGACTTAGAGCCCCGGTGCCGGCTCTCGATCGACGGGGGCACTACAGGGAAATATAGGCGCGATTTCGCGATCTGGCCGTGTGTCCCGCCGTCGCATTCGTCTATCGTTGGCGAGGTCACGACGGTTCGGCCGTGCAACGTCATGACTTGTCGGGTCTCCGATGCGCGAGTGCCGCTTCGGCGACGACCCTGACGACCGGTGCCCCGGCGCGCGCGAGGTGCGCCAAGAGTGGGCGGTGCGCCGAGGGCCCGTCGATCTCGATAAGGGCAGCAAGCGCGGTCGCGGCGAGGTACGGGTCGGTCCGATCGAGCGCCAGTTCACGCAAGGCGCTGCGGGCCTGGGGTTCGCGGCGCTGGCCAAGGACCTGGGCGGCAATCATTTGCTGACTCCCAACGGGGTGGCCGAGCGACCACAGCAGCATCTGCACGTAGTCGGTGCCCGGCGGGGCGCCGATCTCATTGCCGCACTGGGCGCACGCCCCCGTGGGATCGGCGTTTTCTGCATAGCAGTGCCAGCAGTAGTAGGTCAGGCTCACGAAACGAGCACGGTTGCCCGAGCGGCCGCAATGGACGAACTACCGGGCACGAGTGGGTCACGTGCCGCGGGGTGCGCACCGGTTCGGATGGACATCCGCCGTTCCTGTGACCTAATGAGGTACGCCCGGAGCGTAGCCCGTCGCAAGGGCGGTGCGAGAGCGCAGAGGGCGCGATCGAACCCACCCCTGGACGCCCGTGGGCCGCCGGTCACGCGCGCGGGCAGTGCGTGTCCTCATCACGATGCCGTGCCTGGGTCGTTGGACGGCCGGCGCGGGGACGGCGGTCGCAGTTCGGCCCCGTCTGCAAAGTGACGGCTGCGGCTGCCGTTCGCGCGCGCCGGTCGCCACGCGACCCCGTCCGTCGGAGCGCTACGGCGACCGGACGCCTGGTAGGATTACTATGTCTGCCCCCACGGCGACGGCGCGATGGAGCTCGCGCGCTGGTGTTGCGCTTTATCGCGCTGATGGCTCCTATCGGTGACCATCCCAGGGCGCGGGGGGTAAGCGTGGGCAAGACGACTGCGATGAAGCCACAGTTCGATGGCGGCTCCGGTGCGACCGGCCTTCTCGACGCCGCATCCGAGGTGCTCGGCTTGGCGCGTACGGTGCTCGGTGCGAACTCAGGAAGCGCGCTTGCGACGGCCATCGAGCGGGCGGCCCTCAGACAGCCGCACCTGGCCATCACCGGGCAGTTCAAGCGCGGCAAGACCACGTTGGTCAACGCCCTCATCGGCCGCGACGTGTTGCCCTCGGCGGTCACCCCGCTGACATCGGTCGTGACGCTGGTGCGCTACGGCCCGCAGGAACGGGCGCAGGCGTCCTTTGAGGATGGCACCGTCCGCGAGATCGGTCTCCCAGATCTCGCAGACTACGTTACTGAGGCCGGCAACCCGCGCAACGCCCGGGCCGTCGCCAATGTCAGCATGGAGATCCCCGCGCCCATGCTTGAAGAGGGGCTCGTGTTGGTTGATCTGCCCGGCACCGGCTCGCTGAATGCCCACAACACCGAGGTGGCACACGGGTTTCTCTCCCAAGCCGACGCCGCCCTCTTGGTGCTCTCGGCCGACCCGCCGCTGTCGGCTCAAGAGGTCGATGAGCTGACGCTCCTGCGCGGGCTCGTGCCTGAGGTGATCTGCGTGGTCAATAAGATCGACCAGGTCTCACCCGCCGAACGCGCGGCCGTGCTCGCCTTTACCCGCGACCAACTGGCCGCTGCAGGCCAGGGTGGCTTGCCCGTCGTGGCCACCTCCGCCCGGGATGCCCTGCGCGCTCGTGAGCCCGACACTGGGGGCAACGACACGCTACTGGGAGATCTCGAGCAGCTGATCGCAGGACGGGTGCGTGGCCGGCTCGATGCGCTCGGCGCCAATACGCTTCGCCGACGGACGCTCGCCACACTCGAGGATGTCATGGCGGCGCTTGAGCTTGAGCTCGGCGCACTCCAGCTGGGAGACACGGAGCGCGCACGGCGTGCCTCGCGCTTTGAGGCGATCGCCACCGACATCTCACGGGAGCTCGACGACGGCGCTGTCGTCGCACGGGCACGCGCACAGCGCGCGCTCCAGGCAAGCGTCGAGCCGCGCATACGGGCGCTGGCCGCCGCCGCCGCCGATGCGGTCGATCGCAGTCTCGCTACGGCGCGTTCCAGCGAGTCTCCGGATGACGGGGATCTCGCCGATCGGCTCCGCGGGCTCGTGACCGACGAGGTCAGCGCCTGGGTCCAGACGGTCGGCGAGGTGCTGGCCGAGGCCGTCGACCCCGTCCTCCAGGAAGAGGTGCGGCAGGCCAACGCACTGCGAGCGGCCGCCCTGCGCGATGCAGCGGCGCTGTTCGAGCTCGGGGTACCCCCCGCCGCGGCGTCCACGTCCGCGGTGAGCGTCAACACGGCTGATCTGCTACGGCTTGACGATCAGGCGACGGGGGCACTAGAACTTGCGGCCGTCGCGTTCAGGCAGCATCTGCCAGGATCAGTCGGCCGCCGCGCAAAGCTGCGCGCCGCACGAGCGCAGGCGGCTGAGCTCCTTGACCGGCATGCCGGGCGCCTGCGATCCGCGTGTGCGCAGGCCGTCGATGACGCCCTCCGGGTTGTGTCGCGCAGCCAGCACCAGGCACTCGAGGAGACGCTGGAGGTGGTTCGCGGCGCACTCGCATCCGCAGAAGTCTCGGCGCGGCGGTCCGCGGAGGCTCAACGAGCGCGGCTGGCGCGAATCGAACTTTTTAGCGCCGATGCAGCTCGGCTGCAGGGCATTTTGGCGGATAGTGCGGATCGATAGCGAGCCATGGTCGCGCGTCACCTTGGTCCGTACCCGGCTCCGTGCCCATCTGGCCACCGTGCTCCAGGTGCCAATTACATGAGTAACTGGGTACGGCACCACCGGCCATCACGTCGAAACCAGATCCGACTCAACACTCGAGGTGGCGTGACCGATGCTGGTTGATGGCGAGTCCCCGCTGCCGCGTCCATCCAGCGTTCTTTTCGATGAGCCGGAGGGCGGGGCTGACCTCGGCGGGCTGGAGCCGCCCGACTTTCTTACCGATCTCAATCTCGACCAGGTCCTCGCGTCCATCACCGCCGGACGCGAGGAGTATGACCTTGCGCCGTACTTCTACGTGCAGCTTGAGCGGATCGAGGCGATCCGGTACCGCCAGGAGGTCTTTCGGGATCTCGAGAATTCCTCCGTGCTCGCGAGCGTTACGTCCTTTGCGCAGCGGATGCGTGACATGTACGCGCAACTCGCCCAGGCAGCCGATCTCCGCGTCCGGCACCAAAGGCAGGCCTGGTTTCGCGACGCGGTGGCGACCTACTGCGAGGCCGTTGGCACGCTTGCCGATGAGCTCGCGCCCGGGGAGCTGCGGTCGCGCGGTCTGGTCGCGTTCCGTGCGTACCTGGTGGGCTATGTGGAGTCCGCCGCATTCACCTCTCTTGTCGAAGACACCAGGCGCATGCACGACGCCCTCGCGACGGTGCGCTACGCCGTCCAGATCACGGGGCTACGCGTCCGGGTCCGCAAGTACGAGGCTGAGGCCGACTACAGCACCGAGGTCGTAGAGACCTTCGCGCGCTTTCAACACGGCGCCGCGAAGGATTATCGAGTCGGCTTTCATGACGCAGCCGAGATGAATTCCGTCGAGGAGCAGATTCTCGACCGCGTCGCGCGGGTGTTCAGCGATGTCTTCGCGGGCCTCGAGGACTACAGCGATCGGCATCGTGATTACCTCGACGACACGCTGCGCACCTTCGACCGCGAGGTGCAGTTCTATGTCGCCTACCTCGAGCACATCGGGCGGCTCGGCTCGACCGGACTGCGATTCTGCCTGCCCGAAGTCTCACGAGATTTCAAGAGAGTCCTCGCAGATGAGACCTTCGACGTGGCACTCGCATCCACGCTCGTTGCCGAGCGCCAACCGGTCGTGTTAAACGACTTCTTCCTCGCCGGCCCGGAGCGGATCTTGGTCGTCTCCGGACCGAATCAGGGAGGAAAGACCACCTTCGCCCGGACATTCGGCCAACTCCACTACCTGGCAAACCTCGGTTGCCCGGTACCCGGGCGACGTGCACGGCTGTTCCACTTCGACCGGCTATTCACCCATTTCGGACGAGCCGAGGATCTCAGCAACTTCACCGGCAAGCTCGAGGACGACCTCATAAGGATGCGAGACATCCTCGCCGCCGCGACCACCAACAGCGTCCTGGTCGTCAACGAGATCTTCGCTTCGACGACGTTTCACGACGCGCTCATCCTGGGCACCAAGGTCGTGGAGCAGATCATCGAACTAGACCTGTTGTGTGTCGTTGTGACGTTCGTCGACGAGTTGGCCTCGCTCGACGAGTCGACGGTGAGCATGATGAGCACGGTCGTCCCGGGCAATCCCTCAGAGCGTACCTACAAGGTTGTGCGCAAACCCGCCGATGGCCGTGCGTATGCGATCGCGATTGCCGAGAAATACGGCCTCACCTACGAGCGTCTGAAGGGGCGGATCGCCTGATGAAGGCGCGCCTCATGTACAAGGATGACGATGCCGAGCTCGATGTTGTCGTCACACGCGGCCGTGTGGGCGTGGCCGGCGGCGATCTTCCCGCGAACGCCGACGAGCTGATTCAGGATCTCGAGCTCACCACGCTCATCGAGGCCATGGCGGCCGGTGACCCATTTCTTTACGAGGTGGCGAAGCATGCCCTGTTGTCGAGCCTTGACGACCCCGAAACGATCGTCTACCGCCAGCACATCCTCAATGACTGCATCGCGCAGCCCGCGATCGCACAAGAGATGTACGCGATCGCCGTCGCGGAAATCACCGGTGAGCGGCAGATCTACAGGTCCATCCGCGCGAATCCGTCAGGGATTCTGGGCAGGGCGATCGCGGTGCTCGAGATGTTAGTCGGGCTCCTTTTGCAGCTACGCCATGTGGCCGACGATCACGCGGAGAAGTTTCACTCCGCGGGCCTGAGGACCCTGTTCTCGATGTTGAAGGAATATCTCGACGACGCGTACTTCGCCTCGATCGACGCTCACCTGCAGCGGCTGAAATTCACGGGCGGCATCGTCATCAGCGCCGAGCTTGGCGAGGGCAACAAGGGCGTGCGCTACGTCCTGCATGCACCAACGAACGCGAAGCGCCGCTGGACGGAGCGGATCGGCCTCGCGCCCCGCGATGCATTCACATTCGAGATCAGCTCGCGCGACGAGGCCGGTGTACAGGCGCTGCGGACGCTGATCGACCGTGGGCTCAACGACGTCGCCAATGCCCTTGCGCAGTCGACCGACCACATCTTGAGCTTCTTTTCGATGTTGGCCATCGAGCTCGGCTTCTACGTCAGCTGTCTTAACCTCCACCGGCGTCTCGTCGAGATCGAACACCCAGTGTGCATGCCGGCTCCTGTCCGGTGGAGCCCGCCGGCGCTTTCGTTTGAAGGTGTCTACGACGTCTGCCTCGCCTTACGGAGCGATATACGGGTGGTGGGCAACGACGCAGATGCGGACCAGAAATCGCTCGTGATGATCACCGGTGCGAACTCTGGTGGAAAATCCACGTTCCTGCGGAGCGTCGGCCTCGCACAGCTGATGATGCAGTGCGGCATGTTTGTCGCCGCCGAGGCCTTTCGGGCAAGTGTGTCCGAGCGCCTCTTTACGCACTTCGCTCGCGAGGAGGACGCCAGTATGAAAAGCGGCAAGCTCGACGAGGAGCTCGCCAGGATGAGCGTCATCGCCGACCGGCTTCGGTCGCGTTCGATCGTGTTGTTCAATGAGTCCTTCGCCGCGACGAACGAGCGGGAGGGCGCGGAGATCGCGCGGCAAATCGTGAGCGCGCTGTTGGACGCGGGTATCAAGGTCCTCTTCGTCACGCACCAGTTCACACTCGCCGACTGCTTCCATCACGACAGGGGCGACACCACTCTCTTTCTTCGGGCCGAGCGTCAGACCGACGGACAGCGCAACTTCAAACTCGTCGGAGGTCAGCCGTTGCCGACGAGCTTCGGCGAGGACCTCTACAAGCGCATCGGAGGATGGGCGGCGGCGGGCGCAACTCCCGGCCTTGGCGCAGGTGGTCACAAGGATCGCTTTGAAGCCAGCGACGACGTGGGCGATGGGCTATAGACAGCGCCGCCCACGCGGCCGCGATCCTGGCGCGGGCGTGAGCTGACCGGCGCGCTACAGCGCTTCGGGCAGAGATTGCGCGTGGTGATGGGCGTGGTGAACGTCGCTGTCAGCACGGGAGACCCGCGCCTATCGTCGGGCCCGGTCACGAGTCGATGTGCGTGATTTGTGCATGGGGGTGCGCTGGCGTTCCTTGCGCATGAGTTCACGCAGCGGGTCCGTGCCCGGGGAGGTGCCGCTACACCCTTGGTCATGATCGGCGTTCCCCGCAGACGCATCCGATCACCGGGGCTGGCGGCATGGAGCCAGTGCAACCTGTCGGCGGGAGCCGCTTCCGCCAGTGCCCGCTCAGCCCGCGAGAGCCGCCAGCTCGCGCTGCCTGGTGATGACCGCCGAGCGCACGCTGGCTGCAGCCCACGTCCCCCCTTGCGCGGTCGGGATCCTCTCGCTGACGAGCACGTCCACGATTGGGCGCAGGCTCAGACCCGCCTCGCGCAGGGCGATGATCCGATCGGCGACCTCAGCCGGGACCGCGGCACGGCCACGCGGGCGACCCTGCTTTGGGAGGATCGTGAACTTCTCTGTCTGACGCTCGCTGATGCGCCGGTGCTCGAAGCGCGCGGCCATCGCCAGCGCGGTGAGGACCATCTCACCGGCCGGGGTGCTCGTATCGAGCCCGGCGTCGAGCACGATCAGCCTCCAGCCCTCGTGTTGCGCGGCCTCACCGAGGGTCAGGACCTCGGCGGCCGAGCGGCCGAGCCGGTCGACCTTTGCGCAGATCAGTGCCCCGCCTCACCGCCACGGATCGCACTGAGTGCGTCCTGGAGGCCGGGCCGACTGGGTCGTACTTTGTCCCGTGAACGGAACGACGGACCACCCCGAAGCCCGCAGTTTCGGGTCGATGCGATTCCTACGCGTCTGACGCTCGCTCTCCTGCGGAGTCACTCGCAGCGTCCTCTGGGAGGCGCCGTCATTCGCCACCCCCTCCATAGCCCACTTGGTCGCACGAAAAAGTGCCACGCGGCGGACGACCCCGAGCAGCGCATGTCGTTTCTCCAGGGGTTATTGGACGGGCTGAGCGCTAGGAAGTCTACGGCCTAACAGCTCACCCGGACGCACAGCGCCACTCTCAACAGCGAAGGACGAATCGCGCGCGCTGCTACCTCTCCGCTGGGGACGGGGGTATGGGAATGAAGACGTACGCTAAGGGGTAATGGGGCGATGAGTCGAGATGCCCGTCAATAGCCCCGGGCTTTCCTGGGGCAGTGTGACGGCAACGGACCGCTGTACTGGAGCATGGGGGCCGGGGAGAGGACAGGCTGCCTCTGGAGACTGGTCAGCGCCGCCGCGCCGCCGCCCGCTTCATCTGGCGCTGTTCGGCCTGCTGGCGACGCCCCAGCTGCGTCACGAGCCGCTCGGCGGCGCTTTGCACCTCGGCGATCTGGGGGAGCGCGGGATCGTCGACGGCGAGCGCCATTGCGGCGAGCTTGTCGACCCGGCGCAGCACCGAGCGAGCGTCGCTCAGCAGCGCTGTGGTGCGCTTGGTCTCCGCCAGCAGGCGGGTGGGGTCGGGCACATGTTGGAGTATCGCACTCGATCACGCGGGCGACGCGACTGTCGATCCAACTGCGGTGACCCCCCCGCGGACAGTCAAAAAGCAAGCTACCAATCACCTCAGCGGACCAGGATTTGTGAGTGCCCTTGGGCAACTCGTGTCACGCAAATCAGGTCAAGCGTATTACTGAGGGGTCTCGATGGGTTCACAGCGCGACATCTCTGAGCAGACCGCGCATAAGGGATTCGGTGGCGGGCACAACCGCGACCAGCACTTCCCTCGTGAAGTGCTTGATCCAGACGAGGTTGCCCGGCTCATGAGTGCGATGGGTGGCGGGGCACGGGGCGATCGGAATCGCGCGCTCGTCGCTGTCCTGTTTCGCGCCGGACTTCGTCTTTCTGAAGCGATTGGTTCCGAGGGCGACAAAGACCCGGACGATTCTTCCAATTGGGTCAGATATCCGAGGCGAGGGCTTCGGGTCCAGGACATCGATCTTCGTGCTGGCACGTTGAATGTGGTCGAGGGCAAAGGTGGCGACCAACGGATCGTCGGCCTGGATGATGGTGCCCTGCTGTACCTCGAGCGCTGGATCAATCATCGGGAGAGACTGGGATTGCCGCCAAAGGGGAAAGTCTTCGTGCAGTTCGACGGCTCCGCCATGAATGACTCATCGGTGCGTCAACTCTTCGCACGGGCTGGGAAGCGGGCGGGAATCGATAAGAGGGTGCACCCACACGGTCTCAGGCATTCCCCCACGCTGCGCTGATGGCGTGGTCGGGGACGCCAGTTCATGTGATCCAACGGCAGCTCGGTCATAAGAGCCTCGACACCACCGCCAGATACATCGGCCAAGTCGCACCGAGGCAACTCGTCGAAGCCGTGAACCAGATCCAATGGGAGCCCGAGAGCTGACGGCCTTTGGCATGAAGGTCGTTCGGGTGAGCACCAGTCCAGAAGAGCGTGAGCAATCACTTGCGACCCCCGCGTAGCTCGGTCGGGAGCCGGTGGGGGTGGTTTTCCGGAAACGCCCACGCTCATTCGCCAATCTTGCAATCCCCACCCCGCCGTGGTCGCATAGGCTGAGATGCCCCTGGCCCGCAGCCCACTTCGCGTCGCGGTCGGCCTCGTCCTGCTGGTCAGTGCCGCGCTGCCGACCTGGGCTGCCGCAGCTGGTGTTACCGCAGCCCCGCTCCAACTGCCTGCGGTTGTCTCGCTCGCGCCGGGAATCACCTATCAACGCGAGGTGTTGGCTGGCGGCCAAGTTGTGCATGTCATCCGCGTGTCGCCCAAGGGGCTGGCCACGCTCGAGCCCATCGTGGTCTCAGGCGTCACCAGCAGCCGAGGTGACCTTGCCTCGGCAACCCGTGCGAGGACGCCCGCGGGAGCCGTCGCAAGCGTCAACGGGGATCTGTTTAATTTCCGTCAGGCGTACCCGAGCGGTCTGACGATCACACCTAGTAAAGGCCTGGTCAGCACGCCAAATCCGTTGCGCTCATCGTTGTTGATTGCACCCGATGGTGCGTTGGCACTCCAGCGGGCTGTGCTGAGCGGGTCGTGGGAGCCCATTGCCGCAGACGGCACCCGACTCGCTCCGCCGCGAAACATCAATGGGATCAACCGTCCCGCGGTGCACGCGAGTGAGTACATCCTCTTCAACCCCGGCTACGGGGCCACGATCGCGCCACTCCCGGTGCACCTGCCGGCCGGTGCTACAGGTCCGACCCCAACCAAGGAGGATTCGGCGACGATCGCCCCCGACCAGCCTGGCCCGCTGGAACCAAACAGCGCGATCACGGGTACGGTCATCGCCAACAGCAGCGGCCGATCAGTGCGCATTCCCCCGTCAGGCCTCGTTCTGACCGGCGTCGGAGCGGCGGGGGCATCGATTGCGACCAGCCTTCCGGTTGGAACGCGGGTGTCGCTTATCACCGGAATTGCGGGGATCACTCCAGGGACATTGGCGATCGGTGGCGGTCCGGCGCTGGTGGTCAATGGCCATCCCATTCACGCAGCCGGAGAGGGGTTTACCGCCAGCCAGCTCGTCACGCGCTCTGAGCGGACCGCCATCGGCCAAACGGCCGCGGGGACGGACTTGCTGGTGACCGCCCAAGGCCCAAGCCAAGGCAGCCCCGGCAACACCGTGCCGCAACAGGCTGACCTCATGGCGCGGCTCGGCGCACGGGTCGCTATCGCAATGGACTCCGGGGGCAGCAGCCAGATGATCGTCAACGGCACTGACGTCATGCCGTGGTCAACGCCGCGCGCCATCAGCACGGCCGTGGTCGTTCGCTACTCAGGCGTGCGGATCATGTCGCTGTCGGCGCCGATCTCACCGAACAACGACGGCGTCAATGACCGCGCTAACGTCCCGATCATCGTGCCAAGCCCCGGGACGCTCGTGGTCACCCTCACGGCATCGCACCGTGCACCCATCACAGTGATGGATCGGGTCGTCCTTGCAATGCCAATCCGTGTGTCCATCGATCCCATTCGGCTCGGTCTCCCCGACGGCACGTATCACCTAAATGCGTCACTGACGCCCCTCTTGGGCGCCGTCTCCACCGACAGCCAGCCCGTGGTTGTCGACCGCACCCTTGGAGATCTCCACACCCGCTCGCTCCTGCGCAATGGCCAGCCCCAAGAGCACGTCGCCTTTCGCCTATGGCGGTCCGCAGCTGTGACGATACGGGTGACGACCCGCGCTGGCCGCACCCTAGGGGTCATCATCGCGCGCCGCTTCCCGGCAGGACCCCACACGACCATTTGGAACCAACGGATCGGACGGGCGATCGTGACCGGTGGCGTCGACATCGTGGCACTCGCAACCACACGGTTCGGCACGCACGGCCTCATCGCACGCGTTGGGCTCCTAAGGCCACGGCGTGCGACCCGCTAGGGGGCCGCCATCCGGAACGACCGCGATTCTGACCCGCCAGCCATTCGCTGGCAGGTGGTCGACACCCGCTCCCGCAACGAACAAGGCGCCAAGTTGACGACGACCCTCTGAGCCAAGGATGGGATGCCTATCGACGACCACGCACCTCGGGGGTTCGGGCCACAGGCGGACACAGAGCCCGGCTTGTTCGAACGGGTGCTCGAAGTCACCGAGAGGGTGAACGACCATCTGCAGTAGCAGGACTCGGGTGTCCATCTGCCGGAAGCCGACCACGAGCGTAGCCGGCTCACCGCCGCCCCCGTCGGGAGTGGAAGTGGCGGGAAGATAGTTGCGCATCGGTTCAGAGAGTCGCCCGCGGCCGTTGACGTCATCGGATATCGCCAGCCAGAGGGACACATCAGACGGCAAAATGCCTTCGAGCAAGTTCTGGTAGACGGATGCCGGAAGGTCCCACGCTGGCCCCAAGACGCTGCCTGGAGTGCGGCGCTGTGCGCGACACTCAAATGGGCTCCGACACGCAGGGTGCTGCAGGAGGAGCATGGTCTTTACCCACCACTTGGCGAAGTCTTCAACCTGTTGCCGCGTCTGGAGCGCGCCATTGCAATCGATCACCGCTCGCACCACTGGCTTGCCTGGCACCTCGTACCGTTGGTTCAGAGTGCCGTTGCAGTGAGCACAGGCCGGCAACAAGATCGGCGAGAAGTGGTTCGTGGTTCGTGGCACCCCACGTCGGGCGAGGATCGGTTCACCGTTGCGTTCATGGGTAAACGGAGGGACTGCTGCACGATCCGGTGACATCTGATCTGTGGTGCCGAGAGGTGCTGCTGAAAGGATGTGCACCATGCCTAGGCCCTACCCCCGAGAGTTTCGTGAGGACGTGATCCGGGTCGCCCGCGGTCGCGAGCCCGGAACGACGCTGAAGCAGATCGCCGCCGATTTCGGCATCAGTGAGTCCTGCCTGACCAACTGGCTGGCCAAGGCCGACCGCGAGGACGGCATCCGTCCGGGGCCGACGAGCGCAGAGCTCGAAGACAACCGGGCACTGCGGAGGCAGGTGCGCCTGCTCAGGTCAGGACAACGAGGTGCTGCGCCGGGCGGCGGCGTATCTGTCGCAGGCGAACCTGCCGGGAAAATGATGTACCCGCTCGTCCGTGAGCTCGCCGAGGACGGGATCCCCGTCACGGTGACGTGCCGGGTGCTGGGTATCGCCCGCCAGCCCTACTACGGCTGGCGGGCGATACCGGTGAGCGACGCCGACCGGCAGCAGGCGCACCTCGTCAATGCGATCTTCGACGCCCACCGCGACGACCCTTAAGTTCGGCTACCGGTTCCTTGCCGACGTGCGTCCGCGACGCCGGCTTTACGGCGTGTGATCGCACCGTGTGGAAGATCTGTGCGGCCAACGGCTGGTGGTCGGTGTTCGGCAAGAAGAAGGCCCGCACGGCCGGCAAGTCGGCGACGCCGGCCCGCGACGACCTCGTGCGCAGAAACTTCACCGCCGATGCCCCGAACCACCTGTGGCTGGCCGACATCACCGAGCACCCGACGGCCGAGGGGAAGCTCTACCTGTGCGCCGTCAAGGATGCGTACTCCAACCGGATCGTCGGCTACTCGATCGACACCCGGATGAAGGCCCGCCTCGCCGTCATCGCCATCAACAACGCGGTTGCCCGCCGCGGTGAGGTCGACGGCTGCATCTGTGCACACCGACCGTGGCAGCCAATTCCGATCCCGGAAGGTCCACCGTGTCCTCGCTCGTCACCACATGGTCGGCTCGATGGGCCAGGCGGGGGTGGCCGGAGACAATGCCGCCATGGAGTCGTTCTTCGCCCTGCTCCAAAAGAACGTCCTCGACCGCCGACGCTGGACCGCCCGCGACGAGCTCCGTGTCGTCATCGTCACCTGGATTGAGCGGACCTACCACCGTCGGCGACGCCAGGTCGCCCTCGGACGATTGACCCCGGTCGAGTACGAGACCATCATGACCCCGCCGGTTGTTCAGGCGGCCTAACCCACCCTGTCACCGGATCGTGCAGCAGTCCCGGAGCCTCACCCTCCCATCTTTGAAGCAGCCATCAGGGTAGGACGTGCTCCCCGCGCCTGGACGACGGGTTTTCGCAGAATACGCAAGGTGGGGTCGCCATTGATCAGCTCATCATGCTGGCGCAACCGTTCTAGGGTTGGAATTCGCCGCTCTAGTGCCTCTAACCACGCCTCACGTGAAGCGCCCCGGGATTCCGGGAGGCCCTGACATTACCCCGAGACGTTCTGCGTCGGTTTCAGTGGGCCCGAACGACCGCCCTCCTGGACGGGGGGGTTAGTTGCCCTAGGGCTCCAGGACGACGTGAATGGCGGTGATCAGATCTGCGACGAACGCAATGTCATCGGAGGCCTCTTGCTCGTCGAGCGGGTTCGTTCGGTTCTCACGTGGCCGCTCAAGTCGCACATAATCGCCTTCATGCACGATGTGATTCCTTCGAGTTACGATTCCGCCAAGCCGTTTCTTGATCGCCATCGGTGTTAGCGGGGGCGTTAAGCGCTTGCCGATATCCTTCCAGTTCGGAGGAAGACCGGCCATCCCGAGTGCCTCGGACACGCGGTCGTATTGTTGATGAGTCTCCCGTAGGAGCCGATCTCGGAGCGCCCTCTTCAGACCCACTCGTGGCCGCCTCCCATGCGGCTCCTCGCGCCGCGCTTGCCCATCCGTCAGTCTGCGTCAGCGCGTAATCGAACGACAACGTGAGCTTCGCGAGGCCACTTGGGAGCGTCTCGTGCTCGAAGGCACGGTGCACGATCAGGCGGTGCATGTAGGTATCGAGCGCCGCCCCCGCCCGTCTTAGCCGGCGCCCCCGAAGATCGGGATGTACGTGCGGATGCCGTTGACATAGGTCCGCGTCTCCGGAAGCAGCCCCTGCTGTTTCACCGAGGCAAGCCCCTGGTAGTACGCGCCGATTGCGAGGCTCTCATTGCCGCCAGCGCCGAGCAACAGCTGGTGCAGATACGCCGCCGCCATCGTGATGTTGTCAACGGGCGAATGCGCGCTGAGCTGGCGCCCCGGGATCACCACGCTGTTCAGGTACGCGGCCGTCGACGGCTCGATCTGGCAGACGCCGACCGCGCCCGTTGACGACACGACGCCAACCTGCCAGCCCGACTCCCACCAGCACACGGACTCGAGCAGACTGACGGGCACGCCATTGGCAACCGCTGCCTTCACGAAATCCGGTTGGAGGACCAGGCGGTCGGGGTGGGCGAGCAGATAGGACGGAAGCGAGCCGATGGGCGACGCCGTGCCCGCTGCTCCCGCCCAGCCCGCCCCGGGGATGTACAAGAGCTGGCCCGCGTCAACCACGTTGGGATTGCCGATGCGATTGGCGGCGACAAGCCCCGCCACGGTGGTGTGGTAGCGGGCCGCGATCGTGCTGAGCGCCTCACCGGCAGCAACCCGGACCGTTGCGGGCGGCCCCGTGCCCGCGCTGCCCGGCCCGGGTAGGCGCAGCAGTTGGCCTGCGACCACAAGATTGGGATTGCCGATGCGATTGGCGGCGACAAGCCCCGCCACGGTGGTGTGGTAGCGGGCCGCGATCGTGCTGAGCGCCTCACCGGCCGCAACCCGGACCGTTGCGGGCGGCCCCGTGCCCGCGCTGCCCGGCCCGGGTAGGCGCAGCAGTTGGCCTGCGACCACAAGATTGGGATTGCCGATGCGATTGGCGGCGACAAGCCCCGCCACGGTGGTGTGGTAGCGGGCCGCGATCGTGCTGAGCGCCTCACCGGCCGCAACCCGGACCGTTGCGGGCGGGGAATCCGGCGTGATGGCTGCGGCGACTGCCACGGGCCCACCGGCAACCGTGAGCCCGGAAACTACTGCGGCGATCGCCCAGCGGGTTCGCTGACGTGGCGGCTTCACGGGTAACCCCTCTCGCCGAACAGTGGATAGAGCGTGTGCCCCACGTGCCGAACACGCACGAAGAACCACGGGGTTCTCACGCGTCCGGTGTGTGCACCCGAGAAAATCGCGTGTATATGACATCGGCAGATCGACATGTGCCCATGAGCAGTCCGGCATTCGTGGGCGTCGCCGGCACCTGGGCGACCCGCCACCCCGTCGCCGGAAGTCAGACGTCAACGCCGTCGACGAGCCCAACCCGCTGCCGCGTCACCGGTCCGGCCCCACCGGCTCGATCGAGGGTCCGCTCTCCCCCCGGGACGTCTCGGGGGATAAGGAAGTCGACGTAACCCGGACATGTTTCACTAATTCTCATCTGAAACTGCCTCAGAAAGTGAAGCGGCCTATTACTCTTCATACGCCTCGGCCGCCCTAAAGATCTCCGGTTGCACGTCGCGCAGCTTTTGGGCCTTGGGGACGCCCGCCAGCCGTTCCAGTGAGCGCTTCTCAATCTGCCGGATGCGCTCACGGGTGACGTTGAAGGTGCGCCCGATCTCGTCGAGCGTCCGCGGGCGCTCGCCACCCAGCCCGAAGCGCAGTTCGAGCACGCGCCGCTCGCGGTAGCTCAGGGTGCTCAGGACGTCCCGGACGGCCTTGCGCCGCAGCGCCTGGTGGGCCGAGGTCTCCGGATCCACCGCCTTGTCGTCGGCGAGGAACCAGCCGAACTCCCAGTCGCCCTCATCGCCCACCGGCGTTTCGAGTGAGGTTGGCGTTTGGGCGCTGCGCCGGATCGACTCGATCTCCGCAACAGGCAGGCACACCACTGCGGCGATTTCCTCGATCGTGGGCTCGCGGCCCAACTCGGAGACAAGTTGGGACTCGGCGCCGTTGATCTTGATGAGTTTCTCCGCGATGTGGACCGGGAGCCGGATCGTCCGGCCCTTGTCGGCGAGCGCACGGACGACGGCCTGGCGGATCCACCCGGTGGCGTAGGTCGAGAACTTGAAGCCCTTGCGGTAGTCGAATTTCTCGGCCGCCCGCATGAGGCCGATTGTGCCCTCTTGGATCAGGTCCAAAAAGTCGATGCCACCACGGGGGTAGCGCTTGGCGATCGACACCACCAGGCGCAGGTTGGCTTCGACCATCTCCCGCTTGGCGCCCAGGTCGCCGAGCTCGATGCGCTTGGCCAGCGAGACTTCCTGGGCGGCGGTCAGCAGCGGGACGCGGCCGATGTCCTTGAGAAACAGCCGCAGCGAGTCGATACCGGTCTCGCTCGTGAGGTTGAGGGCCCGGGGGCGATCGGCCTCCTCGGGCAGCCGGGAGGTGCGCTGGTGCGCGTCTGTTTCGTCGAGCAGCTCGATGCCCATCTCCTCGAGATGCCGGTAGAGCTCCTCCGCCGCCGAGGGGTCCCTGTCGAGACCTTCGACCGCGATCGCGACCTCTTCGAGGCTCAGGAAGCTCTGCTCCTGGCCGCGGGCGACGATCTGCTGGATCTCTTCTACCGCGACGAGCTGCTGGAGCGTCATCGGCCTCACCTTCAGGTTGTCCCGTAGCCCGTAGCGCATCGCGCGGGCCGGTCCCCCCACGGCCAGAACAGAGAACCCCGTCAAGGACAACGTAGCGCAGCCGAGCAAGACGCCACGAACCGCGCGCACCCGCTGCCACGTTTCGTCTCGCTGCCGTAGGCGAGGGGCTGGCCCGTGCGTGACGAAATGCGGACGCGATCATCCGCGCCGGGCAGCTGCTCGGTGCGCACACGTCGCCGCCATGGACTCAAGATCTTTGAGTGTCATTTGGCGATTTGTGTCACGCAAATCCTGGACACGCCGTGAAGTGCCCAGAAGACGTGCGACAGTAATACGCAATTCACGCCAAGCGTTACTGGGGCCGGCATTGGTTTACGAAGCGTCGCGCCTGCGCAGGTCGTTCGTTTGAGCGAGCGGCGAGAAGTCCGCAAGCAAGCACTTGTGGGCGCTTCGGAGCGCCGATCCCTGGAAGAGGCCGAGGTCCGGCATGACGTCCACGCAGACCGACGCACCGATCCCCTCACCCACGAGCTCGGCCGTCCTCGAATCTTGGGCCACCGTGGTATGGTCGCCGCCCCCTCGTCGTCGGGCCGTGCGGGCTCCCGCGGGCCGAAGGAAAGAGCGTCCACACGTGACCGCGAGCAGCGAGCACGACACCTACTCGTTTGAGCCGTTCACGCGCCATCCCTTCTACGAGACGGTCAACCGTGCGCTGGTGGAAGAGGGCATCCGCCGGCTTCCCGTCCCCGCGGCCCGGGGCAGGACCATCGTGGACCTGAGCTGTGGCACGGGCGCGATGACCCTGATGGTGGTCGAGGCCCTGAGAGGCCGGGGCCTCGAGGCGAGGATCATCGCAGTGGAGCCGTCGTCCGAGGCCCTCGCGCAGGCGGAGAGGCGCGTCGCCGGCTCGGGCATGAGCGTCCGCTTCCTCCAGGGAGACGCCGCCGACCTCGCCGACACGCTCGGGGGCACGGTCGACGCCGTGTTCTTCGGAAACGCCATCCACCTGGTTGACGACAAGGAGCAGGCCCTTCGGCAGATCGCCGGACTGTTGGTCCCAGGGGGGGTCCTCGCCTTCAACAGCTCCTTCTTCGAGGGCGCCTACGTACCGGGCACTGAGGCGTACTACCGGCTCTGGACGCTGCGCGCGATGCGCTGGATGCGTCGGGCGCATCCGCAGGTGCGGCTCTCGCGCGACGGGAAGGCGTCCGCCCGCAAGTGGCTCTCGCAGGACGAGTACGCGGACTCCCTGCGGCGTCACGGCTTCGACGTCCTGCACTGCGCCCTCGACCAGGTTCACTTGGACCTCGCCTCGTTCCAGGACATCGGGCGCTACTGGCTCTTCATCGAAGGCGCGCTCCCGGGCGCGCCGCTGGCCGCCGGAGCGGACGCGTTGG
This sequence comes from uncultured Thermoleophilia bacterium, assembly GCA_963842065.1. Lineage (GTDB taxonomy): Bacteria > Actinomycetota > Thermoleophilia > Miltoncostaeales > Miltoncostaeaceae > CAITWD01. Next base: position 209,097 of record CAWJEW010000004.1, on the reverse strand, counting down.
AACACGGAGCCAGTGAGGCTTTCGCCGAGTTGGGCCTCGAGTACGTCCCGCGCAACTGGCTCCAGGTGGTCGCGAGCCTCGGTGGGGCCGCGTCGCCCGAGCATGACGCGACGACCGCCTGAGCGGACGCCCGGGGCACGGTTGGGCGGTCCCGAGCGGACTCGAGAGCGGGAGGCGGGGCGTCGGCCGATGGCCGCCGATCTGGGCGTCTGAGCGGTCGGAGATGACCCCCTTTTTCGCCCAGCTTTTGTTAGGGCGAACATCGAAGTGTGTCGTCGATCATGCAGGCGACCACGGGGAGGGGGGAGAGTCGGAGCCGGTCGATAGAACACGACACCAAGTGTGGCGCGACCCCACATATTTCGTGGTGCGTTGGGCGGTCGGCCGAGGCACGGTGGCTGCCGCTGCCCCACGGCGGTCAGCGCTGCCGAGCGGGTCTCGAGCGGTGCCGGCCGGCGCGACCAGCCTTTTCGGGGGAGCCGCCGCTACCCCCAGCAGTCCTCACCACATCTGTCCTTATCGACGAAGCCGATGGGGGCGCAGTCCGCACACACCTCGCCCCGTCACCCCTCGTGCTCCTCTTTGATCGCAACGGAGGCGATCACCAGCGCCGCGCCAGGATCGGCCCACCACCAGCGACGAAGGGCGTTCGCCCCGAGACCCACCAGGAGTGCGATCGACAAATAGGCGCACCGCATGTTCAGGGTGCCCTCGTTCGCGGTTGCGGCCGATCCGAGGGCCCGAACCGACGCGACGCTTGACGATCGCGAGCGCCGGCATGCCGGCGGCGGTAATGGCCGCGAGCGCGATCCCGATCCAGCTCGCCTCAGGGCGTACACCCCGCCACATGAGAGTTGGGTAGCGGTTGACCGCCGCGGGGCTCTGAGCGCCCCTGGCTATGATCATGCGTCGAGGCCGTCAACCGAAAGGGGTGTTCCCATGCCCCACGTTCATCCATCCACGCCGCCCGACGCCACGCGACGCGGGGGCGACAGATCGCCGGCCCTCGCCGCACGTGAGCCGAGCATCACCCGGGTTTCGGAGGACGAGGACGTCGCGCTGCGTCGCACGGCCGACGGCAGGGGCGACGGTGTTGTGGCCACACGCCCGTTCGCGGCCGGCGAGACCGTCATGGTCGGCTTCCTGGTCGGGGCGCTGGCGGGGAACGATGCGCACGCGACCCAGGTCGGTCCCGACAGCTGGGCGCGCCACGGCGGCCTGGGAGCGATTGTCAACCACTCCTGCGACCCCAACTGCGGTGTCCGCCTCAATGCCGGGCAGGCCTTCGACTTCGTCGCCCGCCGGCCGATCGCCGCCGGGCAGGAGCTGACGTTCGACTACGCGATGCGCAACTTCACGATCGACCACTTCCCGGCCGTGTGCCTGTGCGGGGCCGCGTGCTGCCGCGGCGCGGTCACCGGCTGGAAGGACCTGCCCGCTGCGTGCAAGGACGACTACGGGGAGCTTGTCGCGCCGTACCTGCGCACGATGGACGACGAACTTCGGCTTGTCGCCGGCCTGCCCGTGCGCATCCAATAGTCGCCCTCTCCGCCCTCGCTTCTGCCGTAGTCGGCGCGCAGCTACGAAACGTGGTCGGGTAAGGGGGTGGCGGGTTGGTGTTCTCCCCAAGCTGACTTGGTAAAACTACGTTTTTTTCAAGTAACAATGGCCGAGCATTGGGGCCGGGGAGAGGACAAGCTGCCTCTGGAGACTCGTCAGCGCCGGCGCGCCGCCGCCCGCTTCATCTGGCGCTGTCCGGCCTGCTGGCGACGTCCCAGCTGCGTCACGAGGCGCTCCACGGCGCTCCGCACCTCGGCGATCTGGGGGAGGGCGGGATCGTCAATGGCGACCGCCGTTGCGGCCAGCTTGTCGACCCGGCGCAGCACCGAGCGAGCGTCGCCCAGCAGCGCTGCGGTGCGCTTGGTCTCCGCCAGCAGGCGGGTGGGATCGGGCACAGGTTGGAGTATCGCACTCGATTACAAAGGCCACGCGAACTCACCGGACGGCGTGCGTGTCGGCACCGTCGACAAGTTCCAGGGGCAGCAGGCGCCCATCGTGATCGTCTCGATGGCGAGCTCATCGGCCGAGGACGCTCCCCGCGGGATAGACTTGGCCTTCGACCGGCACCGCGTCAATGTCGCCACCTCACGCGCTCAGTGCCGTGTCGTACTCGCGTGCGCACCGGCCCTCCTCGACGCCGACTGCAAGACGGTCGAGCAAATGAGACTCGTAAACGCCGTCTGTCGGTTCACCGAGCTTGTGGAGGCGCGCATTCCTGAACGCGCCTGACGAGCTGCCGGCCAGCCCACTCCTCGTAACTGCCCGCCCGCGGCGCGCGGGCCCTCGGAGGACCCGGCATGCCGTGATTCTCCGACGTCAGCGACCGGAAAGGAACAGGCGATCGACATCGTCCGGCTCGTCGGCCCGTCCGGGCGCGGGCGCTGCGGCCTCCATGGCCACCTCGGAGCTCAGGAATGCGGACTGGGTGATCGGCGCTGGGCGCGCCGCGCCGATCAGCACCGACGGGTCCGCACTGAGCAATCGGCCGAGGAGCGCCCAGAGCCGCGGGCTGACCCCGGCCGGGTCGAGCAGGCCCGCCTCGAGCTCGCGGTAGTAGTTCTTGACGCGCTTGCGTTTGACGGGGTTGATCGAGAACGCCGCGAGGATCTCGTCCACGAGCCGGTCACGTTTGAGCCCCGCCTTTGTACGCAGATCGCGCAGCGTCTGCTCGGGGATGAGCGCGCGCACCCGGCGACGGGCGGCCTCACTCGGCGGCGGCGGGACGGCCACGACGAGATACGCATCGATCAGCGCGGCGAGTTCGCCAGCACCCTCGCCGGCGCGGCCAAGATAGCCGAGCACCTCGGGTCGCTCGCCACGAGCAAAGGCCGCCGCGAACTCATCGAACAGCGCGTCGACGGGCTCAGACATCGGCCAAGCCTCGCAGTTTCTCGTGCCCCCGATGAAGCGCCTGGTCGATCGCGTTGCGCGTCACACCCTCGCTCGCTGCGATCTCTGCGATATCGACGCCCTCGAGGTAGCGCAGCACGAAGATGCGCCGCTCTTTCTCGGTGAGTTCTGCGAACAGGCGATCAAGCGTAAGGCGCTCCTCGATCTCAGCGAGGCCGCCACCTGTCGGCGCGTCCCGGTCGTCGAGCGGGTCAGGCTCGGCAGGTGCACCGAAGTACCCCTTGATCGTCCAGCCGATCACCTGATGCACGACCACGCGAAACGGCGCCCGATAGCGCTTGCCCGAGGTGAGCTCCTTCCAGAGACGAAAGAGCACCCGCTGGGCAACGTCCTGCGCGTCGTACTCGTTCCAGATCTTGGCCCGGCAGCGTCCGTCGATCGTCTCGACATAGCGGGCCAGGAGCCCTTCGAGGTCGCCCGCATCCCGTAGCCGAGTGTCCTCGGCATCCCAGTCATCGCGGCTCGGTGAGGTCATCGCTGGAGGCAGATTTCCATCCTACGCGCGGCAGGCGTAAGACCCCGCCCGTCACAGCGTGACTTCTCATCAGAATCGAAAAGGAGCCACACCATGATCGAGACCAACATCCAGCTCGGCGACCCGGTAGAGCACCGAGGCGTCGTCATCACGCCACTGTTCCCACGCCGCGCGCCCGAGGCTGCCTACCTCACCCTCGATGAGGCCCTGCCGCTCGGGCTGCGCGTCACGGAGATCGACACGGCCGGATCTGTTCCGGAGCTCGCTGTGGCGAATCCGCTTGTGACCGACGTGCTGCTCTACGACGGCGAGGAACTGGTCGGCGCAAAGCAAAACCGGATCCTCAACGTGACCGTGCTCGTCGGCGCCAAGAGCCAGACACGGATCCCGGTCTCGTGCGTCGAGCAAGGCCGCTGGCACACGCAGTCCGAGGCGTTCACCGCCGCGTCGCACACCGCGTCCCCGGAGGTGCGCTCACGCAAAGCCGCGCAGCTTGAAGCCGAGCCCTTTGCGCGCGGCATCGCCCAGCGCGAGGTCTGGGATGCCGTCGCCGCCACGGCAAACCGGCACCGCGTCGACTCGCCGACAGCTGCCCAGGCGGACGTGTTTCGCGCCCGCGAGCACGACCTTGGCGAGCTGCGTGCGGCGTTCCCGCTTGTGACCGGACAGTCAGGTGCACTACTTGCCCTCGGGACGGAAACGCTCTGCCTCGACTGGGTGTCACGCCCGGCGGCGTTCGCGCGGCTGTATCCGAAGCTCCTCGATGGGTATCTGCTTGACGCGCTCGAGCGCCCCAGCGGGGTTGCGATGTCGCCCGAACGGGTCGAGGGCTTTGTGTCCGCGCTTGCTCAGGCGACGGCCACGCGTCGACCGTCGGCTGGGCGCGGCGACGATGTCCGGCTGCGCGGCAATGGCTGTCGCGGCTCGGGGTTGGAGCTCGAGGGCGAGCTGCTGCAGCTGTCGGCCTTCGTGGCACCTGGTGCGCCCGCCGCTCGGATCGCTCGCCCCAGTCAGCGCACTTAGGTGTGGGCGTCCGGAGGAGACGATGGGATCCGCGAGGCGACGCAGTCTTCCAAGCGCGGCGCGTTCCATTACTCCGCTCGATGCCGTGCTGGGTGCCTTGCTTCGCGAGCGGAGTGGCGAACTCATCGCCGGATGCGACCGCAAGTTCGCCATTTTGGGCGAGCTGCTGACGCGATGCCCGGAGGCTGGGCAGGTACCCGAAGATCGGGTCGTCGACCTATCCTGAGCCAAGATGCTGGCCGCTCGGCGACAGGCGGCAGCCAGCCCAACTGCTAACCAGCCCCCCCCGCATCGCCCGCAACCATACGAACTCGGAGTCTCACCACGCCTGCGGACTCTGAAGATCGCGCTGTAGCGCCGCCCGCCCTCTGCTCGTCGTGCGCCGGCTGGAACCGAGCGCTACCCACTCTTAGCTTTCGTTCCGCTTCTCGCAATCGCGAGGCCCGCATCCGTCAGCGTGCCGCCCGCGCGCCGACGCGGGGTCTCGGTCAGCCACCCTTGGGCGCGGGCATGGGTCAGGGCTTGACGGATACGCGCCGGCGAGTACTCCATCTCGCGGGCGAGCTCGGCGACCGGCGCTCGTCTTCCTTCCTGGACCTTCGCCGCGTAACGGGCGGCGAGATCCACATACTGCGCAGCGGTCCAGCGGCTGCGAGCTGCTGGATTCCGCTCAGGACGGGACTCCCAGGCGGGCATGGAGGCGCCGAGTCTGGAGGCCTCCCAGTACCGGCGAAGCGCGACGCCATCGTCGGGCTGGGCGCTGAGGTGCCGCTCGATGATCTCCCGAGCAAACGTTTGTGCCATCTCGAAGCGCACGCCGCGCACATTTCGCGCGGTCAGCCCGCCCAGCGGTACCGTGGCGAGAGGACCGATGAGCGATTCAGCACGCCAGCGGCCGGCAGGTCTGTCGTCCCCGCCTGGGAAGACTCGTAATTCGCCGACGATCATCCGTCCGCGCTCTTCGAATAGACGGAACGCCGCGAACCATCCATCTTCGAGTGGCGTCTCGACCCACAGCTCGCGGAGTGGCTCGCCCCCTTCGACCATCGCGATGTGCTCGCGCAGCGTCGCGTCGCCGTTCATGTCGAGGCATGTTACCAGAATCGTGCCTTACTAGCTTGCTAGCGATAGTGACGTGGCACCAAAGTGCCTCTAGAAATCGTCTTCAAGTGTTACCGCTAGCGTGTCAGAGTGGCTATATGGAAACGAGTATTGACGACCTCGTCGCGGCTTCCCACTCGCGGCGGCGACTGCCTGAACCGCCGGTATGCCGGCTCCTGCGCCAGCGTGCACGGCTCTCTCAGGCCGACATCGCTGCGGTGCTCGGCGTCGACCGAGCGACGGTCAGTCGTTGGGAGACAGGCGGGCGCGAGCCAAGAGGTCAGCTCCGGGCGACGTACATTGAGATTCTCGACCGCCTTGCTATTGAGGGCGTCCGATGAGCGGGATGCATCAGCACGCGCTCGCCTACATCGAGGGCCGGGTCTTTGATTGGCCTGTGGCGATCTTCCCGCTCGTCGCACGCGGCAAGAAACCTTTGACGTCCCGGGGCTTCCAGGACGCGACGACGGATCCCAATCAGATTCGACGCTGGTGGCTGACCGACCCCGATGCCAACGTCGGCCTGCCATTGCAAGGCAACGGCCTGTGCGCCGTCGACCTGGACGGCCCCGACGGCCTGAGAACGTGGTCGGAGCTCGGCGTCGAGTACCCCGGGCCCGTCACCTGCTGCACCGAGACCGGCTCGGGAGGCGGTCATCTGATCTACGGGGTCCCGGACGCTCGTGAGCCGCGAGGGACGGTCGGGGTGTTCCCGAACGTCGACCTGCGCGGTCCGGGTTACGTCGTGGCGCCCCCATCGGTGCATCCGAACGGGTCTGTTTACCGCTGGGTAATGCCGCCGGCACGACTGGCGCCACAAACGGCTCCTGAGTGGATCCTGGAGACCCTGGGATCTATCGGTCCCAGCGTGCCGCCCTATGACCCGCGCATCGACTCGCACACGCCCTACGGGCGCACGGCGCTGCTGGCGACCATCGATGAGGTGGCCGGTGCCCCGGAGGGCGCACGCAACCAGACGCTCTACGCCCGGACCCGACGCGTACTGGACCTGATCGCCTCCGGCGATCTCGAAGAGCACAACGCGCTCGAAGTGCTGAGGATGGCGGCCGATCTGACGGGCCTGCCAGAGCGGGAGATCGAGCGCACCGTCGCCAGCGCGATCGGCGGCCGGCATGTCGACTGACGAGATCAAGGCCAGGGTCCTGAAGGCGGTGCCGCCGGAGCCGATCAACAACAATGGTGTCCCGAGGGCCTGCGGCGTCAAGGATCTGAGCGAGTTCCAGGTGCGACGCGTGGAGTGGCTCGACCGGCCGTTCTGGCAGCGCAACTGCTACACGCTGTTCACCGGCAAGAAGGGCGTCTGTAAGGGCACGTTGATGTGCGGCCTGGCGGCCCGGTGCACTCGCGGCTGGCTATACGGCGTGCCCAAGCACGTTCTCGTGGTCACGTCCGAGGACAGCGTCGAACTGGACTTCCTGCCGCGCTTTCTGGCGGCCGGCGGCGATGCCTCGCCTGGCCTGGTCAAGATCGTCACCAGGAAGTTCGTGCTGCCGGATGACCTCGCCTGGCTCGAGGAAACGGCGCGTGGGATGGGCAACGTCGGGCTGGTCATCATCGACCCGGTCGGCAACCACCTCCGCGGGGCGAACACCGACCAGGAGGGGCCCATCCGCGACGCGACGGCGCCGCTCAACGAACTCTCAGATCGGCTGGGGTGTCTGATCGTCGGGGTGCGCCACCTGAAAAAGGACGTCACCAGCGGCGCGCTCGCCAGCGTGCTCGGGTCGACCGCCTGGGTTGACGTGCCGCGCTGTGTGATCGGCATGGCGCAGGACGACGAGGACGAGCTGTTGTTCCACTACCAGGTCCTCGCCGGCAACCGCGGGCCAAAGAGCAGCACGGCGCGGGCGGTACGCCTGGAGCTCGTCGATGTCGATCCCCCGGTGGACATCACCTCTCTAATCGACGCCGGCGCGGGACGGAACATTGACGAGATCCTTACCAAGCGCATCGACAAGTCGCCGAGCAAGAGCGCCGCGGCACGCGAGCTGATCCTCGACATCCTCGATGCAGAGGGGTCGCAGGAGTCCGACGCGCTTGACGCACGTGTCGCCGCGGAGGCCGGGATCAGTGCAAAGACGATCCGCAACCTGCGCGGCAGCCTTTCCGACGCCGGCCTGATCCGTTCGGTGCCCGAACGGGACGTGCTTGGCAAGGCGACCAGGTGGACGATCGAACGAACGCAGGCGCCGAGATGACCGGTGCCGCCAGCCAGTGCCCGAGCGCCGCAAACGGCCAGTGCCCGACTCTGAAAATGGCCGTTTCTGAAATCCCTGCAAGGCGCCACAACCCGATCCAGTGCCTTACTAACTACTTATCGGGCTCTGGATACATCTGTCCACTGCCCGACTCCCGGGCACTACGCACGCGCACGCGCGAGGGTGGCCGGCGATGACGACCCTCCTGAACCCTCCGGGCCCAGGGGTGGTAACCGTCGCCCGCCGGCCGGTGGATTATTCCGACCGGGATGGAAGTGGACCGGTGCCCATCGTCTCGACGCTCTGGCACGTGTGCGGTCCTGTGCGGCCCTGGCGTGTGCTGCACGTGCAAGTAGAGGTCTCGTGTGCTGCCGGCCGGGTAGGGGGGGTCGAATCTTGCCGGATCAGTTCGCCGTGACCCCGCTGCCAATGGGCCTCGCAATTTGTACGCATCAAAAACGCCGGGAGGGTGACTTTGACGCCGCGGCGTAAGCCATCCGAGACCCTCCGGAGGCGCAATCGGCCCGAGGAATGGACCGTTTTGCCGCGCAAATGCACCGCGCGCGCGCCGAAGTGGCCGGATGGTGACCCCACCGACCTGGAGCGCACACGCTGGCGCGAGTTGTGGGCGCTGCCGGTCGCCGCGTGGTGGCACGAGCTCGGGATCCACCCGTCGATCGTCGCGCAGTACGTCAAGCTCTCGCTCGAGCGCCCGGAGCACTCGCAGGTCGCGCGCCTGGCCGGGGATCTCGGCATGACGCCGGCCGCGATGCTCCGCCACCGCCTGACCGTCGAGCAACTCGAGCCCGAAGCGCCGCAAGCGTCCGAAGATCCCTACCAACACCTCTACGGGACGGCCTGATGAGCGACGAACGCGGCCGTCAGGTGCTCCGCTGGGCCTATGAGCACCTGCCCAGCCCATCCGATCCGACCGAGCCGTTGGTCCTGAGCGACGATCAGGCTCGCTTCGTGCTCGAGATGTACCGCACCGCGGGCGATCGCCCGCTCTACCGGCGCGCGGCGTTGCAGATGCCGAAGGGCTGGGGCAAGTCACCCCTCGGTGCCGTCATCTGTCTGGCGGAGTTCGCCGGACCGGTCGCACCGCGCGTGCCGTGGGTGCAGCTGGCCGCCTCGAGCGAGGAGCAGGCCGCCAGCAACGTCTACGTCCTCATCTGGAGCATGTTGAGCGAGAACCACAACGCCGCGGCGGCCGCATTGGGCATCGATCTGGGCCGCGGACGGCTCTACCTGCCTGCCGTACCGGGCGCAAAACTGGAGGCGGTGACCTCATCGGCGCCGGCCAGGGATGGCCAGCGGGTCACCTTCGCGCTGCTGGACGAGACCCAGAACTGGAATCGGCACAACGGCGGCGACAAGCTGGCCCGCACGATCCGCCGCAATGCGTCCAAGACCAACGGACGAGTACTTGAGCTCAGTAACGCGCCGGAGCTCGGTATGGACACCGTCGCGGAGGCGACCGAGGCCGAGGCGGCCACGGATGGCGGCATTCTGTTCGTCGCCAACCGTCCGTCGAGCCTCCCCACGCCCGATATGACCGAGGACCAGCTGCGCGAATTGCTCGCCGAGGTCTACCAAGGCGCACCGTGGGTCGATCTCGACCGCGTCCTTGTCGACGTGCGCGGCGCGGGTGCGCCCTGGCAGGAGTCGGTGAGGTACTTCTTCAACGTCCCCAGCGCGGGTTCCGGAGCCGCCGTCGACCCGATCACGTGGTCCCAGCAGCGCCGCGACGACCGTCTGAAGCCCGGTGAGCGGATCGGGCTCGGATTCGACGGCAGTATCAGCGGTGACGCGACGGCGCTGGTGGCCTGCACGGTCGACGGCCTGCTGGTGCCCTTGCTGATCTCCGAGCGCCCCGTTGACGCGCCGGAGGGCTGGCGGATCGACCGCGCCGAGGTCCATCAGGCGCTCGAGGACGCCTTCGAGCGCTTCGACGTGGGCTATCTGTACGCCGATCCGCCGCACTGGCGGGCCGAGGTCGAACGCTGGGCCGAGCAATGGCCGGACCGCGTTGTGGCGTTCTGGACCGCGACGCATGGCCGGATGGTGCCGGCGATCGACAGATTCCGTACCGAGCTCCAGGAAGGCCGCCTATTTCACACTGGAGATAAGACCTTGACGCGCCATGTCCTCAACGCGCGCCTGCGGCGCATCGGCAACGCCGAGGGCAGGTACAAACTCGAGAAGTCCGGCCCGGGGCGTCTGATCGACGCCTGTATCGCCGCGGTGCTCGCCACGCAGGCCGTCGCGGTCATGCCGACCGAGGCACCGACGCCCAGAGAACCGGCTCGTTGCGTGAATCTCAATGACATACCGGACGACGAAGATGACTGGTAGGCCGCTGACGACGTGCATCCGCTGCGGTCGGCCGATGCCGATCCGCACCGACTGCCCGGTCTGCCCGCCGAAACCGGCCCGTTTGCCCGCCGGACGGCACCTGCTGACCACGGTCGAGCGCGGCTACGGCGCCGAGCACAAGCGCTTGCGCCGGACGCTGCTGCCGCTGGCCTACGGCACGCCCTGCGCCTGGTGCGGGCGAACGATGCTGCCCGGAGAGGCACTCGACCTCGATCACGAGTGTGGACCGGGCACTCACGCCACCAGAATGCTTCACAGCTCGTGCAAGCGCAGGCGCCAATGACACCTGCTTCGCCACGGCTCGCGCTGAGTCCCGACGAAGCTGCGCAATCGCTCGGAGTCTCGCGCGATTACTTTGACGCGCACATCGCACCGGACCTGCGCATCGTTCGTCGTGGCCGGCGCAAGCTCGTCCCGATCGCCGAGCTGGAACGCTGGCTCGACCGCGCCGCGGCGTTGACACTGGACGGCAAGCGATGACACCCCGCCCGGACGAGGTGTACCGTCGCGGCACTAACGACCAGGAGGGCGATGTGGCGGCCAGCCGTGCGCATGAGGGTATCGTCGTCAGGCACCGTACGGCCTGCAAGAGCGCGCAGGGATCCCGGTGCAGCTGCTCGCCGAAGTACCTCGCGGAAGTCTTCGACCGGCGGTCTGGCAAGCGGATCTACGCGACCTTTCCAACGCTCGCAGCGGCCAAGGTATGGCGCTCGGATGCCATGCGCGACATTCGCCAGGGCATTCGTCGCGGCCCAACGGGCATCACGCTGCACCAGGCGGCTCAGGAATGGCTCGCAGGCGCCCGGGATGGATCGGTGCGCAATCGGTCCGGCGACGCCTACAAGCCATCTGTGGTGCGCAGCTACGAGGCATCGCTGACGAGGCGCGTGCTGCCGGCGCTGGGCGGTCACCGGGTGGAAGCCATCGACCGCCTGATGGTGCACGCATACGTGGACACGCTCGTGGCGGAAGGGTTGGATCCGTCGACGATCAGGAACACGCTGATGCCGCTCCGCGTGATCTACCGCCGTGCGGTGTCTCGTGGCGTGCTGGCGATCAATCCGGTCGAGGGTGTCGAGCTTCCCGCCGTCCGTGGGCGGCGTGATCGCATCGCATCACCGGATGAGGCCGACACACTCCTCGCGGCGTTGCCTGCGCACGATCGCCCCATTTGGGCGACCGCCATCTACAGCGGGCTGCGTGCGGGCGAGTCGCAGGCGCTGGCGTGGGATTGTGTGGACCTGGCGACCGGAATCATCCGCGTCGAACGCGCGTGGGATCCGAAGTCCAAGGTCTACGTGGCCCCGAAGTCGCGCGCTGGCAGACGTAAAGTGCCCGTGCTGGGCGTCCTGCGCGACATCCTGCTTGATCTGCGCATGGCGGGACCAGCCGACGGGCTCGTATTCCCTGGGAACACTACGGAGCATCTCGCCCTGTCCAGCGTCCAGCAACGGGCGCGCCGATCCTGGCTCGCCGCCGGCCTTGAGCCGATCACGTTGCATGAGTGCCACCACACGTTCGCTTCCCTGATGATCGCCGCGGGGGTCAACGCGAAAGCGTTGTCGGTGTACATGGGCCACGCAAGCATCTCCACCACGTTCGACCGCTATGGCCACCTGATGCCGGGCGGTGAGGACGAGGCTGCCGTGTTGGCCGATGCCTATCTCGAAGAGGCCAACACACGGGCACGGCTCGCCGCGCTGGACGGGTGACTGCGACAGGTGGTGCGACAAAAACCACCAGCGCCACCGACTTCCCGCATGGTCAACGGCATCTGAGAATGCGTCGCGCGGTCTGCAAAACCGCCATGAGCCGGTTCGATTCCGGCCGTCGCCTTCGCCAAAACCCTTATGGATACGCGACTTCGCGTCACTCTTGGGCCACCTTCGGAGCCTGTTTGTATCCGCCCAAATCCGCCCAAATGCGCTCCGCGGGGTGCGTCACTTTCCCGCAGCATTTCCTCAGAGGAATGAGGGGATAAGGAAGTTGACGTAACCCGGACGCATTAAGAAGCTTCTCAATACCCCACCGCGAAGGTTTTCATGGCGAGGAGGCGAAGCGTCTGAGGTAGACATAACCTCGGCTGTGGAGGCATCCCGTGGCTCAGTCCGTGTGGAGGGTTCGCGACGAGTTGTGGGAGGTCGTCGAGCCGTTGCTGCCCGCCCACCGGCCGGATCCACGCGGTGGTCGTCTGCTGAGTCGATGACCGGGTGTGCTTCAACGCGATCGTGTTCGTGCTGGTCACGGGTATCGCCTGGCGACACCTGCCCTCTGAGTTTGGCTGCTCACCGGCGACCGCCCATCGCCGGCTTGCTGCCTGGCAGCGAGCCGGGGTGTGGGAGCGTCTGCACCGTGAGCTGTTGCGGCGCCTGAACGCCGCCGGACAGATCGACTGGTCGACCGCGGTGGTCGACGGCAGCCATATTCGTGCGCTTTTGGGGGGCCCCTCAACCGGGCCGTCGCCGGTCGACCGTGCCCGCAACGGGTCCAAGCACCATCTGATCACCCAGGCCACGGGCATTCCGCTGGCGATCAGCCTGACCGGCGGGAACCGCAATGATGTCACCCAGCTGTTGCCGCTCATCGACGCTGTCGGCCCGGTCACCGGACAACGGGGACGACCCCGCAGGCACGCCGAGCGGGTGCTCGCCGATCGTGGCTACGACCACGACACCTACCGCCGCGAGCTACGGATGCGTGGCATCACGCCCGTGATCGCCCGGCGCGGCACCGCGCACAGCTCCGGGCTCGGCAAGCAGCGATGGGTCGTCGAGCGCGCATTCGCTGTATCTGCACAACTTGCGCCGGCTGAGAATCCGCTACGAGCGCTCGGCCGAGGTGCACCACGCGTTCATGCTGCTCGGCTGTGCGGTGGTGTGCCAACGCCGCTTGGCGCTCGCCTGATCAACCCTCCCGGTCATCGTCGAGACTGCGACGCCCGTATTGGTCGGGGATCCAGCCCCAGCCCCAGATCGCCACCGGATGATCCGGGACGTCGCCGTACTCTTTGAGCGGATCGGCTTTGTCGGGCAGCACCGTGCACTGGTGGCGCCAATCGTCGCCGAGGTCAAACGTGTAGGTGAACGCGTCTCCAGGCGTGACTTCGCGGAAGACCTTGAGCTTGGCGTGGTCGAGCCAGACCATCTCGGGGCCCCAGGAGTCGTCGGGATAGCCGATCTGTCGTCCGTCGGCGAGCTCGAAGGTGTGCAGGTGCGACAGATCCCACCGCGCGAACGCCGCATCGATCGCCTCAGCGAACGTCGCGAACGAATGCGACGGGCCCACGATGAAGATCCGCCCCGGCGCAGGGTCGCAGATGATGTCCCTGCCACCCAGAAGATCAACCCGGATCTGCAACCACGTTCGCGCCACCCCACAAGACTACGTGGGTATTGAGACAGCTTCTAAGACGCGCAAACCGACGACCGATTGAATCCGCCGTGTACCCCATCGGCGGTACTCTCGCGAAATGCGACCCCTTCGGTACTCCATCAACGTCACATTGGACGGGTGCTGCGATCATCGTGCAATCCCCGCGGACGAAGACTTGCATCGTCACGCGGTCGAGAACCTCAACCAGGCCGATGCCCTTCTCTTTGGCCGGGTGACTTACGAAATGATGGAATCAGCGTGGCGGCCGCCGGCGCCGACGGGAGCGAGACCTGATTGGATGGAACCCTTCGCCCAGACGATCAACGCGGCAAAGAAGTACGTCGTGTCGAGCACCCTGGAGCAGGTCGATTGGAACGCGGAACTCGTGCGCGGGGATCTGGGCAAGGCCGTTCAGCAACTCAAGCGGGAGTCGGGCAAGGGACTGTTCGTGGGAGGTGTGAAGCTCCCACTGGCGTTGACGGAGCTGGGATTGATCGATGAGTACGAGTTCGTGGTGCATCCCAGGCTCGCGGGCCACGGGCCGACGTTGTTCGCGGGGCTATCGAAGCATGTCGACTTGAAGCTCGTGAGCCGGCTGGAGTTCGGCTCGGGGGCAGTGGCGATGCGGTACGAGCCGAGAAGGTAGCCATCGGGCTTGCTAGCCCGAGCCGGCCGCATCATGGAGCCCTGGTTCGCGGCTCTTGCGCGCCCCACCGCAGCGGTTCCCTCCGCGGCGGCCCACAACAACGCCGTGGCCTGGCGCACCTCCCGAGCCGGCGCGCTGTGCGAACGAGCAAGCCCCTCCAGCTCAACCCGCTGCCCACCCGTCATCTCCAAAGCCCCAGCCGCAGCCACCATCCCACCCACGCTTCGACAGATCACTATTTAAGCGACACACCACTAGTCACCCGCGGAGTCGCGGTCATTGGGATGACCAACAGTCTTGAAAACCGTCGAACGCCCACACGTTCCGTGGGTTCGAATCCCACCCCCTCCGCCTTCACCGCGCGGCCGCCCGCATGGTCGCGGGGTGCCTCACCGGCCAGCTGATCGCGTCCCCGTCCTCTCACGTCCGCCACGTCGCGGAGCTGCCTGGCGCGAGATCGGCGCAAGGTCGTGCGCTCTGCCGGACCACGGTCGCCCCCAGGCGCTGGGAAGGACCAGATCTCGCTGGGGGCGCGGCCATCTAGCGCGCGCGGGAAACGGCGAGATACAGGGCGCCGACGCTGAGCAGCAGCATGAGGATGCCCGCGCCAAGCGCGGCAACGGCGATCCTCAGCAGATACGGGACGTTCGCGCCGATACTCAGCCCGCTGGCGACGCCGCGCGCGCCATCGGCGTTCATCAGGACGACCTGCCAGTCGCCGCTGCGGACCTTCCAGCTGAGTGTCTGCACCCCGGTGCCGGTTGCGCTCGCCACCCAGAAGCGCTGGGTGGTCGGTGGCGCGGCCGGCTTGCCACCCGGCTGCACGCGGAAGTCGGATGCTCCGGGGGCGAAGCGTGTGGCCTGCGCGTGAGCCACGCCCGCCAGGTAGGCGCTGAGGGCGTTCGCGGGAGCGATCCCGACGAACACGGGGCGGCTGCTGTGCGTGCGTATGCGAATCGTGCCAAGCAGCTCGCGTGCGACGAACCACTCGTCGGCGTCGGGAGCGCGGTAGCTGTCAGACACGAGGGCGTAGGTGTTGGTGGAGTAGGACATCGGTGTGGTCATCAGGTAACCGCTCGTGTCGCGCTGGCTCTGGTCGAACACGAGCGCCGTCGCGCCCGTGGCGATCGCCGCGATCGCCACCAAGACGCCGATGCTCGCTAGCACCGTTCCGGCGATGCGTCGGGCTCCCCAGGGCGACGGGGAATGCTCGCGTGCCGTGGGCGTCGCGACCCCAGACGTCGTGACGATGATCGCGCCAGCGGGATCGTCCGTGCCCGTGTCGAGCCGGAATGGCGGGTATTCGGGGGTCATTACGGCCGCGTAGGCGATGACCCGAAGCACCCAGCGATTCAGCCCGAGCACGAGATCGAAGATCGAGCGGGGATAGGTTCCGCGAACGAGCAGAACCACTGCGGCGACGAGTACGAGCAGGCCGATCAAGCCGAGCCAACGGGCCCCGCCCCACCAGCCCACCACACCTCCGCAGACGAACATCGCGGCGATCAGGTACTGCGGTATCCCGGCGAGCCACCAGCCGATCAGCCGCACGCCGCTGCGCTGGTGCTCGGGATAGGCGACCTGGAGACCTGCGGGGTAGTCGGGCACCTCGCCAAGCGTGAACGGCGGGTAACGGTCGGTCCCGTTCGCGCCGTACGCGTAGAACGCGACGCGCCAGGTCCAGCGCATGACCCCGACGTTGAAGTGAAAGAGCGAACGCGGATAGTGCGCGGTGAATGCGACCGCAACGAGCGCTGCTACCGAGCTGGCGAAGAACGCCAGCCAGAGCACGGCAAGCACGACGACGTGCGGCAGCACGAGCAGCCACTTGATGAGCCATAACCAGCGCGAGGGCTCTTCCACCATGTGTCCCTCGACTCGGACAGGGTAGGGCGGGATGGCTGATGGATAGGTTGCTTGCACGACTGGCGTCTCCGTTCGGTTCGACGTGAGCACCTCAATGTACAGCTGTACATGTACGACTGTCAATTCCCCGTGATATGTTTCTGTTTATGACGACCCCACCGACCCGCACACGCAACCCGCGTGGCCAGGGGGAGCTCCTGCGCACCGCCCTGATGGGCGCCGCGCGCGACCTGCTACTCGAGCTCGGCGATCAGGACAAGCTGTCGGTGCGCGCGGTCACCGCCCGCGCGGGTGTGAGCCCGAACGCGCTCTACTTGCACTTCAGCGACAAGGATGCGCTGCTGAGCGCGGTGATGATCGCCAACTACAAGGAACTGCGCGCGTTCCTGCACGCCGCGATACCGCCGGACGCGAACCCGATCGAGCAACTACGCGCTCTCGGCCTTGCCTACCTGGAGTTCGCCGCGCAGCGCCCCGGCATCTACCGGGTGCTGTTTATGACCAAGGTCCGCGAGGGTGTTCCCGTTCCGGCGCCAGGCGCCGTCTCCGGTCAAGATGAAGGCGTCGACGCGTTCAACGATCTGCTTGAGATCGTTGCCCGCTGCCTGCCGAATGAGCCGGAGCCCTTCGCGCAAGCCGCATATTTCTGGGCAGGACTCCACGGGTTTGTCGCACTCAATCAGGTCATCCCTGCGTTCCCGTGGCCGTCCGGGAGCGACTACGTCGAACGGATGATCCGGGTGCACATCCGCGCCGACACCCACTAGTCGCGCGCCGCTCGCTCGCCCGGCATCGGGCGCTCCTACCGCAGCGGGGCTCCCGTCCGGCGACCCGGCGGTCGGCGAACGCGTGAGGGGCGGGTGGTCCCACCGGTTACTCCGTCGGTCCGGGCCGGGGGGAGCTGCAATCGGGTCGACTGCACGCTGATCGCGACCCGTGGCGTCCCAGTCGCCGTGCGGCCTCCGTGAGCGCCGTCGCGAGAACTCCGGGTGGGCCATCGGGAGACGAGCCAGGGAGCCGGGAGCGACGTCGCCGAAGATCGTACGGCCGGCAGACGCCAGCCTTGAGGGCAACGAGAGCATCCAAACCCCGGACGGGGTTGACCCAGCTCCAGCATGGGTATCCGACCGACGAAGCGTCCGCACTGCTGTGTGACGTCCTCGACGCCCAACGGACCGCCGAGGCGAATCTGTGGGGGCTGCCGATCGTTGGCTTCGCCACGTGGCGCGCCGAGCAGGCGCGCGTCTATGCGGCCGGCGCCTTCGACGATTTCGTGGTGCTCGACTCGCTCCGGGAGAAGCGCGGCATCGTGACCGCCAACCCGACGACCCCGTACATCGTCGGCTGGGTCGACCTCGCCGACGGACCGGTTGTGATCGATTATCCCGCCGGGGTGACCTCCGGCGGCGTGCTCGACTTCTGGCGGCGGCCGCGCTCAAGTCGGAGATGCGGATGCCGCGTGCCGGACGGGCGCCGCGCCCTGGGCGGCTCATCGAGGGGCTCGACCGCGACTGGAGCGCAACCCCGCCTCGCGGGTTGATCTTCCGGGAGCGCCATGCCGAGGTCCTCGCCACCGAGCCGGTTCGTGAGGTCGACAGGGTCGTGATGGCGATGCTCGAACCGCTTGGCATCGCTCCCGGTCGCGCGTTTGCGACCGATGCGCGTCACGCGCGCATCCTGACCGACGCAGCGGCGCTCGGGGAACTTGCTGATCCGCAACATTCACGCCCTGCGCTGCACGCCCGTACTGGGCCGGCACCAGCTGGTACAAAAGCGTCGATTTCGCGCTCAGCCTGGAAACCGACGTCAAGCTGCAGATCGACGAGCGGGCCACCTGGCAATACGAGGCCGTGGCGAGCACCAAAGGCATGGTCAGCCCCGCGCCCGGCACCGGACAGGTCTGCATGACGACCGAGCCCGACTGCGCCGGGCGTCTGCTGCGCCCGGAAGCGATCTACCGCCTGCGCGTGCCAGGACCCGTCCCGGTGCGGGTGTCGTGGAGTCTCACCCTCAATTGCGAGACGACCCGCCGCCCGTACGACAACGGCGGCGACGGTGCGCGCAGCGTCAGTCTCGAAAGTCGGGACGAGCTGATCGAGTGGAATACCGACGGCAGCATCGACCTCTAGTTCGGCCCGCGGGCCCCGGACGGGCGCGAGCGCAACTGGCTGCGCACCGGCGGCACGGACGGCTGGTTCGTGTCTATCCGTCTCGACGCACCGACCGAGCGGTTTTCCGACCGCACCTGGGCGCTCCCGAACTTCGACGTGGTCGGCCCGGGCTGATCCGTTGCGCGGCGTTGACAGCGCCGGGGCGGTGCGCGACCCTGGCGCCCGTTGGGCAACCACGCGCGATGGCGCATCCGGCACGGGGGCGCCATCGGACACGGAATCGGCGAGGTCCTGACGTTCGCCGTCGGCGTTGCGATCAGCCCGCTGCCGATCATTGCGGTGATCCTGACGCTCTTCTCGCGGCAGGCGCGCAGGAACGGGCCGGCGTTCCTGGCCGGCTGGGTCGGCGCGCTCGCCGTGATCAGCGGCGTCGTCTACGCCATTGCGGCCACCGCCAACGCGAGCTCGCACACGACGACCTCCGACACGGTCTCATCGCTGAAGATCGGGCTCGGGGTCGTGCTCCTGGCGCTCGCCGCGCGCAGGTGGCGCACGCGACCCGCCCCCGGGGCACAGCCCGCCCGGCCCAGATGGATGGACCGCATCGACTCGTTGGCGCCCGGGCAGGCGGCGGGCCTCGGCGCCCTGCTCGTCGCGGCGAATCCGAAGAATCTCATCCTGACGATCGGTGGCGCCGCGGGTCTTGCGCAGCTCGGGCTGTCAACCGGTGATGTCGTCGTCGCGCTGATTGTCTTCGTCGTGGTCGCCAGCGTGACGATCACCGGGTCGGTCGTCGACGACCGACGCGGCGGCGCGCGCGCTGCGGACGCACTCGATCGGCTCAAGACGTGGCTGGGCGTAAACAACGCGACGGTGATAGCAGTGCTGCTGCTGGTGTTCGGCGTGGATCTCATCGCCGAGGGGCTCGCGATCTGGTCGTAAGCCGATCACCGGCGCCGCGCGCCGGGACAGCCTGAAAGGAGTCGTGACGTGGACCTCGCAGCCGGGATCCGGGAGCTGGCCGCATTCGAGCCGATCTTCAACGCTCCGGAGTTCGGGCTGACCCGCGCGGACTTCGAGGTGCACACGGCCGAGGACGTGTGGCAGGTCGGGGCGTCGGGGTCCGTCGGTAGGCGGGAGGACGTCTGGACGGCGCTGGAGCAGCGGTACGCCAACCCCCTCCGGACGAGTGGTACGCCAGCGAGTTGTGCTGCCGGGTGGTCGGCGGCCGGACGTATCTGCTGACCTATCTGCTGCGCCAGGGCCCGCGCACCACGCGGCGCCTGACGGTCTGGGAGCGCGCCGCGGGTCGGTGGCGGATCGTCTCTCACCAGCGCACGATCCCGAGCGGTCCCGCCGCCCAGCGCCGCGCCGCGACGTGATCGCAGCGGCACGGATGCCGGCCGGGGTCGCAGGTGCCCGGCCGGCATGATCTGCCGGCGCTGCCGCCCGGTGTGACGGGGACCGCGCGGGAGGTCCGCAGGACGCCGTTCATGCGCTCGCGGCGGATGCCGATAGCACCCACAGATGAGTGGAAGCGAGCGCACGGGTGGATTGGCGTCGTGCTGGCGCTGGGTGGTCCGGACCGGAGCCGGGTTGACCGCTCTTGCGGGCGTCCTGGTGCTCCTAGGGGTCACGTGCCTGATCGCGCCCGCCACGGCTGCCGCCGGGCCGTGCGATGCGAGCGTCGACATGTGCCTGACGGTGACGACCACCAACGTGGACACATCGCTCTCGCTGCCGCTCGGCGGCTCCGTGGCGGTGAGCGTCGATTGGGGCGACGGCTCCGCTGACACCTTCGCCGCCCCGGGCGATACCCCGGCGCACACCTACCTGCCGGACTCGACCTACGAGGTCGTCATCGCCCCCGACACCACGGTCTCGCCCGGAGGACCGTGGCTGACCCGCTTTGGCGACCCCGCCGGCTACACGGGCGCGAACCTCATCACGGGCGTCACGTCGTTCGGCTCGCTCGGCATCACGAGTCTCGCCGGCGCGTTCGCCGGCGCGTCGAGCCTGACCGCGGTTCCGACGAGCCTGCCGCCCGGGGTCACCGATCTGAGCGGTGCGTTCCAAGGCGCGTCGTCGTTCAACCAGGCGCTCGACGGCTGGGACACCTCGGCGGTCACCAACATGGCGGGCATGTTCAACGGGGCATCGGGGTTCGACTCTGACATCAGCGCGTGGGACACGAGCCACGTTACCGACATGTCGGACATGTTCGCGTCCGCCGTTGCCTTCGATCAGCCGATCGGCGGCTGGGACACGTCGGCGGTGACGACCATGAGCGGCATGTTCAGTAACGCGGTCGCCTTCGATGAGCCGATCGGCGGCTGGGACACGAGCCACGTCACCGACATCAGCTCCCTGTTCTCTGGGGCGACCGCGTTCAATCAGCCGCTGGATGCGTGGAACACGGCCTCGGTGACCTCGTTGAGCAACATGTTCAACAGCGCCTACGCCTTCGATCAGCCGATCGGCGGCTGGGACACCGGCCAGGTCACCGACATGACCGGGATGTTCGCCGACGCCACGTCGTTCGATCAGCCGATCGCCACCTGGGACACGAGCAACGTCACCGACATGAGCAATATGTTCGCCGGCGCGGCCGCGTTCGATCAGTCCCTGGCGGGCTGGGACACCAGCCACGTCACCGAGATGTCGTCCATGTTCTCCGAAGCCGCGCTCTTCAACCAGCCGGTCGGCGGTTGGAACACCGGTGCGGTGACCGCCATGAACACCATGTTCGACGGTGCCGTCAGCTTCGATCAGCCGATCGGTACATGGAACGTCACCAGCGTCACCGACATGACCGGTATGTTCGGCGACTCGGCGGGGTTGTCGATCGCCAACTACGACGAGCTGCTGATGGGCTGGGCGTCCGAGGCCGTGCACCTGGGTGTGACCTTCGACGCCGGGACCTCGGAGTACAACGGGCTGGCGGCCCATGCGCACGACGCGGTCCTGCTGACGGGCGATGGCTGGACCATCACGGACGGGGGCTCGACGACAGCGTTGATCCCGTCCCGGATCACCACGCTTCCCGTCGCCAGCGCGATCACCTACGGCCAGCGGCTCGGTGTCTCGCAGCTGAGCGGCGGCGTGGCGGATACGGCGGGCACGTTCGGCTTTGTCACGCCTGCGCAACTCCTCGACGCGGGCAGGCCGCGCGTCGCCGTGCGCTTCACGCCGGCCTCGTCCTACTACGCGCCGGCCACCGTCTTTGTGACGGTGCCCGTCGCCCAGGCCGACGCGGCGCTGGCGCTGTCGGGTCTGAAGACGATCCGGCATGGGCGATCGCTCACGGTGTCGGTTTCGCGGTTGGTCGTCGGGGCGCGCCTGAGGCTGGTGTGGCGCACCGGACGCCACGTGTTTGAGCGCGCCCTGACCGCGTCTGCGCGGACCGTGCGGGTGGCGCTGGCGCTCCGCGTGCGTGGGACCTACCGGGTCACCGCCAGCGCGAGTGATCCCAACGTGAGCTTCGGCGCCGCGTCCGGGACAGTACGCGCGATCTGAGGCACCCTCGGCGGCGCCGGCGCGGCGGGCGACGCGCCTAAGTCGGGCGGGCCTCGAGCCGACTCCAACTACGAGCGCCATGAGCACGTTCTATGAGCACCAGCCGCCCGCGCGTCCTGCGGGCGACCCCCCCCCAGGCACGGGGGGACACCGATGGTGCGGGCACCGGGCGGGCCCAGTTTTCGGACCTGGCGCGGGTGACGAGGTGGCGTGGCGCGCACCGCGCGCTGGTCACGGCCGTGATCGTCGGGCTGATCATCCTGGTCTCTGGCGCCGTCCTCGTCCGCGCGGCGGTCGATGACAGCGTCACGACCGATGAGATCTTCTGACCGATGAGATCTTCTACGTGCACGCGGGCGCGTGCGCGTTCAACACCGGGCTCGTCGATCTCGAGCCGACGAACCCCGCCGGTCCGAAACTGCTGGCCGGCGTCGGGGCGGAGTTGTCGGGCGTGCCGACCGACACGGCCTGCACCGCCGACAGCTATCAGACGCTCACGCCGAACCCGACGGTCAGCAACCTCAAGCGCCTGATCACCTTCGCCCGCATGCCGGCGATCCTGATCACCCTCGCACTGATCGTCGTGTCGGCCCTGTGGGCCTACCGACTGGCCGGTCCGGTCGGGTCGGTGCTCGCCGCGGCCTTCGTCGGGTTCGACCCGACCATCATGGCGCACGGCCACCTGGCCACGCTCGATGTTCCGCTCACCCTCGGGTTCGTCAGCTTCCTGGCCTCACTGTGGCAGTGGCAGATGACCCAGCGCCGGCGCTGGCTGATGGTGGCCGGGCTCGCCCTCGGGTTTGCGCTGCTCTCGAAGGCCGGCGCGGTGATCCTGATCCCGCTGGCCGTGCTGCTGAGCTTCGTGACTGGAAGCGGCGGGTTCGTGGCCCGGCTGCGCCGCGTGGCCGTCCCGACCGCCGTCCTGGTGGCGGTCGCGTATGTCGTCGTGACCGCCGTCTACGCGCCGTTCAATTTTTCGGAGCCTGCACGTGCCTGGCTGCCTGCTGGCTTCAACCGGCTGGTGCCGGAATCGTGGCTCTGGGGCGCGCACTGGCAGCTGATTGACCACATCTCCTCGGCCGGCAACTACGTCTCCTGGCTCAACGGCGGGCAGCATCTGGCCAATTCATGGCTGTACTTCCCGGAGGCATTCTTCCTCAAGACCACGATCGGGGAACTCGTCGCGATGCTGATCGGGGTCGCGTGGCTGGCGTGGTGCCGACATCAGGCGCTGTTGTGGGTCTTCGCACCCGGGCTCGTGTACTTCGCCGTCACGATGAGATCGGGGATCAACATCGGGGTCCGCTACCTCGCCCCGTCGATTGCCTTGTTTGCGATCACCGCCGCCGTCGGCCTCGCGCTACTGCCGCGGTCCTGGCCGGCCATGGGCGCGGCCCTCGCCATCGCGGCGATCGCCGCGACGCTGATGGGCCCGGTGGGGAGCATCGGCTACTTCAACGCCTTCGCGACGGGTCGGCACTCGTACTACCTGGCCGACAGCAACATCGATTGGGGACAGGACGGGTGGCGCCTGCGCGCCTGGTGGGAGGCGCACGGCAAACCGCTGCTGCAGGTCGACCTGTTCGGCGGGCTGCCGGCCAGCTACTACATCCCGACGGCGATCAACGTCGGCGGCCCGCACAATGAGCGCTTCGACGACACCGTCGTGCCGCCCGTCCCGAACCGGCTGCTGATCACGAGCGTCAACGAAGGGACGCTGTGGTCGACGTTCACGCCGGAAGTGGCCGCGGCCCGCTGCTACATCGGCACCAGCCTGGTGGTCGTCGGCGCCGACTGCTGAACCACGGGGCGCGTGCCCGGCGCGCGCCGCCGTGCGCAGGCCTAGTGGACCGTGAGCGTGCCGGTCATGCCGGCTTGCCGGTGGCCCGGGACGGTGCAGTAGAACGTGTACGTGCCTGGCGCGAGCGTTGCCACGACCTCCGAGACGCCCCCGTTGCCGACGACCGGTCCGGGCGTGACGCCCGCGACGGCAAGCGCGATCGAGTGCTGGAGCTGGGACGGGTTGGTCATGCGGATGATGATCCGTCCCGCCGGCGCCGACAGCGTGTTCGGGACGTAGGCCAACTCCGACGGCGACGCCTGGATGTTGAGGACCGTCGTCGTCGCGGTCGAGCCCCCGCTCGTGGCGCCGGTACTGGCGGACGTCGTGCCGCCCGACGTCGTGGCGCCCGAGATCGTGCTCGTCGTTGCGCTCGTGTTCGTCGACACGGTCGTCTGGGTCGGCGTCGTGGTGGCGGTCCGCCCGGAGGCGGAGGCGCTCGTGGTCGTGCCAGAACTGCTCGATCCCCCGCAGCCGGCCAACACAAACGCGATCGCCGCAGTGGCGACGACGCTCAGCACTCCGTTGCGGCACATCCCGAGGCGTCCGTGCATGGGGTCCCCTTTGCTGTTCGCCAGTACCGGGCGAGGACGCCCGAACGGCGTTGGCGCCCGCGATGTGACGATACGCCTCTCCCGGGCGCCGGGCACCCGGCGCAGGGGATCTCGTTGCCCGACCCGGTCGGTGTCGGCTACGGTCGGCCTGTGTCTGCCGAATCCTTCGAGTCGCCGCGCAAGGTGCACGCGCGCAGCCTGTTCGCCGGCCTACCGTCGGCATACGACCGCGCGGGCGCCGCGCTCAGTTTCGGTCAAGACCCGCGTTGGCGGCGTGCGATGGTCGGCGCGCTGGACCTCACGCCAGGCGCCCGCGTCCTGGATGTGGCCGCGGGCACGGGCCTGGTCACCGCGGCTCTGCGCGAACGCTACGACTGCGAGGTCGTCGCGCTCGACCAGAGCCCCGAGATGCTGGCTCAGGCCACTGCCCGTTTTGCGGGGGACGCCATGGTCCAGACGATGTTGGGCGAGGCCGAGCGGCTCCCGTTCGCCGACGGCGAGTTCGACGCGCTGACGTTCACCTACCTGCTGCGATATGTCGACGACCCCGCGGCGACGCTGCGTGAGCTCTTCCGGGTCGTCCGGCCCGGCGGGCATGTGGCGTCGCTTGAGTTCGGGGTCCCGAGCGCACGCGTGTGGCGTGCCGGATGGCGGACCGTCACGCGCACCGTGCTCCCGGTCGGCGGGCGCATGATCTCGCGCGACTGGGGCGAGGTCGGGCGCTTTCTGGGACCCAACATCGAGGAGTTCGCACGCACGTGGCCGCCCGAGCGGCTTGCCCACGCATGGATCGACGCCGGGATGGCCCGCGTCGTCGTGCGGCCGATGAGCTTCGGCGCGGGCGTGGTGATGTCCGGGGTGCGGTCCGCTGCGCGCTGAGCCCCGTCCCGCGTTCTACGCGTTGCGCCCGGGCCGCTGGCGCGATCTCGTTACGCTCCTGCACCCGCCGTACACCGCCTGGCACCTGTCGTACGTCGTGCTCGGTGCGGCGGTCGCGCCGGTTCTGTACCACGGGCGCGTGATCTGGACGCTTGTTGCCTTCTTTTGTGCGGTGGGTATCGGCGCCCATGCGCTGGATGAACTCCACGGGCGCCCGCTGGGCACTGGGCTCTCGGACCGGACGCTCATCGGCCTGGCGGTGGTGGGCGTCGGGGTCGCCGCGGCGATCGGCATCGTCGGTGCCGTCACGGTCTCCTGGTGGATCGCGATCCTGGTGCTCGTCGGCGTCGGGCTCGTCGTCGCCTACAACCTGGAGCTTGCCGGAGGCCGGTTCCACACGGACCTGTGGTTTGCACTTGGCTGGGGAGGGTTTCCGGCGCTCGTCGGGTACGTCGTTAACGCCGGGCGCCTGGGCTGGCCCGGAGTGTTCGTCGCGGCGGCGTGCGTGGCGATCAGCGTCGCCCAACGCGCGCTCAGCACACCCGTGCGCCGCCTGCGCCGCCGCACGACCGCGCTCGAGGGCGTGCAACGGCTTGACGACGGGAGCGAGCTCGAGCTGACGGTCGCCGCCGTTGCGGCCCCGCTGGACCGGGCGCTTGTGGCATTGTCCGGGGGTGTCGTTCTCCTTGCGATCGGCCTGCTCGCCGCCCGGTGGTAACCGCTGCGCTTGGACGGTACGACCGGCACCGCCGCTGAGATGAGCGCCCCCGGCCACGGCGTGCCTCCCCCGGCACCGAGCCCCGGCGACCGGTGGGTCGTGCTGCGTGCGCCGGACGACGTGCTGGTCGACGCCTCGGGCGGCCGCCCCGACATCCTGTCTGGCGCTCCGCCGGTCACCCCCGTGGCCCCGCCGCTCGTGGTGGACGACGGCGCGGATGGGTCGCGAATCTGGGTGGCGCAGGTACCCGAGGGCACCGCGGAGCCGGACGGGGCGCGCTTTGCCGGGGCGCGCACCCTCGTCGGCGCCCTCGATCCCGTCGCGTTCGGCCGGTTTGCGCGGGCCCGCATGCTGATCGAGTGGCAACGCACGCATCGCTTTTGCGGGCGCTGCGGCACACCGACCGACCCCGCGCGCGACGAGCACGCCGTCATGTGCCCGCGCTGCGGCCTGCGCAGCTATCCGCGGGTCTCGCCGGTGGTCATCGTGCGGGTCACGCGCGCCGACGAGATCCTCTTGGCGCGTCCGGTGCGTGCCCCGCGTCCGATGTACACGGTACTCGCGGGATTCGTCGAGGCGGGGGAGTCGCTGGAGGAGGCCGTGGCGCGGGAAATCGCCGAGGAGGTGGGTCTCAGCGTCGGCGGTCTCGCGTACGCCGGCAGCCAGCCGTGGCCGTTTCCGCACGCGCTCATGGTGGCCTTCACGGCGCACTATGTGGCGGGTGAGATTACCCCCGACCCCGCGGAGATCCTCGATGCGGGCTGGTACCGAGCCGATGTGCTGCCGGAGCTCCCGCCGCACGGGTCGATCGCGCGGGCACTGATCGAGGAGTTTCGCTCCGCGCACGCGCCGGACTGATCGCGCAGGGCCGACCGACCGCTCAGTCCGAGGCCTGGACGACGACCCCGTGAGGCTGCCGCGGCTTGATGCGCGCCGGCACGATGAACGCGCCGGCGGCCGCGATGAAGGCGAAGATCCCGCCGATGGTGAACGCGAGCGTGTACCCGTCGGTGATCGCCTCAGGGACGGGCGTCGTGGCGAGCAGCGAGGTCGTGTGCTGCTCGGCGATCGTGGCGAGCACCGCGAGGCCGATGGCGCCGCCCAGCTGCCGGGTGGCGTTGACCAGACCGGACGCGAGACCCGCGTTCTGGGGCGCGACTCCGGCGGTGGCGGCGAACGTCCCGGCCGGGAAGCTGAAGCCCAAGCCGAGGGCGGCGATCGTGATCGGCCCGAAGACGCCCGTGAAATAGGTGCTGGTGGCCGTCGTGTTGCTCATCCACAACAGCGCGAGCCCGACGACGACGGTCGCGGTCGCCATGATCATGCGCGGCCCGAACTTGCCGACGATGCGCCCGGAGATCTGGGCGCCGATGACGACGGCGACGGCAGCCGGGAAAAAGCACAGGCCGGCCTGCATCGGGCTGTAGTGCAGCACCTCTTGCAGGTACAGGGAGACGAAGTACCACATCGCAAACATGCTCGCGCCGATCATGAACATCACGAAGTTGGCGCCGGCCAGAGAACGAGACTTGAACGTCGCGAAGGGCACCAGGGGCGCGTCGGTCCGCAGCTCGATGACGACGAACGCGGTGATCAGGATGGCGGAGAGCACGAGCGGGACGATCGTGGCGACCGATCCCCAGGCGTGCGAGTTGGTCTGCACGACCGCGTAGACGAGCGCGGTGAGCCCGGCGGTCACCGTCACCGCGCCGGCGACGTCGAGGCTGCGCGGGGCGCCTTCGGCCCTGCTCTCGCGCAGGACGCGCCGGGCGAGGATGAATCCGACGATTCCGATCGGGACGTTGATGAGGAAGATCCAGCGCCAATCGATGTAGTCGGTCAGGAAGCCCCCGGCGAGTGCCCCCGTGGCGCCGCCGCAGGCGAGCGCCGCGCTCCAGATGCCGAGCGCGTGGGCGCGCTCGCGGGGGTCGGTGAACGTCACGATCAGGATCGTGAGCGTCGCCGGCGAGAGGATGGCACCGCCCAGCCCCTGGATCGCCCGCGCGGTGACCATCGCCGCCGGCGACCACGCCAGGCCGCAGACGAGGCTCGCAAGCGTGAACACCGCCAGCCCCACCAGGAAGATCTTGCGCCGTCCGAACAGGTCGGCGGTGCGACCACCGAGCAACAGGAAGCCGGCGTAGGTCAGCGTGTAGGCGTTGACGACCCATTGCAGGCCGGTCGGCGAGAAGTCCAGGCTGTGTTTCATCGCCGGCAGCGCGACCGTCACGATCGCGATGTCAAGGACCACCATGAACTGCCCGAGGCACGTCAGCAGCAGGATCATCTGCTTGCGACGGTGCGCGAGGGAATCGGGGGATGCGGTGAGCGTCGCCATAGGACGCACAGATTAAACCGTTAGCGTGCGAACGGCCCGGGTCCCGGGCGCTGGCGGACCCTTACTCGCGCGGTCCGGCGGGACGGGTGCGCTGCGGACGGGACAGGTGCAGGCGGCCGTGGGTCCCGACCGGCCCGTGCGTGCGGAAGGCCGGGACGACCTCGCTGGTCACAAGGCCCCCGCGGCCGGTCAGCCCGTCGAGGACGGGCCACAGACGCGCGATGGCATCCGGCGTGTCGATGATCGCGCAGGCGACCGGAATCGACCGGCGCAGGCGCCGCATCGAGTCCCCGTGCGGGGCGGCCGTGCCGGAGTAGCCCCAGACGCCCGCGAGCACGGTGCCGCCGCGCGCCCCGGCGGCGCGCAGTTCGCGCATGGCGGTGATATACAGCGCCTCGCCGTCGGCGACGGCGTCCTGGCGGGTGATGAGGGTCAGCATCTGCCAGACCGGGTGCCCGTCGGCGTCGCTCGCGGGCGGATCGGCGATCGGCGCCAGCGAGCGGCCGTCGCGCTTGAGCACGCGGATCTGCTCGGCCGTCACCAGCGCCGGGGCGCCATGGGCCCGCAGGCCCGGGATGGCCCGCGCGATGTCCCGGCGAGTGCCGATTGCCACCACCTGGGCGGGCACATACGTGTTGGCGCCGATGAGGCGTGCGCGGCTGCGCACGCCGTGCAGGATGCCGTCGACGCCCAGCATCACGTACGCTCCGTCGACGCCGCAGTCCTGGAGGTGGTCCACCACGCGCAGGTACGCAAGCTGCCCTCCGCTGCGTTGGCCGCGCCCGAGGGTGATCGTGAGCTTGAGCTCGTCGGCGCTGTCCGCGTCGGGGATGGCCGGCGTGTCGACGATCCCGCACCGCTCGAGTGTGACCAACCCCTGCGGGATGAGCTCGGTCACCGTCTCGGCGAGCGCGGCGATGCGCTCGGGCAGATCGATCGCGGTCCAGACCAGCGGCAGGTCCTCGGAGAGGGTCAGCATTCGTTCGGTCTGGACCGCGCCGCGGCTGCCGAACCCCTCGATGGCCCGCACCAGGACAGCCGTGCGGATGCCCGCGGCCGTGCTGGTGCGGGCAATCGCCTCCGCACTGGTGTGGCTACCGGCGCGATCGCGTTCGCCGAAGTAGACGCTGAGCTTGATGGCGTCTACCAATGCAGCCCCACGGCGAAGCCGATCCCGGCGAACGCGAGGCCGGCGACGAGCTGCCCGACGAGGTTGGCCACGGCCGCGTTCGTCCGGCCCGATTCGCCCAACAGGAGCGTCTCGAGCATCCAGGTCGAGAACGTCGTGTACGCGCCCAGGAACCCCGTCCCGAGGATCAGGGTGAACGCGTGGCCCGGGGCGGCACCGGCAATGAGCCCGAGCACGAACGCCCCCGAGAGGTTGATGAGCGCCGTGCCCCATGGCAGGCGGCCGCCCGTTGCGGCGAGGACCCGGCCGTCCACGACGAACCGAACCACCGCACCGGCGCCGCCGGCGATCGCCACCCAGAACCAGATCCCGACACCGTTCATGCGGCCCACCGGGCACGTCGCGCCGCGCGGACCACGTATGTCGTACCCACGAGCCCTCCCGCCACGCTGATGACCAGGTAGACCGCGGCCGTCACGAGGTGGCCGTGGTGGGTCAGGCGCACCGCTTCGACCTGCATCGTCGAGAACGTGGTGAGCGCCCCGCAGAAGCCCGTGCCCAAGAGCGGGCGGACGTAGGTCGAGGGAGGCAGTCGCTCGCCGACGCGTACCACGACCCAGGCCAGGATCGCCGCGCCGGCGAGGTTGATCACGAGCGTCGTCCAGGGGAAGCCGCCACCGACCGGGAACCGGTCCTCGAGCTCGGCCCGCAGGAGCGCGCCGACGATGCCGCCGACGGCGACGGCCGCGATCACCCGCGGGTCGCGATCGGGGCCCGGGCGTGGCGGGCTCTTGGCGGCGGTGAGCGGTTCGGCCGGCGCAGGCGCCGCCGCGCCGGTGCTCACGCGGTGCCGCCGGGTCGCGGTGGCGGTGCGGGGCGCGGGTGTGTCCGGTTGAGCGCCATGTGGCCGCATCATATGGTGGTCCGCCGACCGCGGTGCTGCGGGCGCCGGGGCGCCGTGCGGCCGCCACCTTGACTATCATCGCGCCTGTGTATGCACTTGGGGCCGTGCGATGACCACGGTCCGGATCATCGTGGCACTCCTGCTGGTGCTGCTCAATGGGTTCTTCGTCGCCGCGGAGTTTGCCCTTGCGCGGGCTCGGCTCACCCGCCTGGACCAGATGTCCCAGGACGGGCTCCACACCGCTCAGCTCGCGGCCCACCAGGTCCGCCAGATCGATCGTTATCTGGCGGCGTGCCAGCTCGGTGTCACCCTCGCCAGCCTTGGGCTCGGTTGGCTGGGCGCGCCGGCGTTCGAAGCGATCGTGCGCCCGCCCCTCGAGCAGATCGGGCTCGGCTCGGCGACGACCGCCGTGATCGCCGCCGTGATCGCGTTCGCGATCATCACGGTGCTGCACGTCGTGATCGGGGAGCTGGCGCCGAAGAACTTGGCGATCCAGCGCGCCGAGGCGACCGCCCGCACCACCGCGCGGCCGCTCGAGGCGTTCCGGGTTGTGCTGGGCCCGCTGATCCATATGCTCAACGGTGCGGCCAACGGGGTCGTGCGCCTGGTGGGCATCGAGCCCGCCACGCCGCATGAGCTTGCCTCCACCCCCGAGGACCTGCAGCGCCTCATCGCCGAGGGTGAGGTCGGCGGCACCATCGAGCCCGCCGAGGCCGACATGCTCGAGGGCGTGTTCTCGCTCGGCGAACGGATCGCGCGCGATGTCATGACACCCCGCCCCGAGGTCAAGGATCTGACGGCCGACACCCCGATTCGCGATGCCCTGCACGAGGCGCTTGCCAGCCGTCACAGCCGCTTCCCGGTTGTCGGCGGGGATGGTGGCGGGGTCATCGGCGTCGTGCACCTGTCCGAGCTCGCGCGTGGCTTGCTCGAGCTCGCGGACGCCGCGGAGGTGCGCGCGGTGACCGGTCCGGCGCTGTTTGTGCCCGAGACCCAGCTGCTGGACGACCTGTTGCGCGAGCTTCAGCATCGCCGTATTTCAATGGCGGTCGTGCTGGACGAGTACGGCGAGCTGGCCGGGCTGGTCACGATCGAGGACATCATCGAGGAGATCGTCGGCGAGATCGACGACGAGCGCGACCGCGGGCCGGCGATCGACATGCAGCCCGACGGGCGCTTTTTGGTGCGGGGGCACGTGTCGCTCGAGGACCTCGCCGACCACGGCGTGAACGTCGTCGATGAGACCGTCACGAGCGTCGGCGGCCTGGTGTTCACGCGCCTCGGTCGCCTGCCGAGGACCGGTGATGCGGTAACCGTCGACGGCTGGCAGTTCATCGTCGAGGCGACCCAGGGAACGCGCGTCGTGCTCGTCGCGATCGCGCGCGCCCCCGGGACCGCGGAGCCCGCGCCACCGTCCTGACGGCGTGGGCCGCGCTAGTCGGCTGCGGTGATCGCGTCCGTGAGCTGCCCGCGGAGCCCGCCCCGCGCGGTGATCGTGTGCGCGCCGCAGCGCGCGCCGAGCGCGATCGCATCGGCGAGGCTCCAGCCGGCGCCGAGACCGACCGTGACCCCCGACGCGAACGCGTCGCCGCAGCCATAGCTGTCGATGATCGGGCCGGGTGGCATGACGGCCTCCCAGGTGCGGGGGCGGTCGTGCTGCTCGATCCACGTACCGCCGCGCGGCCCGTCGGTGATCACCCAGGCGCGCGGTGCGACCGCGAGCGCGCCGGACGGGACCTGCTCGTCGGGGTCGTTGGCGCTGCCGACGATGACGTCGCATTCGACGCCGGCCTGGGCCAGCACTGGCCAGCGTCGGGCCGTGGCGACCAGGACCCGCGCCGCACGGCATGCAGCCAGCGTCTCGGGGTCGCGCCCGGTGAAGTACACCGCATCCATTTCGGCGAGGTCCTCCCAGTCCAGCGGATCGCCCGCTTGTGGGCTCAAGGGTCCCCCGATCAGCGCGATCGCACGGTCGCCGCTCGGGCCGGTCACCGAGATGGCGCGGGTCTGGGGCTCCGCCCGGAAGGCCGCGTGGATCGTGATGCCCAGGCCGGCGAGCACCATGTGGGCCGCATCGCCGGCCGAGTCGGCGCCGAGCGCGGTGAAAAAGTAGGTCTCGGCCCCGAGCTTGGCGGCCTGCGCCGCAGCCACCGCACCGCCGCCGGCGGGCTCGTCGAACGCATCCGCGAGCGGACGGATCTCACCCGGTGCCGGGAACGCACCGAGCGCGTGGGTTGCCCATTCGACGTGGCCGACGATCGCCACGCGCGGCCGGCGGGTCACGCGGGCTCGAGCTCCGCGGGGGCCCCGTAGCGCTGGAGCACCTCGGGGACTGCCACGGATCCGTCGGCACGCTGGTGGGTCTCGAGGATCGCGATCAACGTGCGACCGACCGCCACGGCGGTGCCGTTCAAGGTGTGCACGAAGCGGGTGCCGGCGTCGGTCCGAACCCGGCAGTTCAGGCGGCGCGCCTGGTAGTCGGTGCAGTTCGAGCAGGACGTCACTTCACGGAAGCGGTCCTGCCCGGGCATCCACGCCTCGCAGTCGAACTTCCGGGCCGCCGACGGACCGAGATCGCCGACGGCGATGTCCTGGACCCGGTAGTGCACGCCCAGCGCGGTGAGGATCTCCTCCTGGATGCCGAGGATCCGCCGGTGCTCGGCCGGCGAGCTCTCGGGATCGGTGAACGAGAACATCTCGATCTTGTCGAACTGGTGCACCCGGAAGATGCCGCGCGTGTCGCGGCCCGCCGCGCCGGCCTCGCGGCGGAAGCACGTCGAGATGCCCGCGTAGCGCAGCGGCAGCGCGGCGGGGTCCAGAATCTTCTCGTAGCCGAGCCCGGCCAGCGGCACCTCCGACGTGCCGACCAGATACAGGTCGTCGTCGGCCAGGGCGTAGATGGAGGCACGGTCCGTCGGGAAGAAGCCGGTCCCGAACATGGCCTCCTCGCGCACCAGCACCGGCGGGACGACGGGGGTGAACCCGCGCTCCTCGAGCAGGCCGACCGCGAAACCCACGAGCGCGAGCTGCAGCCGCACCAACGGGCCCATGAGATAGGCAAAACGCGCCCCGGAGATCTTGGCGGCCTGTTCGGTGTCGATCCCGCCCAGCAGCTGCCCGATCTCGAGGTGATCCTTCGGGGTGAACTCGAACGCCGGCCGCGTGCCCACGACGCGCAGCGTGACCGCATCGTCCTCGCCGCCGGTCGGCGCCCCGGGTTCGGCAAGGTTGGGCAGACCCAGAAGCACCGCGTCGCGGGCGGCCTCGAGCTCCCGCAGCTCGGCCTCTTGGGCGGCCAGCGCATCGCCGAGCGCCCGCGCCCGTGCCTGGACCTCGTCGGCGCCGCGGCCCTCGCGCTTGGCCTGCCCGATCTGTTTGCTGATCCGGCCCCGCTCGGCCCGCACGGACTCCACCTGTGTACGGACCTCCCGCGCGCGGCGGTCGAGTTCGAGGACGCGGTCCAAGCCGCCGACGTCGCCGCGGCGCGTCAGCTCGGTACGGACACGCTCGGGTTCGGCGCGCAGCAGGCGAAGATCAAGCACGTATGGTCTCGACTTATGGTTGTGGGGGCGGGCCGGCGTGCATCTCGGCGCGAACGGCGTCCAGGTCGTCGCCGAAGACAAACGCGTTGCGCAGTCCGGTGATCTCGAAGACCCGCCGCAGTGGGGCGTGCGGGCAGATCACCCCAACGCTGCCACCGTCGGAGCGCGACTGGTTGAGCAGGCTCACGAGCGCCCCGATCCCGGAGGAGTCCAGCAGGGTCACACCGGTCAGGTCGATGATGATCGGCCGCGCGAAGTGGCCCACGCGCTCGAGCTCGGCGCGGAACGCGGCCACGGTGTAGACGTCGAATTCACCGGTGAGGGCGACGACAACGAGCTGATCGTGCTCGGTCGTAGAGACGTCAAGGGTCACGTCAAGAAGATACCCCAGGAAACACCCGATTCCACATTGGATCGGCCACAAAGTACGGTGGCCGCGGCCCCGGGCGCGTTGCCCCGGGCACGTGAGCGGCGCGTGGGGTCTAGCCGGTGACCGTCAGCGTGCCGACCATGCCGGCCGCGGCGTGTCCGGGGACCGTGCAGTAGTAGGTGTAGGTACCGGCTGTCAACGTCGCCGTGGTCGAGGAGGTTTGACCCTCGTTGACGACTTGGCCCGGGACATCTCCTGGGGCCCGGATCGCGACCGAATGTTGAATCGCCGAATCGTTCGTCATGATGATCGTGACCTTG
This sequence comes from uncultured Thermoleophilia bacterium, assembly GCA_963842065.1. Lineage (GTDB taxonomy): Bacteria > Actinomycetota > Thermoleophilia > Miltoncostaeales > Miltoncostaeaceae > CAITWD01. The sequence goes on along the minus strand of CAWJEW010000004.1, from coordinate 174,828 downwards.
CCGGCGCGGGCGGTGAGGCTCGTCGGCACGAAGGCGAGGTCGTTCGGGTCGGTTCCAATGTTCAGCGTCGTGATGCACGTCGCCTTGCTGCAGCGTGCGACGGGCTGGGCTCCCGACCGTGAGGTCGTCGCGGGACTCGCAGCACCATTCGAACTGCCGCATCCCGCGGTGACGATGGCGGATGCCGCGATCGCTGTCATGCACGTTGCTGCCGAGGGCACTATTCGCACGCTGTACGACCGTTCGCTACGGGGGACCGATCCATACGGGTCAGACGACCCCTGCACGCTCCAAGGACGCCAGGGGATCGTGGGTGCCGCGTCTCGATGATTTCAGCACGGCGCGCGTGCATATTCGGGCGGCCCGACCAAGTGTGCGTCATGCGGCGGTTCGCGTTGTAGTCGTCTCCGTTGGGGCCGCGGCGATGCGCGGGCTGCGTGTCGGGATATCGGCCCGAAGAACGCAATCGAGGGGCTTCGACGAGCCCCCTCGATTGCGCTCGTGGTTCCTCACGCTCGGCAGCAGCGCAGACTATCCTTTGGTCTTTATCACTGCCCCGGACGGCGACAGCACATACCAAAGTCCCCCGTTTGCGTTGACCCCTTGGCCGACCGCCGTGCCGCTACCGGTGTCACCAACATAGGTGTAGAGCGGCCACTTGTTGTAGGTGATGACCGATCCGCCGGCGGGGTTTGGGTCGCTGCCGAGCAGCGACTGGTGAATGCCCGTGCCGGCGGTCGCCGAGGTTCCGCTCACCGTCGGCCATGCGGCGCTGCACCCGAGCGCAGTGCCGCATGTCACCTTCTTCTGCGCGTCGGGAACAAACATGTACACGGTCTGGCCCTGACCATTCGTCACGACGGCGCCAAGGCCGGGCACGGTACCGGTGGCAATGACCACGCCGCTTGACGAGCTTGAAGCAGAGGATGCGCCCGCGCCGCCCTGCGCGGCAGCGGCCGCGGGCGTCGTGATCGTCTGGCCCTGCGAGTTCGTCTGGATCGCAGAGTTCGTCACCGTCGGCGCGTTGTAGGACGTGGAGGAGGAGCCGCATCCGACCGCGACGACCGCGATCGCCCCGATCGCCACCGAGCACGCTGCTGCTTTGGTCACTGTACGCACGTAATCTCGCTCCTCACCGTTGGCCACAAGGCCGAATCCTACGACCCAAGGGCGGATGCGCAAGGCTGACGATCGCTCCAACGGCCCCTCGCCATGCGCGTGCGTGGCGAATGACACCCCTGCGGCGTAGCGTCCGCGTATGGCGATTCGCAGGTTCGAGGGGCACACCCCCGCGCGCGGGACCGGTGGCTACGTCGATCCCGCGGCCGTCGTGATCGGCCGCGTCCGCCTCGGGGACGACGTGTCGGTGTGGCCGCTCGCGGTGCTGCGCGGCGACTCGGATCTCATCAGCGTGGGCGACGCGACCAACATCCAGGACGGATCGGTCGTGCACGTCGACGCCGGGGTTCCCTGTGCGATCGGTGCCCGCGTAACGATCGGCCACCGCGCGATCGTCCACGGCTGCGTGATCGAGGACGAAGTGCTCATCGGAATGGGCGCGATCGTGATGAACCACGCCCGCGTCGGGGCGGGCAGCATCATCGCCGCGGGGGCCCTGGTCACCGAGCGCACCGCGATTCCGGCGGGCTCGCTCGCGCTCGGGGCGCCGGCCCGGGTGGTCCGGCCGACGACCCCCGCCGAACGGGCGGGCATCCGCGAGTCGGCCGCGCACTATGTGGCGATGGGCGCCCGCCACACGGCGGGCTGAGGGTCCGCGCGGCCGCAGTTCCGATCAGAGGTTCTGCGCCAGCGCCTCCACGAGGAACTTGACGTGCCCCTGGAGCATCGCCGCCTGGCCCAGCTGGTTGACGACCTCCGGGTCGGCGACGACGTCCCGCTCACCGCGATCGAGCAGCGCCTGTTTGGCGCCGCGATCCAGCGAGAAGATCGTGTGCGCAAGCCGGCGGGCGTTCGCCTTCCACCAGACAAGCGTCGGCTGGCGGATCGGCGCGCGATCCGGGCCGGGCCTGATCGAGCGCCTCGAGGAAGGTCTGGATGGCGGCATCGACGCGCAAGCGCCGCTCGAGCACACCGACAAAGGCCTCGTCCGCGGCGACGCCATCGCCGAATTGGGACTCGGCCTCGAACGCCGTCGCGTCCTCGAGCTGTTCGAGGACGTCGCCCATTGACGCGGCCGCGACGTCCATGCGCTGGTCCAGATGCTCCGCGAAGTCCTCGAGCTCGGCGGCCTGGCCGGGCCCGGCGTTGGCGGCGAGCGCCTCGGCGACGAATCGCAGGTGCGCCCGGATGGCGGCGTCGCCGGCCGGGGAGATGTCGTCGGTTCCGGCCGACTCCTCATCCACCAGTTCGAGCAGCCGTGCGTGATGGGTCTGCATCCAGACAAGCAGGCCGCGTGCGGTGGGGTGAGGCGCGGTCGACATGCGGTGGCCCGGCCGATCCGTTAGGTCAGCGTGTACTCGGGGCCCGAGCCGCCCTCCGGCGGCGTCAGGCGCCCGCCCTTGGCGGTGATCGCGCCGCACTGCACGCAGTTGGACGGGTTCGTGTGGACGATGACGGTAGCGTTGCCCGCGCCGTCGCCGATCTCGTACACCTTGGCCGGGCACATGTTCTCCCATGCGACCGCCAGGGTACGCGGCACCTTGTGCTGGATCTTGATGTGATCCGGCTGGTCGTCCCGGGTCTTGTTGCCCGAGGCGAACACACTCGAGAGCTTGTCGAACGTGAGCGATCCGTCGGCGGTGATCGGCCTGCGCGTGCCGATGAAGATCGGCTCCTCGGCGTCGCGGATCGGCCGGACCTCTTTGGGCAGGCGGCCGCCGGAGGCCGTCGCCAACCCGTGGACCATGCCGCCGTGCACGAAGCCGCGCTGGAAGGCCGGCCGGATGTTGCGCACCTTCCACAGGTTCTTCCAGACCTCGGAGTTCTTGATCCGCTGGTCATAGCCCCACAGGCCGGCGGGGGCGTCGACGCGGTCGGCCTTGAGTGCCTCGAAAATCGCCTCCGCGGCCAGCATGCCGGAACGGATCGCGTACTGGACGCCCTTGAGGGCGGCGAGGTCGACGAATCCGGCCGAATCGCCCACGAACACGGCGCCGGGCACGTGCAGTCGGCTCGGCAGCCCGTAGACGCCCGAGCCCGGGATGGTCTTGGCGCCCCAGGCCAGGCGGCGCCCGTCCTTGAGGATGCCCTTGATCAGCGGGTGGGTCTTGAACTGTTGGAGGATGTCGTGGGCCGAGAGCGTCGCGTCGGCGTAGTCGAGGCCGACCACGAACCCGAGCGAGATCATGTCGTCACCCATCGGGTACAGCCAGGAGCCGCCGTACTCGCGGTACTTCTTGCGCAGGCGCAACGGCCAGCCGGTCGTGTGGATGAGCCGGTCGAGCCCCCTTGGCACTTCCCAGACCTCTTTGACGCCGAGCTCCCACGTCTGGACGGAGTCCATGTCGAGCTCGAAGTGGCGGCGCACCACCTGGGTCAGGTGGCCCGGGGTGCCCTCGGCGAGGACGGTCGCCTGCGCGTGCACCTCGATGCCGGGCTCGAACGTGCCGAGCGCTTCGCCGCCCTTGCCGCGGCCCTTGTCACCCGTGACCACGCCGGCGACGCGCCCCTGGTCGACGAGCACCTTCTGGCAGTCGGTCTCCGGGAGCAGGTAGACGCCGAGCTCCTCGGCCTTCTCGCTCATCCAGCGTGCCAGCTGGCTGATCGAGATCACCCAGTTGTGGTGGTTGCGCAGCTGCGGCGGCGGCGGCAGGCGAAAGCTCGAGGACTTGGACAGGAAGTAGACGGCTTCCTTGTTGACTTCCCAGTAGTGGGGGATGTCCGCCGCCTCGACGTCCGAGAACAGCTCCTTGAGGGAGGTCGGGTCGATCACCGCGCCCGAGAGCAGGTGCGAGCCGGGCGCCTTGCCCTTGTCGGCGAGCGCCACCGGAACCTCGCCCAAGCGCTCCGCCACCTCGGGGTCGTCGCCGATCAGCTGTCCAAGCCGGACCGCGGTGGCGAGGCCCGCCGGGCCACCACCGACGATCAGGACGCCGACCTCGATGCGCTCGTCTTCCGCGGCCTGCGGAAGGGCAACATAGTCGGAAGGCTCGAACGGCGGAGGATACGCGGACGGCTGAATGCTGGCCATGGGCTGCCCTGGTGGTCGTGGTCGATACGCCGCATCTGCCGGCACGCCTGGGTCGTGGCGTGGTACGCGCGCGGGAGACGCAGTTTACCGCCCGTTGCGTGTTCTGTTGGTGCCGCGCGGCCCGCGTGCGGCGTACGATGGCGCACAGCATGTCGCACCGAGCACTCCATCCGATCGCGTTGCCGCCCGCGTGCGGGCGGCGCGACCGGCCGGGGGCGGCGTGAGCAACGGGTTGGTGCTGCGCCCGCTGGGCGGTGCGGACTTCGCCGAGGCCCGCGCGGTCGCCGATGCCTGGTTCGGGCGGCCGGTCGGTCTGACGATGCACCGGCTGTTTTTCGACCAGCTCGGGCCCAGCGGCCTGCGCGCCGCGGCCGCCGAGAACCCGAACCGCATGCTGGGGGTGCTGCTGGGTTTCGCGAGCCTTGCCGAACCCGACCTCGCCTACATCCACTTCGTGATGGTGGATCCCGACGCGCGGGGCACGGGCGTCGCACGGGCGCTCTACCACGAGTTCTGCCAGCGCATGTCCGCCGCCGGGTGTCGGCGCGTGCGGACACTTGCGGCGCCGACCAACGGCCGCTCGCTGCGCTTTCACGAGTCGCTCGGCTTCGTCGGGGCGTTCGCCTCCGAGTACATCGGCCCCGGTCAGGACCGCGTCGTCTTCGAGCGCCCGCTCCCGCTTGCCGCGCCTGGCTGACGTGCTCGTGCCGGGGCCGACCTCGGCTCAGGTTTTCGTGCCGCCATGCTCCGCGCGGACCACGTTGACGGACGTCGCGCCGGGCGCGACGATGGGGGAGCCCCGTCGATACCTCAGCTGCAGGGACCGCGTTGAGCACCGTGCACCGACACTCCCAGGCCCGCGTCGTCATCGCCGGCGCCGGTTTTGCCGCGCTCGAGGCCGCCCTGGCGCTGCGCGCCTTCGCCAAGGGCGCGGTGCACACGTACCTGCTGAGCGCCCAGACCGACTTCGTGTTTACGCCGGCGTCGACACGCGAGCTGTTCGCGCCCATCTCGCGCACGCGCTGGCCGCTGCACGAGCTGGCCGAACGCGCCGGTGCCGCGCTGGTGCCCGGATCGCTGGAGCGGGTCGAGCCGGGCAAGCGCCGCATCATCACTCCGGAGGGCAATGCGATCGACTACGACTACGCGATCATCGCGATCGGCGGCTGCCCCGAGCCGTGGCTGGATGCGCCCGGGCTGACGTTCTCAGGCACGGATGACGTCCCGGCGATGGGGCGCGAACTCGACCGCGCGATCGCGCGCGCGGCCGCCGGCGAGCAGGTGCGGGTCGCGTTCGTCGTGCCGCCGGGGATGGGCTGGGTGATTCCGGCCTACGAGCTGGCCCTCATGGCCCGGCGGTATCTCAACGAGCACGGGGCCTCCGAACACGGCGCCCACATCAGCGTGGTCACCTCCGAGGACGCGCCCCTCGGCGTGTTCGGGCCGGGTGCGTCGCAGACGATCAGCGAAGCGCTGGCCAACGCGGCGATCGGGCTCCACACCGGGGCGATCGTGCGGGGCTGGTCCGACGGTGCGCTGCAGATCGTCCCCAACGCCAGCGTGGCGGCCGACATCGTCATCGCGCTGCCGACGATCACCGGACCGCAGGTGCGCGGGCTGCCCCGTACCCCGACAGGCTTCGTGGACGCGGACAGCGACGGGCGCGTGCGGGGCGAGCAGCGGGTCTTTGTGGCCGGCGACGCGGGGCCGTTCCCGGTCAAGCAGGCGGGCCTCGCCTGCCAGCAGGCCGATCGCGTGGCCGCCGCGATCTGCGGGGATCTCGGCATCAGTGCGCCGACGCTGCCGGCGTGGCCCGTGCTGCGGGGCCTGTTGTGGTCCGGCGACGGCGATCACTTCCTGCGCCGCGACCTGGCCGGCGGCCGCGACGAGAGCCTGGGCACCGTCAGCGTCACGAACGCGCTGTGGTGGCCGCCCGGCAAGGTCGCCGGGCGCTTCCTCACGCCCTTCCTGCACGAGATCGAGGCGCTCGAGCTGGTGGACGTGCCCGTCCACCACTGACGGGTGATCTCAGTCGGGCTTGCGGGCGATCGCGTAGAGCTTGGTGAAGGTGTACTCGAAGCCGCGCGGGCCGGCCGCCTTATTCGTCGCCACCGTGATCTTGGCGACGAGGTCGGCCAGCTGGTCGTCGGAGTAGCCCGCGTTCAGGTGGCTCGCGACGACCCGCATGCGCGTCAGGTACTCCTCGACGGGTACCCGGCGGATGCGGCGTTCCATCCAGATGTCGAGGATGTCGAGACCGGCGTCTTCGAGGTAGACCTCCATCTCGTCGATGTCGCGTTGGACGAGGTCGAAGGAGCCGATCCACTGCGGTACCGGCGGATAGATATCGGAGAGGATGCGCCGGAACTCGTGTTCGGCGCCGCGGCCGGAGCACATGATCGCCAGATCTCCGCCCGGCTTGAGCGGCCGGGCCAGCGCCACGGCGGCGTCCGCCTTCTTGGGGAACCAGTGAAACGCCATGCTGCAGATCACCGCGTCGAAGTCGTTCGCCGGCACGGGCATCTCGAGGACGTCCGCGGCGTGCAGGGTGACGTTGAGGGTGGGCTGCCCGGCAAGCTTGGCGCGGAACTGCTCGAGCATCCCTTCGGCGGCGTCGACGCCGGTGATCTCGGTCGTCCCGAAGCGATTCACGAACGCCATCGTCGCAAAGCCCGTCCCGCAGCCGACGTCCAGCACGTTGTCGTAGCTCGGGCCGGGGAGGGCATCGATCAGACCGTTTGGCGCCGTGGATATTGTACCGCACGGCCTTGTCGTAATCGCCCGCGTTCAGGCTGAAGCCCGCCGAAACGGAAGTGGTATCTGCGATTGACATGGCACGGTTCCCGGATCTGTGGTGGGCGGTGCGCCCGCGGCACGGGCTCGACGGAGCATAGTCCACTGGCGCGGTCCGCCCCCGGCAGAATCCGGCCGACCGACGCGTGCGCCGCACGACGCCGAGACCGCGCCTGAGCCCCGCGGACGCCGAGTGGCGTTCCCGTCGGGGATCGCTACACATGGGACGCACGTGGGCCGCTGTCGTCCGGGACATCGGCGTTTGCAGGACCGAAACAAACTGTTTGGGATCTGTAAGGCCCGTGGCCCAACCGTTGATCTAGTCGCCGCAGTGATCGATAACCGTTCCGCCAAGGGAATCAACATGGAGGCTTCGCACCTATGAGGCGAGCACGAACAGTTGGCGCGATGGCGATCGCTGCCGGATTGGTCGCCGTCCCGGCGGCACTTGCCGTGCCAGGACACCACGGACACGTCCACCCCCTGCGAAGGTCCGCTACGACGTCACCGGTGTCTCGACGACCACGGCTCCGACGACGACCGTCGCCCTGTCGGGGGTCAAGTACCACCCCAGCACCCTGGGGACGAGCGCGACCCTCGGCGTCGCCGTGGGTACGACCACCAAGTATGCCAACCGCAAGGGTAAGGCGATCGCCGAAGCGTCGATCAAGACCGGCGACCGCATCGAGGTCCTCTGGGTCGAGCCGAGCGGCACGACCCCCTCGACGCTCCTGACCGCGACGAAGGTCATCGACCTTGGTCCGCCTCCGCCGATCCGCTACGACGTCACCGGTGTCTCGACGACCACGGCTCCGACGACGACCGTCGCCCTGTCGGGGGTCAAGTACCACCCCAGCACCCTGGGGACCAGCGCGACCCTCAGCGTCGCCGTGGGTACGACCACCAAGTACGCCAACCGCAAGGGTAAGGCGATCGCCGAAGCGTCGATCAAGACCGGCGACCGCATCGAGGTCCTCTGGGTCGAGCCGAGCGGCACGACCCCCTCGACGCTCCTGACCGCGACGAAGGTCATCGACCTTGGTCCGCCTCCGCCGATCCGCTACGACGTCACCGGTGTCTCGACGACCACGGCTCCGACGACGACCGTCGCCCTGTCGGGGGTCAAGTACCACCCCAGCACCCTGGGGACCAGCGCGACCCTCAGCGTCGCCGTGGGTACGACCACCAAGTACGCCAACCGCAAGGGTAAGGCGATCGCCGAAGCGTCGATCAAGACCGGCGACCGCATCGAGGTCCTCTGGGTCGAGCCGAGCGGCACGACCCCCTCGACGCTCCTGACCGCGACGAAGGTCATCGACCTCTCGATCCGGTAAGGCCACTTGCAGTTCCGGCACGGACGTTCGTGTGTCGCGGGATCAGGATGATCCCGCGACACACGGGCACTAGTCGCCCCGGACATCCGCTGGCGAGGTCGGCGCGGCACCTCGGCGCCAGCGTGGGATGCCAGCCGGTTCACACGGGGGACCCGCTCAGCGCATGTGGCACGGCCCGGTCGACGGGCGCAGGTGACCCGATTGCGCCCCGACGCGCACATTCCGGGGCCCACCGCACGCCGCGCAGCGCTCCCTTGGCGGCGGTTCGCCAGGGGGCGCGTGGGAGTTCGGTTAGGCGGCGTGTGCCAGGGAACAGCTGGGGTCGGCGGCCCACGGGTCGCCGGTGGCGAGCTCGGCCCGGGCGCGCATGCCGCCGCCGCAGAGGGCCAGCTCGGGGCAGGCCTGGCACGTCGGCGCCATCGGGCGGTCCTCCGAGCGCATCTGCTGCAGCCACTCGGTGCGGCCGGTCTGCCAGATCTCCGAGAACGGCGTCTCACGGATGTTGCCGAGCGTGCGATGCCGGGAGAACTGGTCCGGGTGGACGTCCCCGCGCTCGTCGACGCAGCCGATGCCGACGCCGGGGCCGCCGCGGGCGCCGGCGTTCCAGGCGAGCATCGCGCGCGCGCGCCCGCCCGCTCGGGGTCGCGATCGTCCAGCCAGCGCGCCAGCGCGGCGCCGTCGGAGGGGTTGTCGACGGTCAGCACCTCGACCTGCGGGAATGCCTCGGCGAACACGAACACCCGGTGGAGCACCTCGCGGCGCTGCGCAGGGGTGATGTCGTCGAGGTTGCCGCCGCGTCCGGAGGGGACGAGATGGTAGAGGCAGAACCGCTCGATGTTCTCGCGCAGGACCAGCGCAAGGACGTCCGACAGGCCGTCGACGTTGCCGGGCGTCACCGTGAACCGGACGCCGCGGCGCACGCCCGCGTCGGCGAGGTTGCGCAGACCCTCAACCGCGGCGTCGAACGATCCGGACTCGCAGCGCTGGTAGTCGTGGAGCGCCTTGGGCCCGTCGATCGAGATGCCAGCGTAGATGAGGCCCGCCTGCTTGAGGCGCGCGGCCACGTCGCGATCGATCTTGGTGCCGTTCGACGACAGGGTGAACCGCAGCCCGCGCTCGACGCCGTAGGACATGAGATCCAAGAGGTCCGGGCGCGCGAGGGGCTCTCCGCCGGAGATGAGCACGGCGGGCACGGTCCAGTCCGCCAGGTCGTCCAGAAACGTGATCGCCTCGTCCGTGGTGAGCTCGTCGGGCGCGGGCGTGCGCTTGGCGTTCGCGTAGCAGTGGCGGCACGCAAGGTTGCAGGCGCGGGTGACGTTCCAGACCACGACCGGGTGGCGCTCGGTCGAGGAGTGGGGCGTGGCTTCGCCGTGACGCTTCTGTCCGTAGCGGAGCGCGTCTGACGCGGACTCGCGGACGCCGAGGAGAGAGCTGACGTTGATCATGACCGATGATTCTGGAGCGTTGTTGCGCGTGATCGGATCGGGGGGGACGCCGAACTGCCCCCCGGGGTTTTCCACGACCGGGCCGGGTCGGGCACGGATGCCCGCCGGCGTGGCGCTTGAAATCGTCCAGCCCATGACGACGACCGCGATGCCACCCACGTCTCCCTTCGGCGCGCCCGGCGCCGTCGGCTGGGACATCAACCAGCAGCCGGTGGTGGTGGCCTGGGAGGTCACCCGGGCCTGCCAGTACCGGTGTACCCACTGCCGCGCCGATGCCCATCCGCATCCGGACCCGAACGAGCTCGACACCGACGAGTCGCGTGCGCTCATCGACCAGCTCGAGGCGTTCGCCGGATCGATTCTCGTGCTCACCGGCGGCGACCCGCTGCAGCGCAAAGACCTCGAGGTGCTCGTCGCCCACGCCCGCGCGCGCGGGCTGCGCGTGGCCCTGACCCCGAGCGCGACCCCGCGCGTGACGCCAGAGCGCCTGGCGGCGCTCAAGCGGGCCGGCCTGTCGCAGGTGGCGCTCTCGCTGGACTCTTCGACCGCTGCGGGCCACGACGCCATGCGCGGGCTCAAAGGGTCGTTCACCCGGACGCTTGCCATCATGGCGACCGCCCGCGAGCTCGGGTACCCGCTGCAGGTCAACACCACGATTACGCGCCACAACGTCAGCCAGATCGATGCCATGGCCGAGATCGTGGCGGGCACCGGGGCCGTGGTGTGGAGCGTGTTCTTCCTGGTGCCGACGGGGCGCGGTCAGCGCGCCAACACGCTGAACGCCCATCAGCACGAGCAGGCGCTGCGCCGGCTCGCGGGCCTGTGGGGCGACACGCCCTTCCGGATCAAGGCGACCGCCGCGCCCAACTTCCGCCGCGTGATGGTCCAGACGGGGCATCCGGCCGGCCCGGCGGCAGGCTTCGCCAACGACGGCAAGGGCTTCATGTTCATCTCGTGCGTCGGCGATGTCTGCCCAAGCGGGTTCCTGCCACTGGCGGCCGGCAACGTGCGCGAGACCTCGCCGGTCGACATCTACCGTGACGCGCCGCTGTTTACGGCGCTGCGCGACCCGGCCCAGCTGACCGGGCGGTGCGGGCGCTGCCAGTTCCGTGCTGATTGCGGGGGAAGCCGCGCCCGGGCGTATGCCTTCACCGGCGATCCGCTCGCCGAGGATCCCACCTGCATGTATCAGCCGGAGGGTGATTAGGTCAGGTCCGAGGACTGCCGGCCGCCCTCGGAGGGATGAAGATGCGCGTCGCCGTGTGGGCGATTCAGGGCGCCGGTCGGGGTTTTCCACGAGAACGGGCCGGCGGTTTGCGGATGTCGCCGCGCTGGGCGCGCGCCAATGTTCCATCGTGGCAACCCAGCTCGATCGACCCGATGTGACCGCAGACCAGCCCGCCAAGGCCAACTCGACGGACCCGTCCGTCCGGCCGGCGATGGTGGTCTGGGAGGCGACGCGCGCGTTCCGGTTTCCGGGCACGGCGGAGGCCGCGCCCGCCGAGCTGGACGCGCGCCCGGGTGAGTTGAGCACGGTCGAGGCGATCTCGATGATCGACCACCTCGAGCCGTTCGGCGGGGCGGTGCTCGGCATCACCGGCGGCGACCCTCTCGAGCGCGAGGACCTCGAGGTCGTCGTCACGCGGGCCCGCAGTCGCGACCTGCGGGTCGTGCTGGCGCTCGGGGCGACCCCCCGGGTCACCCTCCATCGGCTGCGTAAGCTGCACAATCTCGCGGGCGACGCCGAGATCGCCGTACGCCTGGACGGCGCGACCCCCGAGGCTCATGACGCGCTGCGGGGCTTTCCGGGCGCGTACCGCCGAACCCTCGACATCATGCAGTCCGCCCGCAACGTCGGCTTCCCGGTCCGGATCATCACGACGGTCTCGCGCAAGAACGTCGGCGAGCTCGACGCAATGGCCGAGATCGTCGCCATGACCGGCGCATCGCTGTGGAGCGTCACGTTTCTGGCGCCGGTCGGACGCGGGAACCTCGCGGAGGTTCTCACCGCGGCCGAGCACGAGGGGGTCCTCGTGCGGCTCGCCAACCTCTGGGGACGGGTGCCGTTCCGGATCTCGGTGGCATCGTCGCCGGCGTTTGCGCGCGTCATGGTCCAGACCGGCCACGCCGCCGACACGCCGCTCGATGCCGCCAGCGATGGCAGGGGCTTCATGTTCATCTCCTCGACGGGAGACGTGCGTCCGAGCCGGCTCCTGCCGAGCGTCGGCAACGTGCGTCAGGACTCTCCGGTCGACCTGTACCGCACCGCGACGCTGTTCCGGGCGCTGCGCGACCCCGAGCGCCTGGGCGGGCGCTGCGGCCGGTGCGAGTTCCGCCAGGACTGCGGCGGCAGCCGCTCGTGGGCGTACGTCTTGGCGGGCGACCCGTTCGCCGAGGACCCGACCTGCACCTGGGATCCGGTCGTCGCGGCCTGACCCGGCGCGGGCGCCCCACTTGCGGCCATCGGCCGGAGGCCCCCCTACGGGTTCTTACCGATGCCGGTCGGTGTCGGTTTTCCGACGATAGATTACATAGGTGTCCTCGACCCGACCCACCGCCGACCCCGCGCTGAACGACGCCCTGCGCGTCAACCTCGCCCGCACCGCGGTCGAGGTCGTCATCCCCGAGCGCGATCAGGTGCTGCTGGAGGTCGTGGCCGGCTGGAAGGGCCTCGAGGCCCAGACGGCCCACATGCTGCGGGAGGTCCACCACCAGTTCGTCGGCTGGCCGGAGGCGCTCGATGACCTGCATACCCGCGCGATGGGCGACTTCGCCCACTACGACGCGCACCCCAAGGGGCCCGACGGCGTGGCCGTGTTCTGCGACCTGTACGCCAAGGCCCTCACCGAGGCGGCGCCGTCGCTGCGGCCGGATGTCGCCCGCCGCTGGATCTACTACCTGACCAAGATCTCGACCGACGCGCGCGCCGAATCATTTGACCGCCTGGTGCCCGTGCTCGCCCACGCGATGCGCCGGTTCGGCGAGATCACCGCGCCGATGCCGCACCTGCAGGTGGCGATGTCGCCGTACGTGCGCCGGCTGGCGCGGACATTGGTCAGGCGCGAGGACGCGGGCGCGGCGCGCGAGTACGCCCTGGCGTTGTTGGTCTCGGGGCTCGTGCAGGTGGACCGCGCGTTCGCGCAAGGGGAGGACCCGGCGGGCTGGTGGGCCCGCACCGCCGTCGGGCCGCTCCCCGTGGCGGTCGTCGAAATCAGCCATGCGCGTCTGGCCGAATGGGGCGCGGCCCTGCGTGCGATGTCGGCGGCCCGCCCCCTGACCGCATACGCCGATGATCTGCTCGAGTTCCCGGATGCGGGGGAGCTGGCGCGGACCTTCCTGGACGCCGCCGATCTCGCCCGGGGCGACCGCGAGCGTCCCCACGCGGCGCGGGACGCGCTGCACTGGCTGTTGGAGATCCTCGGCCGGCCGGTACTCGAGCCGGTCCACGAAGTGGCGCTGCGGCAGGTCCGCACGCTGGCGTCCGAGCTGGTGACCACGGGCCCGCTCGACGAGCGCATCGGGGTCGTGCGCGACGTCTGCGGCCTGCTGCGGCGGCAGGGCTTTGCCTACCCCCAAACCGCCCACAGCGTCATCGAGCAGATCGGGCGGGACGTGATGGCCACGGGCGATGGGGCCCTGGCCACGGTCGTGATCGAGGAGATTTTGGCCATCGATTTCGGCTACCCGGACTTCGCTGGGTTCACCGACGAGTGGCAGGTCAGGGTCAACCCGGGCCACATGCGCAGCGTTCGCACGTACCTGCGCATCATCGACGTCGATCCGGTCCTGGCGCGGCCGCTGTTGGTGGCGCTGGTGACCCATCTGCGCCTGGGCGGGGTCCTGATCAGCGACACGGACCTCTTCCAGCGCGACATCTCCGCGCTGTTGGCCGCCGAGATCGCACCCGTGTATCTCTACGTCAAACAGCTGCTGCGGCTGATTCCGGTCTACCACAGCGAGATCGGGGCCGAAGGCGCGCTGCGGGAGGCCTCGACGCGTCTCGATGAGCTCGAGGGACGCCGCGATCACCTGTTCCACTTCCTGCGCAAGCAGTGCCATGTCGAGTCGAACTCCGCGATGGTCACGTTCACCGACGAGGTGATCCGGTTCTGCGCGACGGGCGACCCGTGCCGGCTCGAGCGCTACCTGCCGCCCGAGGTCTACCAGGACGTGACCACCGTCGACCGGCGGCAGATCCGGGCGGTGCTCGACGTGCTCACGGCAGACGGCACCACGACCACACAACTGGCCGACCTTGACGCCGAGGCGCTCCAGGCGCGGATCGCCGGGGCCGGTGCGGGCACCGAGATCGCCCGCGAGGAGGTCGGTCTGTTGTTCGCCGTCCGCAGGGAGATCGCGCGCAAGTATCGTCTGAACCCCGGTGACGTGGTGCAGCGCCTGCGCTTGGTGCCGGGCATCTCGGCCGGCGCGGTACGGATCATCGAGGAGGGCCTCGCCGCCGGCGCGCACGCGGCGGCGCTCGACGGCATGCTCTCCGCGCTCGAGTCGCTCAAGTCGATCATCGAGACGCCCGGCCCGGTCGAGGCGGTCGAGGACATCTATCGCAAGCGCCACATCGCCGCGGGTATCCCGAGCATGTATGGCTCGTACCGCGAGCCGCGCTTCGAGGCGATGGGCCTGACCTTCCGGCTCGAAGCGCTTGCGGCGGCCCTGTGCGATCAGGTCATCGAGGACCTCGCGCTGGCCCCGCTGGACCACCCGAAGCTCGTACGAATCGGCAACTGGTTGCGGCTGCTGCTGCGCGCCGTGCGCCTCGAGGGCTTCCGGGCCCAGGGGCTGACGCACTGCGCGGCGATGCTCGACGAGGTCCTGGCGACCCCCGGGACCACGCTCGACCAGTATCTGAACATGTTCTGGCTGGCGTCGCGGAACCTTGAAACGCTTGTCGAGGCGCGCATCCTGTCCGTCTACGACGACGCGGCCGGCAGCGTGATCACCCGCATGCTTGAGGAGGGCCGCATCGACGGACCTCCGGGCGCGTCGGTGGACGAGGCGACCCTCGCGATCTCGGAGGGGCTCGAACGCGACCTGATCGCCGAGAGCTTCGGCCTGCAGCGGCTCGACCTGATGATCGGGCGGGTGCTGCGTGCGATCGAGGACCAGCGCCGGCATGGCAACGAGGTGGCAGGCTCGCCGCGTCACACGCCCGGCTGCGTGCCGGACATCGTGGAGATCGACGATCCGTCGGCCACGGTCGGCGGGGTCGCGCTCGGCAACAAGGGCTTCATGCTGCGGCGGATGCGTGCGCTCGGGTTCCCGATCCCGGACGGCTTCGTGCTGACGACCGACTTCGTCGGGCGGCACTTCGCCGACGGCCGTGATGCGATCGACGATGACCTTCCGGTCCGGATCGCCGCCGAAGTTGGCGCCCTCGAGCAGCGCACCGGCGCACGCTTCGGCGATCCGGCCAAGCCGCTGCTGCTCTCGGTGCGCGGCGGGGCGCCGATCAGCATGCCCGGCATGCTCGAGACGTACCTGAACGTCGGGCTGAACATCGAGGTCGCGGCCGGGCTCGCCCGACAACCCGGGCGCGACTGGGCCGCCTGGGACGCCTACCGGCGCCTGCTGCAGTTCTGGGGAATGAGCTGCGGGCTGCACCGCGAGCAGTTCGGCGACTTGCTGGCCGAGGCCAAGCAGCGCTACGGGGCCTCCAAGAAGGCGCAGCTCACCGGCAGCGGGATGCGCGAGGTCGCGCTCGCGTATCGACAGCTGCTGATCAACTCCGGGGTCGAGCTCGTCGATGACCCGTACCAGCAGCTGCTGGCATGCATCGCCCACGTCGGTCGCTCCTGGAACGATGATGCCGCCCAGACCTATCGCCATGAGCTCGGCATCGCCGATACCTGGGGCACGGCGGTCATCATTCAGACGATGGTGTTCGGCAACCTGAACGGGCGATCGGGGACCGGTGTCGTTCTGACGCGGCATCCGGTGTATGAGACCAGCGGTGTTCAGCTCTACGGGGACTACGTCGTGCAGGCCCAAGGGGACGACGTCGTCGCCGGCCTGGTCGAGACGTTTCCGGTCTCGGAGGCCCAGCGCCTGGCGGAGCCGACGCACGGCCAGCACTCGCTCGAGCGCGATTTTCCGGAGATCTACGCCGGCCTCCTCGCGGCCGCCGAGGTGCTGATCAACGAGCAGGGCATGAACCATCAGGAAATCGAGTTCACCTTCGAGGGCGACCGACGCGAGGATCTGTTCATGCTCCAGACCCGCGACGCGGTGACGACCCAACGCGGCGTGCTGCCGGCCTTTGTCCCGACGCCAGAGCTCGACGCCTCGCTGATCGCCGGCGGCATCGGCGTGGGCGGCGGGGCCCTGTGCGGGCGCGCGGCCCACACGCAGTACGAGCTCGACACGCTGGCGCGTGACTACCCCGGCGATGCGCGCATTCTGCTCAGGCGCGACACCGTGCCGGACGATATTCCCCTGGTGGTACAGGTCGACGGACTCCTGACGGCAATCGGCGGCGCGACGAGCCACGCGGCGGTCGCGGCGAAGCGTCTGGGCAAGACCTGCGTGGTCGGCTGCCGGCCGTTCACCGTGGGCCCACCGGGCGCTCCGTCACGATTGGGCGAACACCTGGTCCGGTGCGGTGACATGATCGCGATCTCCGGCGTCGACGGCTCGGTGCGGCTCGGGTCGCACCCCACGACCGAGGTGGTCGTGCGGGGCCGGGCGCAGCAGTAGCGGGCAACACGACCAGGGGCGGATTGATGGCGCAGCGCGGGCACGGGCAGCCACTCGGGATCAACGGCCTGGGGCGCATCGGCAAGCTGTGCGTGTGGCATCACGCTGGCCGGGCGCACTTTCCGAGTCTGGTCGTCAACGTCGGCCGTCCGGTCGGGCGCGAGCTCGAGGCGGTCTGCGGGGTCATCCAGAACGACTCGACCTACGGCAACATGGATCGCTTCTTGTTCGGCGTCTCCGCGGTACCCAGCGTTCGGATCATCGATCGTGAGCAGAACCTGCTCGAGGTCGCCGGGATGCCGGTCCGGATCCTTCACGAGGCCCGCGATCCCGCCGACATCAACTGGCGCAGGGAGGGTGTCCGGATCGTCGTCGACACGACCGGTGCGTTCGACGACCCCAGCGTGCCCGAGACGGCGCCCGAGGGGTCCCTGCGCGGGCACTTGGTCGCCGGTGCCGAGAAGGTCATCTATAGCGCCGCATTCAAGGTCACGGGCAGCAGCGCCCCCGCCGACTGCGTCACGCTGATCAACGGGATCAACCACGCCGCCTTCGATCCGTCGCGGCACCATCTGATCTCGGCGGCGTCGTGCACCACCACGGCGCTCGCGCATATGGTCAAGCCGCTCTTGGACAGCATGCAGGCGGCCAACGTGATGACGGCGTCGATGAGCACGGTGCACGCGGTGACCAACTCCCAGACCGTGCTCGATGCGGTGCCGGGTGCCGGTGCCAAAGACCTGCGCCGCACGCGCAGCGCGCTCAACAGCATGGTGCTGACCTCGACCAACGCCGCGCGGGCGCTCGAGGAGGTCATCCCCGAGATCCGCGAGATCGGGTTCATGGCCGACTCGGTCCGGATCCCGATCCCGACCGAGTCGCTGATCATCCTGAACGTCACCTTCCAGACGCGCCTGGACGCCAACGGCGACTCGTTGATCAACCGCAAGGCGCTCAACCGGATCTTCCAGGCCGCGGGCACCGGCGGCCAGGCGGGCCTGCTCGTCTACAGCGACGTCCAGAACGTCCCGCGCGATGTCATGGGCATGCGCGCCGCGGTGGTCATCGAGGGGATCGAGACCCACACCCGCACGGGGTTCGTCGAGGTCGATCTCGCATCCCTGCCCGGGATCCCCGCGTCCGCGCTCGCGCAGCTCGCCCAGCCGGTCGTGCGGGTCCCGGTGACCCACGCCAAGGTGTTCGGCTGGTACGACAACGAGTACGGCAGCTACACCAACATGCTGGGCGACCTCACCGTGCACATCGCCGAGAGCCTGCCGTAGCGGCGACGGCCCGACGGTGTGCCGCGTGACCCCGGCGCGTCTCGGGGAAGCCGCCGGCGACCCGCGGCAGCGCGGCCGACGCCGACGGGTCGCCGGCCGGCACATGCCGCCGGGGCCCTGATGCGCCTGCGATACGAGTCGCAGGCCGCACTCACGGGGCCGCCTCGTCGAGGAACCGCTGCGCCGCAGGGGCGAGTGGCCCCCGGCGGTGGGTGAGCACGACATGCCGCGTGATCGCCGGATCGGGTCTCGCGATCGCGGCGCCCAGACGGACGGCCTCGTCCGCCAGCGTCTCCGGGACAAGAGCTGCGCCCGCGCCGGCGAGGACGAGCGGCAGGATCGCATCGCGCTGAGCCGTGACGACGGCGATCTGCGGCGTGACGCCGGCGGCGCCGAACGCCTCCTCGAGGAGCCGGCGGCTCGAGGTGCCCGTCGGTGCGGCGATAAAGGGGATGCGTTCGAGCTCGCCCATCGCGATGCCCGGCCGCCGGCGGGGCGTGCCCGGAGGAAAGATGATCAGGAGCCGCTGGGTCAGCAGGTCGTGCGCCACGAGCCCATCGGGTAGGGAGATGCTCTCCGTGAGCCCGATCTCGGCGGCACCGCTTCGTACGAGGGCGAGCAGCTCGTCGGACGTCTCGGGCGCCGCGAGATCGACCACCACCCTGGGGTGGCTCCTGCGGAACCTGCCGACCAGCTCGGCCAGCGGATTCGCCGCCAGCGTCGGCAGCGAGCAGAGCGACAGCGATCCGGATCGGAGCCCGGCGACGTCGGCAACCGCCGCCCGCGCGGTCTCGACGTCCCGCTGTATCTGGCGCGCAGGTCCGACCAGCGCGGCGCCGGCCGGCGTCAGGCGGACGTCGTGCCCGATGCGCTGAAAGAGCTGGACGCCGAGCTCGTGTTCGAGCTTCTTGACCGCCAGCGAGAGCGCCGGCTGCGAGGCAAAGACCGCCTCGGCGGCGCGGGTGAAGCCGCCATGCTCCGCAACGGCAAGGAAGTAGCTGATCTTGCGGAGATCCATTAACTAATCTTATCAAATATAGCAGAAGTATTAATTCGACATCTGGCAAGCCGTCCTCGATCATAGGACCGGGCGACCACCTGAGGGCCGGTCGGCCTGGCGGACGGCGGCGATCGGGCAACGAAGGCGCGGTTTCGTGGTGAATGCCGTGGGCGAGACCGAGGACGCGAGATCCCGCCGTGGCTGGCGGCGAGTGTTCGTGGAGCCGGCCCGCCCGGCGGCCATCGCCGGCTACCCGGGCGCCCACTGGCTGGTGCTCGCGACGGTGTGCATGGGCGCCTTCATCGGCCAGCTCGACGCATCGATCGTCACGCTCGCGTTTCCCACCCTTCAGGGGGTGTTCCACGCCAGCGTCGGCGCGGTGACGTGGGTGGGCCTGACCTACCTGCTGGTACTGGTCACGACCGTCACGGCCATCGGTCGGTTCGCCGACATGGTCGGTCGGAAGCTCCTGTACACCTACGGGTTCCTCGTGTTCATCATCGGGTCGGCGCTGTGTGGCCTGGCACCGAGTCTGGGTGCGCTCGACGCGTTCCGTGCGCTGCAGGCGGTCGGAGCGGCAATGCTCCAGGCCAACAGCGTCGCGATCATCTACCTGGCCATGCCGCGCGGCTCCCTCGGGCGCGGCATCGGCATCCAGGGGGCCGCTCAGGCGATGGGCCTCGCGCTGGGGCCCGCGGTCGGCGGGTTCCTGATCGCCGCCGGCGGATGGCGCCTGATCTTCCTGGTCAACGTCCCGATCGGCCTGGTCGGAATGGTCGCCGCGTGGCTGTTCATCCCGCGGAGCCGCAACCTGCAACCACGCGTGCGCTTCGACTGGGTGGGGTTCGGTCTGTTCGTCCCCGCCGTCCTGGCGTTGCTCGGCGCCCTGTCGTTCGGGAACCGGACCGGATGGACGAGCCCACCGATCGTCGGGCTGCTCGCGGGGGCCGTCGTGCTGGGGATCCTGTTCACGCACGGGAGCGACGCTGTGTATCGCCGATGGTGGACCTGTCGCTCTTCCGGCGGATTCCCTTCTCGGCCGGAATCTCAAGCGGGCTGCTCTCCTACCTGGTCATGTTCGGCGTGCTGTTCGCGGTCCCGTTCTTCCTCGAGCGGTCCCGGCACCTGACCTCGAGCCAGGTCGGACTGCAGCTGACCGTCATGCCGCTGGCGCTCGGCATCACCGCCCCATTTGCCGGGAGGCTCGCCGATCGATTCGGCCCCCGACCCCTGACGGTCGGAGGCATGGCGCTCACCGCGTGCGTGCTGGGATCGATGGCGTTCGCGTGGGGGGCATCGTGGGTGCTGATCGGGCAACTGGCGCTCATCGGGATCGGGTTGGGTCTGTTCACCCCGCCGAACAACGCCTCGATCATGGCGGCGGCGCCGCGGGAGCAGTCCGGGCTCGCCGGGGGCATCCTCAACATGACGCGTGGACTCGGAACGGCCTTCGGGCTCGCGCTTACGGCCGCGGTCTACGAAGTGGCGGCCGGGACCGGCCTGAGCCCGGTGGACGCCGCCGCCGGTTTTCGGGCGTCCGCCGCGTTTCTCGCATGCGTCGCCGTCGCGGCCACCGCGCTGGCCGGGCTGCGCGGTGGCCGCAGGCTGGAGGTGTCCACGGTTGGCGGCTCCTCGCGGTGAGCTGCGAGCCGCCGCCGGGACCCGCCGCCGGCCGACCGGCACGGCCCGGCGCGTTGCGCCAACTCGGCCTGCTGGCGGCCCACGACGCCGCCGAGCAGCACGCGGGCGGATTCGAGCAGACGGGACACGGCATCCTCGGTGACACGGTCGTAGTCGGTGGTCCCGTCGCGCCGGCCGGCGGCAGGGCCGTGCGTGCGCAGGACCCCCGCGTGCTGCGCGCTGCCGCTCACGTCGAGTCCGAGCGCCCCCTGAAGGCTGCCGATCTCAGCTCATGTCGCATACCTAGCGTTCCCCGCGGGACCCGTGCTCTCCGGCGCCGCCAGGTTGCGCACAGGTTGCCGGCTGCTGCCGGCGCCCACGACAAGGGTCCGGATTCCGAAGACGACGACCGACGCCAGCCACGCTCACGAGACTCACGCGGTGGCCGACCAGTTGCGCACTTCCCCGGCCCGCTACGGACCGCTCGGTTTCGGTCCGGCGACCGCACGGAGCATTCGCGTGAGCAGTCGGATCTCGAGCGTGAGTGCCTTGGCTCCCGGAACCAACACCGTCGGCACCGCTCCCCGGGCGACCCAGTCGTCGATCGTCTGGGCTTGGCCCTCAAGAGTGGCCTCGGTGACGGCCAACGGGAGGCGTCCGAGCTCGAGTACCGACCGGGCCAGCGCGTTGACCCGTGGCGCGCTTGTGGGTGCACTCACTGCCGTATCGGAGGTCGTCTCGTGCTCCGGCGGCGTGGGCGCCTCTGGACGCGCGACGTCAGGCAGCTCCTCCGCACGGACCTGACCGGCCAGGATGTCCCGTGGCGGTGGCGTGGCACGGCGTCCTCGACCGGGTGATTGCTTCTCAGGCACCGCTTCCTCCCTGGGTGCGCGCGGCCCATTCTTCCACTTCGATGGCCAGCGCGCGGAAGTCGTCTGCCGCGCGGCTGCGCGGTCCCGGCAGGACGGGACGGCCGGCCCGAGCCGCATGGCGGACCGCGATGTCGGCCCGCACCACGCTGCGCATGATGGCTGGCCCGAACTGAGCCTCCGTCTGGGCGAGCACCGCGCGGGCATCCAATGTGCGGTCCTCCCAGCGGCTGCGCAGCACGCGCGGGCCCTCAAGGGCCGGATTCAGGACCGGGCGCACGCTCCGGATGGCCGCGTCCATAGCGACCAGCCCGAGGTACGCGAGCGTCTCTGGGATCAGCGGCACGAGCGCCCCCTGGGCGGCCACCAGCGCGTTGGTGCTCAGCAGATCGACGGTCCGTGGGCCGTCCAGCAGGGCGTAGTCATACCGCTCGCGCAACGGGGTCAGCCGTTCACGAAGCAGACCCTGGGGGAACTCGGCCCAGCCAACCTGTGCGGCCAGATTGCCAAGCCGCCGAGAGGCCGGTAGCACGTCCACCCCGTCAAGCGCGGGCGCCGGGCGGATGGCGTCGTCGATCGCACGCTGGCCGAGCAGCACCTCGAGCAGGCCCTGGCCCCCGTCGTCGACGCCCAGCCACAGGCTCGCGTTCGCTTGGGCGTCGAGGTCGACGACGAGCACCCGCTGGTCCCGTTCGGAGAGCGCCGCCGCCAGGTTCACGGCCGTCGTGGTCTTGGCGCTTCCGCCCTTCTCATTGACGATGGCGAGGACCCACACGTCGCCAACCCTAGCGCCTCGCGGGGTCGAGTACAGCGCGGTGCTCGCGGTGAGGGCAGCGACCGTCGTCCGGTCTGTCGGCGATCCGGTTTGCGAAGAGGAGCGGACGGGCAGCGGCCCAACGGTGCCAGGCGGTGCGTCGCCCGTCCGGCTGCGGGACGGCGTGGAGCCCTCCGGCGCGTTGCTCGAGATCGACCCCCACATGTGTTGCGTTCACCTGGGGACGGGAACACGATGCCGCCGGCCTCCCGGAAAACGGGGCGATGGAAGCACGCGTGGCACCCGTGCGCCGCGACAGCCTGAGGCGGTTGGTCGATGCATGTCGGCTGACGCGCTCGCCGGCCGGACAGCCCGGGCCGGAATCCCCGGCGCAAAGCCAAATCCCGCCATGCTTCCTGCGCACATGCTCCCTGGCAAGCGAGGGTATGGAGCATGGCGGAATCGAACCGCCGACCTCCTGGGTGCGATCCAGGCGCTCTCCCATCTGAGCTAATGCCCCGTGCGACCGCAAAGATTAGCGGGAGCACCGCGCGGTGTCATCCCGCGCGCCGTCCGGAGCACCGCGATAACCTCGTGGGGTCGATGATCGACCTGCACAACCACCTGCTGCCAGGCCTGGACGACGGACCGGCCGACGTCGCGGGATCCCTGGAGATGGCCCGCGTCGCCGTGGCCGCCGGGATCACGACGATGGCCTGCACGCCGCACGTGGCCGCGACGTACCCCAACCGGGCCGGCCA
Organism: uncultured Thermoleophilia bacterium; assembly: GCA_963842065.1. GTDB lineage: Bacteria > Actinomycetota > Thermoleophilia > Miltoncostaeales > Miltoncostaeaceae > CAITWD01. The sequence goes on along the minus strand of CAWJEW010000004.1, from coordinate 152,108 downwards.
GATCCGGTCCGCCGTCGTGCGCCTGCGCGGGGAGCTCGAGGCGGCCGAACTTCCGCTCGAGATCTGCCCCGGTGCCGAGATCTCGACGGATGTCATCGATCGCCTGGACGACGATGAGCTGCGGCTGCTGAGCTTAAACGACTCGGGATGGCTCTTGGTCGAAGCACCGTTTGCCGGTTGGCCGCTGCGGTTGCCGACGCTGATCGGGGAGCTGGAGATCCGCGGTTTTCGTGTGCTGATCGCGCATCCCGAGCGGGCGCAGGCGATCCAGCACAACCCGGACCGCCTGCGCGACCTCGTCGGTCGCGGGGCCCTGGCGCAAGGCAACGCATCGAGCTTTGTCGGGGATCACGGACGCGTGGTGGCCAAGACCGCCCAGCTGCTGATGCGCAACGGGCTGATCCACGTCCTGGCCTCCGACGCCCACTCGGCGACCTGGCGACCTCCGGGCGTCGGGGAGGGGCAGAAGGTGGCGGCGCGTGCGCTCGGGGTCTGGCCGGAAGATCTGGACTGGATGGTCGAGGAGGGCCCGCGGCAGATCCTCGACGGCGGCGCGGTGCGGCCGCCGCGTTTCGCCCCGCGGCCGACCGGGCAGCCGGATCGCGAGCGCCGGCCCGCGGGCCCGCGGGCCTGAGTGCCGCGGGGCTCCCGTGCGGATCTGCTCAGAGCGTCGCGCTGAGGCCTGGTCCGCGGCTGTGCGAAACGTCGATTGCGAGCACGACGACGCGCGCCAGGCACGCGGGCGCTAAGGACCGCCAGCACGATCGACGCAGCGTCGATCACCGGGCCTCGCGCGGATGCGCGCACCGCAATGCGGATCTCGTTCGCGGTGACGCCGTCGGCGATCCGGCGCGGGTGACGCACCAGGTGGGCCAAGCGCAGCACGAACGCGCCCGCGGGCGGCGACGGCGCTTCGCGGGAAACGTCGGCGGTGGTTGATCCGGATGATCCCGATCACCAGGACGCTCACCGCGGCGCTCACGTCGTGCGGCCATTGGTGCGAGCGAGCTCTACACCAGGTCCGCGCCGACGTGGGGAACCTGCACGTTGACGATCAACCCGGTGATCGCAGCGGCCATGACGCCGTCGCGGAGCCCCGTATCGGCCCGCCCACAGGCCGCAGCAGCCCGCGCGTCACAGCCGGAACCCGTCGCCGCGTTCGGTCCCGGACGCGCCGCGCGTTCGCATGGGCAGACGATGAGGAGCACGGCCACCCGTGTCGACCCCAACCACGGTGACGCCGGCGACGCCTGCGCACGCGTTCCGCGCGCCGGGGGGGGCGGCGATCCACGGACCCTCGGGGCGGCGGCCGTCCGCAGGCAAGTCGGCCGCCGCTCCGGGTGCCACCCGATGGCTCGGGCGCGCTCGGTCGCGCCGCGTGCGGCGCGGGTCAGTGCACCGGGCCTACCGTCGCTCGGTGCCGTGACCTACCCTGGCGACGATACGCTCCGGCGCCGTCGCCGCAAAGTGCTGGTGGGTCGGGCCGGGTCGCGCGGCGCGACGCGTTCTCGGCTGTGTGCGGGAAACGTGTGAGGCCCGATGCGGGCCGACACCCGCCGCGCTACGCCGTGGCGATGTCGATGACACCCGGCGGGCGTGCATCCGGATCGCGGTGGGTCACCTCGATCGCATCCCGCGTTATGCGGAGGCCGTCCTCGAGCGCCGTGCCGGGCGCCCAGCCGAGCAGCTCGCGCGCTCGGTCGTTGGCGAGGGCGCTGCGCAACAGCTCGCCGGCGCGAGCCGGGGCGAACTCGGGCTCGAACGGGCAGGCCAAGCCGTCGAGGAGATCAAGCACGGATACCTCCCGTCCCCAACCGATGTTGATCGTCTGGCCGGTGCCGTCGGTCCGCGCGGCCCGGAACGCGTTGACGACGTCGCCGACGAAGACATAGTCGCGGGTTTGCGTGCCGTCGCCGAACACCCGAGGCCGGTCGCCGTCGAGGATGCGGGCCGAGAAGATCGAGACCACGCCTGCCTCCCCGTGCGGGTCCTGGCGCGGCCCGTAGACGTTGCCCAGACGCAACACGACGGTCTCGAGCCCATAGAGCCGGCCGTAGAGCCGGCAGTACCCCTCGCCGGCGAGCTTGCTCATCCCGTACTGGGACATCGGGCGGGGCTCGGCCGTCTCCGGGGTCGGGATCACCAAGCCCGCGTACTCGCCGTAGGCGGCGCCGCCGGTCGAGGAGAAGATCACACGCGCGGCGCAGTGGCGTGCGGCCTCGAGCACGTTAATCGTGCCGGCGATGTTGACCTCTGCGTCGAACGCGGGGCTCTCGATCGCCTTGCGCACGTCCGACTGGGCGGCCAGATGGAAGATCGCCTCCGGTCGGATCTGGCCGACGGCAGCGACGATGCGCGCGGCGTCGCGGATATCGAGCTCGTGGAAGGCCGCGGCTGGTGGAAGCTTCTTGCGGCTGCCCGTCGACAGGTTGTCGATGACGTGAACCTCGTGCCCGTCGGCGAGCAGGGCGTCGGCAACGTTCGATCCGATGAAGCCCGCGCCTCCGGTGACAACGACTGCGCCCAACGATCCCCCTGGTAGCCTCAACGTGCGGTCCGGTGGTGCATATTGCCACCGATCGCACGCCCTGTACGAACGAAGCCGCCCCCGGCGACGGACGCCGTTATCGACATGACCGGATCTGATAAACGCACCCCGGCGGGCCGGCCGGCAGTCCTCGCCCGCCTGGCCGCCGAAGCCGAGCAGCACCAAGTCCAGCACAGCCCGCCAGCGTGGTCGCGGTGGGCGGGCCGTATCCTGGTGGTTGCGATCATCGTGCTGATCCTGGTCACCGTGACCACGGTGCACCCGTGGTGAATCCGTCGGCCGCCGGGCACGGCCGCTTCGTCGTACTCGAGGGGATTGACGGGTCGGGCAAGAGCACCCAGGCGCGGCTTCTGGCGGGCGCCCTCCGGGCCCGCGGCGAGCAGGTCGTCGAGACGCGCGAACCCGGCGGGACGGCACTCGGCGAGCAGCTGCGCGCCGTGCTGCTGGGCAGCGTCCCGGGAGCGGTGTCCGACGCCGCCGAGGTGTACCTGTTCGCCGCGGCCCGCGCCCAGCTGGTGACCGAGGTGATCCGCCCGGCGCTCATGCGCGGCGAGTGGGTCGTGTGCGACCGCTTCCTGGAATCCTCGCTCGTGTATCAGGGCCGTGCGCGCGGGGTTGGGATCGATGCCGTCGCCCGGGCCAACGAGCTGGCCGTGGCGCGCTGCGTCCCGGACCTGGTGATCATCGTCGATGTGCCGGTCGTCGCCGCGAGTGCGCGTCGCGGCGCCGGGGACCGCATCGAGGCCGAGGACCAGGAGTTCCACCGGAAGGTGACCGCCGGCTATCGGGAGCTCGCGGACCGGTGGCCCGAGCGGGTGCGCGTGGTCGCGGGCACCGGATCCAGGCAGCGGGTCCACGCGCGAGTCATGGCCGAAGTGGACGGGCTGGCGTGATCGCGATCGAAGATCAGCCACTTGCCGAAAAGATCTTGGCGGGCGCGCTTGCCGGCGCGCGCGTACCCCAGCAGTTCCTGTTCTACGGGCCCGCAGGTTCCGGCAAGCGCCGGGCGGCCCACCAGGTCGCCCGGCATCTGATCGGCGCGCCCGGGGCATCGGACCGGGCCCAGCTCGATCTGTCGATCGTGCGCGCCTCCGGTGCCCAGATCCTCGTCGATGACCTCGAGGACGCGCTGCGGGATCTGGCGACCCGTCCGGTGGTCGGTCGCTGCCGCGTGGTGATCGTGGAGGGTGCCGAGCGACTCCGCGAGGTCGCCGGCAACCGCATCCTCAAACCCCTCGAGGAACCGCCGGCCGGATCACACGTGATCCTCGTTACCGACCGGGCCGAGGACGTCCTGGCGACGATCCGCTCGCGGTGTGTCCCGGTGCCGTTTCGCAGCCCGGGCTGGCGGGTGATCGCGGCGCGGCTGGTGGCCAACGGCGTGCCGGCCGACGAGGCGGAGATCCGCGCGCGCACCGAGGGGCCGATGGCGATCGCCGGTGACGCATTCTGGCGCTCGATGGTCCGCGTCGGGGTTGAGATGGGCCTGTCGATTCTGCGCGGCGACCGCGCCGGGGCCGACGTCGTCGCCGACGTCCAGCGGCGCATGGAGGCCGCCGCGTCAGACCACCCCTCCGAGGAGCTCGTCGAGCTGCGCCGCGCCGCCGCCGAACTCGAGGGCAAACGCGGTGGGCGCACCGCCGCCAAGAAGGCCGAGGACCAAGAAAAGCGCGAGCGCCGCCGCATGGTCAGCGACGGCTGGGCCACCGTGCTTGCGGGCGCCGCCGGTGTCGTCGTCGACGGGCTGGCGATCGCACTGGGGGCCGGTGAGGCCGTCCGCCACCGCGACCTGGGCGATGCGATCGCCGCGGCCGACGCGCCGGCCGAGCTCTGCGAGCGGGCGCTCGAGGAAATCGAGATGACACGGGCCGACCTGCTGCTCAACCCGACCGTGGATCTCGCCATCGAGGCGCTGTTGGTGCGGATTGCCCTTGCTCGGCGCGGTGAGCGTCACCCGCTGCGCGGCGCTGGGCGCCTGCGCTGGTGACCGGTCGCGCGGATGCCAAGCCGCCCGCCGGCCCGCGCCGCATCGAGCCGCTCGGCCGGCGGGGCCTCGTAATCGGCGTGCTGGTGTTGGTCATCGTCGCCGCGGTTGGCGGGACCGCCCTGCTGCGGTCCGGCGGCAGGACGGCGGCAGGGGTGGCGAAGGCGCTTGCTCCGTTCCCCGGCTTTCCGCAGGCCACGACCGCGCGCCTGACGATCGGGGCCTCGGACGACGTGGGGGCGGCCTACGCGGCTATCGCCACGCAGGGCACCGCCGACTGGCGCACGCAGTTCGCACGCGCCGAGGTCGATTGGGAGGATCCGACCTGGGCGCTGCGCGTGCCATCGGTGCGGGCCGACGGACGCCGCGCGCGGATCATCCTCGATGTCGGGACCCACCTGGGCGACTGGTCCCAGCAGCTCATGGGGATCCCCGGCACTGTTGGAGGTCGCGCGCCGCGCGGGCAGGATCTCGACCACCGCGGTGCACAGCGACACTGCTGATCTGGTCGCCTGCCTGGCGGGCGCGTGGGGCCGGTCGCTGATCCCGGCACGCGAACTCGTGGCCGTGGCGCCCGCCGACGCGCGCAGCTGGGTCGCCGCCGGCGCGCAGACCGGCGTTCCGTCGAGCTGCGCGGCGGCCGTCGACGGCTGACGCACACGATCCTGCGGGCGAGCTCGGTCGCCCGGCGAGCGACCGCGCGTCCGGGCGGCGGATCCCGCGGGGATTGGGGCAAATCGGGTTGGACCGCTACCATCCCGTCTGGCCGAGTGTGCGGGGCGGCGAGCCCCCCGTAGGAGCGTGCCGCGATAAGGGAGATCTGTGGCTCACCGTGATGATCTGCGCAACGTCGCCATCGTGGCGCACGTTGACCATGGCAAGACGACGCTTGTCGACGCGATGCTCTGGCAGACCGGGGCATTCCGCGCCAACCAGGAAGTGGCGACGCGCGTCATGGATTCCAACGATCTCGAGCGCGAGAAGGGCATCACGATCCTCGCCAAGAACACCGCTGTCCGCTACGGCGATGTCACGATCAACATCCTCGACACCCCGGGCCACGCCGACTTCGGGGGCGAGGTCGAGCGCAGCCTGTTCATGGCCGACGGCGTGGCGCTTCTGGTCGATGCCAGCGAGGGCCCGCTGCCGCAGACACGCTTTGTGCTCTCGAAGGCGCTCGCCCACGGGCTGCCCGTCGTGCTCGTGGTCAACAAGATCGATCGGCCGGACGCCCGGGTCGCCGAGGTTGTCGACGAGGTGTACGCCCTGTTCATCGAACTCGACGCCGACGAATCCCAGATCGAGTTCCCGATCGTGTACTGCAACGCCAAGGCCGGGCAGGCGTCGCGTGAGCTCGACGTGCCCAGTGACGACCTGACCCCGCTGTTCGACACGCTGCTCGAGCACATCCCCGCGCCGGTCTACGACGAGGAGCACCCGCTCCAGGCCCTGGTGACGAACCTCGACGCGTCTCCCTACGTCGGCCGCCTCGCGCTGTGCCGGGTGCATCACGGCACCATCACGAAGGGCGAACTGGTCGCCTGGTGTCGCGCCGACGGCACGATCGAGCGTGCCCGCGTCACCGAGCTGTTTCTGACCGAGGCGCTCGAGCGCGTGCCGGCCGATCAGGCCGGCCCGGGCGATCTGATCGCCGTCGCCGGACTGCCTGAGGTCACCATCGGTGACACCTTGGCCGACATCAACGACCCGCGCCCGTTGTCGGTGCTGTCGGTCGACGAGCCCTCGATGTCGGTCACCATCGGGACCAACACGTCGCCGCTGGCCGGACGCGACGGCACCAAGCTCACCGCCCGCATGCTGCTCGCGCGACTCGAGCAGGAGCTCGTCGGCAACGTGAGCCTGCGGGTGCTGGCGACCGATCGGCCGGACACCTGGGAGGTCCAGGGCCGTGGTGAGCTGCAGCTGGCGGTCCTCGTCGAGACGATGCGCCGCGAAGGGTTCGAGCTTACGGTGGGCCGCCCGCAGGTCGTCATCCGGGAGATCGACGGCGTGCGCCACGAACCGGTCGAGCGGGTGATGATCGACGTCCCCGAGGAGCACATCGGCGCGATCACCCAGCTGCTGGCCGCCCGCAAGGGCCGCATGCAGGACGTGGCAAACCATGGACACGGCTGGGCGCGGATGACGTATCTCGTGCCGACGCGGGGGCTGATCGGCATGCGCACACAGCTGATGACCGAGACGCGCGGTACTGCGATCGTCCACCAGATCTTCGAGGGCTGGGAGCCCTGGCAGGGGACCATCAAGACCCGGACCAACGGCAGCCTGGTCGCCGACCGCGCCGGCATCACCACAACCTTTGCCCTGATGGGCCTCCAAGAGCGCGGCCAGCTCGTGGTCGGGCCGGGCGAGGACGTCTACGAGGGCGCGGTGATTGGGGAGCATCAGCGGGTCGACGACCTCGACGTGAACCCCACAAAAGAAAAGAAGCTCACCAACATGCGGTCCTCGACCGCCGACGAACTCGTGCGGCTGGACGCGTACCAAGCGCTCACGCTGGATGAGGCGCTCGAACTCGTCAACGAGGACGAGTGCGTCGAGGTCACCCCGACGCGGGTGCGTGTCCGCAAGGTGGAGCTCTCGCAAACCGGACGGGTCAAGCAGGCCCGTCGCCAACGCGTCACGGCCTAGTCGCACCCGCCGGAGCCATGCCGCCGTACAAGGAGAGTGTCAGTGAACCCCTGGCATGACGTCTATGTCGACGATCACCTGGTCGCGGACGAGTTCCCGGTGATCATCGAGGTGCCCCAGGGCTCCAAGAACAAGTACGAGCTCGATAAGTCCTCGGGCTTGCTGCGACTCGACCGCGTGCTGTACTCGGCGGTCCACTACCCGGCCAACTACGGGTTTATCCCGCGTACCTACTGCGATGACGGCGACCCGCTGGACGTGCTGGTGCTCGGGCAGGAACCGGTCGTGCCGCTCGCCATCGTCGAGGCCCGTGCGATCGCGGTCATCCGGATGAAGGATGAGAAGGGCATCGACGACAAGATCATCGCCGTGTCCACGAAGGACCCGTCGGTGAACGAGTACCGCACCTACACCGAGCTCCCGAAGCACGTGCTGCGCGAGATGGGCCGCTTCTTTCAGGACTACAAGGCCCTCGAGAACAAGGAAGTCATCGTCGATGACCCGCTCGGACTCGACGATGCGATGGCCGTGATCGTGGACGCCCTGGACCTGTACCGGCGCCTGCGGCGCGGGGATCTGCCCAAGGGCATGCTCGCCTAGGGTCGCCAGGGCGACTGGCGCCGGCGATCGCCCCGCGGGTCCCGGTCCTATTGGAACTCGGCGGCACGAGCCTGTTAGCTACGGGCGCGGTGGCGGGTGGCCATCGCGCGTGGGCAACCATCGCTCCCGGAGCAGTCATGGCAATCGCTGCCTTCGTGCCGATCCGAGACCCAAGCTGCGCGCACCCCGTCGCCGGGGCGCCTGACGAGCCCCGCCCAAGGGGGGCATGATGACGCTCGCGACCCGCGAGGTCGAACAGGCGACGACCCATGTCATCCCGAACGGCCCGTTTGCCCGCCTCGGGCGCTGGAGCGGACGTCACCGGCGCTGGGTGATCGCGGTATGGATCGTGGTGTTCGTGGTCCTGGGGCCGCTGGCCTTGCGGTTGTCGGGCCGGCTCTCGCAAGGGGGCTTCGAGATCGCGGGCTCGACGTCGCAGAATGCCAGCAACGTCGTCTCGCGGAAGTTCGCAAACCAGTTCCCGGCGACCATGACCCTGGTGCTGACCAGCCCGACGCTGAGTCCCAGCGACCCGGCGTTCCAGGAGGTGATCGCCAAGAGCGCTGCGGCCGCCAGGACGGCCGGCGGACCGGTCATCGGCGCGGTGGTCACCCCGGCCGAGAACCCGCGCCTGGCGTATCCGGCCGCGCACACCGCGCTGATCCAGATCGGCCTGACCGAGGGTATCGACCAGGTGCTCGCGCACACGAAGCCCATCATCGATGCCGCCGAGGCCCAGTCGACGGCCGACGTGCACGTCGGGGCGACCGGCGGCCCGGCGATCTACACGGACTTCAACTCGGTCAATACGCACGACCTGCGGCAGTCGGAGATGTTCCAGGTCCCGCTGATCGTGCTCGTGCTGGTGCTGTTTTTCGGGTCGCTGTGGGCGGCCGGGATCCCGGTGATCGTCACCGTCGTCGGCCTGGTGAGCACCCTGGGCGCGTTGTGGTTCATCGCCGGGGCGATAAGCCTGTCGATCTACGTCCAGAACGTCGTCCCGCTCATCGGCATCGGCGTCGGCGTGGACTATTCGCTGTTCATCGTCAACCGCTATCGGGATGAGCTGCGTGAACGGTTTGCGCCGCTCGACGCCGTGGCGATCACGATCGGGCGGGCCGGCAAGGCCATCTTCTTTTCCGGCCTGACGGTTGCGATGGCCCTCGCCGGCATGCTCGCGGTCGGGGTACCGATCTTTACGGGCTTCGCGGTGGGCACGATTGGCGTCGTCGTGGTGATGGTCAGCGCCAGCCTGACCCTGACGCCGGCGATCCTGATGTCGCTCAACCAGCGCGTGTTCCGTGCCGATGTGGTGGCCCTGGCCCGGCGCCTGCTCAAGCGTCCGCCTCGCCACCAGACCAACGACGATGGCGACTTCGGCTTCTGGGGTCGTTGGGCCGCCGCGGTGATGCGCCACCCCTGGGCGGTGATTGTCGTCGTCACGACGATCCTCCTCGTGTTGGCCTCGCCGGTGCTGGTGATGACGACGGGCTCCAGCGGCGTGACCGCGCTGCCGCCGACCCAGCCCTCGCGTGTGGCCGACGGCCAGCTGATCGCGGCCGCCGGACCGGGCGCCGAGGATCCGATCAGCATCGTCATCGATGGCACCGGCCCGGTGCCGCCGGCGACGATCGCCAGGGTCACCAAGCTCGTCGCGGCGGACCCGCAGGTCTCAGGCGTCGATCCCGTGGTCGCGTACTCGCGAGACGGTACGGCCGCGTCGGTGACCGTGTACCCCCGGTCCAACGAGGACACGACGGCCGCGCAGGACCTGGCGGGTCGCATCGCCGACGTGTACGGACCCGAGGCGGTGGGTGCCGGTCCCGAGCACATTTACGTCGGCGGCGCGGCCAGCGCGAACCGCGACTTCACCGCGGCCGTCTCGGGACGCCTGCCGTTCGTGATCGGGCTCGTGATGATCCTGACCTTCATCGTCCTGACGATCCTGTTCCGATCGCTGGTGCTGCCCGCAAAGGCCGTGGTGATGACGCTGCTGTCGGTGCTCGCGTCCTACGGCGTGCTCGTGGTCATCTTCCAATGGGGCTGGGCCGACGACCTATTGGGGTTCCACCACCTCGGTCATGTGACCAACTGGGTGCCTCCGTTCTTGTTCTCGATCCTGTTCGGCCTCTCGATGGACTACGAGGTCTTCCTGCTCTCGCGGGTGCGCGAGTACCGCGAGCGCGGCGGTGGGGATGCGGATGCCGTGGCCTTTGGCCTGGCGCGTACCGGACGGATCATCACGACCGCGGCGCTGCTGATGATCATCGTGTTCTTGTCGTTCCAGTCCAACCGGTTGATCCCGCTCAAGGAGCTCTCGCTCGGGCTCGCCGTCGCGATCTTCCTGGACGCGACGCTCGTGCGTCTGCTGTTGGTGCCGGCCTTCATGCGGGTGGCCGGCAAGTGGAACTGGTGGCTGCCGAAGCCGCTGGACCGGATCATCCCCGTCATCGAGGAGTAGCGCCCGCGGCCGCACCGCCGGCGACAGGCGGCCCCTCGGCTTGGCCTCGGTTGCGCCGGCGCTCGACGACCAGGGACGCGCAGCACGCAAGCCCAGCCAGCGTCGGGCTCCAGAACTGCAGGATCCGCCACGCCAGGACCCCCAGTGCCGCGTGGGCGTAGTTCGCCCCGGCGGCGGCGAACACGAGCGGCACGGCCACCTCGACGGCGCCGAGCCCGCCGGGCAGAAACGGGACCGCGATGGCCACCGTGGCGACGATGTAGGCCACCGGCAGGGCCGCGATCGGCAGCTGGGCACCCACCGCGCGCCCGCAGCTGTACAGGGCCAGGGCGTCCGCGCCGAAACCGGTGAACGCGAGCAGCAGCAGGGCGCCCGCACCGGACGGCCCGCCAATCGTCTCGAGGATCTGATCGGCGCGCATGAACTTGGGCAGGCGCGCACGCGTCGACCGGACGAGCGTCAGGGTGATGAGCGCGATGCCCAGCACCGTCGCGATGGCCCCGGCGGTGATGACCGGTGCCCGCCATGCGGAGGGCAGGTTGAGCGCGGCGCCGGAGATCAGCAGCAGCGGCCCTGCGAGCAGCGCCATGGCCGCTGCCGGCGCGGCGACAAGCATTACCAGGGGCGTCGCCAGCGACTGTGTGCGGGACATGCCGCGCGCGCTGAGCTCGCGGTACGCGATCAGGGTCTCCGGCGCGGGCTGACCGGGCACGAGATTGCCGACGCCGACCGCGGCGACGGCGGTGCGCGCGGCGGTCAACGTGCCGACGGTCGTGTTCGCGACGAGGCGGGCCAACAGCAGCGGGGGGACGCAATAGGCGACGAGCTCGAAGCCGAGGGCGACGTGCCCGACGGCGTCGAGCTCGCTCGCGGTCGAGCGGTCGGCGGCCTCGAGGCGCAGCATCGCAACGATAATCAGCACCCCGACGAGCACGCCGAGCGCGCCTCGGACCGGCCACGACTGGGTGCGCCGCGGCGGGATTCGCGTCGCCTGAGTGGTCATTGCGCCGTGCCGTGCGGACCATGTCCCCATCGTCGTCCAGGCCCGCAGTGGCGTCCGCGGACGCACCTGTGGGCGTGGGCCGGGGGTGTCGGGCACGCGCGAACCACACCTCGGTCGGTGTGGCCGGCAGTGCCGCGGGTATGATCGGCACGTGTGGCTGCCCGCGCTCATTTGGACGAACCTCATGCGCCGGCGCGCGCGCAGCCTATTCACAGCGATCGGCGTCTCGCTGGGCGTCGGGTTGATCGTCGCCCTGCTGTCGATCAGCGCCGGCGTCCAGCAGTCGGTCAACAACGTGATCCACCTGGGTGGGGCGGACTTCGGGCTGTTCCAGGGCCAGGTGACGCAGCTGACCAACTCGCTGCTACCGGACCATCTGGCCACCGAAGTTGCCAGCGACCCCGGGGTGCTGGAGGTCGCGCGCATCAAGCTGCTCGTGACGACCGTCGAGGGCCGCAGCTCGCAGCTGGTCTTCGGCCTGGAGCCCTCCGAGTTTCCCGAGCGCCAGTTCGTCGTCATCAAGGGATCGCGCGCCCAGGGCAACGAGATCCTGCTCGGCGACGGCGCCGCGTCCCAGCTCCACCTGGGACCGGGCGACACGATCACGATCGGGAAGGCGCGGTTACCGATCGCCGGCATCTACCACAGCGGCAACTCCTTCGAGGACGGCGCCGTCGTGGCCCCGCTGGCGCTGGTCGAGCAGTGGGCCGGTCGGCCGGGCGAGGTCACCTCGATCGGGATCATCGTTCGCCCCGGCGTGTCGTCGTCGCAGGTCGCCTCCCGGCTCCAGCAGCGCTATCCGGGCCTGGTCGCCGTGACCAACCCCGGTCAGGCGATTCAGGTAGACACCACCAGCAAGCTGCTGATCAGCGCGGGCTGGGTCTTCTCGGTGGTGGCGCTGTTGGTCGGCGGGATCGGCGTCACCAACACGATGGCGATGTCGGTCATGGAGCGCAGCCAGGAGATCGGCGTCCTGCGGGCGGTGGGATGGCCCAACCGGCGGGTGGCCGGCATGATCGTCGGCGAGGCGGTGACGATCTGCGTGATGGCGCTGGCCATCGGCCTGCTGCTCGGCTGGGTGGCCGCCCAGGCCCTGGTCGCCCAGGGGGCCCTGTCGAATCTGGTGACCCCGCAGTTCGGGCTCTCCGTGTTCGCCTGGGGTCTGGCCTTCTCGCTCGGGGTCGGGGTCATCGGGGCGGCCTATCCCGTCTGGCGGGCCGTGCGGCTCAATCCGATCGAGGCCCTTCGACGGGAATAGCCGGAATGATTCGGCCATCGCGCATGCGGACCACGCGATCCGCGGTGAGCGACACCTCGGCGTCGTTGGTGACCATCAGGATGCTCATCCCGAACTGCTCGCGCACGCGGGACAGGAGCGCCAGCACCTCGGCGCCGGTCGCCGAATCGAGCGCGCCCGTCGGCTCGTCGGCCAACAGCAGCGGTGGATGATTCGCCAGGGCGCGGGCGATCGCGACCCGCTGGCGCTCGCCACCCGACATCACACCCGGCCGGTCATCGGCCCGATCCGCCAACCCGACCTGTGTCAGCAGTTCCCGGGCGCGCACCTCGCGTTCGCGCGCGGAGCGTTCGAGACCGATCATCGGAATCTGGACGTTCCAGCTCGCCGACAGCGTGGGGATCAGGTAGTGGAACTGGAAGACGAACCCCACCGTGCGGGCCCGATAGGCGCCGAGGTCGCGCATGTCCGCCAGCGGCTGACCGCCGACGGTGATCGATCCGGAGTCCGGCCGATCGAGCGCGCCGATGAGATTCAGCAGCGTGCTCTTGCCGCACCCCGAGCGGCCCGTGAGCGCGACGAACTCGCCGCCGCCGACCGTGAGCGAGACGTCCTCGAGGGCCCGGATGCGGCCCCCTTCGAACATCTTGCGCACGTGCTCGCAGACCACCTCGGTGCCGCGACTAGGCGAACTCACGCCGGCGCGACCTTCAATGGATAGTTGATCGTCACGGTGGTGCCGAGCGCGGTGGCGGGCACCTCGAACATCAGGGGCTGACCCTCCGACGCTCGCTGCCACTGGATCGTCTCGGACCAGACCCCGTCGCTGACCTCGTGTGGCCCGATCTTGCCGACCGCGACCCCCTGGGACGTCGCCTGCATGTGCGCGACCGCGGCAACCGGTGTTCCGGCGGCGGTCGTGACCCGCGCGACCTCGTGCCGCGGTGCGTTGACCTTGGGCGCATGCGTCGCTGCGGTCCGCGTCGCGCGGATGGCCGGTGGGGCGGGGGCGGTCGCGGCCAAGGTGCCGGCCGCACGGCTGCCCGAGGACCCCCCGCAGGCCGCGAGCCCGGGGCCCGGGGCGCCGACGAGGACGGTGGCGCCAACGATGCCGCCGGGGCGCCGGCGGCGTGCCACCCGCCTGCCGTGCGGGCCGACGCCACGTCGTGCGGTTGCCGTGAGGAGATCCGGAGCGTGAGACATGCCCTGCCGGTACCGTGTCGCCAAGGTGATCGTTATGATGCTAACAGCCGCGGTCGGCGTGAAACAGGCGCGTACGCAGGTCGGATCGCCGCCGACGCGGCGGCGATCTGTTCGAGGAATCGGCGTCGTGACGCCGCGGTCCCAGCCACGGGATCGGATCGACCGCATCCCACTGGTGCGGCATGTCCCGGATGACCTTGCTGAACGCGTCCGCCAGCTCCTGGGTCGCGCGACGTTCGTCGCTGCGGCCAGCGGCCTGGGTGGGCGGCGCGAGCGGCGTGCCGAGCTCGAGTCGCCAGCGCCGCGGACCGGCGGGGTAGACGGCAAACGGGACCAGCGGCGACTGGCCCGTCCGTGCCAGCATCGCGGGGCCGCCCGGAATGATGCACGGCGCGTCCAGGAAGTTGACCAGGTGCCCGCGCATGCCGGGGCGATGCAGATCGGCGATCAGCACCACGACCCCGCCCGCATTGAGGATGCGGGTGAGCTCGCGTGGGGGGGCGTCGGCCGGGACGATCGTGAGCCCCATGCGCAGACGCATCCTGTGGAGCGCCTGCCCGATGGTGTTTTCGTCGGTCATCACCGCGAGCTGCGTCCCCGACGGCAGGGTGCGTGCGGCCGCCGCGGCGGCTTCGAATGGCCCGAAGTGCGCAGAGCTGAGCACCACCCCGCGCCCGTCGGCGATCAGCCGGTCCAGCAGCGCACGGGGGGTGATCTCGACGCGCCCGGCCGCGTGCTCGGGCCGGGCCAACGCCCACAGTGTCCCGGCGGCGCGGCAGGCCCCGGCCGAGACGTTGCGGTGCACCAGCCGCCGCACATACGGGTCGTCCGGGGCCCGCCGCGCGGCGTGCGCGAGGTTCTCGGCGAGCTGGCGCCGCTTGGCCGGACGCGTGGCCCACTCGATCTGGCCGCCGGCCCACGCGAGCGCGGCCGCCAGGCCGGCGGGCATCAGCGCGCAGACCTCCGCGGCGGCGCGGATCGCCAGCCCGAGCACGTCGGAAATGCGGAAGGCAGTGAGTCGGGATGGCACGGGCTGGCCTGATCGCGAACGCGGGTCGGCCTATTCTGCCCCACGACGACGCAAATCCCGGCACCCCCCGGAGAATTTCACTGGCGGGTACCGGGATTCACTTGTTATTCGCCTTCAATGCACCTCAGTCGGTTGAGATCTCCTATCCGGGATCTCGATTCCGCATCGCAGTCCTACATCTGCTACCGGTGGTCGACTGTCGCCCCAGAGCGCAGGGACCGTAGCGCGCGTGTTGCGTAGGGCTCCTAGCCCGGCCTGCCGCCACACCTAACGGGTGGTGAGAGGCCCACATTGCACACGTGGTTACCTTCGAGCGCTGGAAGCCGACGACGACTCGGCGATGGGAATGTCAAGGTCCGGTTAGTGGTGCACCCACAATGTATGCCCGGCCCCCGCCGGGGGATATCGGGGTTTTCCCCGATTGTCCCCCGGCGGGGGCCGCCGGGCTGCTCAGACCACAGCACAGAAAGCCCTGCTAACTCGCCACATCCCGTCGGGAGAAGAGCGCCGAGGTGCCGACCACGACGATGACCCAGTAGACCACCAACGTGAGCCCGGTGCGGGCCAGCGAGACGGATGAGCTTCCGCCCGAGACGAGGTTCGACAGGAGCTGTCCCGGCAACCAGTCCTGGCCGTTCGACCACAGCGCCGACAGGATCGCCTCGGCGGGCAACAGCCAGGCGACGCCGATGGCAAGCGCCGCCACGGGCGAACGGAAGATCACCGCCAATGCGGCCCCGAGGGTGCCGTATCCGAGGGAGGCGACCACCAAGTGCCACACCGCGCTCCACGTGTCGGCGAGCCCCGTCGAGCTCGTCCAGGCCGAGGTGTCGATGCCCTTGCCTGGCGCCAAGGCCAGCGCGAGGACGATGCTGACGATGCACGCCACGAGGATGATGGCGACGCCGAACACCAACAGCGCGAGGTACTTGCCGGCCAAGAACTTGACCCGTCGCGGTTCGCGGACGAGCAGGTTGCGCAGCATGCCGGTGGAATACTCGGTGCCAAACGCGGCGGCGAAGATGCCGAGCATCACGATTCCCATCAGCGTGCCGGCGCGGGTGATCCCGTGCACCAGGCCGTCCGGCTTGGAGAGCTCGGCGATGGAGATGTGCAGGCCCCGACCGGTCCCGGGGTGCTTCGAGGCGTTCTCGATGCCGAGGACCGTAAACAGCGCCGTGAAGCCGAGCAGCAAACCGCCCCCGCCGAGCAGCAGCCCGCGCCGGCGCAGCTTGAGCAGCTCACTCAGGAACGCCCCGGTCATGCTTGCACCTCCGTCTCGGGCATGTGGGCAACGATCGCGTGCTCGTCGGTCTCGGTAATCGCAAAGAAGGCATCCTCGAGGGTCCCGCGGTTGACCGACAGGCCGGTGAGGGTGATGTCCTGGCGCATCGCCATGCGGTTGAGCTCGGCCGACCAGTCGGGCGGCGCGGTCGCGTGCACCGCGCCGTCCTCGATGCGGGCTCCGTGGCCGGACTCGGTACAGATCGCCGCCAGGCGCTCGAGGTCCGCGGCGTGCTCCGGCACGGCGACCACCTCGGCCGTCTGGGCGGAGATCAGCCCGTCGATCCCGCCTTGGTAGCGCAGCGTGCCGGCATCGATCACCACCAGGTGGTCGCAGATGGTCTGAATCTCGGCGAGCAGATGGCTCGAGACGACGATGGTCAGGCCCTCGTCAACCAGTTCGCGCAGCAGGGACCGGACTTCGCGGATGCCGGCGGGGTCGAGCCCGTTGGTCGGCTCATCGAGCACCAACAGCTCGGGCTCGGGCAACAGCGCGGCGGCGATCCCCAGGCGCTGCTTCATGCCAAGCGAATAGCTCTTGAACACGTCGCCGCCGCGATCGGCGAGCCCCACCTGGGCCAGGAGGGTGTCGACCTTGCGGCGGTCGCTGCGGCCGAGGCTTGCCAGGATCTCGAGGTTGCGACGTCCCGAGATCGTCGGGTAGAAGGCCGGCGACTCGATCAGGGCGCCCACCCGTGAGAGGTAGCTGGCCGGATCGGTGATCGGGTGTCCGAGCACCTCGCCGGTGCCCGCACTCGGCCGAATCAGGCCGAGCAGCATCCGCAGCGTGGTGGTCTTGCCGGCGCCGTTCGGGCCGACGAACCCGCTGATCACCCCGCGGGGCAGCTTGAGATCGATCGCATCGACCACGGCGCGGTGGCCGTACCGCTTGGTCAGCCCGGCGGTCGTGACGGCGAGGTCGGGTGCCAAAGACGCGGTGGCGCTCATTGGGGGGGATGCCGGTGTCCGGCGTGGTGAGGTGGGCGTCATCTGTCTGCGAGTCTCCGGTCCAGGGGGTGGTGTCGAGCGGTCCGCCGACCGGCGGCGATGGCCAGATTACCGCCCGAGGGCGATATCCCGGGTTAACGCGGTCTTATGATGAGACGGGCGTTCTGGGACATCCGGGCCCCGCCCCGCCGGACCCGGCCGTCGCGTGACGCGAAGGTTCGGCGACGGCGCCTCGGCGGCCTGGGTAATCGCCGGCGGCCGGGCCGCCGCCGTACGCAGGCTCTGGGCAAGCTCGACCAACGGGTCGCTGTCGGGCTCGTCGCCGACGAACAGATGCACCGCCTCCCGGGCGCGCGAGAGCGCCACGTAGCCCCATTCGGCGTGCGCCCCCGGCTCCGGTGCGACGACGAACGCGCGCGCGACGGTCAGGCCCTGTGCCGCATGTCCGGTCAGCGCCCAGCCGTGGTCGACGCCGCCCGCCAGGCGATAGTCCCGGGGTATCTCGATGCGCGTGCCGTCATCGGCGTCGAGCGTGATCGTGCCGCGCTGGTTGTCCACCGCGCCGATGTGGCCGCGCATCCCGTTGCGCAGCCCCGCGCGCGGATCGTTGATCCGGCAGCGGATGCAGTCGCCGACGGCGTAGGTTGCCTGCCCCGCACCCACGCGGGGGCCGCGCAGGCCGGCGGCCTCGAGCGCCGCCGCGGCCGCCTGGTTGAGCGCGGCGACGTCGTGGCGGCGGTAGGCGAGCATGGCCGTGTCGGCGTCGCCGGACCGTAGGCGGTCCCGCCACCACGCGCCCGCGCAGGCGCCGACGGGATCGACGTCGGCGTGGATGCGCCCGTGTGCCAGCCAGAGCTCGAGCGCGACGTGGCTGTCCCCGCGACGCAGCAGTGCCAGCGCGTGGCGCTCCCAGTCAGCGGCTTGGCGATGGTTGGCGACGAGCTCCACGGCGCCCAGCCGTGCGGCGAGCTCGGCGAACAGGCCCCCGGGACCCACGGCGGGCAGCTGCCGATCGTCGCCGACGAGCACGACGCGCGCGCGGCGCTCGGTCAGGGCAAGCAGGCGTTCCAGCGTCCGGGTATCGGCCATCGACGCCTCGTCGACCACGATGCATCCCGCCGGCGCTGCGATGCCGGCCTGCCAGCGTGCGCAGAGCGCGTGCAGGGTCACCGACGGCATGCCGGTCGCCTGCTGGAGGACGTGGGCGGCCTGCGCCGACGGGGCGCAGCCGGTCACCGGGATGCCGCTCGCCCACAGCGCCCGTGCCGCCGCGGCCAGGGCCGTCGTCTTGCCGGAGCCGGCGCGCCCGACGATGCAGGCGATCCGGTCATCGGGCGCCGCGGCGTGCTCGGCCGCCCGAAGCTGCTCCCGCGAGAGACCGAGCCCGCCGAAGGCGAGGACGCCGGCGAGGTCCTCCGGGGCGGCGCGGTCGCCGGCCATGCCCCGGCCCGCCTCGGCGCGCCGGATGACCATGGCCTCCAGGCCCAGGATCTCCTCGGTGGTGTAGCGCGACGGCCTGCCGAGGCGCTGCACGCCCACGCGCGTCACCGCCTCGAGCGCGGCCATGCGCTCGGCCCGGGCCCACACGCCGGCCGACGTCGCCCCGTCGCGGGCACTATCGGCCACGGCGGCGATCAGCTCGGCGTGCGTGAACGTCTGGGACGTCGCGGTCAGCCCGCGCTCGCCCAACAGCTGGGGGTCGGGGTCTTTGCCGGGCCACGAGACCGGGCTGCGGCCCGCCCCGAACAGGTCCCGGCGGATGCCGTCGTCCAGGCCCAGCTCGGCGGCCCGGCGCAGCCATGCCGCTCGGCGCTCGTCGCACGCGAACGCACGGCGCGGGGGCCGGGTGGCGCGTCCGGCGACCCTGGCCCCGTAGGCCGTCGTGACCCCGTGCCGGTCGGCGTGCTCGCGAACCGCCGCCGCGCGCCGGCTGGTCGCGCTGATCGTCCGGCGCCCCACCACCCTCAGCTCGATGCCGCCTCCCGGCAGGCGCTGCCAGCCGACCCCGAACCGCGCGGTCAGCTCGTAGCGCAGGCGCGCCTCGTAGATCGCCCGGGCCGCGCGGCGCCAGCCAACCAGCAATGGGATGGCATCGAGTGCCCGCCACCGTGTCGGGTCGTCGACCGCCAGCGTCTGGTTGGCGATGACCACGTGGGTGTGCAGGTGCGGGTCGCCGTCGCGGTTGGCGTAATGGGCGTACGCCGCGCCGACGTACCCGGCCGCTGTAACGCCGCCACCGGCGCGGCGCACTACACAGGCATGAACCTCGAGAAACGCGAGCGCGTCGTGCCATGCCACGCGGTGGGCGGCGGCGATCTCGGCGGCGCGGTCCGTGGCGATCGCGAACATGAGGCTGATCGATTTGGGCGCGCTGAACACCAGGTCGAAGCCGGCCACCGGGCGCGCGGACGCCTGACGTGCCACCGCGGAGCCGGTCGCGCGGTCCCGGCGCGTGCGGGTCAGCGTCCGGACCGGGGCCACCCGGCGCAAATTCCGGCCAGTGGACGGGTCCACGCCGAGCAGCAGGCGCGTGAGCTCGCCGGGCGCCACCACACCCTCGCGCCCCAGCGCCGCGCGGACTTGCCCCGTCCACTCGCTGGCCGGGGTGCGCGTCCATGCGGCCCAGTCGGCATCCTGGCCGGCGGCCCGCTCGTAGTAGCCGCGCATCGCCGAGGAGGGGCGCAACCGGGCGATGCTCAGCATGGCGCCGGCCTGGGCGGGTCCGTCGTTCCGGGCGATCGCCGCATCCCATCCGCCCAGATGGGGCGACCGTCGACCGAGAGGGGGTCGGCGGTCCCGCCGGCCCGCCGGCGGTTGCATTCGGCGGCCAACGAGCCACACTTCAGCCATGGCTGATGGCGACCCGACACCGCCGGTCACCCCCGACCATGAGCCCGCGCATGACGACCTGCCGGATCGCCCGCGCGAGTTTCGGATCGGTCGCGCGGCGTTCCTGGCGACCGTCGCGGCGGGCGTGGGCGGCATCTTCCTCGGATCGCGCGTGTCGCAGGTGTTCACCAACACGCTCTCGGACATTCTGCCCTCGAACCTGGGCGACCTGATTCCGGGGAACGGCTGGCGGATCTACAACGTCCAGGATCCGTTTCCGACCTTCCACCCGGCGACGTACCGACTGGTCGTCCAGGGCCTGGTCGAGCGCCCGGTCGCACTTGATTGGGCGCAGATCACCGCGCTGCCCGGCGAGTCCCAGGTCTCGACGTTCCACTGCGTGACCGGCTGGACGGTTGACGGGGTGCGCTGGGAAGGCATTCGCGCGCAGACGCTGATGGACCTGGTGCGCCCGCTGCCGAGCGCCCAGTACGTCACCTTCCAGTCGCTCGAGGGCCCCTACGTGGATCAGCTGTCGCTGGCCGAGTTCACGCTGCCGGACGTGATGATCGCCCGGCAGATGGAGGGCGGCCCGATTTCGCGCCCTCACGGCGCCCCGCTGCGCCTGGTGATCCCCGACATGTATGGCTACAAGAACGTGAAGTGGCTGAGCTCGATCACCTTCACCGCCACACAATCCCCGGGCTACTGGGAGGTCCGCGGCTACGACGTCGACGCATGGGTGGGCCGGTCCAATGGCTACGGCTGAGCCCCGCGCGCGCATCGCGCGCTTCACGCTGGCCGAGCGCCTGTTTCACTGGCTCCTGGCGCTCGCGTTCGGAATCCTGCTCGGCACGGGCTTTCTGATGTCGGTCCCCGCGCTCGAGGGGACGGTGCCGCGTCCGGTCGCCAAGGCCTGGCACATCGATGCGGCGATCGGGCTTGCCGTCGGCGTGGTCGTGATCACGCTCCTGCGGGCGCGCACCATCGGTCGCACGCTGAACGACCTCGAGCGCTTCGACCGCGATGACGTACGCTGGCTCGCCCAGATCCCGCGGCGCATCATGTTCGAGACGCCCCCGCCGCCGCAGGGACGCTTCAACGCTGGTCAGAAGCTCAACACCGCCGTCGTGGCCGGCCTGATGGTCGTCAGCTACATCACGGGGTTCCTGCTGTGGTACGGCGAGCGCAACACCGCGTATCGGTTTGCCGGGACCATCAACATTCACGACGACGTCATGTGGCTGCTGATCATCCTTGTGACGGGGCACCTGTTCATGGCCCTGGTGAACCCGCACACGCGGGCAGCGATGGCCGGGATGGTGCGCGGCAGCGTCGATCGGGCCTGGGCGCAACGCCACCATGCCAAGTGGGTCGCCGAGGTCGACCGGCGCGCGTCGCCGACGGACGGCACGCAGCGCGCTGAGCGCCGCGTCGTTGACGCGACGGCAGGGGGCCCATCGCCGTCAGGACGCGACATCGCGCCGCACGAACAGCAGTGACGTCCCGACGGCGACGATCGTCCAGTAGACGCCGAGGGTGACGAGCGTCCGACTGAGCGACACCGAGGCGCTCCCGCCGACCGCGAGATTCTGCAGCAGCTGACCGGGGAGCCAGTACTTGGCGTCGGCCCAGGCCGCCGCGAGAATCGATTCGGCCGGCAGGATCCAGGCGACACCGACGGCCAGCGCCGCCACGGGCGAGCGCAGGACCACCGCAAGCGCGGCCCCGAGCGTCCCGAACCCCAGGGCCGCGAGCGTCAGGTGCCACATCGCCGACCAGACCGCCGACACGCCGGCGGCGCTCGTCCAGGCGCTCGTGTCGATCCCGCACGACGGCGCGATCGCAAAGGCGGTCGAGATGCTCACGATCGCCGACGCACAGACGACGACGATGCCGAACATGATCAGGGCGAGGTACTTGCCGGACAGGAACTCGAGTCGGCGCGGCTCGCGCACGAGCAGGTTGCGCAGGGCGCCGGTGGTGTACTCGGTACCGAACGCCGCGGCGAAGATCCCGAGGACGACAATGCCCATCAGCGTCCCGCCGCGGTTGAGGCCGAGTACGAGCCCGCCAGGCTGCGACAGCTCCGCGATCACGATCGGACGCAGCAGCTGTCCCCAGGACGCGCCGGTGGCACGCTCGAGCCCGAGCACCGTGACCAGTGCGGTGAACCCGAGCAGCACGCCACCACCACCAAGCAGGAGCCCCGGTCGGCGCAGCTTCATGATCTCGCTCACAAACACGCCCGGAATGCGTCCGCCGCCGACGCGGTGCGCAGACCAGGTGCCGTCGCCCCGGGCGGGGCGGGGCGCCACGAACGCGCGCGGGGCCGTGTCGACCGGCGGGCCCTCGTCGGCCGTCATCGCGAAAAACGCATCTTCGAGTGTTCCGTGGCTCACCCAGAGAGCGGCGAGAACGATGCCCGATGCCGTGGCCGCGGCGTTGAGCCGGGGAGCCCATTTGGCTGGTGCGGACACATGGATGCGGCCATCGTCGAGGCGGACCGCGTACCCGTTGGAGCGCGCGATTGCGGCCACACGCGGCGCGTCGCCGGCGCGTTCGGGGATCGCGACCACCTCGGTCGTCTGCCGTTCAAGCAGCTCGCCGATTGCACCCTGGAACCGGATCCGGCCGCCGTCGATGATCACGAGGTGATCGCAGATCGTCTGGATTTCATCCAGCCGGTGGCTCGAGACCAGGATCGTCAGGCCGGCGTCGGCCATGGCCCGCAGCAGCTCGCGGACCTCGCGGATGCCCGCCGGGTCCAGACCGTTGGTCGGCTCGTCCAGGACCAACAGCTCTGGCTCGGGAAGCATGGCGGCCGCGATGCCCAGTCGTTGCTTCATCCCGAGCGAGTACGAGCGGAAGCGGTCATCGGCTCGATCGCCAAGGCCCGCTTGGCCCAGCAGGCCATCGACGCGGCTGGACTGGTGTCCCCCCAGCGTGGCCAGGATCTCGAGGTTGCGGCGTCCGGACAGCGCCGGGTAAAAGGCCGGCGCCTCGATGAGTGATCCCACCCAGGGCAGATAGGCGGACGGATCGTCGATCGACTGCCCGAGAACCTGTCCGGTCCCGGAGGTGGGGTGGACGAGTCCGAGGAGCATCCGCAGGGTCGTGGTCTTGCCTGCGCCGTTGGGGCCGACGAACCCGGTGATCATGGCGCGGGGCAGCGCGAGATCGATGGCGTCGACGACCGCCCGACCCTCATAGCACTTGGTCAGCGCGCTCGTCTGGACGGCCAACTGCGGCCAGCCCGGAACCGAGCCGCCGCGTTCGGTCATTGACGGCCCCCCGGACTGGACATCGTCGTGCATGTGGTCATCTCGGCAACCTTCGGATCGCCAGAGGCCGGAACGTCACCAGGACCCCCGCCGCCGCGCGCACGACGACACTGCAAAAAATTGTAGTGGCCCTGGTCCGCGCTGGGGCGCCGAATCGTCGAGCGGATCCAGGAAGCGGTACCGCTGATGCGGTCCCGCCGCCGCGAAAAACCGGTTCGGCCGCCCTGCGGTGGAGGCTGCGCGGGGCCGGATCCGAGCCCTCGTAGCCCAGTCGGCGTCCGGTGTGGATGGCGCGCCGTGGCGGATCTCATCCGGATCCCGCCCGACCTTCCACAGGCGCAGCTGCGGTCGACCGGTGACCCGCCGCCGCGCGGGCAGCGGGTCACCGCCAGACGCTAGCCGCTCGTGGGGCAGACGCTCGAGATCGTGGGAGCGCTCGAGGGCTGTTTGGTGAGCGTGATCGACACCGTCCCGTGCGAGCCGTTGGCGTGGACGAGCTGGGCCTGCACAATGGTGCCGACCGGCTGGGACTGCAGGTAGTCCTGCAGGTCGCTCATCGTGGCGATTGGTGTGCCGCCGATGCTGGTGATCACGTCGCCGCCAACCGGAATGCAGGTCCCGTAGATCGTCTTGGCCTTCGTTCCGCCGACGATGCCGGCTGCGGCGGCCGGGCTGCCCTGCGCGACGCCGGTGACCAGGACCCCCGAGGACACCGGTGCGGCGCCGTTCTGCTGGAGCTGTGCGGTTGCCGAAACGCCGGTGATCCCGAGCCACGGGTGGCTGACACGGCCGGCGGTCAGCAGGTCATGGATGACGTTGAGCTCGCTCGTGCCCATCGGGACGGCGAACGCCACGCCGACGTTGGCGTCGACGCCCGAGTCCGCGATCTGGGCGGTGATCCCGATCACGTCATCGGCCTGGTCGAGCAAGGGGCCGCCGGAGTTGCCGTGGTTGACTGCGGCGTCGGTCTGGATCGCGTTCGCGAGCGTGAAGCCGTTCGGCGACTGGATCTCGCGGCCGAGCCCCGAGACGATGCCGGCGCTCGCCGATTCTGTGTAGCCGAAGGGGGTGCCGATCGCCAGGACCGGCTGGCCGACCCTGATCGAGTTGGCATTGCCGAGCGTCAGCGGGTGCAGCTGCGACCTGGCGACGTTGACGTGGATCACGGCGAGGTCGGTCGACGGGTCCTGGCCGACGATCTTGGCGCTGACGCTCGTGCCATCCTCGAACTGGACGTTGATGCTCGTCGAGCCGCCGACGACATGCTGGTTGGTGAGGATGTCGCCCTTGGTGTCGATGACGAAGCCGGTCCCGAGCGCGGCGGTCTGCGAGGAGTTCCCGAGCTGGTCGGTCGTGTTCTGGATCGTCGAGATCTCGACGACGCCGGGCATGGCGCGCGCCGCGATGGTGACCCAGTTTGGAGAGGAGCCGGCGATGATCGTGGTCGAGCTCGCCGGCGGCGTCGCGGTGGTCCCCGCAGTGCTCGCGGCGCTCGTGGTGGAGGAGGTGGACGACGACGAGGAGCTTGAGGCGTCATGGACGCCGAGGACGATGCCGCCGCCGATCAATCCTGCCACGAGCCCGACGACTGCCGTCTGCCACAGCTTGCCGCGCGGCGACGGCGCGGCGACGGCTCGGGGGTTTCTGGGGTGCTGGTGGGATCCATGGGTGTGGGGGAGCTCCTTTTGGTGCCGGGCACGCGCGCCGCCGGTCGGCGTCTCAGCTCGGTGCGCGCTGCAGTTGTGCCGGGTGTATCAAAACCGGGGTCTCTGAAAGCAAGATGAACGCCATTAGGGCCAAACGGTTAACGCGGCCCTGGTGGGCGCGGGTCGTGCCCACACTGCGGAGCGCCGGCTACGCGCAGTCGTTCAAGCCGAGCGCCTTGAGATCGCCGTCGAGGGTGGCCGACAACGACTGCAGCTGGGTGTCGACGGCGTCGTAGGCGATCGATTCGCTGCCATGCTGCTCGAGCAGTGCGTGGACGCGCGCCACGACCGCTGCGAAATCGGCGTCCATCTTGTCCGCGGTCGCCGACAGCGACGCCGGTGGCGTCAGGGCGGCGAGATCCTTCTGGAGCTTGCCCTGGGCGTTGTCCAATGCGGTCGTGTCGGCCAGCGTGGGCAGGTGCTTGGTCTTCTCCACGGCATCCATGCGCGAGGTGACCGGTGAGATCGCGGCGACTGCCTGTTTGCAGATGGCGTTGCCGTTCTTCTGGTACGCGACCACCGACGCGTCGGTGGTGGAGGTCGAGGAACTGCTTCCGCATGCCGCCAGTCCGATCACGCCAGCGAGCATCACGGCCGTCGTCGCGACCCGGACCGCCCCAGACGCGCGTCGCGACGCCGCTCCGGAAGGGCGATACGGTGTGGTTCTTAACATAAACACAATCTCCTTAATGTGATCTCAACCTCTTTGTGCACATGTCTAGACCGATGCTCGGAGCGTGGGCCTCTCGGCCGAGGATTTCAAAACACCCTGACTCGTAACTTGCCATGACCGCGGCTTCCGTGGTGCGCATCGGGTTGGACATCCTGACGGGTTCGCTCGCCGTATGCCTGATTCGACACCCACCTTCCATGTCCCCGGGGGTCAGATCACAGGGGGACAGCGGGAGCCGCGGTCACCCGACCGACCGAACGCCGAGAACGAAGGGAGATTTCGGGAGTGATTCCGTATCCAGCATGGTTGAACGCGGGCGACAACGCCTGGCAGCTCACCGCCGCCACCCTCGTGGGGTTGATGAGCGTCCCAGGCCTGGTCGTCCTGTACGGCGGCGTTGTACAGAAGAAGTGGGCCATCAACACCATGCTGATGGCGTTTACCGGCTTCTGCATCGTCCTTTTTGTCTGGGTCCTCTGGAGCTTCAACGAGGGCTTCGGGCAACCGTGGCACCTGGCTTCAGGGCAGTTCTTCTCGAACCTGGTCGGCAAACCGAGCCCGGTGCTCTCGCCAAGCGATGAGCTCAGGCAGGCCAACATCCCGCTGTTATCCAGTTCGATGCCGGCCTTCCACTTCGAAAATGCTGCGCTGATCTATTTCCAGTTCGTGTTCGCGGCAATCACGCCGCTGTTGTTCCTGGGTAGCGTGCTGACCCGCATGAGCCTCAAGGCGTGGATGCTCTTCGTCGCGCTTTGGGGCACGCTCGTGTACCCGGTCAACGCCTTCCTGCTGTGGGGCGGCGGCTACTTCGCGATGCAGGGCGCAGTGGACTACTCCGGTGGGTATGTCATCCACTTGGCCGCCGGTGTCGCGGGCTTCGTTGCCGCATGGGTGGTCGGCCCGCGCATCAAGGGCGACCGCGAAGCGGCTCCCAACAACATGATGATGGTCGCGCTCGGGGCCGGGTTCCTGTGGCTCGGTTGGAACGGCTTCAACGGTGGTGACCCGTACTTTGCGGGTGCCGACGCCGGTGCCGCCGTGCTGAACACGAACCTGTGTGCGGCCTCGGCGATGTTCATCTGGGTCCTGCTCGACATGTGGTCGCCCCGCAGGAGCGCCTCGCTGATCGGTGCGGTCAACGGCATGATCGTCGGTCTGGTGTGCATCACTCCGGCAGCCGGTTTTGTCAACGGCTACGGCGCGCTCGCGCTCGGCGTGTTCGGTTCGGCGATCGTCTGGACCGTGATGAACCACGTCGGCCCGAGGATCCCGCCCTTCAACCGTGTCGACGACGCCCTCGGCGTGGTCTACACCCACGGCTTGGCGGGTCTCCTTGGCGGTCTGGGCGTCGGTCTTTTGGCCGACCCGAAGATGATCGAGTACATCGGGTTGGGCAGCACCTCGAGCTTCTCGGTCGGCGGTGTGTTCTACGGCGCCGGCTGGACGCAGTTCTACCACCAGTTCCAGGCAGCGGTGTGGGTGATCCTGTTCACGGCGGTGGCGACCTTTATCATCCTGAGGGTGATGAAGCTGTTCATGTCGCTGCGGTACACCGACCAGGAGTGCCTGGACGGTGACATCGCCATCCACGGCGAGCAGGTGACAGCGGACTTCATCGGTGAGCAGAGCCTCGAGTACCCGCTCGCGCCGCAGCCCAAACTGGGGGAATAGGGACACGCCATGAAGAAGATTGAAGCCTTCATTCGTCACGAATCATTCGAACCGATTCGTGACCGGCTCGCCCACATGGGTCTGCCCTCGATGAGCGTCAGCGAGGTCAAGGGGTCCGGCCGTCAGGCCGGCGCGCCGGACGACTATCGCGGTCGCCGGGCCGGCATCTTCCTGCGGCCCAAGATCAAGCTGGAAGTCGTGCTGGACGACAAGGATGTCGACCGTGCCCTCGATGCGATCCTCGAGTTGGCGCAGACCGGCCACCCGGGCGACGGAAAGATCTTCGTCCTCAACGTCGAAGAGTCGATCCGCGTGCGGACCGGCGAGCGCGGCGACGTGGTCCTGGAGGCGCACCCCGAGGAGGGGTAGCCCCCGGCACCCATCGGAACGCCAACGGGGCCCCCTCCCGACCGGATACTCGGTCGGGAGGGGGCCCCGTGTGTGTGCGGGTCGCAGACGCTTGCGCGTCAGTGCTTGGGCAAGACCGTGATGTGCGTCTGCTGGACCGCGGTCAGGCTCTGCGGGTTGAGCCCGAGCCAGGCGAGGATCGTCGGGGCGACCTGGGTCGTGGTGACGTTCGCCCACACGGTCTTGGCGTGGCTGAAGCCGTTGCCGTTGACCACGAGCAGCGCGACGTTGCGGTCGTCCATCGTGCCGCCGCCGTGCTCGGCGATCTTGGAGGTGCTCAGCGAGTAGGTGACCCCCGGGTTCGGCTGGATGACGACATCCGGCACGCGTGTGCCTGGGTCGAGATAGTTGGTGCTCTCGTCGGGCGTGCCGAACAAGTTGTCGAGCTCGGTGCCCGCGTACACATGGGCGATCGACAGGATGTTGGCAGTGTTCGGGTCGGCGTTCAGCGCCGCGACCACGTTGCCCGGACCATTGACTGGGTCCTGCCACCAATCGAGCGAGACGTCGTCGGAGGTCTCGGCGGCCAGCGGCTGGGCGCTGTAGGCGTTCAGGAAGCCGACGATGCTCTCCTTGCCGGTGGCAAGCGAGCCGGAGTAACTGCTGTTGTCCTCGGCGATGCGGTGGTAGAGCGCGCGGTTCTTCGGGGATTGGCCGTGCTTGGCGGTGATGATGATCTGCGTCGAGTTGAGCAGGCCATCGGCCTTGAGCGCGGCGACCATCTGGCCGAGCGAGCTGTCGACGAAGTCCAACGCGAGGTTGAGATTCGGGCTGAACGTCGTGCCGTTGTTGTAGTAGCCGCCGTTGGTGACCTTCTGTCCGACGCTCACGGCCTGGAAGTTCATGCCGAAGATCGACGGGACCGTCTTGCCGCCGACAGGTGTGCCACCGGTCGAGGTCATTCCGTTGATCTCGTTGAGGACGGCCTCGACCTTCGTGTTGTCGTAGGCCATCGCGGCGTCGACGCTCTCGGTGAAGTCCCCGTTGGCGGGCGTGATCTGGCCCTTGTCCGGGCCGAACGGGATCGTCAGCTCGTTGGTCGCGGAGATCGTGCTGTTGATCTCGGGCGTGTAGAGGTCGTTGATCGTGGGGGTGCCCGACGGGTTCATCGAATCCGGGCCCTCGAGGATCTGGTATGACGGGTGCTTGTCCGACCAGGCGGTGTAGAGACCCGCGTTGTGGGCGACCTCAAAGATCGTGTTGGAGAGCAGGTAGTTGTTGGGGTAGATCCCCGTGCACTTCCCGCTGATGAGGGCCTCCGGCAGGTTGGCCGGATTGATCGCCGAGGCGTTGAAGCCCTTGGTCGGGTCGGTGGTCCCCGAAAGGTTGTCGGTGCTGTAGTCGAGCGTCTCGTCGTAGGCGACGACCGTACCCGGCTTGCCGGTGCAGTTGCTGCCCGGCGCGTAGAGGGCGCGATTGTAGGTAACGTCGTAGTAGATCCCGGTCTGCTTGGGGGTACCACCGGTCACCAGGCCGACCATGCCCGGGAACGAGTCCGAGGGGAAGGTCGTCAGGGCCTTGGGGTACCTCGTGCCCCGGCGCGCGAGCCAGGCCAGCGTGGAGTTCGGGTTCTCCGCGATGTACTGGGCCAAGTCCGAGGCGTGCAGCCCGTCCACGCTGATCAGCAGCGTGTGGCGGCCGGCGATCGGCGTGCCGTAGGCCTTGGTCGTGACGCTGCTCGAGAGCCGCGCGGCCTGGGTGGACTGCGTGGCGGCCGAATTCGCGACGAGCACACCGGCGGCCGCGACGCCACCCAGGGCGACGGCGCTTGCGGCAATGACTGCCGTCTTGGGAAAGCGGCGAAGCATGGAGGTTCTTTGATCGGAAGGGGAATGACCGTTCGCGGACGCGTGGGCACACCGCTCTCCGGGGCGCATCGGGTGCCTGCGTGCCACGCCTCCACTCTCCCGAGCGGGCCTCGCGCGCATGTTGCGTTCGTGTGTCCACCACGTATCAGCGGGTTGCCGACGGTGGACCGGGGACAGGCGGCATCTGCGGCAGCGGGCCGGCCGTTGATGCGGCGGCGCGCGACAGTCCACGGTGACCCCGGCTGTGGGCCCCGCGGCTATGCAGCGACGGTCAGGGCGCGACCGGACCGGTGTGCCCTGACCGTCGAGGTGCCGCTACGAAGGAGCTCCCGGGAGCGTGCGGATGTAGGCCACCAGTTGGTCGAGCTGGGCCTGGGGGATGATGCCGCCCCAGTGCGGCATGCTCGTAATCGGCGCCGCGCCGAGGATGCTGCCGCTCTTGATGACGCTCTCGACGTCAGCGGCAGTCGGGAACTGCTGATCGAAGGCGGCACCGCCGAGGAACGGCAACGGGCCGCCGGGGTTGTTGGGGTTGGACGCGCCACCGAGGCCGTTGCCGCCATGGCAGTTCTCGCATCCGTAATGGATGAACAGTGCCTGGCCGGCGACGATGTCGCCCTGACCGGTCGGCACCGGTTGCAGGACCGCACCCGGGACCGCCGGCAGACCGGCCTGGATGTAGGCGACCAGGCTCGCGATCTGCGTCGCGGACAGGATGTTCTTCCAGGTGGGCATGAAGGGGCCCGCCGAACCGGTCACCGGGTTGAGGGTGCCCTGACCCGCCGGAACGGGCTGCTGGCCGAGGCCGTAGGTGATGATGTTGGTGAGCTGGGCTGCGCTCATGTTCTGGCCGACCGTCGTCAGGACCGGGACGGTCGGGTCCGCCCCGCCCTTGCCCTGCATGCCGTGGCAGGCGGCGCAGGCGAAGTTGACGAAGTCGTGCCCGCCGGCGGCGATGGTCGGGTCGTAGGTCGCCGACAGGTTCGCGCTGCTGCTTGAGCTGCTGGTGCTGTTCCCGATGAGCCAGCCGATCCCGATCCCCACAACCGCCAGTACGAGCAGCCCGATCAGGATCGGGCCCCTGCGCTTGGGTGGTTCCGGGTACCAGTGGCCGCCGCCCTCCGGGGGCTCGCGGTCCTTTGATGAACCGGACAAGCCGAGTGCGGACCGCCAGGTGGCTGGGGTTCCGCGCGTCCAACCGTGTGGGTTTTTCCCCTGGGAAGCGGTGGCCTGGGGGTTGGCGCCAAACCACCGATTGGGGTGCTCAGATTCCGGCATGGGGTCAACCTACGCCCGGGTTTGCGGGCGTTCTTGGCACAAACTCCGGTTCCGGCATCCGGGGTTGCCCTGATGACGTTTTTGACCGATTTCGAGGGCATCAGACGGGAACCCGGTCTGGGGTGCGCGCCCGCGCGCTCGGCGGCCGTTGTCCGCGATCCCGATCATCCCGGCCGATAGGGTCGGGACCATGAACCGCGACCTGCGCCGCTGGGCCATCATGCCCGTGCTCGCCATGGGCGTGGCGCTGATCATCGTCGACTCGACGATCGTCAACGTGGCCCTGCCGCGGATCGTCCCGGCCCTGCATATGAACCTCGCCGGGGCCGAGTGGATCAACTCGGCGTACTCGCTCGTCTTCGCCGCGCTGCTCGTGGCGGTCGGGGCGATTGCCGATCGGGTGGGGCGTCGGCGCATGTTCATGATCGGTGTCGTCGTGTTTGCGGCCGCGTCGCTGTTCGCCGGCGCGGCGACCAGCGGCGGGATGATGATTACCGCCCGCATGCTCCAGGGCGTCGGCGGGGCCATGATCCTACCGACCTCACTTTCGCTAGTCAATGCGAACTTCCGCGGCAGGGAGCGTCCGATCGCCTTCGGCATCTGGGGGTCGGTGATCGCCGGCGCCGCGGCGCTCGGACCCCTGGTGGGCGGCTACCTGACGACCTACTGGACGTGGCGGGCGATCTTCCTGCTCAACCTGCCCGTGAGCCTCGCGATCCTGGTGTTCGGGTACCTGCTGATCCCGGAGTCACGGGACGAGCAGGCGATCGGACTCAAAGACATCCCGGGGGTGTTCTTGGTGTCGTTCGGGTTCGCGTCGCTGGTGTTCGGGCTCATCGAGGGCCAGCGCTACGGTTGGTGGCACGTCAAGACGCCCTTCAGCATTGCCGGCTGGAACTGGCCGCTGCCGGGATCGCCCGTGCCGTGGGCGTTCGCCCTGGCCGTCATCCTGCTGGGCGGGTTCGTGTGGCGCCTGCTCTACCTGACCAAACGTGGCCGCCCGGCGCTCATCGACGTGACCCTGTTCGCGCTGCGCTCGTTTCGGTGGGGCGGGCTGACGATCCTGATCGT
Organism: uncultured Thermoleophilia bacterium; assembly: GCA_963842065.1. Taxonomy (GTDB): domain Bacteria; phylum Actinomycetota; class Thermoleophilia; order Miltoncostaeales; family Miltoncostaeaceae; genus CAITWD01. The sequence goes on along the minus strand of CAWJEW010000004.1, from coordinate 120,430 downwards.
CTCCCTGGGCGAGTTCGGCCTGGTGTTTGTCATCCCCCTGTTCCTGCAGAACGTGCTCGGTCTTTCGCCGCTGCAGACGGGCGCGTCGCTGTTGCCGCTGGCGCTCGGTGCCTTCGCGGCCGGCGGCCTGGCCGCGCCCATCTCGTTCAAGATCGGCGGGGTCTGGACGGTGCGGGTCGGGATGCTGCTCGAGACGCTGGGCATCGCCGGCTTTGCACTCGTCGTCCACGCGCCCATGTCCGTGTGGCGCTTTGTCCCGCCGCTGGCGGTCTACGGCGTCGGCGTCGGCCTGGCGACCGCACAGCTGACCAACGTCACGCTGGCGCAGGTGCCGACGAACCGCTCGGGCCAGGCGTCGGGCATCCAGTCCACGCTGCGCCAGGTCGGGTCGGCGCTCGGTACCGCGATCCTCGGCACGGCCTTGTCGATCGCCATCACCAGCCACACGACCAGCTCTCTGGAGGGGGCCGGCGTGCCCAGCGCCGAGGCGAGCAAGATCGCCGACTCGGTCCAGTCCTCGGCCGGCACGGTGCTGCCGGTGCTCCGCAAGGCGCCGAAGACCGCGCCGCTGTCCGGTGTCCTCGACACCTCCTTCGCGGATGCCACGCGTACGGTCGGCATCCTCGCCGCCGTGTTTGTGCTGGCCGGGCTGGTGACCTCGCTGCTCATCCCCCGGTCCACCGACGCGGCCGCGGAGGGCGAGCCGCAACAGACGCATGCCGGCGTCGCGGGCTAGCGAGCCGCGGACGCCGGCATGGTCCGGGGGCCCTACGGGGTCCGCGGACCCAGGTCGACAACCTTCGAGGCAGGGGGCACGTCGTCGCGGGCGCTGCCGGGCGGAGCCGACCAGACGAGGATGAGCCGATCCCCGTGGGCGATGTTCTGGATCGTCGCCGACGGGTTCCCGGGATCGACGAACACGGTCGTGCCGTCGAACTGCACGTCCACCGACGTCGTGGTGGGGGGCGTGCCGCCGGCGCCGTGGTGCGATCCGTGTCCGTGGTGACGCGGCGCACGGCCCGTCGTGACCGCGACGGTAAAGCTTGAGCCCGCGACACCGGACGTCGCGGCGCCAGGCACCGTGCAGGTAACGGGCGCGGACGCGCCGGGGTTCGACTGCGTCGAGGACGTCGTACTGCCCTCCAGCATGATCGTCTCGGTCTTGGGCGTCGTCCGGCAGCCGTTGCGCCCGTGCCCGATGCGCGTGATCTCGAGGCTGGTGGACGTCGGCGTCCCCGTGATGATCCCGCGCAGCGTGAGGGTGTGCGGGGTCGCCGGCCATCCCGACCGCGAGCGCCGCCGCGAGCGGTTTGCGTGCCTGCATGACCAGTTCCACCTCGGGTTGGGGGCGTTCCGTGCTCGGGTCAGTCATCGGCCGGGCTCGCGTGTGACCGACGCCCGCCGCGGCAGATGCGCCGCAGCGCGCGATCGGAGAACCAGAACCGCAGGCGGATCCGCACCGGCGGCCGCGATCCGTAGATCAGCAGGCCCGACCCGTGCGAGAGCTCCCGCAGGGCGTGCGCCGCGAGCAGCGGCTGGTCGGCGTCGGTGGCGGTCTGGCTCTCCCCGAGCCGCCCGCGGGTTCGGGACACCCGGGTGCGCCGGGCGGTACCGAGGGAACGGCTGACCCGCTCGAGCGTGTCGGCGTCGCCGACACCCGGCAGGATCAGCCGCGCGCGGTGGTTGGCGATCACCGTGTCCGCCTGGGGCCCGTAGATCGCCTGGATCTGGGCATGGTCGTGGAAGATCGTCACGAGCTGGATCCCCGGTTCGGGTCCGGTCGCCGCGAGCGCGGCCAGGTCCCGTACCGGCGCGATGTGGGCCGCCTCGTCGAGCACGACGAGCAGGGGTGGATCGAGCGGGGTACCCGTCTGTGCCCTGCGCGAATACACCGCGCGCGTCATCTCCTGGACGATCGCCGTGTAGATGTTGCGCAGCCGCTCCTGCTCGTGGGTCGGGGCGATCAGGTAGAGGCTGCCCGCCCCTCCGATCAGCCGCTGCGGGGTCAGCTCCGGGCGTGCGGCGGCGAGGACGTGGGGGTCCCACCATCCGGCGAGGGCGGTGCGTGCCGTGGCGGTGACCCCCGAGCGCGTGCGCGGGTCCAGGGCCGCGATTGCCCGCCACGAGGAGCGGGCCAACGGGTCGCCGATCGACTCGAGGATGCGATTGATCTCCGGGTCCGCATCCTCGCCCCGGTCGAGCCACTCCACCAGGCGAGTCATGTCGCCGTCCTCGGCGGCGGCGCGCAGCATCGGCGCCAGGGCGCTCTCGGCGGCGGAATGCCAGAAGTCGAGGGCCCCGACGACGCCGGGTGTCTGCACGGAGACCAGTGCCCGTGCCGCGATGAGGGCGCCGGTCCAGTCGCGGGCACCGGACAGCGGCGTCCATCCGACCGTGGCGCCACCGCCCGCCGGGTCGTAGACCATGATCTCGCCGCGGTCCCCGCGCGCGGACCGCGTGACCTCGAGGATGTCCGGCTTGCTCGAGGTCACCAGCACCGGCCCGGGCCACTCAAGGATCGCCGGGATCGCCAGGCCGGCGGTCTTGCCGGTCTGGGGCGGCCCGATCACCAGCAGCGAGTGGCGCCGCTCGATCGCGATGATGCGGCCCCGCTGGCGTCCGAGGCTGATTCGCCCGGGCTCAGGACGACGGATGCGCAGGCCGCGCAGATCACGGCCCGTCGCGAAGCGGGCGGTGTCCCGCCCCGATCGGCCCAACGCGGGCACGAACGCACCGAGGGCCAGCACCGCCACGAGGGCCACTGCGAGCGCCGCCGACGCCGCGATGCCGGTCACCCGGTGCCCGCGCGCATCGCGTCGTCGGTGTCGATGAGCGCACGCTCGGACTCGGAGATGATGTGCGCCACGACGAAGCTGCGGGACCCGATGCGCCACAGCGCGCACCCACGCGGCAAGCGCGCCACGAGATCGGCCTCGGTGTCACTGAGACCGAGGCGTTCGCGGGTTGCCGCAAGGTCGGCGTGGGCCTGTCGCAGCAGCACGCAGATCTCCGACTCGGAGATCAGGCCCTCGGCGATCTGGGCAACGCGCGAACCTGCGTCCCCCGCGGCCCGCAGGTCGGAGATCCGGTGGACGACGAGGATGTTCTGGACCCCCGATGCGCGGGCCAGCTTCCAGGAGCGCTGGAAGAACTCGGCGGTCGCCGTGCTGGCCATCAACGCCCAGGCTTCGTCGACGACGAGCACCCGCGCACGGTCGCCGCCTGCCCCCCGACCCTCGTGCCAGGCCGCGATGCAGGCCATCACAACGCCGAGCGCGGCCGAGTTGCGCAGCGCACGCAGATCGAAGACGACGACCGGCGCATCCAGGCGGACGTCGGGGGTGGTGGCAGCGTCGAGCATCCCGGCCAGCTCGCCCTCACAGAGCCGACGCAGCGCGAGCGTGCACGCGCGGGTCTCCTGCGCCAGACGGGCCGGCGTGGTCCCAAGGTGCTGGGCGTCCCCGGTGGCCGGCCGGCGCAGCGCCTCATAGACACCGGCAAGCGTCGCCACACCGGTGGCCGAGGCGGTGGTGCAGGCCCGGTCGCACGCGGCACGCTCGACCGGGTCGAGCCGACGCTCGAGCCCGAGCTCCACGATCGCCGCGACCAGCGCGGCGTGCGCGTCGGCGCCAATCGCGGGGTCGAGCGGGTTGAGCCGCGTCACCCCGCTCGGGCGCAGGCAGATCGCAGCGGTGCCGAACCACTCGGCCAAGGCGGTGTACTCGCCCTTGGGATCGATGACGACCGACCGGCGTCCGAGGATCGCCTGGCGGGCGAGGTACGTCTTGACCAGGGCGCTCTTGCCGAGTCCGACCTGCCCGGCGATGACGGTGCCGGGGCTGGTGATGTGCCCGCTGGCGTACAGGCGCCACGGGTCGAATGCGAATGGGCGGCCCGAGGTCACCTCCCGGCCGATCAGCGGACCGGCGGCGTCGAGCGCGCGGCCCGCATAGAACGGGTGCGCCGCCGACAGGTGTGCGGTGGTCAGTACCCGGGCAGGTATGCGTGGCGCGGTCATCCGAGTCCGCGGCAGAGCGGCAGCGTGGCCGCGAGCCCCGCCGCCTGCTCGCCCCACAGGCGCCGAACCTCGCAGCGTGCCAGCGGCGCCGATGCGGCGAGCTCACGGCAGAGGTCCTCGAGGGATTCCCGGGTCGCCGCAGACACCGTGACGTAGCCCGCGAATCGGTAGGCCGCATGTCCGTCGGCGAGCTCGCGCTCCTGGGCGGAGATCGCCGCCTGTTGACGCCGTCGCCGGACCGTTCCCACAAAGCCCGCCCGCTCGCGCAGCTCGTCGTCGGCGGTGTGCCGGAGCCGGGACCGCTCGGCGTCCCGGACGGCGCGCGCCGGATCGCGGGGCTGCATCACGAGCGTCAGCGTGCGGCCACAGCGTCCGGCGAGCACCAGCGCTGCGAGCACGCTGGCGTCGACGTCGCCGCGCGGCCACTGGCTGATCCAGAAACTCGCGTGCCAGCTGGCGTCGCAGCGCACCAGGCCCCAATCTTCATCGACGGCCATCGGCCCGGGATCCTCGGCATCCGCCGGTACCAGGACGCCGGTGTGCGCGGTGACCTCGAACGCGTCCGCGCAACGAGGGTCGCCGCCGGTGCGCACCAGGGCGCTGACCTCGGCGGCGTCGAGGATGCGCGCCGCCCCGAGCTCTGCCGCGGCAAGCTGCGCGTTGAGCTCGGCCGCCGCATCGAGGGCATGCTGGGCGGCAGCCGCACCGGGGCGCCGCCGTGCGTCGATCCCGAGGGCGACCGTCAGCGCACATTCCTGGGCCATGTCACAGACCCGGTCGACCACCTCGAGATAGCTCTGGACCGCAGCCTCGGACGTCCGGCCACGCAGCGACGCGTCGACGTGCCGGCCGCGCATACACGGCCCGATCGCCCGGACCTGTGCGATCCACTGCACGCGCGTGATGCCCGAGCCCGGGCGGGCGAGTCCGACGAGGATTGCGCCCCATGCGGAGCGGCGTCCGGCCATCTCGGCCGATCCGGCCAGCATCATCGGCTCGGCGGTCACCTCCAGGACCGCGATCAGGCGCGCGCCGTCGCGCACGAGGCCAACGACACCCTGGTCGGTGTCGATCTCGAGGATCCGGATGCCGGACAGGTGCGCGGGGAGTCGGTCGCCGGACCGCACACGCGGATGGCGGTAGCGTGTGCGACCGCGGACCCGGCGTATGGCGAATGATGTCCCGATCGCGCCCCAGTCGACCGGCAGCCGGCCGCCGGCTCGCAACAGCCCCGCCGTCGCCAAGCCGGCCGCCCCGAGCGCACCGACAATGGGTCCCGCGGGCCCCGCCAGGCTCCGGGTCCACACAAGCGCCCAGAGGCCGGCGGCGACGAACAGCCCGAGCTGGCGCCACTGCAGCCCGCCGAGCGCCGTGCCGCCGCGTGGTGCACCGAAGTTGACCCGATCGCGCGGCGCCTCCTGGCGGTGGTCGTCGCTCACGCGCGCGGGCCCGGCGTGCGCGCAGTCTGGGCGTCGGGGTCGGCGGCGCGCCGGGGCACTTGGGGCGGCGGGGTCGGGAGCACGCGGGGGGCCGGCGCGATCGGGTGGTCGGCACTGCGCAGTTGCCAGAGCACTGCGCGCGCGCCGGCGATGTCGCGTGACGCGTGGCCGACCGAGAACCCCTGACGCCGGTGCTGGCTGAGTTGTCCCGCGTCGATGGCGATCGGGATCAGGCTCAGCAGCACGAACGGCGCGAATGCCGCGAGGCCGAGCATGGCCGTGCCGGCGAGTACGCCGGCGATGTCCGCGCTGGTCAGCTCGGCCAGGCCGAGGCTCACGATGCCGATGATCACGAGCTTGCTGACGATCAGGGCAGCGAGGATCTCCACCAGACGCCGTGCGTAGCGGGCCGTCGCCGGCCAGACGATGCCGGCGAACGCCAGCGGCAGGAACATCACCGCGACCTCGACGGCCGCCGCGCGCACCAGCAGTTCGATCCACACCGCGAGCGCGGCGCACATCGCGGCCGTCCCGACGGCGAGGCCGATGACGACCGGCAGCGGCGTTGCGCCGAGCGCCGCAGGGATCGCGTGGGCGAGGCTCGCGCCGTCGCCCGCTTGGCTGGCCAGCAGCTGCGCCGAGACGGCATCGACGGCGCCGACGAGGGTCTGGGTGATCTGGATCCCGACGACCGTCAACAGGGCCGCTGCGGGCAGCGCGCCGAAGACCGCGCGCACGATGGCCCCCGGGTCGGCGCGCAGCAGTGCCGACAGCACCGCCAGCGCGATCAGTGGGAGCATGCACACCACCGCGACCGCGGCCATGAACCGATAGTGCGATTCCACCGCGGCGCGTGTGAGCGCGATCTGAGACGTGGCCCCGAGGCCGGTCACGACCCGCACGACGGCCCAGACGCAGGCGTTGATGACCGCCGTGCGGATCGCCCCGAGCACCCCGTCGGTGACTGCGCCCGCCGCGGCACCAATGGGCGCGGTCGCGGCACTGCAGACGTTGCCGACTCCCGGCAGCCCGCAAATCGTCGACGCCGGGCTGGCGGACGCCGGCGCGGCGCCGAGCGCCAGGAGCGCGGTGCCAACGGCTGCGGTCGCGAGAAGCATCCGAGCGGTCGGCGTCACGGTGCCGCGCGCCGCCCCGCCGCGATCGGTGTCTCAACGACACCGTCGGGAGCGCGTCGGCCCGTCCTTCCTGACGGCGCTGCCGCGACGTGCGGTCGCGGATGGGGGTGCGGATGCGCCGGGCCGGCGATCACGATCAGCATGCCGGCCCCGAGGAAGACCGTCAGCGTGGCGGCGGCGATCGCCGCGGGGGCGACCATGACGAGGCCGAGAACGGTGCGGATGCGCATCAGCGGCCCAGCCCGTAGAACCAGTTCACCAGCGTCGGTGCCGCTCCGATGACCGCGGCGGCAAGCAGCGCGACGGCGACACCTCGTCGTCCGTCACTGGCGGCGCGCAGGTTGTTCGATTGGCTGCCCCACGCCCAGACGCACGCGGCCACGACCAGCGCGGCGAGCGTGAGGATCAGCATCCAGAAATATGCCCCGTTGACCAGCTGCTGGAGCTTGCCGGTGTCCGGTAACGCGCCGGCATCCGGCGACACGCTCACCGGCCCGGCCGCCGCGGCCACGGCCGCTCCCGCGGCGAGGATCACCGCCGCGATGATCGGCACGCTCCAACGGGTCACCCGCGATCTCCTTCGGTCTGCCCACCGGCGGTGGGATCACCCGAGAGATGGCGCGGGCGGCACCGGGGAGGGGGTGCCCGTGGCGCTGCCAGACCGCTTACTGGATGGAGACCTTGAAGACCGGGCTCGTGCCGGCGGCGAACGACAGACCGGGCTGAGATGGCAACAGCACACGCATGCGTACCAGGGCCGAGCCCGGCCGGGCGACGGCGTACCGGACGCGCCAGCGCCCGCTGCGTGTGACCGTGCCCGGGGCCCCGAGGGGGAGCCACGTTCCGCCGAGCAGATATTCGAGTTGCACGGGCTGGCCGGCGACGAGCGGGGTCGGCGATGCCGTGCCGGTGATGGTGAGCGTTCGATGGGCTCCGAGCGTGAGCGGGCGGCCGCTGATTGCATGTCGCTCGCCCGCGGCCAACGCCAGCAGGGGTCGCATCCGGAGGTCGATGCGCACGAGAGCGCCGCCGCCGTTGGCAGTGATGGTGATCGTGCCCGAGCGTCGGACCGGCACCGAGATCGCGACGTGCCCGGACGAGTTCGTCGTGCCGCGCGCAAGGACGCCGACACCGTCGGCGATCGTGACCCGCGCACCGGGTGCCGGGGCGCCGAGCCCATCGGCGAGCGTCGCGTCCACGGTGACATGCGCCCCCCACGTCCGCGTGAGCGCGATCGCGGCATCTGCACCGGGCAGGTGTTCGTCGATCGTGATCCGCGAGAGGTGGAGGACCGACGCGGTCCCGCGCGAGCCGGAGCCGCCCGGCGACCCCGAGGCGCTGGCCGGAACGATGATCTCGATTGGCGCGCTCCAGGAGCTCGCGTTGCCGGCATTGTCGAGTGCCCGTGCGGCGACCGTGTACGCACCCGGGCTCGTCAGGATGTTTGACGCGAGCACCGTTTGGCCGCCGTCGTCGGTGAACTCGATCCGGGCCACGCCGCTGCCGCTCGCGCCGTCGCTTGACGGCGTGGTCGTCAGCGTGACCGGGTACTCGCCGGGAGGCGGGGCGATCATCTGCGGCACGCTCGGCGGGGTCCGGTCGACGTTGATGGTCACCGACTCCTCGGCAGTGGGCCAGCCGCCTCCTGCGGTGCGGTACACCGTGACGGTGTGGGGTCCGTCGGCCCCGGGGTCGACGGTTGCCGTCAGCGTCGTGTTGTCGGCGGCATCGCCGAGGCTCACGGTCGACCCGTCGGACACCTGGACGCCCGTGGTGCCGCGCAGCAGTTGGTTGTCGGCGGCTTGCCAGAACACGGTGAGCGGCCCCGTGTACCACCCGTTCGTCTCGGGCCCCATCGACCTCGAGATCCGACACGGACGGACCCTGCTCGTCGATGAGCGATACGTCGGCCAGCGCCACCGTCCACGCCCGCGATGCGCTTGTGCCGGCGGCGGACTGCGCGACGCGTGCGGCGACGCACGCCGAATCCAGCGGGCTGAGAACGAGATCTGTCCCGATCGTGCCGGTGGGAATCGCGCTGTCGGGTTCGCTGAGTCCGCCCGACCCATCAGCGTTCGGTCCGGCGCTGATGACAACCGAGCTTGCGGTCTGGTCACGGAAGACGTTCACGACCGCGCCTTGGATCGCGCTGGCGGCATACGGTGTGCACCACTGGAGGGTCGCGTTGCTGCCCGCGCTGTACGTGCCCGCGGAAGCCACGATCGTCGTCGGCCCGCTGAGCCCGAAACCTGCGCTGATGCCCTGCTGCCAAGTCTGCGCGCCGAGGTCGACGAGCGCACTGGCTTGTGCGGATGCCGGGACGACCAGTGCGGCTCCCGCGAGCACCGATCCGAGGATCAGCCCGATGCACCCCCGGCGTTGTGAGACAGGCGGTCTCATGGGCCGAAGAGACAGGCGGCGCTCGTGCACTGCCCGGACGTGGACGGGGACGAACCCGTCGTGTGGACGACGGTCGACGCCGACGCGACATGGGTCGGGGCGGCGATCGACGCAAGATCCATCCGCGATTCAGATGCGTGAACCGTTGCGCGTTCGCGATTCACGAGCCGTGCGGCAGACCTGTGTGGTGGTGTCGCACGCTGCGTCGGAGTGGTCGCGAGCATGCCATGCGGCGCGAGCGATCGGGCTGATGCCTTGGCCGCCGCGTGACCCGTGCCGCCCAAGTGGCCGAGGGCGTTGCCGATGAGCGCCCAGCCGGTGAGCGCGATGATCGCCGTGGTGGCGACGAGGCGCCAGTGGGCTTCGACATACGCGAGCAGGCCCTCGTGGCCACCGAGCACGACGCGGGGCGGACCCAGCACCTGGATCGCCTGGCCGATGTGCCCGGGGGTCTCGGAGATCGCGTGTCGGTCCTCCAGCGCGACTGCGCCCGCGGCCGGAAGCACCGTCCCGAGCGTCGTCGTGTGCGTCCGGATCTGCTCGAGCGCCGCGCGGCAGAACGCGCAGTGCGCGAGGTGCGCTTCGAGCTGGGTGCGCTGCTTGCCCGGACCGAGCTCCCCGTCGGCGTACGCCGACAGATGGGAGACGAAGCCGTCGCAGATCGTGCCCTGACCGAGCCGCTCGCCGAACACACCGAGTGCGCGACGGGCATCACGGCGCCACTCGCGCATCGTGCGGCGGCTGACGCCCGCGGCCTCGGCCGCCTCGACTTCGCCAAGGCCACGGCCGAGCAGCACCATCGCGGTGCGGTGGCGGGGGCCCAGGCGGGCAAGGCCCTCATAGAGCACGGCCAGCTGCCAATCGCGAAGCACCTGATCCGGAATGGGAGGCGCCGAGTCGACAAGCCGCTGTTCCATCTCGGCCGGCATCGGCGTGGTCCTGCCGAGCCCGCCGCGCTGGCGGTCCCGCCAGAGCCTGCGCATGACGATCCACAGCCAGGCGGCGGCTTCCCCGTCGCTGCGGCCGTCAAACACCTCGGGTCGTGCCACCGCGCGGACGAACGCCTCTTGCAGAAGGTCCTCGGCATCGTGGCGGCTCCCGGTCAGCGCGTGCGCCGCGCGCACGAGCGATGCGCCGCGCGCCGCGAAGATCTCGTCGATACGCCGCAGCTGTGCGGGATCCGCTGGATGGGGTGTGATCGTCGTCACCGGTCCGGTACCACTTGCTGGGCCTGCAGATGCGCCAGCGGGGGAGGCATCGTCCGTGTGGCGAGCATACGACCTGTCGGCCGGCCGGTCGACCGTGTGCTCCCCGTCGACGCCGGGACCGCTCACGAGGAACTCGCCCGGGCACCTTGCAGGCACCTCACGGCGGCCGCGTGGCCGAAGACCGGACCGGCCGGATCGCCGCCGAGTGCGGCGTAGGCGGCGGACACGCCGCCGACCCAGTTGGCATTGAGCCCGGTCGGGTCGTTGGTCGCGCCGACGGGGGCCCAGTGCACCGCGATCTCGGCGATCGTCTGGGCGCCGGCGGCGTGCATCCTGGCGAGCGTGGCGACCGCCAGGGCGATCGCCGCCGCCCAGCTCGGGAACGCCAGTCCGGGCCCGAGGCCAAGCGGGTTGTCGACCGCGGGTCCGCCGCCGGCGGTGCCCAGGCGGGTCTCCTGGAGCGCGATCGCCGCCAGCAGCCGTGGGTCCAGGCCCGTGCCCGCCGCTTCGGCGACCATCGCGGGGCCGATGCCGGCCATCGGACTGCCGGGAACCTCGCGGACGATCCACGCGTCGATCTCGTCGGCCTGGACAGACGGCGACCCGTTCGGTGCGGTCGCGGCGCAGGCCGACCTGCCGGTGCTCGGGGGGGCGCCGGCGAGCGTGACGGCGAGCGCGGTCACGATGATCCCGCCGAACGCCAACGGGGCGACGCACACCGCACCGCAGACGACCATCACCGCGACAAGTGTCCTCATCGGGCGGCCCAGGCCGTCGTCGGCTGTACTGGGTGACACCGCATCTGGGTGTCACATGGTGCGGGCGCGCTCGGTGAGGGGGCGCGCCGGTGCGGCGGGTGGCGCTAGCCCAGGCCGCGGGTCAGCAGCCCGACGCCCTTCGGTGCGGCGACCGCGTCGGCGGCGGGCTCCAGGCTTGCGGCGATCCCGACCATCTCGGCCGGGGTGAGCGCGCCGGAGAACGTGTTGGAGATCCAATACCAGGTCTGGTTTTGCCAGAAGCCGACGTAGCGCAGCACCGATCCGTCCTGGAACAGGTCGTAGGTGCGCTTGCCGGCGTAGATCTTGCTCGTGGGGCCTTGCATGACCGGCGGGCCCGGCAGGCGCGTCTCCTGGACGTCGTAGTAGCTGCCCGCCTGGTCGCCGTCGGCGAACACCTCGACGACCGACGCCCACCCGGCGCCAGGGCCGCCGGGAATCGTGTATGCGCGCACCGGCTCGACGCTGTCGAGTTGCGAGTTGCCATCGCGCAATGACGGCACCAGGAGCGGCAGCCCGGTTCGGCCGAGGCCCCGGAGCGCTGCCGCGGGTGCCGAATCGACGACGAGCCCGCTCGGGATCGCGTTCGCCGCCGCCGCGAGCTTTGCCTTGGCGGCCTTCGCTGCGGCGGTGGACGTTCCGGACGACTTCGTCGCGGGTGTCGTGTGGACCGTCACCGTCTTGGTGGCGATCTGCGTTCCGGCCACCGCCTGGGGGTTCATGAAGGCGTAGACCGACTGCTGGATCTGCTGCGGGGAGGCGAGGTCGAAGGCGGGCTGGCCCGGCGTGGTATCGAAGCTGACCTGGAGGGTCGTGTGGAAGATCCGTCCGTGCGGGAGGCCGATCAGGAACTGGCCGATGCCGATCAGCTCGGAGAGGCTGTGGACGTCGGTCTGGATGCTGCCGGCGATCGTGTTGAGCAGCAACGGGACGTCGGTGATCCCGAGCTTCTCGCTGGCCTGGCGCTTGAGGTCGAGGATGATCTGCTGCTGACGCGCCGCGCGGACGATGTCGGTGTCGGTGTGGCGGAAGCGTGCGAACTCGAGCGCCTGGTTGCCGTTGAGGATCTGGTAGCCGGGCTGGAGATCGATCGGCGAGTAACCGTCGCCGGCCGCGTTGTAGTAGCGCCGGTCGACCTGGGTGTAGAGGCCGCCCAGGTGCTGGACGATCTGGAAAAAGCCTTCGAAGCCGACGTCCACGTAGTGGTTGACCGGGACGCCGAGGGTCTGCTCGACGGTCTGGATCGCCAGCTGGGGGCCGCCGAGCTCGTAGGCCTCGTTGATCTTCACCGTGCCCAAGTTTGCATACCCGGGCAGCACGACCGCCAGATCGCGCGGCACCGACATGATCGAGATCAGGTTGTTGGCGGGGTCCAGGCGCACGAGGATCATCGAGTCCGAGAGGTTCTCCGACCCCGCGACCCAGGAGCGGTTGTCACTGCCGAGGATGATGAACGTGGTGTCCGGTCCCGTCGGCGTGATCAAGACCTTGCGCGCTGCGCTGACGGTCGCGTTGTTGGGGCTGATCTGGTCGAGCAGGTGCTGCGCGGCCCGGTCGATGCCCCAGACCAGGGCGGTTGCGACGCCGAGCACCACCCAGACCGTGTAGAAGATCACCCACGGCCAGCGGCGCCGCTTGCGTGGGGTCTTGAAGTAGCGGACCTTGGGAGGCGGCGCGCCGTCGCCTGCGCCGGATATGCCTGACACCGTGGTCACGAGGACGCAGATTACTGCGTGTTGCGGCCGGTGGGCGCGGCCGTGGTGCGCGCGCGACCCCGGTGACGGCGCTCATCGGCACGATCCGCCCGGACTTCCGGGCGCCGGCACGCCGAGGATCAGGTCGGCCGCGCGCTGCGCGTGCCCCGCGGCCACGACGACCAGACGCCGGTCGGCGCGGAGCGCCTGGAGCCATCCGGCGATGTATTCGGCGCTCGCGGTCAGCGTTGCCGGAGCGATTCCCGTCGCCCCGCAGACGAACGCGCTGGCCATCTCGGCGACGAGTTCTTCCTGCGAGTAGTCGGGTGAGCCGAAGGGTGCGGGCGTCACGAGCGCCGAGCGGTTTAGCCGCAGCGGGTGGCCCGTTGCGTGGGCCAGTTCATGAAACAGCGTGGCGTAGTAGGCCTCGGGCTGTGCGAAGTCCGCCCGGCGCGGGACGTGCACCGTGTCGGTCACGGGCAGGTAGCAGGCGACGTCGCTGCCGGCCACCACATGCGGCGGATCGGGCATGGCCCCGAGGACCTCATCGCAGGACCGGATCCCTGGGCGGGCCTCGGCCTCCGGCGGCACGACACCCTCGGGCAGCTCGCACTGGCTCTCATGGAAGACGGTGTAGGCCCGCAGCACGACCCCGCGCCGGCCCGATCCCGAGGTTCCGTCCGGGTCGGGATCGATCACCCGCCAGAACACGACTTGCGTCCCGCGCTCACCGGCGCGGATGCGCCCGCCGAGCCCGGTTGCCTGGCGGTAGGTCAGCCACCAGGGCGACGGGCGGCCCTGGCACGCAAGCACGAGTACGTTGATGCCGCGATACGGCCGGCGGCTGACCAGGTTGCATGGGCCGCGGGCGGTCCAGGGGCGTCGCCATGGCACGACCCCGGCGTCGAGCAGGGCGATCAGGTCGTCGGTGATCCGCGCGTAGGAGCTGCGCGCGATCCCCGGCGCGCGGGCGGGCGAGGCGGGCATGGGTCCTCCCGGAGGTGCGGACCGCCGGCGCCGCGGTGTGGACTGCGGCGGCACCGGCGGCCGGGGGCCGACGTCAGCGTCGGGTCATCCGGTTGATGGGCCGAGCCCGGCATAGGCGGGGGTCGGCTAGCGACGCTCGCTCTTGAGCTGGCCCGGCAGCTTTGCTGCGGAGACCACCTGCCACGGTCGCGCCGCCGATCCGTCGACCAACTCGAGCGTGAACTGCTCGGTGAACGCGCTCGGACGCGTCTTGCTGCCCTCGACGACGGCGACCGTGTCGCGGTCCTCGACGTAGCGGAAGCCGCCGAGCTCCGCGTCGACGCGCATCCGCGGCGGCTGATGGTTGACATCCAGCTGGGCCACCTTGACCTGGCGCACCATCGGCCCGCGCACCACCACGCGGGTGACCCGGCGCACGTCACTGTCATACAGGAGCTGATCGACCGCATCGCGGGTCGCGACGGCCTCCAGCGGGGTGTCCGCACCGTCGACGGCCTGCGACCAGGCATCGATGACCTGGCGCACCGACGTCTCCAGGACATCGAGCGAGAACCGGGGATCGGCCAGGGAGAGATCGAGCGCGGCTGCGCGGGCATCGTCGGCGAACTCGACGTTGACCAGGTTGGCGGGCGTGAAACCCTCCGGGAGCTTGTCGGCCGCGGCCATCGCCAGGAACGTGTCGTCGCGCAGGTGCTCGTCGTCTTCGGGGCGCGGGATCGGGCGTTCGTGCAAGTGATATTCGCCCTCGGCGGGCTGCTCGATCGAGACCAGCATCCAATGGTCCTCGCTGGGTGCGAGCGTCCAGTACTCGCCGACACGCGTCCGCGGCGAGCTGCCGCTGTCGTGGGTGAGGATCATGCCGCTGCGATCGACCTGCACGTAGTCCGAGACGACCGCCTCGATGAAGATCACCACGCGGTCCAGCTCGCGCTCGCCGTGGTTCGCCAGGCTGATGTACTGCACGGTCGGACCCTCAAGGACCTGCACGATGTTGTGCCAGCCGCGCCGGTCGAAATCGTCCAGCCGGCGCTCCCACTCGACCATCAGGTCCGGGCCGACGATCTGGTGCAGCCGGCCGCGGTCGCGGTCGGTCCAGGCCGCCTGGATCTCGACGAACAGGTCGGCCGCCTTATGGTGGACCGCGTCGGGGTCGAAGATCGGCTCGACCATCGCCGCGTCGAGCGCCACGCTGTGTATCTGACGGTCCCGCTGCGCACGCCGGCGTCGCGCCGCCCGCACCTGTTCGGCCATCCAGGCCGTCCGCAGCGCGATGAACGCGATGATCGCGAGCACGGCCAGCACGATCACCCCCATCGTCACGGGCGAGAGCGCGCCGATGTAGATGCCCCCTGCACCCAACCCGCCCCCGCCGATGCCGCCGAACCCGCCGCCGCCGAACCCGCCCCCGCCGAAGCCTCCCTCGCCGCCGAATCCGGAGCTGCCGCCACCGGCGAGCGCCGCGGCGAAGGGCACCGGGACCAGCAGGGCGAGCGCGCTTGCGATCGCAATCAGCCAGCGGAAGCGAGACAGGGTGCGCATGCGGATGGTGGCCTTGGGATCAGACTCGGTTGGTGCGTGGCGTCCGCGGAACGCGGTGCCGGCGACGATGCGGCGGTCTGCGCTGTGGCGAGACCTCCAGAACAGTTACAGGGTAGGGCACTCCCGGGCTCCAGGCCGCACCTCCGGGTGGGATCGGCGGGCCACCGCCTCGAGATCGCTATCCTGCGCGCAGAATGGATCGCGAACAGAGCATCGCACGGCGCGCCGCGCGCCGCCGCGTCCAACGCCGGCGTCGGCTCGCGCTGCTCGCCGTCGCCGGGGTACTGCTCGCCGGCCTGCTCATTCGGATCGCCCTCGGTGGGTCGGGGAGTGCGTCACATACCGCGGCCTCGGTGGCAGACACGGCGGTCGTGTCCGCACCGGCCTCGCCGCAGTTCTTGCCGTCCCCGCCCGTTTCCCCCGGGACCCGCCGCATCCCGATCCTGATGTACCACGTGATTCAGGCGCCGAGCGCGAGCGCGGCCTTCCCGGGGTTGTGGGTGGCGCCGAGCGAGTTCGCCGGCCAGATGCACGCGCTCCAGCGCGCCGGCTTCCGGGCGATCAGCCTCGATCAGGCATGGGCCTATTGGCGCTACGGGGCCCAGCTGCCGGCGCATCCGATCATCATCACGTTCGACAACGGCTATGCCTCCCAGTACAGCGAAGCCCTGCCGATCCTGCGGGCCATGGGTTGGATCGCGGTCTTGAACCTGCAGCTGTCGCTGCACGCCCCGCAGGGGCTCAGCCCCAAGCAGGTCCGCGGCATGGTCGCGGCCGGGTGGGAGCTCGACACGCAAGGGTTTACCCACGCCGATTTGCCCACGCTCGGGGCGGCACGGCTCACCTACGAGGTCACGGTGTCGCGCCAGCGCATCCGGCGCGATTACGGGGTACCGGTCAACTGGTTCTGTTATCCGTCAGGTCACTACGACTCGCGGGTCGTCGCCATGGTCAAGGCCGCCGGCTATCTCGGGTCGACCACGGTGATCTTCGGGTGGGGCAGCCCTGCCGACACCTACCGCCTGGCGCGTCTGCGGGTGCTCGGCGGCACGAGCCCGCAGGCGCTGCTCGCCCAGGTCCTGGCCAATAGTGGCGACGCACCGCCCCCAGTGGCGTACCCGGCCGGGGCCTAGCGCGCGGAGACGATCAGCGGCAGGTCACCCGGAGGCTGCCGTCGAGATTCGTGACAAACTCGTCGGTGTTCAGGTTCAGCCGGTTGGAGGCGTGGCAGTATGCCTTTGGGTTCGCACCCTGGTCCCGGTACTCGGCCTCGAACACGGCTTTGTGGGCCCGCAGGTAAGGCGCGACCTGGTCGCAGTTGTCGTATTGGAAGCACTGCTCGGAGATCATGAAGTCCATGGAATGCACCAGCGCGCCGGACTGGTCGAAGTAGTTCTTCTGGCCCGCGGCGAGCCCGAGGGAGTGGGCCTTGGCGGCGAGCCAGCGCACGTACGCGTTGTCCTGGGCGATCGTGATGTTGAACCCGCTGTCGTTTTCCGCGACGTCCATGTTGTCGAACTCGACGCCGTCGAAATGCTTGCTCCGGCACATCTCCAGGCGGCGATACATGATCGCCTGCAGCTTGCCGTAATAGGGGCTCGGACCGATGTCGAGGTATCGCTCGCCCGTCCAGCCGGGGTCCGCGTTGCCGAGCAGCGCGGCGGGGAACGTCGACGCGTCCGGGCGCCAACTCTCCCAGGTCCCCACGCTGAGGTAGCAGATCACCCGCTTGTGCTCGCGATGCAGCAGGTTCACCGATCCGGCCGTGTTGTCGAACCCGTCGATGTCGTACACCTGCGGCGCCGACGCTCGGGCCCCCGTATAGAGCGTGCCGTTGGTACCCATGTCGCTCGCGCTGTGCACGTTAAGCGGGTGGTCGATCTCCCACTGCCACGAGGTGCGGGCGTCGGGTACCCAGTGCGGGATGACCTTCGGACGGACGACCTTGCGTTTGGCCGCGCTGAGCGGTGCGGGCGAGGTCGCCAGCAGGGCCGCCACCAGGAGCGCAGTCAGGCACGCCACCACGGTGGCGGCCAGTGGGCCCCGCCGTGGGAAGCGATGAGCTATCGGGCGTCTGCGAATGCCATTCTCCAGGATCTCGTCCGCACCGGCGCGATGTGTTGCAAGGGCGATATATCAGACGCGCCGGGCGGGAGGGCGAGGCGGTGCTCGATGGCGCCGGCCCCACGCGTGCCGCGGGGCCGGCGTCGCGCACGGAGCGACGGGGTCAGCGGCAGGTCACCCGCACAGCCCCGTCGAGGTTGAGGTCAAAGAGGACCGAATTGATGTTGTCGAGGTTCGCCGTCGGGCAATAGCTCGCCGGGGACGTGCTGTATTCGGCTTCCAGGACGGGCTTGTGTGCGCTCAGGTACGGCTGGAGCTCGCCGCATTCGTTGTACTGGAAGCACTGCTCGTCGATCACGCCATCGAAGTACGGCTGGAGCACCGCCGACTGGTCCACGTAGTTCTTCTGGAACGCAGCCAGCCCGAGCGAGTGTGCCGTGGCGGCGAGCCACTCGACGTACTGGTTGTCCTCGGCGGTGGTGATCGTAAAGCCGGTCGAGTTCTCCGAGCCGTCGATGTTGTCGAAATCGACACCGTCGAAGCCCTTCGACGCGCACATCTGCACGCGGGCCAGCATGATTGCCTGTAGCTGCGCGTAGTAGGGTCCGGACGGAGAAATGTTGAGCCACTGCTCACCCGGCCAGCCGTCGCTGGCGCCGAGCAACCCGGGCGGGAAGCTCGCGGCATCGGGTCGCCAGTTCTCGTAGCTCCCCGCGCTCAGGTAGCAGATGACGCGCGCCCCAAGGGCGTGCAGTCCGGCGACCGTCGAGGCGGGGTTGTCGAACCCGTCGATGTCGTACACGACGGGTGCGGGCGCTGCGGCGCCCGTGTACGTCTTGGCGTCGGTGCCCATATCCGCAGCGCTCGTCAGGCTCAGCGGATGGTCGAGCTCATACTGGTAGGGCATCGGAACCGATCCATTTGGGACCCACCACGATCCCGCGGGGGCCGGGCCCGACGGCCCGATGGATCCGGTCGAGCCCGTGGACCCGGTCGACCCTGTCGGCCCAGTGGATCCCGTCGACCCCGTCGGTCCGGTCGAGCCCGTCGGTCCGGTCGACCCGGTCGGTCCGGTCGAGCCCGTGGACCCGGTCGACCCGGTGGCGCCGTGACCGCTCTTCGACTTCTTGCCCTTGGCGGTCGAGGACTTCGGCGAGGCCTTGGTGGTCGTCGCACTGGTCCGTGTGCCCGTGCTCGCCATCGCGGCGCCCGTCAATCCGGTCGTCGCCACGATCCCGACCGCGGCCACCAGGCCTGCGATGCGATGTCGACGTGAGAGGTGTCGGGTATGTCTGAGAGGGGACATGGAGGTACTCCTTGTCTTTCTCGGGGCTGTTCGCGATCCAATTCCGACATCGGCAATCGGGTTGGAAACTCGATGCGAGCGTCGATCGGTCCCAGCATTCCTCACAATCCGCTTACATTCGGTTCACGGACTGCAACAGGTGCCAGCACTGCATCGACGAGGGCGCGATCGCGCTTAACACGCCTGTGGGGTCCACATGGCGCAGCGTGAGCGCACGGCACCCGGATTCCGGTACCACAGCGGCATCGAGGCCGTAGAGTCCGCGGACGGACACCCGAGCCAGGAGACCCAGATGGACGACCGCTTTGCCCGCGGATCCGAGCTGTTCGACCAGATCCATGCCGGCGGGGGCGCCGCCCTGGTCGCCGAGCTGTCCGATATCGCCCCGGATCTTGCGCGGTACATCGTCGAGTTCGGGTTCGGCGAAGTCTATGCGCGCCCCGGGCTATCGCTACGGGACCGGCAGCTCGCCACCGTGGCGGCGCTCGTGGCGCTCGGCACCGCGCAGCCCCAGCTGGTCGCCCATATCGAGGGCGCGCTCGCGGTCGGCGTCACGCGCCAGGAGATCGTGGAGGTGATCATCCAGATGTCGCTCTACGGCGGGTTCCCGGCCGCGATGAATGCGGTTGATGCGGCGAGGACGGCATTTCGGGCGGCCGATGCCCGCACGGACGCCGGACCCGCGCCGGGCGCATAGCGCGTCGCCGGCCGCACCCGCCGCCCCCGTGTGCGCCGCGGACCCGACTGCAGTCCGAGCGGCGCCGCGCCGAGCCACGCAGGGATCACTTCGGCACGAGCACTCGCCGCACGGGCTCCGCCCGAGGCAGCCGCCACGTCCCGGTACACCGGTCGGGGTTCGTGAAGGTTCCGGACATCACCGCCCTGATCTGGGTCACCAAGATCCTGACCACCGGAATCGCTGAGGTGGTCTCGGACGTCCTCGTCAGACACCTGTTCGCCCGGTCGCCGTGCTCATGGGGTTGATCGCGTTCATCGCCGCGTCGGCCACGTAGCTTGGCGCCCCGCGTTAGGTGCCGTGGATCGACTGGTTGGTCGTGGTGATGGTCAGCGTGTTCGCCACCATGGTCGCCGACGTGGTGCACGTCGGGTTCGGCGTACCGTCCCCGGTCCCGACGGTCGTGGTCGCGGACGCGCTCGCGGCGATCTTCGTGGCCCGGTGCCGCGGCGAAGGCACGCTGTCGACTCGCAGCATCGACTCGCCGCGGCGCGAGCGCTCGTACTGGGCGGCGGTGCCGGCGAGCTTCGCGCTCGGCACCGCGACCGGGCAGATGACCGCCACGCCGCCGCATCTTGGCGACTTCGCCCCCGGGGTGCCGTGTGCGATCGCGATCCTGATCCCGTGGGCGCGGTACGCCCGCCACGGGCTGAACCCGATCGTCGCGTTCTGGGCCGCGTCCATCCTGGCGCGTCCGCTCGGCGCGTCGTTTGCGGACGCGATGGCCGCGAGCGCCGCGCGCCGGCGGTCGACCACCCCGAGTCGGGCCCGCGCCGCCAGTGCGATCACGGGTATGGGTGCGCCTGCCCAGAACGTGCGCGGTGTGCGGGCGATCGCGCGGGGTACCCGGCCGCGCCGTGCCCGGTCGGGTGGTCTACCCTTAGGGAGGTGGACGCATCGTCGCTCTGGCGCCGGTGCGCCGGCCGCGGTCTTGGCGGAGGTGAGCCCATGAGCACGGCGGATCTTGCAGCGCAACTGGCCCACGTCGACGCCGACGTCCCCGCGATCGAGGTGCTGGGTCTGTCCAAGCGCTACGGTGACGTCGAGGCCGTCCGCGACGTGAGCTTCTCCGTCCGCACAGGCGAGGTCTTCGCGCTGCTCGGCCCCAATGGCGCCGGCAAGTCGACGACCATCAAGATGCTGTGCACGCTGGCGCGGCCCACCTCGGGAACGGCCCATGTCGCCGGGTGCGACGTCGTCGCGCAGCCCAAAGCCGTCCGCCGCCGAATCGGGCTGGTGTTCCAGGAACAGACGCTCGACCAACAGCTCACCGCCGAGGAGAACCTGCGCTTTCATGCGGTCCTCTACCGGATGCCGGCCGCCCTGGTCCGCCCGCGCATCGACCGCGTGCTGGCGTTGGTCAGCTTGAGCGATCGCCGCCGGGACCTGGTGTCCACGTACTCGGGCGGGATGGCGCGGCGCCTGGAGATCGCCCGCGGGATGCTGCACACCCCGGCGGTGCTGTTCCTCGACGAGCCGACAATCGGCCTCGACCCGCAGACGCGCGCGTTGATGTGGGAGGACGTGCTGCGGCTGCGCGACGAGGAGGGGGTCACGGTGCTGCTGACGACCCACTACATGGAAGAGGCCGAGTACGCGGACCGGATCGCGATCATCGATGAGGGCCGCATCGTCGCGCTCGACACGCCGGCCGCGCTCAAGGCAACCGTCGGTGCGGACACGGTCGAGCTGCACACGAGCGACGACGCCGCGGCCGTGCGCGCCCTCGAGGCCGCGGGGCTGGAGTTCCTGCGCCGCGACGAGGGCATCGTCGTCTCGGTCGCCGACGGTGAGTCGCAGGTGCCGGGTCTGATCGCGATCGTTGGGGTTCCCGTGCAGAGCGTGCACGTACACCGCCCGACACTCGACGACGTGTTCTTGCACTTCACCGGCCGCGAGATCCGCCAGGACTCGGGATCGGGCCACAGCCAGATGGTGCGGGCCTGGGCCGCGCGCCGACGCTAGGGAGGGTCCGTGACCACGCTTGACCGACCGACAGCCCAGGTCTACCTCGTCGACGAACGGGACTCGTTGCACAACGAGATCCGCACGGCGGCGATGGTGTGGCGCCGCGAACTCATCCGGTTTACGCGCACACGCTCGCGCATCCTGTCCGGGTTCGTCCAGCCGATCCTGTTCCTGTTCGTGCTCGGCTACGGCCTCTCGCCGCTGGTCGGCACGACGGCCGGTTTCGACTTCACCAAGTTCGTGTTCCCGGGCGTCGTGGCGATGAGCGTCGTCACCACGTCGATCTTCTCGGCCATGTCGATCGTCTGGGACCGCGAGTTCGGCTTCCTGCGCGAGATGCTCGTCGCGCCGGTGAATCGCACCGGCGATCGTGCTCGGCAAGACCGCCGGCGGTGCCAGCATCGCCACCGTGCAGGGCACGATCATGCTGATCCTCGCGCCGCTTGTCGGCGTCAATCTGACGCCCGCTGGTCGTCGTGCAGGTGATCCTGATCGAGCTCCTGATGTCGGTCTCGCTGACGGGGTTCGGGGTGTTCGTCGCCAGCCGCATCGAGAAAATCGAGAGCTTCCAGGTCGTCATGCAGCTGGTGCTGTTCCCGATGTTGTTCCTGTCGGGTGCGATGTTCCCGCTTGACCGGGCTCCCGTCGTGGTTGGCCGTTTCTGACCCGGATCAATCCGCTGACCTATGCGATCGCCCCGTTGCGCGAGGTGGTGTTCTCGGCGCAGTCCATGCCGAAGGCGGCCCAGCTGCGCTTTCCGACGACCGTGACGATCTTCGGGCATCCGCTGTCGATGGCCGCGGAGCTCGGCATCGTGATCGCCTTCGCGCTGGTGTTTTTGACCCTTGCGGTCCGGAACTTCGGCCGGCCCGAGTAGGGCGCGGCCGGAGTTCCGGTCACGCGGGCTCAGGCCGCAGCCCAGCCGCCGTCCGCGGTCACCAGGGCCCCGTTGACGTTGGAGGCCTCGTCGCTGGCGAGCCATGAGATCAGCGTGGCGATCTGATCGGGTTCGGCGGCGGCCTCGGGCATCGTGGCCATTGCGAGCATCGCGCGCTGCATGGCCCATCCGGAGCGCGGATCGGCCGTCGCCCCGATGCCGGTGTTGACCGCGCCGGGGAGCACGGCGTTCGAGCGGATCTGCTTGGGCCCGTAGAAGTAGGCGATGTGCTTGACCAGGCCGATGACCGCGTGCTTTGAGGTGGTGTAGGTCGCCCCGGCGCAGCCTGCGCCGAGCGAGGCCTCCGAGGCGACGGTGACGATGGCGCCGCCGCCCGCGGCCTCCATGATGGGCAGTACCGCGCGCGACAGGCGCATGACGCCGGTCAGGTTGACGTCGAGGACGTGTGTCCAGGTGGCATCGTCGAGTTCGCCCAAGGGGATGAAGTGGTCCATGATCCCGGCGACGTTGGCGAGGATGTCGATGCGCGGGCCGGCCGCCTGGACGAGGCGCTCAACGTCATCCTGCCGGGTGATGTCGGCGGTCACCAGCGTCGCATGGACGCCGTCGGCGGCGAACTGCATGCGGGTGTCCTCGAGCGCCGGGGCGTTGACGTCGCAGCCGATCACGTGAGCGCCCTCCTGGGCGAGACGCAGCGCGGTCGCGCGGCCGATGCCGCTGCCGGCGCCGGTGACGACGGCCACCTTTCCCGTGTGGCGTTCGCGATCCATGGCGTCTCCTTGGCCTGGGGTGGTCGGTGGGGCGCCGTCGCGGGGTCCGGACGCCCTATCTCGGTTGTACTCCGCCGCGCACATGGACCGGCGACTCGCCGGCGCGGAGGGGATCGATGCAGGACCAGCCCTGCGGCGGGCGAACCCGATAGAGGACCCCGCGCAGCGCCGCACCGCGTTGACCTGCCCCGGTACACGGCGCGGGCACCGGCGCTGTGCGGGGTCCTTGTTGCGGGAGCCTCGGGGTCAGGAGGGTCGGTCACGTCGGGTCCGCCCGCTGCGGCACGCCGGGCACCCATCCACGATCGCACCTCAGGAGTGTCCGATGGAGCCCAGCCCGTACCCGGTGCAGTTCGCGGTGGACTACCCCAATCGCAACCTCAACCGCGTCACGACGTTCTTCCGGATCTTTGTGGCGATTCCCATCCTCATCGTAGCCGGCACGGTCGACGGCGCCGCCGCGTCCTGGAGCACGTCGACCCAGGGGGCGGTACAGACGACGTCATTGACTGTCGGGGTCGGCGGGATCCTGATTTTCGGGCCGGCGCTGATGATCCTGTTTCGTGCCAAGTACCCGCGCTGGTGGTTCGACTGGAATCTTGAGTTGCAGCGCTTCACGACGCGCATCGCCGCGTTCCTGGCACTCATGGCCGACACCTACCCGTCCACGGACGAGCATCAGTTCGTGCACCTCGACTACTCATACCCGGATGTGCGGCGCGAGCTGACACGTTGGAAGCCGCTGGTGAAGTGGCTTCTGGCGATCCCGCACTACGTGATTCTCTTCTTCCTGGTGATCGCGGCATGGGTCGCGATCATCGTCGCGTGGTTTGCGATCTTGTTTACCGGGCGGGACCCGAGGGGTCTGTTTGTGTACGTCGAGGGTGTCATGCGCTGGGCGTCGCGGGTCTTCGCCTACGCGTTTCTCATGGTCACCGACGAGTACCCGCCGTTCCGGCTCGATCCATAAACCGCGGAGCACGCCGCCCGTGTCGGGCGGCGTGCGTATCGCGAGTGGATCGGTGAGCGCGCGCCGAACACGCACCCCGGCTCGACTACCCTGAACGGCGTGCCGTCGCTGTTTACGCCATACCACCGGGCCGGATCCGGTCCGCCACTGGTCCTACTGCACGGATTCACCGACACGTGGAGAACCTGGGAACTGGTCCTGCCCACGCTCGCCCGGCATCACGACGTGCTGGCGCCGACGCTTGCCGGCCACACCGGCGGGCCGCGTCCGACGGGCACCGTGACCCACGATCTCGTCGCCGACGAGATCGAGCGTGCGATGGACGCAGCAGGATTTCCGACGGCGCATCTTGTCGGCAACTCGCTGGGCGGCTACCTGGCTCTGACGCTCGCCGCGCGGGGACGGGCGGAGTCGGTCACGGCGTTTGCCCCGGCGGGCGGATGGACGCCCGGAGACGCCGCCTTCGACGACGTGATCCGGGCGTTCGGCCCGCTGCAGGCCGCGCTTCAGCTCGCCGCGCCGAACGCCGCGCGCATCGTCGCGACCGAGGTCGGGCGACGCCGGGCGACCGAGCTGATCGTCACCAACCCCGAGCACATCCCGGCCGAGCTCATCGCCCACCAAATAGTCGGGATCGCGGCATGCCAGGCGGCGCCCCAGATGATCGACTTCGCGGTGCGTGTGGGATACCCACTGGATGCCGACCGGATCACCTGTCCGCTGCGGATGGTGTGGGGCGCCGAGGATCGCCTCTTGCCGTGGCCAGCGGCCGCGGTGCGCTACCGCGAGATGTTCCCCCAGGCCGAATGGGTGCTGCTCGATGAGGTCGGCCATTGCCCCCAACTGGACGTACCGGTCGAGGCGGCACAACTCATCATCGACGTGACGGCAGGCTAATGCGCGCTTCGTGAGCCGAGAGGAGGCGTGGCCGGGTCACCGATCCAAACTTTTCATGTGAATCGCATTGACACGAATAGCGAATGGTGTCAACGTCACTGACATGAAAACTTCGCGGCCCTATTCGATGCAGCTCCGGTCCGCCCAGGCGGCCGTCACGCGGCAGCGCATATTGGACGCGACGCGGGCACTCTTCGACGCCCCTGCGAAAAGCGTGACCCTCGACGCCGTGGCCACCGCCGCGGGCGTGAGCGTTCAGACCGTCCTCCGGGCGTTCGGTAGCAAGGACGCCCTGTTGGTCGCGGCGCTCGGCTCGCTACGTCAGGCCGAGCAGCACCGCGCCGTCATGCCGGAAAGTGTCGGTGCGGCCGTCCGGGGCCTGTTCGACGACTACGAGGCGATCGGGGACCGGATCATCGGCATCCTTGCCGACGAGCACCGCGTTGCCGGATTCGCCGAAGTCACCGCGCTGGGGCGCCAGGGGCACCGGCACTGGGTCGAGCGTGTCTTCGCACCGTATCTGCCGCCCGCGGCGGACCGGCGGCGTGAGCGGACGATTCTCGCGCTGATTGCGGCGACGGACGTGTACGTCTGGAAGCTGCTGCGGCGGGACATGGGTCTGCCGCGCGACGAGGCGGAAGCGATTGTCCGGGGCCTGTGTGAGGCCGCGATACCTGCCTTCGCAAACGAGGAGTAGTGCTGTGGCTGCGTTCTTATGGGCATGCTGGGACGGGGGCGGAAACCTGCCGCCGAGCCTCGGCATCGCCCGGGCACTGAACGAGCGGGGCCACTCGGTCCACTTTTTCGGCCGGCCCGACATGATCGGGCGGGTCGAGGCTGCGGGCGTGCAGGCGACCGAGCTCGCCGAGTCGTATACGGCCCTTGACCGGTACGCGTCGAACCCGCTCCCGACCGTCTTCGGGTACACGAGTTCCGGCCTGGTGGGCGAGGAACTCGTCGGGGTCGTCGCACGAGAGCACCCGGACGTCGTCGTCGTGGACGCCATGTTCAGCGCCGCTCTGGCGGTCGCGCCGCGCTTCGGTCGGCCGACGGCAGTGATGCTCCACACGTTCCTGAACAACTGCCTGCCGATGTGGCGGGGCAACTTCGCAATGCAGAGTGAATCGCGCGAGCGAGCCGGTTTCGCACCACTGCCATTCCTGGACGCCCTCTGGGGTGAGCGCGAGCTTGTGCACGTGAACGCTCTGCCGGAGTTCGACGGAGCGCCACCGGTCCCGTGGCCGAACGTCCGCCATGGAGCGCCGGTGCTCGGGGCTGTGGCCGGCACGCACTCGGTCCAGTTGCCGTGGAGCAACGACGACGACCGGCCGTTGGTCATGCTGAGCTTCAGCACGGTGCCCGAGCAGCGTTCACCCGAGATGCTCCAGCGGGCACTCGACGCGCGTAGCGGCCGCTGCCGGTGCGCGTCGTCGCGACACTGGGTGGCGTGGTCGAGCCGGACGAGGTGTCTGCGCCGGGAAACGCCCATGTTGTTGCCTTCGCCGACCATGACGCCCTCGTGGCGCAGGCCGATCTCGTCGTCGGCCATGGCGGTCATGGGACGACGATGCGCGCCATCCGCGCGGGCGTGCCGATGGTCTGCATTCCCGCCAAGGGCGGTGACCAGGCCCCGATCGCCGCGCTGATCGAGGAGTGGGGCGTCGGACGTGCACTTCCTGGGGACGCCTCGATCGCAGCCATCGCGGCGGCGGCCGACGACGTCTTGGGCGCCGCGTCATTCAGGAACTCGGCCGAAGCGAGGTCGTCCGTCTTCGCCGGCCGGGACGGGGCCGACCCCGCGGCCGACGCGCTCGAGCATCTCGCGTTGGCGCAGAACACGGGCCCGAGGTGGGCTGCCTGACATCCGGGTCGCCATCGAGCGAAGAGCGAGCACTTGCCGGGATCGGCAGGTGGCCCGGCGGGGCCGCCTGCAGCCCTATTCGACGCGGCGGATCTGGGTTAGCGTAGCCACGGGGGACCGGGCGCCGCCAAGGTCTGCCAGATCGGCGACAGGAGCGTGTGGGGATGCTGAACTCGCGCCGGCATCGTGTCGTCGCGGCTGCGTGCGCAGCCGTCGTCGTCGGTACGGCGGTCGTCGCGGTTGCTGCGACGAGCCCCAAGTCGGGCAAGTGGAAGGGGACGACGAGCGAACGCAATCCCGTGACGTTCTCGGTGTCCTCCAACCACAAGCAGGTCACGAACTTCACCACGACCGTCACCTACAACGGGGCTTGCGGGCCGGGCGGCGGCGTCCCGAACTACGCGGTGCACGTCGCCAAGATGACCGTGTCCAAGTCACACTCCTTCTCCGCGTGGACGACCGGCCATTTGGGCCCGTTCTCGGCGAAGATTCTCGTCAGCGGCAAATTCGCTGGTACCAAGGCAAGCGGCACCGTCGGGGAGCCGTCCAACACGTGCCAATCGCCACCGCACAAGGGCGCCAAGAGCATCTGGGAGACGTTTAGCGCCAAGCACGCCTGACGATCCCGGGGCACCGCCGCCCGGATCGGAGCATGCCGGGCGGGCGGCCTGCAGGTTTTTGAGCTGGGGCCGAAGCGCCCCGAGGATCTGGCGCTCGCGTGCCGGGAGCGGCAGTGACTCCGAGCTGCACCAGGACGCTGGTCGTGCTCCGCACCGAGCAATTCCGTGCGATGGCCACCTCGTCAGAACACGCGAGCGCCCCCCGGTGCGTGCCACGCACGCGCCGGGGGGCGTCGGTTACCGCGGTGCTACTTGACGATCTTGAACTTCCTGACCGAGCTGGAGCCCGCGTAGGTGTTCGAGGTCCCGCCCTGAGTGATGACGAGCCGGTAGTTGCCCTTCGCCAGGCGGCTGTGGTGCGACCCGACGAGCTTGATGGTGACCGTCTCGCTCGCGCCCTTGGCTACGAAGTGCAGGACCGTCTGGGTCTTGCCGTGGCTGTTCTGGACGACCAGGGTTTCCTTGGCGCCCTTCTGCAGGCCGGACAGCAGCACCGAGATCAGCTTCCCGCCCGTCGGCGTGTGCGTCCGGACGGTCGTCGACAGCTTCGGGTGCGCCTTGTTGACGGTCACCGTAATGGTCTCGGTGACCACGTTGTAGTCAAGGCTGTCGGCGGGGATGTAGCTCACCGTCTCCGTCACCTTGCCCGCGTTCGGCTTGAACGTGGAGTTCTGGATGACGACGGTGCCGCCGCGCAGCACGGCGCACCGCCGCGGACCGCGTACGCCGTGAGGATCAGCGGCGTGTTGCCGAGCGTCTGGCCGTAGGTCAGAGGCTTGGTCACGCGTCGTGACGTACGGGGTGGCCTTGCTGACCGTGACGCTCACCATCTTCGGCACGGTGTCGTAGGAGGACGTGTCGGTCGGCGTGAAGATCACGGGAACGCTGGCGTCCGTGCCCGCGGTCAGCACGCTCGATGGGTTCACGAACGACCAGGTCCCGGGGACGCTGGCGGTCCCTCCGCTGAGCGTCGAGCTCGCGAGGGTCTGACCGAAGGTGATCGCCGACGCTGTCGGCGGCGTGACCGTCGGGATGGTGTGGCCTACCGCCAGCAGGGCCGCGTTGCTGGTTGCGCTGCCGGCGCTGTTGGTGAAGATCGCCTCGTACTCGTTGTTGTTCATCGAGCCCGTGACGGATGGGAGCGTCAGCGTCGTGCTGGTGGCACCGCTGACGGGGTTCCAGGTCGACCCGTTGTCGGTCGACACGTCCCACTGCACGGTCGTCGCCGGGTTACCCGCCGCCGCCGCGGTGAGTGTGGCGGTCGCGCCCGCGAGCACCGACTGGTTGGTGGGCTGGGTGGTGACGTGCGGCGCTGCCGGCGCCTGGAGCACCTCGCTCTGGCCCGGTGCGAGGGTGACCCAGTCCGAGAGTGCCCCGGAGTAGGCCGTCCCGAAGGCGGTGCCTGCGGGCTCAATCAGCGTGCCCGTCGGCGCGGTCACCGGAACCGCCATGCTAGCGGCGCCGTTGTTGGTGATCGTGATGGTCCCGCCGGTATCGGTCGTGCTGACCGTCCCGGCGCTGACGGCGGTCGACCAGGCGGACTGATCGGCGAGGATCGTGCCGATCGCGCCGAGGGTCGGCTGCTCGTAGGGTGTCGCGGCGCTGAAGTAGCTGTGGTAGTCGGCCAGGAGCGGGTTCAGTACCGAGTACAGGAGCCCGTCTCCGACGGTGTCGAGCGTCGCGGGCGGGGTGCCGGTGGTCGCCGGACCCGCGGGCGGCTGGCCCATGATGTTGGTCTGGTGTACGTAGGTCGGCCGGGGATCGTTGTTGAGCATGTTCTGGAGCATGCCCGACACGACTGAGTTGACGACGTCGGCGAATGTGTGCCCCGCCCCGTAGATGGTGTTGTACTCGTCCACTTCCTGGGCTTCGGTCGAGGCGTTGTAGTAGATGTTGATCGGGTGCCGCGGCGCGACCTGCGCCCCGCCGCCGGTGGTGTAGGGCTCGAGGAAGGTCGCAGCCGCCGGGTACTCCGTGCCGGTGTAGGTGCTCCCGGCGGGCAGGATGCCGTTCGTGCCGAATGTGGCCGTGGGCGGGTTGGGGTACGGCTTGGAGGCGTCCGCCCCGACCGCGGTGATCCCGACCGCCTGGAGCGCCGGAATGAAGTTCGGGTTCTGCTCCCACGGCCCCTCGACCGCGTTTTCGGTGGTCGGTGGCACCCACCCGAGCGGCTCAGCGGTGCCCGCTGCGCCGGTGTCGGTGTAGCTCAGCTGCACCTCGCCGCCGCCGGCGGTGTTGGTCGTCGAACCACCCGTCGGATCGGCCGTCGTGGTCGGCGGCGTGTACTGACCGAGGTAGGTCCAGACGGCGCTCCCTGCCACTTCGCGGTAGATGTTGTATGTCGCCGCGTGGCAGATCGCCTGCCAGTTGAGGGTGACCGATCCGGTCGTACCCGTGACGGCGATCGGCGAGGTGACATACGCCTGTGATTCGTTGGTGCCGACCGCCGGCCCGGTCGTGAACTGGTCGGTCACCGCGTACTGGTAGCTATTGGCGGCGAGGGTCCCGCCGGTCGTGCTGGCCGTAGAGGGATCGAGGTCTGGGGGGTCGACCGTCGCCGGGTTGCCCGGCACCAGGTCGGCGAAGCCGGAGTGGTTGCCCGGCACGAACACCTGGGGGTTCTCATAGCCGAGGGCGTTTGCGGTGTCGGTCGACTCGGTCAGGCCGAGGCCGCCGGTGCCCGCCGTCGCGCCCGGGGCCGTCGCCGCCCAGCTGGTGTTCTGGTTGAGCTCGGCCTCGATGTAGTTCTGGGTCGCGCAGCCGATATCCAGGTAGGGGGTGTCGTAGGTGTGGCTGAGCCAGCCGAAGTCAGCCGCGTATGGCTTGCCGGTCGACGGGTCGATCGCCTGGAACTGGGCGAGCAGCGGGTCCGAAGTGGCAGTGCTGGATGAGCCGGCATAGACGAGGCCGCCGCTCTGGGCAGCGACGGAACCGCCACCGTTAAACAGCTGATCCATGCGGAAGTTGTTGGCCTTGGACCACTGGGCCGCGTAGACCACGTCGGCCGGCGACATGCGCAGTGAATCCGTATCGCTGTAGTCGTTCTGGTGGGTCGTGGGGTCCCACGCGTCGTCGGGTGTGAAGGTGTCGTCGATGTTCATCTCGACGTAGTTGCGCTCCAACCCGAGGTGGGCGTTGTTGGTCACCCAGTTGATCAGGCTCGGCGCCAGGATCTCCCACTGCAACTGGGCCGCGTTGTAGTTGAAGGCCAGCGCGAGCTCGGACACCCCGTCCGTGGGACGGACGTAGAGGCCGGCCAATACCTGCGCCGAGCTATTTTCCAGCCACGGGGTAAACGGTGCGCCCGTATTCACCGTGGAGGGGTAGCCGAACGTGCCGGTGCTAAAGGGGACCGATCCCGCCAGCCCGGGAAACGCGGTCTGGCCGGCGGGCGTCAGCGTGCCCGTCGTGCCGTCCAAGGCCCCGGAGGTGGCGGCGGTCAACCCGACGGCCGTCAGGCCTGTGTTGCCGGGGGGACCGACCGCGTACCCATCGATCTGGCGCACCCCGTAGCTTGCCTCGTAGGCGTAGAGGCTCGTCAGTCCCGAGGCGGCGAGGAGGCTCGGCGAGTTGGTGAAGACGACGCCGTTGAAGTTGCCGACCGTCCCCGTGGTCAGCGCCGGCAGCGTGACCGTCTCAGATCCGGCGGTGCCCGTCGCGTCGACCTCCGTGTAGGCAACGCCTTCGCTGGTGAGCGCCGCTTCCCAGGCCGCGGTGGTGGGATCAGTCGAGCCGTTCCCGATCACCAGCACCTTGAGGTTGAGTGTCGGCGGCGCAGGCGTCGGCGCCGCCAGCGCGGATGCGGCCAAGAAGCCACCCGCCACGCCAAGCGCGGCGAGACCGAGTGCGCTGAACTTCACTTTACGGGTTCGCAGGCGCCGGAGCGACCTCCGCGTGGGGGTCGCTCCGGGCGGACGCACAGAACTGGTGTCGCGGGATTCGGGTTGGGGCGTACGCATCCGAGGTACTCCTGATCACTTTGATTGTCATTCCTGGACAGAGACGCGACTAATGTTGTCGCGGGGTCATTGGTGGCCGACCACAATCAGCCGAGGCGGTAAAACGGATACTTCAGACGCGCACGAACGCAGCGTGCTCCGAGCGCGATGAGACTTCGGTAACACGAAATCTGACCATGTGGCGGACGGCCGCCTACCCCCCGCAAGTTGAGCTTTCCGGCGTGCCCTATCCGTTCGGGGTGCGGCTTCAAGTCGAGGGTTTTCCGGACCTTTGTATCGGGCGGACGCCGTTGTCTGGCACCTTGCCTGCGCGGTTGGGGAACCGGTCGGCACGGGCTGCGCCGGCACCCGCCGAGCGCCGGTCGGCGCTCAGCATCCGATCAGACCCCAGTCAAGCGCAGTCGGTCGCCCGTGCAGCGCGTCGGATCTGCAACGGAGATTTCATGGACTGGCGCGTCGTTCAGTCGGCCACTGGGACGGTCGATTCCGGGGTGCGGGCCCATCCGAGCCGCAGCCCGTGTGTGCTCATCGCTCCGGCACCCGCGTGTCGTTGCTGCCGCTATCGCAGCCTGCGTGCTTGTCGGCACGGGCGCACCGGCGCTCGGTGCCCATGCACCCCCCCACCGGTGAGTCGTGTGCCGCACGGTGACCGAACATGTCCTTGTCAAGCGCCAGGCCGCACCGCTGCGGTCGGCGGCCGTGCATGCCCACACCACCCGCACGGTGCGCGTGCGGGTGTGCCGCGCAGTCAGCGCGCGCACGACGGTCACGGACCGGCGCGCCACAGTCCGGCGTACGGCCGCCAACCCGCTCGTGCACATCCCGACGACCGCGCGTGCTGCCCTGCACCTGACCGTGCCGGTCAGTCGCGCAGCCGGCCCGCCGATCTCGCTCGGGGTCTCGCCGAGCTCGTCGCCGTTTGACGGCATGGGCGAACTCGACAGTTATTCGGCCATGGTCGGCGGCGCCGGGCATGAACTGATGTGGTACCGCCAGTGGCACGGGAGCCTACTCTCGGGCACCGAGGTCCAGGGCACCGCCCAGCGCGGGATCACCGCGATCATCTCCTGGGAACCCTTCGACCCCACCAACCCGACCCATCCGGCCTATGCGCCGTCGGCGATCGCTGACGGCTCGTGGGATGCCGACATCACCCAGTCCGCCCAAGCCGCCGCTCAGACCGGCACGCCGTTTCTGATCAACTTCGGCCCGGAGATGAACGGGTCTTGGGAGCCCTGGGTGCCGGGGCAACTCGGCAACACGCCGGCCGAGTACGTGGCCGCCGACCAGCACGTGGTCGACCTATCTCGCGCCGCCGGGGCCACCAATGTCGGCTGGATCTGGGATCCCAACACCGGCTGGAACGCACAACGCATCTATTCGACCCACTACCCCGGGGACGGGTATGTCGATTGGGTCGGCATGGACGGCAACAACTGGGGCACCGTCACCTCCGACGGCTGGCTGACTCCCACCCAGATCTTCGGGCGCTCCGATGCTGCGCTGGCGGCCCTGAGCACCAAGCCGATCATCATCGAAGGGAGCGCCTCGACCGAGCTCGGTGGGTCGAAGGCGGACCGGATTGACCGGCTCGCACAGACCATCCCGGACCAATTCCCGGCTGTGCGGGGGCTCGTGTGGTTCCCGCGCAACACGGAAGCCGACTGGCGGGTCACTTCCGCGGCCACCTCGCTGTCGGCGTTGCGCGGCCTCGTCGCCAACCCGGCCTGGGCCGGCGGTGCGATGTGCGTGCACCCGGCCGGGTAGTGTCGGGGGCGGCACCGGGGGTCTGCGCAGCCGCCGACTCGTTCGGCTCGCGCGCCGCGCGGCGGCTACCCGCGCGCCGCGCTCGCGGGTCCTGCTCGGACCCCCACCGATCGGGTGTATCCCGCACCGCGAGGCGGGAGGAGGCTGGTCCACCGAGCGTCCTAAAGGCGCGAGCTGCCGTCGTGAACGACCCAGCAAGACATGCCGCACGAAGCCACCTGCCGCACCGTTGGCGGGGTACCACCGCCGACCCGGATCGGCGGTCTGTGCGTCGGCCGACCCGACGGCCGCGTGCGCGTGACGATCCCCGGCGCCGGGTGGCGGGGACCGGTGAGCACACGATGCGGTCGCGACGACGTCGGGCGCCGGGACCGGGGACCGGGACCGCCAGGCCCACCGCCGAGCCGCGGCGTCACCATCGTCCGCCGGCTGGCGCTCGCGTTCTACGCGCTCGTGTTCATCGTGGCCGGATGGATCATCTGGCACCAGGTCTTCCACTTGAGCTCCTCCCACGACGCCGCTGCGGGTCCGTACTCGGCCGGCGGCGGCTCGACCGGCAGCGCGTACAGGATCGAGCAGGCCAAGTCCCCAACCCGGGCGACCCACCCGACCCCGGCCCAAGCCCGGCGATTCGCCAACCGCAGCGCGCCGGAATTCGGCCCGACGCCCACGTGGCTCGAGGACTTCACCACGCAGCCCGACGGCCCGGTGACCGGGTGGCGCATCGACCTCGGCCGCGGGACCGATGGCCGGTACAACCACGAGGTCGCCAGCTCCACCGACAGCCCCGCGAATCTGCGGATCCAGAACGGGCAGATGATCATGCAGGCCCGCCAGGCGCCGCCGGCCACGGGGTCGCCTACACGTCAGGACGCGTGAGTACGCGTGGGATCCAGGCCTCCGAGTAGGGCAAGATCGATGTGGTCGCCAAGCTCCCCAACGAGATCGGCACCTGGCCGGCAATCTGGCTGATCACGGACGCGGGCACGTACGTAAACGACACGCCGCCGACCGACCCGAACCGCTATCTGAGCGACGGTGAGATCGACATGGTCGAGACCGTTTTTCCGGGCGAGGTCTCGTCGGTCGCCCAGGCACGGCTGTCGGTGTCGGGCCTGCCGAACGGGCACTGCATCAAGATGCCTGTTCCCGACGATGCGCAGGTCTTCCACCAGTACGGGCCCGAATGAACGCCGACGCGCCTGATGTTCCTGCTCGATGGGCGGCCGTACTGCACCGTCACCAAGCGGGCGAGCTGGGACTGGCGGCTGTGGCCCTACGACCAGCGCGACTACCTGGTGATCGACCTCGCGATGGGCGGCGCGTGGGGCGGCCACGCCAAATCCCAGTTCCCGCCGTATGGCCTCGACGACGCGAGCCTGCCCCAATCGCTGATTGTCAAGTCGGTCGCCGACTACCCGTCCACGGGCTCGACGGCGGGTGAGCGCACCGGCTGCGCGCGCCCGGGGCCCCCCTGCCGCCCGGGAGGTCACGCTGCTAGAGACGGTGAAGCCACGGGGCGAGCGTGGTGGACTCGGCACGGGCTGTCCGGGCCGCGGTGGTCTCCGCGGCGGCCTTCGTGTCGGCTTCGGGACAGTCGTCGTTGCGACGCGCAGACGCCACCGCCTCGACCTGGCTCCAGGCGCCGTCGAGCGCCAGCGTGTCCTTGCCGATTGCGGTGACGACCTCGTCGATCGCCGCGATGGTCTCGGCCTTGGTCGTCTTGGGACCGTGTTCCTTGTACCACGCCGCCTCACCCCTGAAGTAGGCGACCTTGGCGTTCCGGGTTTTCGTGTCTTGGTCGAGCCCCGAGCGGGCTTCTGAGGTCAAGCCCCCGGCCTCGAGGGAACGGCCCGTGCCGGTCTGGTTCTGGCAGTCCGACGCGATGCTCTGGAAGGTCTTGCTGAGCAGCTCGACCTCTGAGGTGTAGCTCCTGTAGCACTCCTCGGTCGAGCTCACCATCTCCGCGCTGATGCGGCCGACACCCACCCTCTGCTCGCATTTGACCGCCGCGGCGGTCAGGCGCGCCGGGGTCGGTACCAGCGTCCGCCCGTGGCTGCCCGAGAGCGCGAGCGCGGTGGCGACGGCGATTCCGATTGTCGCCGCAACGGCGAGACCTCGTGCGCGGATACCCATAGTGGTGGCTTTCTGTCTGTTGCGGCCGGCCTGGCGGCGCGTCCGATCACGGTGCGGTGCCGCGATCGCTCTCGGTATTCGACGTGCCGTGCCGTGCTCTTGGGCAGGGCACGTGCATTCATCGACGCCGTCCGCACCGCCCCCACCGCGCGGCGGTGCCTGCGCCACCCGCGGTCGAGTCGCTGCGGAGCATCGGTGTTAGCCTGAATGTGTGGGAGAACCGCGGACCGATACGCCGATCCTGGGCCAGAAGTTCATTGATGCGTTCGAGATGGCGTGCGAGGTGCACCGCTACCAGCTGCGCAAGGGGTCCGACATCCCGTATCTAGCGCACCTGATGGCCGTGAGCGCGCTCGTCCTCGATTTCGGCGGCGACGAGGAGTGCGGGATGGCCGCGCTCTTGCACGATACGGTCGAAGACTGTGAGGACGGCCGCGCCATGGAAGCGGCGATCCGCGAGCGGTTTGGCGACCGGGTCGCCGACATCGTGCTGCACTGCTCGGATGCGATCGCCGAGCCCGGCGAGCCCAAGCAGCCCTGGCATGCCCGCAAGCAGGCGTACATCGACGGCCTCGAGCATGCCGACCATGATGCGCTGTTGGTCTCTGCGTGCGACAAGCTCCACAACGCCCGGTCGGTGCTGGGGGACTTGCGCATCCAGCAGGATGCGCTCTGGCAGCGCTTTTCCACGAAGTCCGGCCCGGACCAGGTCTGGTACTACACGACGCTCGCCGACCTGTACTTGCGCCGGATGCCCGGGCCGCTTGCCGACGAGCTGCGACGGGTCGTCGACGAGCTCACCCGGCTCGAGGCCGAGTACCGCATCGCCTGGTAGGGCGCCGCGCCGCACCAGACATCGGGTCGTCGCGCGGGGTGCGCTGGACGCCGGCCCGGTGCTCGGTCGTGCCGTCCTGAACCGCCCGGCCGCCGCCGAAGGGCCCGATCCCCGACGCATGCTCGTCGCCGACACTTCTGACCGCCATCGGGTCGAACGGCACCGTCGCGATCGGCATCGACCGCGACGACCCCGGCGTCATTCCCATCGGTCCCGGCGATTACGACACGTACCTCGCTGTGGTGCCCAGGCACGGCCCGAGCGGGTCGTGGGGCGTCCCGACGCGGATTTCGTCGGGAGGCGTCTCGAGCAGCAACCTCACCCTCGGGGTCGGCGGCGCGGGGAACATCACGGCCGCCGTTCGGCAGAAGGTCCCCGATGGCCGCCACACGCTCGCGGTCGTCCGGCGCGCTTAGTCGAACGGGATTTGGGGATCGCCGGAGGACGTCACCGGGTCGGACATCACCTCCGACGTATTCGCTCCGCAGCTGGCGGTCGCGCCGAATGGCAGCGCGGTGATCCCGTTTCAGTACGTCCATCATGCGGCGCCGGGAACCCTCGACGTGAACGCCGTGACGCGTATCGGTGCGAACGGCACCTGGACGGCACCCGGGGATCTGGCCGTCGGCGGGGCGTCGAGCGCGCCTCATGCGGTCCGCATGGCGCCGAACGGGCGCGCCTGTGTGTTCTATGCGTTCCAGGGCACGAACTCGGGGCTCGATTGCGAAGGCATCGCACGGACACCAGCCGGGACCGCGTTCCCGACGAGCGGACGCTGCGCCGCGGGGCTGAACTTCCAGAACAGCCGCGCCGACGGAAGAGCGCTCCTGGGCAACGATGCGTACCTGGCATGGACGGGCCGGCCGAATGCCGGGACGTCCTACGTCATCCAGGGCAGCCGCTGGCTGAACGCTGCCGCCGGCGCTGACGCGCCGACGAACCCTGACGCGCCGGCCAGCGCGATCCAGGGCGGTGCGGTCGTGCCCGACCTGCAGGGCAGCGTCGCGGCGTTCTGGCAGACCTCCGCCACCCAACTGCGGGTCGCGGCCTTCGATGCCGGCGGACCCAGCCTCGTGGCGGCGAAGATCCCCGCGAAGGCGCGCGCCAAGCATTCGGTGCTCATGTCGATCAGGTTCGCGGATCTGTGGTCGCAGATCTCCGGACGCACGGTCTGGAACTTCGGCGACCACAAGCCCGCGACCGGTACGGGCGTGCGCCACGCGTATCGCACGGCGGGCCGCGACACGATTCGGGTGAGCGCCCGGGACCGGCTGGGCAACCCTCGGACCCTGACGTACCGGGTCCTCATTACGCGCTCGCGAATTCCGGCGGCGGGTCTGCGCCCGGCGCGCGTGGCATCCGCCTGGACGCCCCGCGCCGTGTGCGGCCTACGTCCCGGGGGCGGGGCCGCGGCCGAGGCTCGCTGTAAGGTCTGTTTCCGGCACGGCAGATCGCAACGTTGCGTGCGCCAGCGCCGTCGGGCGCGGCACGCACGCCAGTGACACGGGGGACCGGATGACGCACGTGCGGTGGGACGCGGCCCGTTGAGCGTCCGCTCGCGGCAGGCAGTGCTCGGGCTGGCCGTCGTCCTTGCCCTCGTGGTCGCGGCGATCAACGTGGGTGCATCCCGGCACGGCGCCGCGGCACCCATCCGCCCGGCAGCATTGCTGCGGCGCGCGTTTACGCCCATGCGGCGCACGGTGCGGCTGGTGCTGCCGACCCGGCCGACGGTCCGGTTCCTGGACATCCCGGTTCTCATGTACCACCGGGTCACCTGGCCGATCCCGGCGTCGGCCAACGGACGCGAGTTCACGGTGGCGCCGGCCAAGTTCGACGCGGAGCTCAACTGGCTACAGCATCACGGCTTCCACCCGATCAGCCAGACGATCCTGCTTCGGGCCCTCGCCGACAACGGCAAGCTGCCGCCGAAGCCGATCGTCATCACCGTCGACGACGGGTACGTCGACGGGGTGCACGACATCCTCGACGGCCTGGTGACCCCGACCCGCCACTGGCCGGCGACGTTTTTCATCATCACCGGCCGTATCGGCAAGGGGCACTTCCTGAGCTGGCCGGATCTGCATCTGCTGGAGGCCGCGGGGATGGACATCGGCTCGCACACCGTCTTCCACACGCCGCTGGCGCAGCTGACCCCGTCGCAACTGCGCTTCGAGCTCACCCAATCCCGTGCCACCTTGACCGCGGGTCTCGGCCACCCGATCTACTGGTTCGCGTATCCGTACGGCAGCGTCGACGCCGCCGCGCAGGCGGCGGTCGCCAAGGCGGGGTACCTGCTGGCGTACACGACGGTGCCCGGGACGTGGTTGAGCATCTCCGAGCGCGTCGCGCTGCCGCGGATCGAGATACGGGGCACCGAGACCCTCGCGCAGTTCGCCGCCGCGTTCGGCGCCTAGCGGCATCCCGGTCGGGGTCGTCCGATCCGCTCCCTCGCCTTCGGGCCAACTCCCTGGCGACCACCGGGCTTCTGCGCGCCGTGCGCGGACCCAAGGGGAGGCGGCAGACTCCGCGCGACCCCGCGTGTCGCCGAGGCGCGGAATCGCTCAGGGCTAGATGTGCAGCTGCTCGGGCTGCAGCGCCCCGGAGGCAAATCGTGACCCCGCCAGGGGAGCGGCGTCGGCGGTGGCGAAGCGGCCCAGCACGATGAGCTCGGCCAACGCCAGCCCCGCGGCGTAGCTCTGCATCACCCCGCGGCCGGAGAACGAATGGAGCTCGTAGGCGTTCTCCAATCCCGCGACGCGGCCCACCAGGGCGCTGTGGTCGGGAGACAGCTCATACAGGCCCGCCCAGCCGCGTACATGCTCCAGTCGGTCCATGCGACCCAGGCGCGCGGCCAGTCGGGGCCAGATCTCCGTCTCGAAGAAGGCGCGGCCGTCGTAGTCGAAGCGGTAGCCCGGAGCGTCACCCGGCGGCGAGTACCCGGCCAGGATCAGCTCGCCTCCCTCGTGGTGGAAGTAGCAGCCGCTGGTGTCGACGATCATCCCGTAGCGTGAGAGGTCCACATCGCGGCAGGCGAACAGGCTCACCTGGCGGCGCACCGCCCGGCACGGCACCGGGGCGCCGATGAGCTCGGCCACCCGCGAGGCCCATGGCCCAGCGGCGTTGACGACCCGCTCGCAGACCACCGTTTCCTCGTCCCCCGCCGGGGTCGAGCCGACCAGCGCGCTGAGCGCGTGGGCTTCGTCGGCCAGCACGCGCACGCGCACCCGGCGCACACGCGGGCCCTGGCGTTCGACGCCGGTCACCAGACGCCGGTCCACGAACCGGGCGCCGGCAGCCCGCGCACGCCGCCGGTAGAGCTCCTTGACGGCGTTGGGGTTCACCAGCCCGTCCATCGGCGAGAATGTGGCCCCCGCAATGCCGTCCAGTCGGTCGATCTCGGGCCACCGGGCCCCGACGTCCGCCGGCCTCAGCAGCTCGATCTGCTGGCCGCAGGCGCGCTGCACCGCGACGTGCTCGCGGGCGCCGGCCCAGAGCTCCGGCCCGTACAGCCACAGGTAGCCGAGCGGACGAAAGCCCACCTCGGCGCCCTGCTCCCGGAAGAACGCGATCGTTGCCGCGCAGAGCTCGATGTTCACCCGCTGCCACCAGGTGGCGCGCACCCCGCCTGCGTTGAGCTCCGAGGACGAGCGGATGCCGGCGAGGTCCGGGTCGACGACCACGACGTCCTCGGCGCCGAGTTCCGCCAGGTGCATGGCGACCGC
Organism: uncultured Thermoleophilia bacterium; assembly: GCA_963842065.1. Lineage (GTDB taxonomy): Bacteria > Actinomycetota > Thermoleophilia > Miltoncostaeales > Miltoncostaeaceae > CAITWD01. The sequence goes on along the minus strand of CAWJEW010000004.1, from coordinate 80,724 downwards.
GCTGCCCGCGACGCCCGCCCCGATCACGAGGGTGCCTGCCCGGGTGGTGGTCCCGCGCATTACCGGCGCCCGCGCGGTCGCGCATCCGACCATGCGACCTGCGCGACGGTCGCGCCGCCGCCCGCGCGGCCGATGCGGAGGTCCTCGATCGTGAACCCGGCATTGGTGATCATGGCGCCCTGCTCGGGATCGACCGCCACGCCCAAGGTGGCGCGCCATCCGCCTCCCCGGCGATCGTATCGGCTCTCGGTGGGCGAGGCCATCTGCGGGACGCGCCCGGAGATGCGGCACGCACACACGAGCGGCGGGCGGTCAGCTGCAGCGCCAGCCCCCGCACGGCGATGGCGCGCACGCGTGCGGGACCGAGGCGAAGGGCCGCGTGCGCGGGAAGACCCGCCCGCGGCGGGCCCTCCCGCCGCAGCGCGCGATCAGCCGACGACGGTGTGCGGCGTGTTGTGCGCCACGTCGCCCGTAGCGACGGCGCGGGCGCCGCCGCTGGTGTCGACACCGCCGGCGTTGGTGGCCGCGCTGGCGTTGGCGCTCACAGCGTGGTCGAACGTGAGCGTCCCGCTGCGGTTGACACCATCGCCGAGGGCACCGCGATTGCCCGAGACTGGGCTCGGTTCCGGTGTTGCGGGCCCGTGACCCCGCTGCGCAGGGAGTGCTCGCCGCTGCGCCTACGTCGCCGGTGCGAGCGCAGCGACCGAGTCGAGTCCGGGATCGACGATCAGGCCGGGGATCGCGACCGGCGCGGCGTAGCGGCCCGCCGCACGTGTGAGGGCGATCGCCCCCGTGTGCACGTTCATCGCGTAGGTATGGCCCGAGGCGGCCGTCTGGCCCAGGGTCGCGATCCACACCATGCCCCCGATCACCGACGGGGAACCGGAGATCGGCGCGCCCAGGTCCTGGCGCCAGACGACCTGGCCCGAGGTGGCGCTCAGCGCGTACAGGTTGTGGTCGTAGGACCCGATGAACACCAGCCCGTCGGCGACCGCGGGGCTCGAGTAGACGTAACCGCCCGTCTGCTGAACCCAGATCGTCCGACCGGAGGCGGCGTTCAGGGCCATGACGCTGCCGTTGGTGTTGCCGATGTAGATGCGGCCCTCGGTGACGGCGGCGGCGCCGTAGAACGTGCCGGACGAGCCGCCCGGATCGTACGCGCGCCAGACGACCCCGCCGGTAGCCGGGTTCACGGCGGTCACCTCGCCGGCGTAGTTTCCGAAGACGATGTCGTTGCCGTCCCGGGAGATCGCGCCCTTGACCGAGCCGCCGGTCTGGTCCTGCCAGATGATCCGGCGCGTCGTGAGGGAGATCCGTACGACCTGGCCGGCGCGCGTGCCGACGAACACGCCGTCTCCCAGGACCAGTGGCGAGGTCTCCACCGACGAGCCGAGCGCGACGGTCCAGATCGGTGCGCCGGTCGCGGGGTCGAGGGCGAGGACGTGCCCGGCCATCGTCGCGAAGATCGCGCGCTGGGGTTCGCCTGCGGTGGCGGTGCCGGGCAGGCCGGTGAGCGCGGGAGAGGCGGCGATGTTGGCGCCCACCGCGTGCTTCCAGAGGATCGTGCCGGTCTGCTGGTCGATGGCCACCGCGTAGCCGTAGTTGCCGACGATCACGCGGCCGCCGCCGATGACCGGCGGAAGCTCGATTAGCCGGCGGGTGTTCGTCGTCCAGAGGGTGCGCAGCGGCAAGGTCGACGTCGACGTTGGCCGCCGAGCGGGTGTTCTCGGGCGTGTTGCCGAAGGTCGGCCACGATGCCGTCGAGATGGCCGGCGTCGGGGCGGGCCTGGGCGGGACGACCGGCGCCGGGGCCTGGGTGCGGGTCGTGATCGTCGTGTGCCCCGCCGACGAGAACCACCCCGCGAACAGCCCGACAGCGGCGATGACCACGAGCGCTCCGATCAGGGTGAGCGCGAGCGCACCGGCACGGCGCCGGCGGATCTGCGCCGAACGGGAGCGCCGGCGGTTGGGTGGCACGGCCGCCATGGGCCGGGATCCTCGGGGCGAGGTGGACGCGGACCGACGTAGGTTATCGGCGCGCCCGGCGCACGGTGGCGGACCGCGGTGCCACGTCCCGGCGGAGCCTACGCGCCGGCTGCGGCCCGGTCGGCGATGATGAGCTGACGGAGCGCGGCCACCCGGCCGGCCGGGATCCCGGCATCGCCGGCGCGCAGCGCGCGAGGGCGTCGATCTTGTCGGCGCCGGTGACCAGCCACAGGATCTGGCGTGCCCGGTCGAGTGTCGGGTAGGTCAGCGTCATGCGCTGGTCGGCCCTGGTAGTCGCCGGTCACGGCGACGTCGCGGTCGGTCGACCTCGAGCACCGGGTCATCGGGGACCAGCGAGGCCGTGTGTCCGTCCGGACCGAGCCCGAGATGCACCAAATCAAACGCCGGCGGCAGCCCGCGCGCGTACAACGCCGGCGCCCTGGACCGGATCGGCGGCGCTCACCGGCATCGGCCGGATGCCGTCCTGCGCTGCGGGCGGCAGGCTTGCCTGCAGGTGGGTGAGGTTGCGGTCGGGATCGCCGTCGGGCGCGATCCGCTCATCGACCTGGAAGATCACGATCCGGTCCCAGGCCACGTCCATGCCGGCCAGGTGCGCGAACATCGCCCAGGGCGTGCGCCCGCCGCTGACCGCGAGCACAAACCGTCCGTGGTCGGCGATCGCCGCGCGCGCGGCGTCGGCGACGAACGCCGCCGCACGCGCGGCGACGGCGTCGGGGTCTTCCAGGATCTCCACCACCACCGTCATCGCCGTCACGCCGACTTTTCGTCGTGGCCGCCGAAGCCCTTGCGCATCGCCGACAGGATCTTGTCGGCGAACTCGTCCTCGTTGCGTGAGGCAAAGCGCGAGTACAGTGCGGTCGTCAGCACCGGGGCGGGCACGCCCGTGTCGATCGCCGCGATCGAGGTCCAGCGGCCCTCGCCGGAATCCGACACCCGGCCGGCGAACTCCTCGAGTCCCGGTGAGGCGTGCAGCGCCTCGGCGGTCAGGTCGAGCAGCCACGAGGCCACGACGCTGCCGCGCCGCCAGACCTCGGCGACCTCGGACGTGTCGATGTCGTAGCGGTAGTACTCGGGGCTGCTCGAGCGGAGAGGTCTCGGCGTCCGTGTCGCGCTGACGGTCGCCGGCGTCGGCGTTCTGGATGATGTTCAGCCCCTCGGCGTAGGCCGCCATGATCCCGTACTCGATCCCGTTGTGGACCATCTTCACGAAGTGGCCCGCGCCGTTGGGCCCGCAGTGCAGGTAGCCCTGCTCGGCCGGCGCTCGGCGTGCCCGCGCGCCCGGGCGTACGCGCGGCGGCCTCGACACCCGGTGCGATCGTGGCGAAGATCGGGCCGAGGCGCTCGACGACCGTCGCTCTCGCCGCCGATCATCAGGCAGAACCCGCGCTCGAGCCCCCAGACGCCGCCGCTCGTGCCGACGTCGACGTGGTGGATGCCCTTCGTGCTTCAGCTCGGCCGCGTGGCGCAGGTCGTCGTGGTAGTAGGTGTTGCCGCCGTCGATGATCACGTCCCCGGCCTCGAACACCTCGCCGACCGCGCGTGATCGTGTCGTCGGTGATCTGCCGGCCGGCACCATGACCCAGGCGCGTGCGCGGCGTCTCGAGCTTGGCTGCGAACTCCTCGAGCGAGTTGGCGCCGACGGCACCGTCGGCGACGAGCGCCGCGACGGCCTCCGGCGAGACGTCGTAGACCACACAGCGGTGCCCGTCGCGCATGAGCCGCCGCACGAGCCCGGCGCCCATCCGTCCGAGGCCGACCATCCCGAGCTGCATTGGCGTCGTGGTGGGCATCATCAGGTCCTTTCCGGCGTATCCGGCGTCGCCGTGTGTGGGGGTGTCAGGATGAACCGCTCGACCGCGATCGCGAAGCCCTCCTCGTCGTTCGAGGCCGTCACGAGCCGCGCCGCCCGGTGCACCTCGACGTCGGCTTGGCCCATCGCGATCGAGAGCCCCGAGCGGGCGAACATGAGCACGTCGTTGGGCATGTCGCCGATCGTGGCGATCGCCTCGGTCGGGATGCCGTAGTGCGTGGCCAGGAATGCCACCACGCCGCCCTTGTTGGCGTCCGGGTGGGTGACGTCGAGGTAGTACGGCTGCGAGCGCGCCGCCGAGACGTGTGCGCCGAACTCGGCCTGCACCGCCGCGGTGGCGGCCGTGACCGCCGCGTGGTTGTCGCTGACCCCGACGACCTTGGCGATCCCCGACAGCAGGCCATCGAACCCGGGACCACGGTCGGCGAGAACTGCACCGTGGCGGCCTCGCGGGCGACGTGTGGCGCATCGGTGCTCCGCACGAACCAGTCGGCGCCGCGGTAGACCCACGCGTCAAGGCCCGCGCCGTCGAGCGCGGCCACGATCGCCGGGACCAGGTGATCCGGGATCACCCGCTGCGTCGACGACGCGTCATGTCCGGGTCGACGATCAGGCCGCCGTTGAACGCGGCCAGCGGCGTCTCGAGCTCGAGCGGGGCGATCAGCATCTGCATCCCGCGCGGCGGGCGGCCGCTGGTCAGCGCGAACAGGATGCCGGCCTGGCGCAGTTCGGCCACCGCCGCGATCGCCCGCCGGGTGAGGACCTTGTCGGGCGTGACGAGCGTGCCGTCGACGTCGGCGACCAGCAGCCGGATGGCGGGCGCGGACGTGCTCATCGGCGCTGCGGGGATCCGGGTCGTCGGGGTCGACCCGGCGCTCACTCCCCGCCTCCGACCGTCGCGCGCTGGGCATCGATGCGCGACATCAGGTCGTTCCAGGAGTCGACGAAGCTGGCCGCGCCCTGGCGCTGCAGCTCGCCGGCCAGCGCGTCGACGTCGATGCCCGCCGCGTGCGAAGTCGGCGAGCGTGGCCGCCGACGCGCCGCCGTCGGCGGGCATCGGCGTGGGGGCGTGCCCGTGGTCGTAGTAGGCGCGCAGCGTGCCCTCGGGCATCGTGTTCACCGTGAACGGCGCGCCCGAGCAGGACACGTACAGGTCGTCCGGCGCCGCCGGGTCCTTCGTGCTGGTCGACGCCCACAGCAGCCGCTGCATGCGTGCCCCGGCGTTCTCGAGGCGCTGCCAGCGCGCGCCGTCCATGATCTCCCGATAGGCGCGGTAGACCTGCAGTCCGACCGCGAGCGCGAGCCGGTCGCGCAGGGCTCGCGGGCACCTGGTCGTTGACGGCCACATCCCAGCGCGACATGAACACCGACGCCACCGAGCCGACCATCGGCGCCTGCCCGGCGGCGATGCGCCGCTCGATGCCGCGCATGAAGGCGTCGGCGGCCGCCCGGTACTGGTCGGCCGAGAACAGCAGGGTCACGTTGACCGGAATGCCGCCGGCGACCGCCTCCTCGACGGCCGGCGAGCCCTCCGGCGTGCCCGGGATCTTGATCAGCAGGTTGGGCCGCTCGGCGGCCGCGTGGAGCGCGGCGGCGACGCGAACGGTCGTCTCGGCGTCGTCGGCCAACAGCGGCGAGACCTCGAGCGAGACCCAGCCGTCCAGGCCTGCGGTGCGCGCGTGGACGGGCGCGAAGGCGTCGGCGGCGCGGCGCAGGTCCTCGATCGCCAGCTCGAAAAACAGCGCCTCGCGGTCGATGCCGGTGGCCGCCTTCTTTCGGATCGCGTCGTCGTAGCCGCCCGAGGCGATCGCCTTGTCGAAGATCGACGGGTTCGAGGTGAGCCCCGTGACCGCATAGTCGTCGATGTACGTCGCGAGCTGCCCCGAATCGAGCATCGACGCGCGTGATGTTGTCGAGCCAGATGCTCTGGCCGAGTTCGTGCAGTTGCGTGGTCGCCCTCATCTTGCCTCCTCGCGTACGCGGTGTGCCGCGCGGAGCGGGTCCGCGGTCGCCTCGGGCTGCGACGCAACCGGGTCCGTGCCGCGACCCTTCGCCCCAGTATGGCCCCAGCCGCGCGGCGGTGCCACGGCCGGGCATCGGACGGTTCCCGTGTCGTCATTCGGGCAGCCACGGCGCGTGCCACCCGCCGAACTCGGCCACCAGCCGGTCGGCCGAGGCCGGTCCCCACGACCCTTGCGCGTAGGGCTCGACCGGCGGTGGTGCGTCGAGCAGCGGCTGCAGGACCCGCCAGGTCTCTTCCACCGAGTCCTCCCGGGCGAAATGGCTGGCGTCGCCGACCAACGCCGCGTGCAGCAGCACCTCGTAGGCGGTCGGGCCCTCGCTGCCCATCGTCGCGAAGGTCATGTCGAGGTGGACCGGGCGCGAGGCGAACAGCTCGGCCGCCTTGGCCTCCAGGCGCAGGCGCGCCCCCGGTACCGGCCCGATGCGCAGCACGAGCTGATTGGGCTCGGGACGCGGGGCGTGCTTGGGCGCAAACCCGAGCCAGGGCGCGTCCTTGAACACCACCCGCACCTCGGTGACCGTCTCAGGCAGGCACTTGCCGGTCCGGATGAAAAACGGCACCCCCGACCAGCGCCAGCTGTCGATCTCCAGGCGCAGGGCGCAGTAGGTCTCGGTCTGGGAGTCGCGCGCGACCCCGCGCACGTCCCGGTACCCGGCGTACTGGCCGCGCACGCAGTCGGCCGGATCCGCGTCGGCCATCGCCAAGAACACGTCACGCTTGCGGTCGTTGACGGCATCGAGCGAGTGGGCCGCCGGCGGCTCCATGGCGATGAGGCTCGCCACCTGCAGCAGGTGGTTCTGGACGACGTCGCGCAGCGCACCGACCGGCTCATAGAAGCGGCCGCGGTCGGCGACTCCGAAGCTCTCGGCCATCGTGATCTGCACCGCAGAGACGTAGTTCCGGTTCCAGATCGGCTCGAGGACGGTGTTGGCGAAGCGCAGAAAGAAGATGTCCTCGACCGACATCTTGCCGAGAAAGTGGTCGATCCGGTACAGCTGGGACTCGTCGACGTGCTGGTGCAGCTCGGCGTTGAGGGCCGCGGCCGACGCGAGGTCGTGCCCGAAGGGCTTCTCGACGACGATGCGGGCGTTGCCGGTCAGGCCGGCCTCGTCGAGGCCGGCGACCACGGTCGCAAACAGTGAGGGCGGCACCTCCAGGTAGAACGCCGGCAGCGCGGCGTCGCCGAGCGTCGTGCCGACCGCGCGGTAGGTCGCCGCATCGGTGAAGTCCCCGGCGACGTAGGCGATTCGCCCGGCCAGGCGCGCGAACACCGCGTCATCGAGCCTCTCGCCGGTGGCGGCGATCGATGCGCGGGCGTGGTCGACCAGTTGCTCACGGGTCCAGTCGTCGACCGCGACGCCGACGATCCGACAGTCGAGCAGCCCGCGCGCTTCGAGCCGGTAGAGGGCCTGGAAGGTCATCGCCCGCGCAAGATCGCCCGTGATGCCGAAGATCACCAACACGTCGGCAGTCGTCGTGCCCTCGCGGGTCTGCCCGGTCTGTGTCGCCACTTGGTCTCCTGGTCGGATCGGGTCGTGCGTTGGGGGTCCCGAACGGCCGGGCTCGGGTTCGCGGGGCATACGTTACCGGCGCCGTGCGCCGCGTGGAACGCAGGCGTCTCCGTATCGTCGCGGGGGGTGTGGCTCTACGCGGCGCACACGGGCGCCCCGGATGTGTGATTCTTGCCGTATGCCGAGGACCATCATCGTCGGATACGACGACTCGCCGCTGTCCGTCCGCGCCCTTGAGCGCGCGATCATCGAGACCGGGCCCGACGACAACATCGTCGTGTTGACGGTCGCCGAGGAACCCCTTGACCTGGTCGGGCCCCGCTCGCGCGGTGCGCTTGCCGAGAGCGACGAGGTCCCGCCGCTGCCGCCCGAGCCGCCGCACGTGACCGAGGCGCTCGCAAACGCGCGCACCGTCCTCGTGCGGGCGGGCCGTGAGGGCGCGCTCGAATGGGCCTATGGCGACGTGGCCGGGGCGATTCTCGATGTGGCCCGCCAGAGCGACGCCGACATCATCGTCGTGGGCGAGCACCACCACGGCCTCTTGGCGCGCATGCTGGGCGAGGATCCCGCCGCCGAGATCAAGCGCACCGCGGGCTGCGAGGTGATCGTCGTTCGTTAGCGGCGCGCCGCCGCGGGCGCGGCGGGCCATTCGCGCAGGTGGGCGTGCTCGCGGCGCCTGTGCTGCGGGGTCCGGGCGGTCGGCGGGTGGTGGCTCGTGCCGGGATGCCGGTCATGCGGTCGCCGGACCGCCGCCGTGAGGCGGCGCGCCACGCGGCGAACTCGCGGGCGATGATGCGCGCGCCGGTCAGTCCGGCCGCCTCCTCGGAGGCGAGGAACACGACCGGCGGTCCCATGACCTCGGCCGGGAGCAACATCGCGCGGACCGCCTCCGGGATCTCGTCGGGGATCATCCCTGACAGCGTCGCCCCGCCCGGCAGCAGGATGTTCGAGGCGATGCCGTACGGCGCAAGATCCTCGGCCATGATCACCGCCAGCGACTCGGAGCCCGCCCGGGATGGGCCGTAGGGCACAAACCCCTGGCGCCGCATCGTCTCGTGGTTGATCGAGATGTTGACGAAGCGGCCGTGCCCCTGGGCGATGAAGATCCGCGCGAACGCCCGAGCGACGAGAAAGTACCCGGTCAGGTTCGTCGCGATCACGTCGGCAAAGCCCTCCGGTGCGACGTCGAAAAAGGGCTGTGGCCGTGCGAGGAAGTGCGGGTTGACGGTGCGCATCCCGATGCCGGCGTTGTTGACGACGACGTCGACGACGCCGAGTACCGCCACGGCCGTGTCCGCCGCCCGCTGGACCGACGCGGGGTCGCGGACGTCGACGGCGATCGCATGCGCATCGTGCCCCGCGTCGCGGTGGTCGGCGACCGCCGTCTCGAGGCGCGCGGTCGGCCGGCTGGCGAGCGCGACCGTGGCCCCAGCAGCGAGCAACGCAGATGCCATCGCGGCACCGAGCCCGCTCGTCGCTCCCGTCACCACCACCCGCACGCCCGCAAGGTCGCTCATGCCACGGACCCTAGCGGGCGGGACTACGGGGTCTTTGGCGCGTTGGCGGCGGCCGTGACCTTGATCAGCCCGGCGATGCCGTCGTTGACCAGTGGCGCAGACGCGGCGAGCTTGCCCGCCGCGGCGTCGTGGCCGGCACGGATGAGGGCGCCCAAGGCGGTGCGGTAGACGCCCGCGTCCACGGGGGGCATGGCCCCGTCGAGCGCGACGGTAGCCGCGTGGGCGAGCCGGGTGCCCGCGGTGGTGACCGCCGCCAGGTCGCGCTTGGTCGTGGCGTTGGTGAGCGCGATGACGCCGGCGTTCACGGCGTTCAGGTTCGTGTTGGCTGCCCCGTCGACCCACGTGGTGCCACTGGCGGCGGGGGCCGTTGCGGGCGCCTTGACCGGGTGCGCCACGCTCGAGCCCGAGCGTGCGGCGATCACGATCAATGCGATGACGATCAATGCGATGACGATCAGGGCGATCGCGCCGCCGATGAGGCCGGCGGTCAGCTTGTTCCGGCGGATCCAGTCCATGCCGGGCAGGTCATCCAACCACGGGCGCGGTGCTCGGTGCTGCTGGTGCTGTGTGGTCATCGCCGAGTCCTTTCTTTGAGACACATCGCCGCCGGGCTCACCAAACTTGAGTCGGCGACCCGGACGTGCGCACCGTGGCCAGGGCAGTTGCGATGCGCCGCCGGAACGGGTCCGCGCGCCCGCCCCGCAGCGTGCCGGGGCGAACGCTCGGATGCGGTTAGCTGACCGTCAGGACGAACGTCTGCGTTGCCGTGCCGACCGAGTTCGTGGCGGTGATCGTCAGGCTGTAGGTCCCCGCCGTGGTCGGCGTGCCCGAGAGCGTCGCCGTGCCGTTCGCGCCGGTCGCGAAGTTCAGCCCGGCAACGGTGCCCGTGCGACTCAGCGTTGCCGCCGGGTAGCCAGAGCTCGTGAACGTGAACGTGAACGCCTTGCCGTGGGTCGCAGTGGCGGTCGCCGCGCTGGTGATCGAGGGCGCCTGCGAGACGGTCAGCGTGAACGTCTGCGAGGTCGAGCCGAACGTGTTTGTTGCGGTGATCGTCAGCCTGTAGACGCCGCCCTGGGCGACGCCCGGCGTGCCGGCAATGGTCGCGGTGCCGTTGGCGTTGTCGACGAACGTGACCCCCGTGGGGAGGGCGCCCGCCTCAGTCAGGTTGGGCGTCGGCGCACCGTGGGCGGTCACCGTGAAGTTGAAGGTGGCGCCGACGGTCGCCGACGCACTCGTTCCCGAGGAGATCGACGGACGCGCGTTGACGGTGAGCACGAACGACTGGGTGACCGTGCCGGACGTGTTGGAGGCGGTCAGCGTGATCGGGTAGGTGCCGCCGCTCGTCGAGGACGGGGTGCCGCTCAGGGTCGCCGTCCCGTTGGAGTTGCTGCGGAACGTGACCCCGGAAGGCAGCGTGCCCGACTCGGAGATCGTCGTCGGCAGGACGCCCAGGGTGGTCACGCTGAAGTTCAGCGCGGAGCCCGCGGTCACGGTCGCCGTCGCGGCGCTCGTGAACGAGGGCACCTTCTGGTTGGTGGTCGAGCCGGCCGCCTTGACGGTCAGGGTGATCGTCTGGGTGGCCGTACCGCCGGCGTTGGTCGCCGTCAGCGCGATCGAGTAGGTGCCGGCGGGCACCGCGGTCGTGCCCGAGAGCAGCCCGGTGCCGGTGCCGTTGTCGGAGAAGCTGACGCCGGTGGGCAGGCTGCCGGCGGTCAAGGCGGCCGTCGGGGAGCCGGAGGTCGCGACCGTGAACCCGAATGCCGTTCCGGCGGTCTCGGTGAGCGACGCGGCGCTGGTGAACGTCGGGGTCTGGTTGACCGTCAGGACGAATGCCTGGCTGGCGCTCCCGGTCGAGTTGGTGGCCGTGAGGGTCAGCGGGTAGGTGCCGCCGGAGGTCGTGCCCGGCGTGCCCGAGAGCGTCGCCGTGCCGTTGCTGTTGTTGCGGAACGTGATCCCGGATGGCAGGGTCCCGGTCTCGGCGAGCGATGCGGTCGGCGTGCCGGTGGTGGTCACCGTGAAGCTGAACGCCTTGCCCGCCGTCGCGGATGCCGAGCCGGCGCTCGTGATGGCCAAGCCGCTATTGACGGTCAGCGCGATGGTCTGGACCGCGGTGCCAGCGGAGTTCGCGGCGGTGGCCGTGACCATGTAGACGCCCTGGCTGCCTGCCGGCGCCGTGCCGGCCAGGGTGAGGGTGCCGTTGTTGTTGTTGGTGATGCCGATGCCGGTCGGCAGCGCCGGGGTGGTCGTGTAGGTCAGGGTCGGGGTCGGGTTGCCGGTCGAGGTGATGGCGAACGTGCCGGCCTTACCCACGGCGAAGGTGGTCGCGCCGGCGTTGCTGAAGTCGGGCGGGGTGAGCGCCGGGTTGACCGTGAGCGTAAAGCTCTGGGTCGCGTTGGTGCCGACCCCGTTGGCCGCGGTGATCGTGATCGGGTAGCTGCCGACGGTCCCGGTGATCGGGGCGCCCGAGATCGTCGCCGTCCCGTTGCCGTTGTCGGCGAACACGACGCCCGAGGGAAGGGCGCCCGACTCGGTGAGCTTCGCGACCGGGCTCGCCGTGCTCGTCACCTCGAAGGAACTCCACAGGCCGATCGTCGTCGTAGCGGCGGCGGCGCTGGTGATGGTCGGTGCCGTCTGTGCGGCATTGACGGTCAGCACGAAACTCTGGGTTGCGTTCGTGCCGACCCCGTTGGCGGCGGTGATCGTGATCGGGTACGTGCCGCCGGTGCCGGCTGCCGCGGTGCCCGAGAGCATCGCCGTGCCGTTGTGGTTGTCGGTCAGTGTCACGCCCGACGGAAGGGCGCCGGTCTCGGTGATCGCGGGCGACGGGCTCCCGGTGGTGGTCACGGTGAACGTGCCCAGCGTGCCGGTGGTGAAGGTGGCGCCCGGAGCGCTGGTGATGGCTGGCGGCTGGGTCACGTTGATGGTCAGCGCCTGCTGGGCGGTGCCGTAGGCGTTGGTCGCGGTCAGCGGCAGCGTGTAGGTGCCGGAGGTGGTCGGCGTTCCGGAGATGGTCGCCGTGCCGTTGCCGTTGTCGGTGAAGCTCAGCCCCGGCGGGATGTTCGACCAGCCGAAGCCGGGGGCCGGGTAGCCACTGGTGGTGACGGTGTCGGTGAACGGCGTGTTGAGCTGCGCCGTGGCGGTCGCCGCGCTGGTAAAGGCGGGTGCTTGACCGACGACGATCGTGATGGTCTGGGTGGCGTTGGGGCTGATCCCGTTGGCCGCGGTCACCGTCACGGTCGTCGTGCCGACGGCGGTCGCGGCGCCCTGGATCAGCGCCGTGCCGTTGCCGTTGTCCGTGAACGTCAGTCCCGGCGGAAGCGCACCCGTCTCGGTGATCGTCGGGGTTGGCGAACCGGTCGTGGTGACCCCGATGGCCCCCGCCTGGTTGAGGGTGAAGAATCCCGAGTCGCCGCTGGTGATGGTCGGCGCCACCGCGTCGGTGACCGTGATCGTCAGCGCCAGGGTCGCGGTACTGCCCGAGGCGTTGGTCGCCGACAGCGACACCGGGTACGTGCCGGCGGTGCCGGCGGCCGCGGTGCCGGAGATCGTGCCGGTGCCGTTGGCGTTGTCGACGAAGGTCAACCCGGTCGGCAGCGCACCGGTCTCGGTGAGCGTCGCCGTCGGGTACCCGGTCGTGGTCATGGTGTAGGTGCCCGCCAGCCCGGTGGTGAACGCCGCCGTGGCGGGGCTCGTGATGGTCGGAGCCTGCGCATTTGTCAGCGTAAACGCCTGGGTGGTCGTGCCGGCCGAGTTGGTGGCGGTGAGGGTGATCGGGTAGGTCCCGCCGCTGCCGGCGGCCGGCGTGCCCGCGATGGTGGCGGTGCCGTCACCGTTGTTGGTGAAGCTCACGCCCGCCGGAAGGGCACCGGCCTCGGTGATTGTCGCGGCCGGGATACCGGTGGTGTCGACGGTCGTGCTGAACGGGGCGCCCACGATCGAGGTTGCCGTTGCGCTGCTGGTGATGGCCGGGGCGACCGGGGCCTCGGTGAGGGTTTGGGATGTTCCGGAAGGAATGCTCGTCCAATCCGACAGCGCGCCGCTGTAGGCCTGGCCGAAGGCGGAGCCGTTGACGGTCGTGCCCGGGGCGACGGTGATCGGCACGTTGGTCGTGCTGGTGCCCGCGTTGGCGACCGTCACGACCCCATTGGTCAGCGAGGCCGTCACGGTGCCGGCCGTCTGGGTCGCGGCCCAGGCCGACTGGTCGGCCAGGATGACCCCGATCGCACCCAGGGTGGGTTGCTCGTAGGGGGTCGCCGCGCTGAAGTACTGGTGGTACTCGTTCAGCAGCGGGTCGAGCACCGAGTACAGCAGCCCGTCGCCGGTCGTGTCCGCGGTGGCCGGGGCGGTGGCCGGCGGGGTGCACAGGGTGGTGGCGCTCAGCGCGCAGCCGGGCGGAGCGCCCAGCAGGTTGGTCTGGTGGACATAACTGGGCCGGGGGTCATTGTTGAGCATGTAGTTGAACATGCCCGAGACGACCTGGTTGACGATGTCGGCAAAGGTCGCCGGCGTGGTCAGGCAGGTGGTCGTGGAGGAGTCGGTGCAGGTGCCGCCGTCGGCCGTTGACAGGTACAAGGTGTTGTACTCGTCGACCTCCTGGGCCTCGGTGCTGGCGTTGTAGTAGACGTTGACCGGGTGGCGCGGTGCGACCTGGGCGGTCCCATCGACGAATGTCTGGCCCGCGGCGTAGGTGGCGCCGGTGTAGCTGGCGCCAATGCCGAACTGGTCATTAGGCGGGTTGGGGTAGGCCTTGGAAGCGTCGTCGCCGACCACGGTGATCCCGACGGCCTGCAGCGCCGGGATGAAGTACGGGTTCTGCTCCCAGGGCAGCTCAATGGCGTTTTCGGTGATCGGCGGTGTCCAGCCAGCCAGCTGGGCGGTGCCCGCCGCCCCGGTGTCGGTCCAGCTGAGCTCGAGCTCGCCGCCGCCGGTGACATCGGTCGTCGAGGCCGGGTTGCCGGAGCTGTTGTCCGGCAGCGTGGCCAAGCTCGGCGTGGCATAGGAGCCGACCAGCGACCAGTTGCCCGAGCCGGCGACCTCGCGGTAGATCAGGTAGTTGGCCGCGTGGCAGATCGCCTGCCAGTTCAACGTAACCTCGCCGCCGGCCGGGACGCTGGTCGGTGCGGTCACATAGGCGGCTGACTGGTCGACACTGGGGGAGTCGGACCCGTTGAACTGATCGGTCACCGCGTACTGGTAGCTGCCGGCGGCAAGCGCGCCACCCGTGCCGCTGGTCGACTGGTCAAGTTGGGGGGGATCGACCGTCGCCGGGTTGCCCGGCACCAGGTTGCCAAAGCCGGAGTGGTTGCCTGGCACGAACACCGTGGCGTTCTGCTCGCCCAAGGCGTCGCTGTACGGCCCCAGGGGATTGGCGCTCGCGGTCTGATTGGTGGTCTCGGTGGTGAGCCCCAGGCCGCCCGTGCCCGCGATGGCACCGGGCGCGGCGGCGATCGAGTTGGTGTTCTCGTTGAGCTCGGCCTCGATGTAGTTCTGGGTTGCGCACCCGACATCCATGACCGGGGTGTCGTAGGTGTGGCTGATCCAGCCAAAATCATCGGCGTAGGGCTTGCCCGTGGTCGGGTCGGTCGCCTGGAACTGCGCCAGCAGCGGGTCGTACCCGCTCGGGGCCGTGGTGCTGCCGGCATACAACAGGTCGCCGTTCTGGGCCGCCACGCTGTTGCCGAAGTTAAACAGCTGGTCCAGGCGGAAGTTGTTGGCCTTGGACCACTGGGCCGCATAGATCACGTCGGCCGGCTGCATGCGCAACGAATCCGCCTCGTTGTACGCGTTCTCGTGGGTCGTGGTGTCCCACGCGTCATCGGGCGAGAACGTGTCGTCGATGTTCATCTCGACGTAGTTGCGGTCCAGGCCCAGATGGGTGTTGTTGGTGACCCAGTTGATGAGGCTCGGCGCCAGGATCTCCCACTGCAGTTGGGCCGCGTTGTAGTCGAAGTAGAGCGAGAGCTCGGCCACGCCGCCCTGTGGGTCACCCGTCGTGGTCGGGTGAACATAGACCCCGGCAAAGGCGTTGCCTGCGGAGTCGGTGAGCAGCGGCGTGTACGCCGCGCCTGAGACCGCCGTCGCCCCGTAGCCGTAGGTGCCGGTGCTGAACGGGACGGTTCCCGCCAGCCCAGGAAACGCGGCGAGCCCCTGCGTGGTCAGTTGGCCGCTGGTGCCATCGAGCGCGCCCGCGGTCGCCGGGGTCGCGCCGAGCGCCGTCGATGGGTACATGTAGCCGTCGACCTGGCGAATGCCGAAGGCGGATTCATAGGTGTACAGCGGGGTAAGCTGACCGGCGGCGTAGTTGGTCGGTGAGTCGGCGATGATGACGCCGTTGTAGTACCCGGTCGAGCCGCTCGACAGCGTGGGGAGTGCGATCGATTCGCTCGGGGCCGTGCCGGTGGCGTCGACCTCGGTGAACGGCACGCCCTCGCTCTGCAGTGCGGCCGCCCACGCAGCGGTGGTGGTATCTGTGGGGCCTTGGCCGACGAGCAGCACCTTGAGGTTGAGCGTCGGCGGGGTCGCGGCAGCGGCGCCGGATGCCTGCACGGCAAGCGTGCCGAATGCGACGGCCACCAGGACGACCAACCATGTCCGAAGCGAGCGGGACGGGCTGAAACTGCTACTCACCGACGATCTTCCTTCCGTGGATGCATGCACTACTGGTGGGGATCACTGGGCGTCGATCCGACGTCCGAGGTGCCGCACCGAAGGTTCGGCACCTCGCGGCCGCGGGAGGACTCGCCGCCACGGCGACACGCACAGAGCCCTTGTGTATGGACGAGGACTGAGCAACGCCTCAGCCAGGCCCGAGCGATCGATCAGCAGCTAATCAGCAGCAAAAATCGGTCATATGCAGGGCAATCCGTTCGTCTAGGTGGGACCTAGCCGGTCGGCGTCGGGCCGCCGCAGGGGCCGTTCGGGATGACGCGCGCGGTCCGGTACCGGACGCCGCGCCGCCCGGCGCTCGCCGTGGTGTGGGACACATCCGGCGCGGTCATGCGGATGTCGTCGGCGCGGACGGTGCCCGGCCGGGGGTTCGGCGCACCGTCGTCTGTGGATGCGCGGCCGCGGTCCGGCGCCGCGCGCGGGCTGCCGCGGGCGTCTGCGGGGGCGCGCCGTCATGGGACCGGCCCCACTCATTGGGCCAGTTCCTGTCACATCCTGCGTCATTTGGAGGGTTTTGATCTTGCGCCGCCCGTCCCGGGAGGTCGGTCTGTAGCGCGTCCGATCGGCTGCGTGGCGTTCTTGAGTCCGCCGCGCCCATATGACGGCGAGCCTCCGCCCCGACGGGTCCGAGCGCCCGCCCCGCACCGCGACGTGCCGTGGTGAGGTAGGGGTGCGAAATGCCTGCACTTGTTAGCGCTTTTCGTAACGCGGGTAAGAACCCTGTAAAGCGGGGCTCACGGGTGCTGACGCGCGGCCGGATCCGGTTTACGGTCCCGCCAGATCACGCGCCCGGCTGGACCTCCCCCGACTTCCCGGTCGGTCCACAAGAACGTCAGGGATGACTCGGCGCCTCTTCCTTCACGCCAAGAGAGGTAGACACACATGAGACACCCCAAGCACCTCGGCGCCATTGCGTCGCGGTCGGTGCGGTCGCACAAGGGACGCACCCTTGCGGTGGCTGCCGGTCTCGCGTCGATCCCGGCGCTGGCAATCGTTCCGGTGGCCTCCGCAACGCCCCCGCCCTGCACGGTGCGCAACGTCACCACAGGCCACCACGCGACCTTCACGGGTGCCGGCGCGCTCCAGTCGGCGATCACCGCCGCCACCGCCGGCAACACCCTGAAGGTCTGGAACACGTGCATGGGTGACTCGATCGTCACCAAGAACCTGACCATCACCGATGGCGGTGGCGGTGCCACCCTCAACGGCACCGGCACCCCCGGTAGCGTCGTGACCGTCAACAAAGGTGTCGCCGCCACGATCAACGGCCTCGACATCAAGGGCGGCACCGGCAACTTCGATGTCAACGGCTATGCGCCGATCACCTTCGGCGGCGGCATCGACAACGAAGGCAGCCTGACGCTGACCAACGACAGCGTCGTCAAGAACACCGCCGGCGACGGCGGCGGCGTGTTCAACGACTCAGGCGCCAAGCTGTGGCTCGGGGGCAAGAGCGGCACGAGCATCAACTGGAACACCGCCAACGGCTACGGCGGCGGCGGCATCTACAACTACAGGGGCACGGTGTCCTCGACGAACGCGAGCGTCAACCGCAACACAGCCTCCGGCACCACCGTGATCGGCGGCGGCGGCGTGTTCAACCAGGACGGCACCGTCTGGCTCGGCAGCCGCTGGACGAGCGGCACCAGCGTCAACTGGAACACCGCTCCCGCGGGTGGCGGCATCTACAACTACGGCACCGCCTCACATCTGACGCTCGACAACGGCGGGGTCAACCGCAACACCGCTACGGGTGATGGCGGCGGCATCTACAACGCCGGTCCCAACTCGACCACGCTGATGGACACGAGCGTCGACCACAACCGCGCCACCTCGGGCGGCGGCATCTACAGTTCGGGCAAGCTGTCGCTGACCAACGTGGACGTGAACTGGAACGCGGCCTCCGTGTACGGCGGCGGCATCCTCAGCGACTTCGGCGGCACGCTGTCGGCCTACGGCGCGACGATTCGCGGCAACACCGCCGGAAACGTCGGCGGCGGCCTCGCCAGCAACGGTGCGGCGACGTTCTGGAACTCGCTGGTGATCGGCAACAAGAGCAAGACCGGCGGGGGTGGCATCTACAGCTACGACGCTGCGCTGAAACTCAACGACACGGCGGTCACGTGGAACTCCGCGCCGTATGGCGGCGGCATCTACGCGTGGGGCGGCGGCAACGTCGCGCTCTACCACGACTCGTTCGTCGACCACAACACCGCGACCGTGCACAACGGCGGCGGCGGGATCTACTACCACGGCGGCACGACGCTCACCAACGTCGTGCCCGGCCACAACGTGCGGTTCAACACAAACGGCAACGTCGTCGCCTGACGGATGCCCCGGCGTGGGACGGCCCGCTTCTGCGGGCCGTCCCCTCGGCGACGACCTGTACCTCTCGGCGCCGCCACCATGACGGCTGCGCGGGATGGTGCCCCGGTGGATATTGCATCGCGGTAACACGCTCGCGGGTGCACGCGGCGCGCCAGTTGTTAGCGTCTCGCGACGGCTGTGCTCGACGCTGTCCGGCACGCGCAGGTCCGCGTGCGCGGGCGGCGGCGGGGCTGCGGACCGATGACGAAGGGGACCGGTCGGGTGCGGGTGATGCGCGGGCAGAGGGCGAGGCGGTCAGCCGTCGTGGCGGCGGCAACGGTCGCCGTGCTCGGTGCGGCCGTGAGTCCGGCGCTCGCCCAGACGAGCCGCATGAGCGTCATCTACGACGTGGCGGCGAGCATCGCCACGATGGTCGACCACACCGGCGGCCCCGACGCGACCCATCTGAACCGCGGCTTCGACAACCTCTTCCAGCAAGGCTACGCGGACACCACCGCGGTGCCCGGCGGCCTGGTCGCCAAGGTCACCACCGGCCCTCCGTCGATCCGCACCCCGAACATCGTCGGCATGCGCGCCACCGAGCTCGCGGCGCTGCTTCGGCACATCATCGATGCGCAGAAGACGACGCACCTTGAGACCAACTGGTCGTGGAACACGACGCACCTGGTGTTTGTCGACGAGATCGGCGGTGCCGAGCAGGGCGCGAAGGGTGATGCGCTGGCGGCGGCGCTGGCGACCCTGAGCAAGGAGCACGCCCGCTGGCCGCTGCCCGGCGGCGGCACCGGGACCTACGCGCAGCACGTCCACCTCTACGTCCGCGCGGTCCAGTCGATGATCACATCGCCCGCGGACTGGGCCCCCATCTGGAAGGCGCTCCCGCTGGTCGGCGGTGTGTGGCTCGAGGCCTATAACGGCGACGCGCTGCCGTTGACTGCGTGGACGCCCGAGGAATGGCTGGCGTGGCCGCGGGCATTCGCGACGCAATTCAGGGCGAAGGGCGGCCAGACGGGCCGCCTGCATTTTCTGTTTACCGGGTCGCGCGTCCCCGGCCAGGACCAGGCCAGCCAATGGGCTTGGGCGCGTACCGGCGACAACCCGGCCGACCAGCAGTCCAACTGCACGATCCTCCACAACGGCGCCGGCGCCTACCGCCTGAGCGCCTCGCCCCACGAGGTCGAGGCCGGGTCGCCGCCCGGCACGGTGACCTCCGCCGCCGCGGCGTTCGTCGCCCAGTTTCGGATCACCTTCCCGCTCTCGGGGGTCACGCCGGCGCCGGGCACACCCGGCGGCTGCACGCCATCGCCGGTCCTGCCGTCGACGGTGGCTGCGGCTCTCGGTTCATCCGACCCGTCGAGCCCGGGCGTGCTCTGGCTCGGGCGATCCGGCGTCGGGCTCGGGACGGGCACCGTCTCGGTCGGTCAGGTGACCTTGGAACAGACGACCGAGGTCACGCTGCGGCTGCCGGGAGGGGCCGATCCGTTCGGCATCGCCGGCACGCTCGCGGCCGCCGGCGCGCCCGGCCGGAGCGACCCGACGACGTTCTGGGGTGCCGCCGCCCCCCGGCTCACGGCGTCCGGAGCGGGGGTGCGTGCGGTCTCGGTGCCACTGGTCCGCGGCACGGGCGGCGTCGACGCGGCCACGCTGCCGGTGACCCCGACTGCCGCCGGGCCAATCTTTTTGTCTTTGGTCATCAACGGCGCGGCCATCCGCCAGGCGCTCGGCCCGCCGGCGGATCTGGCGCTGAGCCTCGCACCGTATGCGGGGGTCCTGGGGCCCGTGCTGCGCAACATTATCGACAACCCGTCGACGTGGCTGCTCGCCATCCCGGTCGGACCGAGCACCCAGCCGCTCGGCGGCCTGGTGACCTCGATCTACCCGGTGCCGAGCATCAGCCCCTCGCCGCCGATCGTCGTGCCCTCGCACAACCCCGCGACGTGGGTGCACCTGGGCGGGTCGGGATTCGCCCGGCAAACGACGGTCACCTGGAACGGGGTGCGCCTGCGCACCGCCAACGACTCGCCCTTTAGTGAGCGGATCCTCGTGCCGGCGGCGCTGATCCCAGCTCAGGGGACCGCGCAAGTGGTGGCGGCGAACCCCGCCCCCGGCGGCGGGAACTCGGCACCGGTGGCGGCCACGATCGGCCCGCCGGCTCCGGCCGCGGTGCGCGCCCGTCCCAAGATCAGCGGCCCGGCGCGTCTGGGGGGCGTCGTCAACTGCTCCCCGGGGGTGTGGTCGCTGCCGGTGACCGGCTACAGCTTCGCCTGGTATCGCCATGGCGTCCCCCTCGGCGGCGCAACCGACCAGAGCTACACGGTCACCCGCGCGGACCTTGGCACGACCTTGAGCTGCGTCGTGACGGCCACGCGCTTTGGGGCGAGCGCGCGCGCATCGAGCCCGGGCGTGCGGCCGAGTCCCGCACTGCGCCTGCGCGTGGTCTCGAGCGCCGGGACCACCCGCACGATCTCGATTGTCGACCGGCTGCCCTGGCGGCAGGCCAACGTCCTGCTCGAGGTCGACCGGGGCGAAGGGTTCCGTGTCGTCCACGCGCAGGTGCTGGCCGACGGCCGTGATGTGATCCGCGTCCCGATCCGACGGGGGCGGGTCGTCCTGGAGCTGGTGGCGCGGGTGCACGGTCAGGCGCTTGCCAGCCTCCCGGTGGTGATTCTGCTGCATTAGCCGGGCCGGCCGGTAGCAGCCTGCCGCTGCCGGCGGCGCCGCCGGACGAGCACGGCGATCACCGCCAACGCCACGACCGCGCCCGCGACGAGTCCCCACACAGGGCCCGACGCGGACCCGCCGCCCGACGACGACGAGGTCGGACCCTTTGGCGGGGTGGAGACCTTTGCCGCAGGCGCCGGTGCTGCGCTCGCCCGGTAGGCGACGACGCGGTTCGCCGTGGGCGCCACGAGCAACCCGTCGCCCACGCTCGGCGTGGGGAAGTGGTTGGCGACCGCACCGATCGACGCGGTCTGACGGACCGCGCCGGTCGCGGGGTCGAGCCCGTAGAGCACCCCGTCCTGGCCGATCGTCCACACCAGGCCCGCCGCGGCGATCGGCGGCCCGCCGCCGACGCTGGCCCGCCACTGGACGCCGAGGCCGGCGGGTGCGGTGACCCGCACCGCGACCGGCCCGCTCGCGCACGGCAGCACGACCGTCGTTCCCAGGACCGTCGCGCCGCCCTCGATGTTGCCGGCGCAGGCGCCGACCAGGCGCGCCTGTTGCCCGCCGATGCCGCCCGGTCGGGCGCCGTCGAGCAGAAAGGCGATGCCGGACTTGCCGGCGAGCACGACCTGCCCGCTGGCAAGCAGCGCCGGGGCGATCGACATGTCGCGATCGTTGGCGTTGTCCTCGGGCCACGAGGTCGGCGCGAAGTACCCGACCAGATGCATCGATGGCGTGAGCTCGAGGGCCGAGTCACTGTCGTCGTAGCCCTCAGACGCCGAGGTCACCGAGCCGTTGCCGGCGCTGACCCAGACGTTGCCGTGGGCGTCAACGACCGGCGCCGCGCCGCCCATCCAGATCGCGCCCTGGGTCTGACCGGGGGCGGCGTCGACGGTGAAGTACGCCGGCGTGCCGCCCGCCTCGCCGACGGCCACGACCCTGCCGCGGTACGTCGCGCAGTCGCCGAAGTTGCCGCCCATGCCGAAGATCACCTTGCCGGCGTCGAGCGCAAGGCCGGTGCGCTGGAGCAGCGCGGCCGGATCCGCGTCGGGCGGATCCACCGGCTCGCTGAGCTCGAGGGCACCCGTGGCCGAGGCGAGGCCGACCAGCACGTGTTGGGGGCGCCCGTTGGTGAATTCGTCGGCGACGACGAACAGCTCACCGCGTACCGGGTCGATGACCGGGGTGCCGGTGATGCCGACCGTCGGGGCGATGTCCCCGCACGGCAGCGCGGACGCGGGTACCGGTGGTGCGATGTGTCGCGACCAGACGATCGCCCCCGTTGCGCCGGAGAGGGCATAGACCGTGTTGTGCTCGGTCGCGACGAACACGGTGCCGGCGTCGACCAGCGGTTCGCCGTAGATCTGGCCGTCGAGCCCGGGCGAGGTCCATGCGCGGGAGGCGGTATCGACCACGCTCACACCGGGCGCGACACCCGCTCCGGCGGCGTCGCCGTGGTAGACGGTCCAGTCGCCTGTGGCGGCGAGCGCACGCGGAATCGACGTCGCCATCGCGGCCACGATCGCCACGGCGAGCACGGCCAGAACGACCCGCGCCGCGCGCGCCGTGGCGACGGCCCGGCGCGGGCCCGTCGCGCGATCGTGCGGCGAGCTGATTGCGTCGCGTCGACGCCTTCGTCGGTCGCCCGCGGACAACGCGTTACCCGGCGACCGTCCGGAAGGCGACGACGCGGTTCGCCGTGGGCGCCACGAGCAACCCGTCGCCCACGCTCGGCGTGGGGAAGTGGTTGGCGACCGCACCGATCGACGCGGTCTGACGGACCGCGCCGGTCGCGGGGTCGAGCCCGTAGAGCACCCCGTCCTGGCCGATCGTCCACACCAGGCCCGCCGCGGCGATCGGCGGCCCGCCGCCCGCGCCCGCGCGCCACAGGATGTGCACAGATGCGGGCGACGCGCTGACGCGGAGGGCGACCGGGCCGGCCAGGCACGGCAGGTAGACCGTGGTGCCGACGACCGCCGCACCGCCGGCGATGATCGCCCTGCAGACGTCGTGGATCGTGGCCTGCTGGTGGTTGATCCCGCCCAGATGCGCGCCGTTGAGCAGATACGCGTTGCGCGACTTGCCGGCGGCGACGACCTTCCCGTCCGACAGCAGTGCCGGCGCGGTCGACAGGTCGAGGTCGTTGGCGTTGTCCGAGGCCCACGAGCCCGGAGCGAAGTACTGCAACAGGCGCAGCGAGCTCGAGAGCTCGAGCACTGCGTCGCTGTCGTCGTAGGCGTGTCGGCTCGAGGTCACCGAGCCATTGCCGACGCCGACCCAGATGTGGCCCTTGGCATCAACTTCGGGTGCCGCGCCGCCCATCCAGATCGCACCCTCGCGCTCGCCGGCGGCGGCGTCGACGGTAAAGAACTTCGGCGTCCCGCCGGCTTCCCTGACCGCGACGACCCGGCCGCGGTAGTTGCCGCAGTCGCCGTCGTTGCCGCCGAAGCCGAACACCACCTGGCCGGCGTCGAGGGTGAGTCCGGTGCGCTGCAGCAGCACGTCGGCGGCCTGGCCGGGCGGGTCGACCGCCCGCGCCATCCGGACCGCCCCGTTGGCCGTGTTCAGGCCGACCAGGACGTGCTCGGGGCGGCTGTGGACCCATTCGTCGGCGACCACGAAGATCTCGCGGCGCGACGGGTCGATGACCGGCGTGCCGGTGATTCCGACCGTCGGGGCGATGTCCCCGCACGGCAGCGACGGAAGCCGGCACCGGCGTGGCGATGCGCCGCGACCAGATGACCGTGCCGCTCGACGCCGCGAGCTCGTAGACCCGGTTGGCCTCGGTCGCGACGTAGACGTCGCCGCCCACGACCAGCGGCTCGCCGTAGATCTGGCCCGAGAGCACCGTCGAGGTCCACGCGCGGTGGGAGGCCTCGACCGATGCGATCCCGCTCGCGGCGCCGGAACCCGCGGCGGCTCCGTGATAGACGGTCCAGGCGGTTGTCGCCGCGCCGGACGCACCGGCTGCGGCGACCGCGCCGAGGGCGGCAAAGACGCCGAGCGCTGCGGCCGATCGCACTCGGCGCCAGCGCCGGGGCGAACCGGCGGTGTCGTCACAGGCACGGGCGGTGATGTCGCGTCGGCGCTGCACGGAGGCTCCCGGGGTCGTCGGTGCCCGCGCGGGCTCGGCGCTCCGGCGTCGGGAACCTGTTGTCAGTCGGCGGCGGGCCCGCACTGCCGGGGTCGGGTGTGACGGGGCCCCCGGCGGTCACGGACCAATTGCTCCACGCTAGCGCGACGGTCAACCTGCGCGCGGATCCGGCGGCGCGCCCGTCGCGCAGATGTCGTTGACGACGGCGCGCGCCCGCTCATCGGGGGTCGCGTCGTCGTCGGTGAGGTCCATCGCGTCGGTGAACGCCCCGACCCGGCGCGCGAGGATCTCGGTCGCGCGCCGGCCGATCTCGTGGCGCAGCCGCACACGGCGCCGCCGCTCGAGCTCACCGCTCGCCATGAGCCACTGGTGGTGAGCGGACGCGGCGGCCCAGAGTTCGGCGACCCCGGTGCCGGCCGTGGCGACCGTCGTACAGACCGGGGGGCGCCAGGGCGGACCGTACGCGGGCGCTCCCGGATGCCCGGCATCGAGCATCTGCTCGAGATCGCGCACCGCGTCGGAGGCGCCGTGGCGATCGGCCTTGTTGACGACGAACAGGTCCGCAACCTCGAGCAACCCCGCCTTGCCGGCCTGGATCGCATCCCCCCAACCCGCGCTCATCGCGGCGATGATCGTGTCGGCGACGTGCACGATCTCGAGCTCGATCTGCCCGACCCCGACCGTCTCGACGAGGACGGTCGCGACACCGACGGCGCCAAGCACCCGAATCGAGATGGGTACCGCACCGGCAAGGCCTCCGGCGGCCCCGCGGTGGGCCATCGAGCGCACGAACACGTCCCGGCGGTCGCCGACCCCCTGCATCCTGATGCGGTCGCCCAGGATCGCCCCGCCGGTCAGCGGCGATGACGGATCGACCGCGATGACCGCGACACGGGGCGCGTGGCCGGCATGGTCGTCGCTCGCCGCGGCCGCGGCGAGCCGGCCGGTCAGCGTGGATTTCCCGACGCCGGGCGCGCCGACGATCCCGAGCACCCAGTCCGGGCCCGGGGCACCCAGCAGCGACCGGTCGAGCGCGTCTGCGGCGGCGCCGCCGGATTCGGCGATGGTGATCAGCCGTCCGAGCGCCCGGCGGCTGCCGGCCACCGCCTCGGCCAGGAGCGTGTCGAGAGCGCCGCCTGCGCTCACCCGGTGGATCCGCTGCGGGTGGACGCCGCCGCCCGGACGGTGGCCACGGCGGTCTCAAGCGGCGTCCCGGGGCCGAGCACGTCGAAGATGCCGGCGTCCTTGAGGGCCGGGACGTCCGCGGCCGGGACGATGCCCCCGATGATGACCGGGATATCGAGTCCGGCATCGGCGACCGCCTGCACCATCATCGGGCCGAGCGTCAGATGGCCGGCGTTGTGCATCGAGATCCCGATGACCGCGACGTCTTCCTGTTCGGCGGCGATCACGACCGACTCGGTGGTCTGGCGCAGGCCGAGGTAGACGACCTCGCAGCCGGCATCGCGCAGCGTGCGGGCGATCACCTTGAGGCCGCGGTCATGGCCGTCGAAGCCAAGCTTGGCCAGCAGGACCCGTGTCGGCGGCGCGTCTGGGCTCATGCGATCGCCGCCTCGGTATACGTCCCGAAGACCGACTCGAGCGCAGCGGTGATCTCGCCGAGCGTCGCGTACGCATGCACGGCATCGATGACGGCGGGCATGACGTTGCGCACCGGATCGCGGGCGTCCGTCGCCAGGGTCGCCAACGCCGTTGCGACCGCCTCGTGCGAGCGCTCGCGCCGGACGGCCTGCAGGCGGGCGCGCTGTTCGGCCTCGATCCCGGGATCGATCGCCTGCAGCGCTGGGGCGATCTCGCTTGCGTCGACAAACGCATTGACCCCGACGACGATCCGCTCACCCGCCGTGACCTCGCGCTCGAACCGGTAGGCGGCATCGGCGATCTCCCCGACGAAGAACCCGTTCTCGATGCCGGCGATCACCCCGTCGAGCATCGAGCCGTGCCCCAGCTCGTCGATGTGGGCGAAGATCGCCTCGGCCCGCCGTTCGAGCTCGTCGGTCATCCACTCGACGTACGCCGAACCACCGAGCGGGTCGGCGACCCGCGGGGCGCCGGTCTCGTAGGCGATGACCTGCTGGGTGCGCAGCGCCAGGCGGGCGGCGTGCTCGGTCGGCAGGGCGAGCGCCTCGTCGTAGGCGTCGGTGTGCAGCGACTGGGTGCCGCCGAGCACCGCGGCGAGGGCCTGCAGGGCAACGCGCGCGATGTTGACCTCGGGCTGCTGGGCGGTCAGCGAGACGCCGGAGGTCTGCGCGTGAAAGCGCAGGCGCAGCGACCGCTCGTCGCGAGCGTTCCAGCGCTCGCGCAGCCAGCGCGCCCAGATGCGTCGCGCGGCGCGGTACTTGCCGATCTCCTCGAAGAAGTCCGAGTGCGCGTTGAAAAAGAATGACATCCGCGGCGCGACCTCGTCCGCGGTCAACCCGGCTCGGATGGCCGCCTCGAGGTAGGCAAAACCGTTGGCGAGCGTAAAGGCGAGCTCCTGGGCGGCCGTCGAGCCCGCCTCGCGAATGTGGTAGCCCGAAATCGAGACCGGGTGCCAGCGCGGCATCTCGGCGCGCGTAAAGCGCATCAGGTCCGTGACCAGGCGCACCGACGGCGCCGGCGGGAAGATGTATTCCTTTTGCGCCTGGAACTCCTTGAGGATGTCGTTCTGGATCGTGCCGCCGAGATCGGCTCGCGGGGTCCCACGCCGGTCGGCGATCGCGATGTACATCGCCATGACGCTCACGGCGGGACCATTGATCGTCATGGAGGTCGTCACCCCGCCGAGGTCGATCCCGGCAAACAGCTCGTCCATGTCGGCGAGCGTGTCGACCGCGACGCCGGCCCGGCCGACCTCGCCGACCGCCCAGGGGTGATCGGAGTCCCGGCCCATGAGGGTGGGCATGTCGAACGCCGTGGAGAGCCCGGTGACGCCGGCCGTCAGCAGGTCGTGAAAGCGGCGGTTGGTATCGGCGGCCAGCCCGAAGCCTGCGAACATCCGCATCGTCCAGAGCTTGTCGCGGTACATGCTCGCGTACGGCCCGCGGGTAAAGGGCTCCTCGCCCGGGGCGCCGAGTTCACCGCTGCCGTAGACCGTCTCAAGGGGGATGCCACTCATCGTGGAGTCGCCCACACCGCCTTCGCCGCCGACCGGCCGCGCTGCGGTCTGGGCCGGTGTCTGGAACTCGGCCTCAGTACCCATGCAGCGATAGTTGCACGCGCGGGCCGGTCGGTGAACCCCACCAACGCGCGGGGTATCCGCGCGACGGTCCATCTGGTCGACCGGGTCCGATGGCCGCCGGGACCTGCTCAGCGGGTCGCGGTGGGCTCCGCGGGGGTCGATTCCGCCTGCTCACCCGCGGCCGGCGGGCGCGACGAGGACTCTCCGATGTTGAAGTGCGGCAGGCGCTCATCGAGCCACCGGGGCAGCCACCAGGTGGCCCGCCCGAGCAGTTCGAGGCTCGCCGGCAGCAGCATGCACCGCACGATGATCGCGTCGACGAAGACCGCGACGGCCAGGCCGAAGCCGAACTCCTTCAGGGTGCGCTCGTTGCCGAGGGTGAACGACAAGAACACACAAATCATGATTGCCGCGGCCGCGGTGATCACCCGTCCGGTCACGGCGATGCCCTCTTCGATGGCGCCCCGGGGGTCGTGCCGGCGGACCCATTCCTCGCGGATACGGGAGATGAGAAAGACCTCGTAGTCCATCGACAGCCCGAAGATCACGGCGAACAGGATGACCGGGATCCACGCCTCGATCGGGCCCTTCTGGACCCCGAGTACGCTGGCGAAGTGGCCCTGCTCGAACACCGCGACGGTGGCACCGAGCGCGGCGCCGATCGTCAGCAGGTTCATGACCGCGGCCTGGATCGGGATCACCAGTGACCGGAAGATCACGAACAGCAGTAGCGCCGACAGCAGGATCACGATCGCAAGGAACAGCGGCAGCTTGTTCGCCAGCACGTGCGAGAAGTCGATCGACCCGGCCGTGAACCCACCGACCAGGACCGGGACGCCCGTCTGTTTGGTGAACGCGGGCAGCACGTCGCCGCGCAGGTGGTTGACCAGATCGGTCGTCGCCTGATCCTGCGGGGCCGACTTGGGAAACGCCTGCATGACCGCGACCTGGCCCGAGGGCGAGATCTGTGGTGGGGTCACGGCGACGACCCCCGGGGTCGAGGCCGCCAGGTCCCGCAGCGCGGGCAGGTCTGCCGCGTTCGCGGTGCTCGGCAATTCGGCGACGATCAGCAGCGGCCCGTTGAAGCCCGCCCCGAATCCCGCCGCGAGCATGTCGAAGGCGTGCCGTGTGCTGGCGGTGGCCGGATCGTTGCCGGCGTCGCTGCTGTCCAGGCGCATCGAGGTGAGGGGGCTCAGCAGCACCAGCATCAGCACGAGCGATCCGATCGCCAGCGGCCAGGCACCCCTGTGCACGATCCGGCTCCAGCTGCGCCAGAACGAGCGCGCCGGCACCGTCGCCGCATCGACGCCAGCATCGGTCTCGGTGGCCGTTGCCGCGTGGCGGCGGCGCCCGCCGAACATCGCGCTCCGGTGCACCAGCCGCGGACCAAAGCGCGACAGGATCGCCGGCAGGAGCGTGAGGGCCGCGATGACGGTCAACAGCACGGCGATCACGGCCGCGATCGCCAGGCCATACATGAACGACACGCCCGTCGCGAACATGCCGAGCAGCGCAATCATCACGGTCACGCCCGCAAGCAGGACCGCCCGCCCGGAGGTGTCCATCGCGGCGAGCACCGCGCTCTCGGTGTCGCCGGAGACCAGGTACTCCTCGCGAAAGCGTGTGACGATAAACAGCGAGTAGTCGATGCCGACCCCCAGGCCGATCATCAGCGCCAGGTCGGTCGCCACGTTCGGCACGTTGACCACGTACGTGGCGAGCTCGATCAGGGCGACCCCGGTGAACAGGGCGAAGCCCGCGGTGACCAGCGGAAGCCCCGCCGCGGTGAGCGACCCGAACGTGATCAGCAGGATGATCAGGGCGGCGACGACACCGACTTCCGTCGCCGGGCCGACGCTGAAGCCCTCCGCGGCCTCGATGACCTGACCGCCGGCCGCGACCGTCAGGCCCGGTACGTGGACCGCGTTGACGAGGGCGAGAACCGGCTTGCCCGTGCCCGAGCCCATCTGGTTGGCGGCCTCGTTGTAGTTGATGGTGGCAAACGCGGTCTGGCGGTCCGGCGAGACCTGCACGGCACCGGTCGGGGTGTAGGGGCTGACGACCGAGTCGACGTGGGGCAGCGCGCTCACCTTCGCCAAGATCGGCTCGATCGCCGCGCGGACCTCAGGCGAATCGATCGTGCCCTGTGAGGTGTGGAAGACGATCTGATCGACGTCGCCGCTGCGGGCGGGGAATTCCTTGGCGAGCAGGTCGTGTGCTTGCTGGGTCTGGGTGCCAGGCAGGGTGTAGACGGTTGCGTAGCTCGGTCCGAGCGACTGGGCAAAGACGGTCGTGACGACCGCGACGACGATCCATGCCACGGTGACCCAGAGGCGGTGTGCGATGCACCAGCGGGCGAGGGCGCGCATCGGCGGCTACGACTCCCCGTCGCTCGCCACTGGCGCCGACACCGGGGTCACGGCGATGCTCGCGTGCTGGGCGGCGCAACTCGCCACAGGAACCTCGTTCACATCTGGGGGATACCGTGCTCGCGGGGCGGCCGACCGCCATGGCGGGGCCACGACGCCACGCAGACACTCACGGTACGTTACCGCCCGTGTAAAGCCGACGCGAGGCCACATGTCTCCCTGGCGGCCCTGCCCTCGGGCCGTCGTCTGCTGACGGCCGCCACCGTCCGGACCGCAGCCCTTGCGTGGCGGGATGGCGGGCGACGCGCATCGACCCGCCCCACGCCGCCCGCGTGTGGGTCGTCTCCAACGGGCGTCCCGACCCCCGGCGCCTGTTGCCGGACGACGCCCCGGGCGACGACGGGCCATCCTCGGCGCTCGCCGCGCTCGTGGTCACCAACGCCATCGGGTCGGTACGGCGTCTGGTCCACATCCTCGCCGCCGACAGCGGTGCGGGCGCGGTCGCCGCGATCTCGACCGACGGGCGGGCCGAGGCGCCCTCGCGGTGCGTGCGCAACGGGGCGGCAGCCAGCTGCCGGAGAGCCCGATCGTCTGGATCGTCGTGCGGCGCTACCGCGGCCGTCCCGCTGGTGTTCGGGGTCGTCCCGCTCGAGCACGGGCTGCGGATGCGCATCGGCACGCGCACGCGGGTCGCAGGCGCGCACACCCCGCCCGCTGCCGTCGGTGCGCGCGTGTTGTTGCCGCGCGTGGCGGCCCGTGTGGTGTGGTCGCTGACTGGCCGGGACGAGGGCTCCGGCCAGCCTGGACCGTCCTGCTCACTCCTTCGTGCACGCCGCCGGTGCGCGGCGCGGTGCTGGTCTAGTTGTAACCACTCAGCACATTGTTGACAGCCTGCTGATCGGCACTCGGCCCCCAAGCGCCGAATGGCGGCGCCGGGTGTTGTAGTAGGTGAGCCATTCTGGCAGCAGATCGGCGCGCTGGGCGTTGCTCGTAAACACCTGCGAATAGGCCCATTCCCGCAAAAGCGTGCGGTTGAGTCGTTCCACCTTGCCATTTTGCCAGGGGCAATGCGGGCGGATGAGCACATGGCGCGCGCCCAGGCGCTCAAGAGCGGCCTGGAAATCGTGCGAGCGCCGATACGAGAACGCATTGTCGGTCATTACCCGCTCGATGCGGGTGATGCCGCAGGTGGCGAAGAACACCGCCGCGCGCTCCAGAAAGCCGGCACACGTCGCACCGGTCTCATCCGCGTGGATCTCGGCAGAGGCCACACGCGAGTGATCGTCGACGGCCGCGTGGACGTAGTCGAAGCCCGCTAACCGATGCCTGCGGGCTTCGGTGGTGCGCCCATGTGCGCGCCAGCCGCCCCCGGTGGGGATGCGTCCGAGCGTTTTGACGTCGATGTGGATCAGCTCGCCCGGGCTCTCGCGCTCGTAGCGCACGTGTGTGGCCGGGCCGCGACGGACAGGTTGGCCGGTCAGCGCATCGAGCACGCCAAGGCCGGGCATGTGGTGACGGCGCAGGACCCGCCCCACCGTCGAGGCCGGGATCCCGAGCTCGGCACCGATCCAATCGGCGCCACGGCGCGCGGTACGCCGCAGGGCACAGATCGTCTCCTCGCGCCCGGCAGCGAGCCGGTGCGGGGTGCGCGTGGGGCGGCTGGAGCGGTCACAAAGGCCGCCCGGGCCTTCGGTCCGATACCGGGCCAGCCACTTGTAGATGGTCGCGCGCGAGCAGCCCAATTGGGCTGCCACGTCGGCCACGCGATATCCGGCGAGGATGCGCTCGACCACGAGCAAGCGTCCGCGCGGTGTCAGGCGCGCATTAGGGTGCGACATGAGGACCTCCGGGGTGTGGATGGCGTTAGGCACCTCCACAACAGCCCCGGGGTCCTCACCCGGTCAAGCGGGCCTCGTCAACAACGCTGCGGGTGATTACATCTAGTTGCCCAAACTTGCCTGCGCCTCGTGCCAGCGAGCGGTAAGCGCGAACAACACCGCCACATCCAGTGCGATCACCACCAGGCTCCACAGCGGGTAGGCCGGGAACCACACGAACTGGCCAAGCAGGTTGATCGCCACAACGATCACGGCGAACCAGCGCGCCACCTCGCTCCCGGAAAACAGCCCGTACGCTGCGAGGCACATGATGATGCCCCAGAGCATCAGCAGAAAACCCCAGGTGGTGTAACTGGTGCTGACGAGCAGGCCCGAGTTCGGCAGCACATAGACCGTGTGCTTGATCAGTGCCGCGAGGCCTTGAATGACGTTGATGAGTCCGACGATGAACAGAATCACGCCGGCAAAGCCGATCCAGCCGCTCCAGGCCGATGGTGCGCCCTCAGTATTTGTCGACATACATCGCTCCATTCCCGTTGACCTGGGGCGCCTCAGGACCGGGTGGGGCCGGATGCGACCCAAGCCGTTGACGTTGGGGGCGGTGATCCGCGTCTTGCACGGGGGTGTGCGCAAGCCCGCGAGTCTCCGGAGCCACAGTAAGTGCTAACTGTCACGCGGTCAACGCACGGGCGCCGGGAATCGGCTGCAAGGATCCCGATCCCAGGGGTGCATGCGACGCGCGCGCAGGGTTGGCGTGCGCGTGTGTCACCGACGGATTGGGGGAATGGCCTGTCTGAACCGACGGCCGCCGGTGACGCACGTGCGGAGAATGCCGCGCAAATTGCGAGACGTCGTTGTAGCAACTGCAGATTTGGTGTGGATGCAGGACACCAGCGGTCCTAGATTGATTCGCATCTATTCGACCCTCCGAAAGGCATGGTCGGCCGATTGATGGACAGGCCCCGCACGTGACGTCAGCAAACCGGCATTCGCCGCCGTGTGGCGCCATGGGAGCTGCGTGTCGTGGGCGGGTGTCGCGGAGCGACGCACACGCCGATGTGTGGCGTCACCCGCGCGGGCGTGCACGCGCGGGGATGATCCGAGGCCGACGGCCGCACCCCGCGATAACAGCGAGGCTCGAGCGTGTATCGCGGCGTTCGCGGCGTTCGCAGGTATCCTCAGGGATACGCACGATGACGAATGTCCCGCACACCACGATCCGCCGCCACATGATCAGCTGCGATGTCGCAGGACGCGACGTGCGGCGACGGGCCCTGCCGTCTGCGCGCGTCGTGCGGCAGGCACGCGGCGACGCAGTCGCCGTGTCAGAGAGCGGTTCAGCAGTTGGGCAGTGTGCTGCCCTGGCAATCCCCCGATATCCGCGGATCCCGGCACGTCCCGAGATCCGACGGTCCACCCCCGCGTGGCGCACGAACACACCCTCGGTTTCGAGGTCGGCGACGCGCACTGACGCGTAGGAGGAACAATGGAGCAGCGAGGGAATGCGACCTCCACCAGGTCGCAGCTGCCATCGACGGAAGAGCTGATCCGCGAGCGCCTCGAGCAGGAGCGGGTTCGTCTTGAGCAGGAGATGGGCATCGAGCCGCGGCAGGTCGAGCAGTTCGAGCGCCCGGTCGAGCGCCCCTTTACGCGAGACCAGCGTCCGCACACGACCGTCCTGTACGGCGGGCTCACGTGGAAGCACGAGCGCCTGATCGAAGGCGGGCTCGCCGGCCTCGGTTACCTGTGCGAGCCGATGCCCGTCCCCGACGTCGCCGCCTTCCAGCTCGGCAAGGAATACGGCAACAACGGGCAGTGCAATCCCACGTACTTCACCGTTGGCAACCTGGTTAAGTACCTCCAGGAACTCGAGCGTGGCGGGCTCTCGCGCCAGGAGATCCTCGACCAGTACATCTTCGTGACCGCCGGAGCGTGCGGGCCCTGCCGGTTCGGCATGTACGAGGCCGAGTACCGGCTCGCGCTGCGCAACTCGGGATTTGACGGCTTCCGCGTCATCCTGTTCCAGCAGGCCGGCGGCATGGACCAGTCCGGGGCCGAGGCCGGCCTCGAGATGAACCTTGACTTCTTCCTCGCGATTCTGAACGCGATGAATATGGGCGACCTGCTCAACGACGTCGGCTATCAGCTGCGCCCGTTCGAGGTCGAGGAGGGCGCTGTCGACACCGCGCTCGCCGACGGGATGGAGCGGCTGTTTGAGGTGCTCCGCGACAAGCGCACCTTCACGCTCGAGTCCTCAGTGACGCGCCTGATCGCCGACCGCAAGCTGGGTGACATCACCCAGAAGGCGGGCAAGTTCGCGGACCAGCTGATCGGCAAGACCTACACGGACGCATTCGCGGACGTGGGCGCGATCCTGGCGGACGTGCGGCTCGACCGGACCCGCATCCGGCCGATCGTCAAGATCACCGGCGAGTTCTGGGCGCAGACCACCGAAGGCGACGGCAACTACAACATGTTCGCGTTCCTCGAGCGGGAGGGCGCCCAGGTGGTCGTCGAGCCCGTGGGCACCTGGATCATGTACCTGATCCACCAGGCCAAGCAGATGATCCTCGACCGTCGTCACACCGACGAGGACGAGGCGATGCCGGCCGCCTGGCGGCTCGACCGGCGGATGGTCAACGAGCTGCGGGCCCGGCGCAAGAACGCCAAGCTCACCCTGGCCGAGGCGGTGTTCCGGCGCGAGTGGACGCGCCTGCGGGCGGCGCTCAACGACATCCCACACGACCTGACCGACCAATACGAGCTCCAGCGCCTCGGGCACCCGTTCTACAACTCGCGTTCGGGCGGGGGCGAGGGGCACCTCGAGGTCGCCAAGAACATCTACTACTCCAACAAGGACCTGTGCCACATGGTCCTGTCGCTCAAGCCGTTCGGCTGCATGCCCTCGACGCAGTCCGACGGGGTCCAGTCCGCGGTGGTCAACCAGTACAAGGACATGATCTACCTGCCGGTCGAAACGTCGGGCGAGGGCGAGGTCAACGCCCACAGCCGCGTCCAGATGGCGCTGGGCGAGGCCCGCGTCAAGGCACGGCAAGAGATCGACCGCGTGGAGGAGCAAACGGGGATGACGTTGGAGCAGGCGCGCGAGTTCGCGGCCGAGCATCCGTACCTCGAATCTGCGCTGTACAAGGTTCCGCACACGAAGGGATGCATCGGGACGGCCGCGAACTTCCTCGTGCACGTGTCTGAGCTGCACGCAGCCGAGGCGCGCGGTCAGATCGCCGTCTCCCGTGGGGTCGCCTGATGACGCCGGCGTCCGGGTACCGTGACTACGACCGGCTCTATGTCGGCCTGGACGTCGGCTCGACGACGGTGAAGGCCGTCGTCGTCGAGCCGACGACCGACGAGATCCTCTGGCGGGACTACCAGCGCCACGACACCAAGCAGCCCGAGAAGGTCCTCGAGTTCCTGACCCGGATCGAGTCCGACTTCCCGCTGCCGCCCGAGCGCTTCCGGATCTTCATCACCGGCTCCGGCGGCAGCGGTGTCGCACCCCGGATCGGCGCGAAGTTCGTCCAGGAAGTCAACGCCGTCTGCCTGGCGGTCGAGAAGCTCTACCCGCAGTGCGGGTCGGTGATCGAGCTCGGCGGGCAGGACGCGAAGATCATCGTGTTCAAGGAAGACGCCGAGACGGGCAAGAAGAAAAAGATCCCGTCGATGAACGACAAGTGCGCCGGCGGCACCGGCGCGGTCATCGACAAGATCAACGCCAAGCTCCAGATCCCCGCGGACCAGCTCGCGGACATGGGCTACTCGGGCATCAAGATCCACCCAGTCGCCGGCAAGTGCGGCGTCTTTGCCGAGACCGACGTCAACAGCCTCCAGAAGATGGGGGTGCCCAGCGACCAGCTGATGGCGTCGCTGTTCGACGCGATCATCGGCCAGAACTTGTCCGTGCTGACCCGCGGCAACACGCTGCTGCCGCACGTGCTGTTGCTCGGCGGTCCGAACACGTACATCCGCGGCATGGTCGAGGCGTGGAAGGAGAACATCCCCAGGATCTGGCAGGAGCGCAAGACGCCGCTGCCCGACTGCGACGATCCCCGGGATCTGATCTGGGTGCCTGACAACGCCCAGTACTTCGCGGCGCTCGGCGCCGTCGAGTTCGGCAAGGAGGAAGAGGACGGCGTCGGCGTCTACCGCGGCACGAAGCTGCTGCGGCATTACATCGACGTGGGACGGCTCGAGGAAAAGCAGGCCTCGGGCAGCCGCGGCCTCTGGGACTCGCGTGAGGAGCTCGACAGCTTCGTGGAGCGTCACACGATCCCGCCCTTCACGCCGGCGACGTTTTCGCCCGGCCAGGTTGTGCGTGGATTCGTTGGACTCGACGGCGGATCGACCTCGACCAAGGCCGCGCTCCTCGACGAGGACCGCAACGTCCTGGTGAAGGCGTACCAGCTGTCCAAGGGCAACCCGATCGAGGACACCAAGGACATCCTCGGCGCCCTGAAGGCGCAGGTCGAGGAGGCCGGCGCGACGCTCGAGGTCCTGGGCATCGGCACGACCGGCTATGCCAAGGACATCCTCAAGGACGTCCTGCGCGCCGATGTGGCCCTCGTGGAGACCGTCGCGCACACTGAGTCCGCCTTGCACTTCTTCTCGGACGTGGATGTCATCGTCGACGTCGGTGGTCAGGACATCAAGCTGATCGTCATCAAGAACCGGCAGGTCAAGGACTTCAAGCTCAACACCCAGTGCTCCGCGGGCAACGGATACTTCCTGCAGAGCACCGCCGAGACCTTCGGCTACGACGTGCGCCAGTACGCCAATATCGCGTTCGACGCCGAGGCGATGCCGACCTTCGGCTATGGCTGCGCGGTGTTCATGCAGTCCGACATCGTCGACTTCCAGCGCCAAGGCTGGAAGCCCGAGGAGATCATGGCGGGGCTCGCCGCCGTGCTGCCCAAGAACATCTGGCTGTACGTGGCCCAGATGCCGAACCTGGCGGCCCTCGGCACGAACTTCGTCCTGCAGGGCGGCACGCAGCACAACCTCGCAGCAGTCAAGTCGCAGGTGGACTTCATCGAGCAGCGCTTCGCCGGCAAGGACGTCGCTGCGAAGATCACCGTGCACCCGCACTGCGGAGAGTCCGGGGCGATCGGCGCGGCCATTGAAGCCGGCCGGCTCTATGCGCGCGGTCACCGGACCGAGTTCATCGGGATCGACCGCATCCAGGAGATCACCTACACCTCGCACCGTAGCGAGGACACGCGCTGCTACTTCTGCAAGAACCGCTGCCTGCGCACCTTCATCGACGTCAACGTCGGTGAAGACCTGGCCGACGAGCCGCGCGCGAGCAAGATCGAGATCTTGCCCGGGGTCAAGCGCCTGATCGTCGGCAACTCGTGCGAGCGGGGTCTGGTCGAGGACGTCGACGCGATGCGGGTCATCAAGCAGGGCATGGACTCCAATCGTGAGCAGTACCCGAACTTCCCGGAGCTGTCGGCGGCGGCGGTATTCCGCTCGCCGCGGGCTCAGGTGGTCGCCGACCCGCCGACCAAGCGGACGCTCACGTCGGCCCAACGCCGGCGCAACGAGGCCGCCGGCAAACGGGAGTCGCTGCGCATCGGCATGCCGCGGGTCCTGAACGCGTACTCGACAAACCCCTTGTTTGCGGGCTGGTTCGAGGCGCTGGGGATCCCGCCCCAGAACATCGTCTACTCCGACTTCACCAGCGAGGAGATGTACAAAGAGGGTGCCAAGCGCGGTGCGATCGACCCGTGCTTCCCGAGCAAGATCGGCATCCCGCACGTCCACAACCTGCTCTACAAGCATCACACGAAGCGGCCGCTGGACGTGATCTTCTTCCCCATGATCGACACGCTCAACTCGCACCTGAGCTGCACCATGGGCCAGCGTGCGTGCCCGACCGTCACGGCGACCCCGGAGGCCGTGAAGGCGGCATTCACCAAGGAAGGGGACGTGTTCGCCGAGATGGGCGTGCGCTACAAGAACACGTTTGTCCACGTCGACGATCCGCGCCTGTTCGAAAAGCAGCTGTTCGACGACTGGGCGGACCTGCTGGGGCTCACGCAGGCCGAGCACCGCCGCGCGGTCGACGAGGGGTACCGCTGCCTGGAGCGCTACGAGACAGACATCCGGCACGCCGCGCGCGAGGTGCTCGACCAGCTCGAGGCCGAGGATCGTCTGGGTATCGTGCTGCTGGGGCGCCCCTATCACAACGACCCCGGGGTCAACCACGAAATCTTCGCCGAGTTCCAGCGGATCGGCTATCCGGTGTTCACCCAGGACTCGCTGCCCATCGACGACGACCTGATGGATCGGCTGTTCGGCGAGGACATTCGCACGGGGCGAATCGCGGACCCGTTCGACATCAGCGACGTGTGGAAGAACTCGTATTCGGAGAACACCAGCCGCAAGGTCTGGGCGGCCAAGTACGTCGCGCGCCACCCGAATCTCGTGGCGCTCGAGCTCTCGTCGTTCAAGTGCGGCCACGACGCACCGATCTACACCGTGGTCGAGGAGACCGTCCAGACGGCGGGCACGCCGTACTTCTGCTTCAAGGACATCGACGAGAACAAGGCGACCGGCTCGATCAAGATCCGCGTCGAGACGATCGGGTACTTCCTGCAGCGCTACCGCGAGGACCTCGTCTACGAGCGCACCTCGCGTGAGCAGATCGATTCCCGTCTGGCGGAGCTCGAAGCCCAGCTGCGTGCCGAGCTCGCCGGCGCATCAGCCGGGGGAGGTCAATGAGGGTCGAAGACCGTGTGATGTTCGAGATCTACCGCGAGAGCAACTACAACCTCAAGTATCGCGTCGTCTACTTCACCGAACTCGGCGACCACAACAAGGACGACGAGATCAGCCGCGCGCTCGCCGGGGACCACGTATTTGATGGCTTCCTCGGCACGGCGCAGCGGCGCGAGGCAAAGAAGGCGATCGCCGGACTCCTCGAGCGGCTGAACGAGGGCGAGAGCCTGACGGGTCAGCAGATCGAACGCGAGCTGGAGCCGTTTCTCGCCTAGCGGTGCGGGCGGCGGGGGACCCCGCCGCCCGATACACCCGGCAACGCGCTCCGGCGCCGTGACGCCGCCCGTCGGCCGCCATGTCGCTGGCAGTCGGCCGACCGCGCTGCATTCTTACGCGCAGGCTGGCGACGACCGGTTCGTCGGCGGGCGCCACCGGCGCACGCGACGCACGCGCCGGTGGACCGACGACCCGGTGCCGCGGTCAGCCGGACGGGTGGTCCTAGCCCTCGTCGAGCAGCGCCATCTGTGCGGCAACGTCCTCGCCCAATGCCACGAGGTCCTCGGGCTGGATCCAGGAGTCCGCGATCGCGCGCCCGCCGGCGCGCTGGATGGCGCCCCGCAGCGGGATCGCCCAGCGGTGCTCGATCAGGGCGAGGGCGACCGCCTCACCAGGCTCGAGGGCCTCGGCAAGGTCCAGTTCGTCGGCTTCGTCCCAGACGCTCGGAGGCCCGTCGGCGCCGGCGGCTGCGCCCAAAAGCGCACCCTCCTCGCCGGCCGCACCGAACCCGACGAGCGCGCCGGCGATGGCGCCCAGCTGGCGCTGTTCACTCGCGGCAAGGTCGCTCATCTCAATGATGTCGACGTCGCCGTTGTCGTCGCAGTGCAAAAAGACCATATCGACGACGCGGATGACGTCCGCTTGGCGCAGGCGCTCGAGCTCGCTGAGGATCTCGCCCTCAAAGCGGCCCTCCTCGAAGCCGACGACAAGGAGCTGAATCGGCCCGAACGCCATCTCAGCCGCCCCCAAGGATTCGGGTCTTCTCGGCCTCGAACTCTGCGTCGTTCAAGACCCCGGACTGATGGAGATCGGCGAGGTCCTTGAGCTGCGCAATGCGATCCGGCTCGGCGGCTGCAGGGGCTGCCGGCGCCGCGGCCGGTGTGGGTTGGGCGAGTTGCGCCTTGGCAACCTCTTCCTGCGCCGCGGCCTGTGCCTCCTGCTGCATCTGTTCCTGCGTGGCCGCCTGCTGATTGGCCTTGTTCTTGGCCATCGCCGATCCCGCCATCATTCCGCCGCCCAACATGAGAAGGCGTCCGCGTGCCATAACTTCCCTCCGTAGGGGTGAATCGAGCAGCCTCAGCCTACACGCGCGACTCCCAGGGGGCCATCCGCTTCGGCCGCTCCAGCGCGGACCTCAGCGGGGCCGGGACGCACACGATGTTTCGGTCCGGCCACGTCGGCGCACGCTGTGTGGCGCCCGTCCCACGAGCGCCGTGGCCGTCGCGCCGCGCGGCTGGTGACGCGGCAGACGCTCGCGTCGCGGCGCAGGACGGACGGTGCCGTGTCGGCGCAGGGGTAATATGTTGCGGCGATATGACGCCGTGCGACCGCCGCGACCGTGTGCTTCGCCAGCTCCACAATCGCCCGGAAGGCTCACTGAGATCACGTCTCCGCGTCAACAACGTTGCGGGATACAGCCCCTCGGCAGGCAAGAAGGTTCGGCCGCCGATTATCAGGGTGCGTGCCGGCACGCTGAGCGGTGACCTGCGTGCGTTCGCGGCCGAATGGAGCATCCCGTCCTTCACCCAGGGGTCGCCGAAGCCCAACGGCACCCGCCCCGGCCTGACCGCGGCGGTCAGCGGGACCGACAACGCGAAGACCCACGCGCATCTCGTGAACTGAGCCTGCGCGACCCTCGGTGGCCCCTTCAACGGTCTCACGGGCATCTGGGACCTCACCGGGACGTTCTGGGCCAGCTCGGCGTGCGCCCAACACCTGCGGGCCAGCTCGGAGTGGCCCGCAGGTGCTCCCACCCACTGCCGTGCGGCGCGCCGATGTTGCTTGCGTGCACAAGTATTGTCGTGTACGTTTGAAGAAAGCTTGACTCCGCAATCAATTCGTCGGCGGCCGTGCTTGCTGCTCGCTGGCGGCGTGGCCGACGAATGCGGCGCACCATTGCAACCGAGACACAACCCCAGGAGACGCTGGCGCATGCCCCACGACGACGTGCCCGCAGCACTGCTCGCCGAGCACATCGCGCTCGACGAACCCGCCCAGGCCCTGCTGTTCACCGAGGCCCGGAGCGCCAACACGTTCACGGATGAGCCGGTCAGCGACGACCAGTTGCGTGCCATCTGGGAGCTGGCCAAGTTTCCGCCGACCGCGGCCAACACCAACCCGTTGCGGGTGCTGTTTGTCAGCTCGCCCGACGCGCGTGCGCGCCTTGTGGATCACATGTCCGAGGGCAACAAGGCAAAGACCGCAGCGGCGCCGGCGGTCGCGATCCTTGCCGCCGACCTCGACTTCCACGAATTCATCCCGCAGCTGTTCCCGTCGCGCCCGGAGCTGCGCGACTACTTTGCGGCGGACGACACCGCGCGGGCCGTGCACGCCCGGTTCAACGCGACGCTTCAGGTCGCGTACTTCCTGATGGCGGTGCGTGCGGCGGGGCTCGCGGCCGGGCCCATGGCGGGATTCGACGCCGCCGGTGTCGATGCGGAGTTCTTCTCCGACGGTCGCTGGCGCTCGCTGCTGGTGGTCAACATCGGCAGGCCCGGGGAGAACCCGTGGTTCGACCGCCTCCCGCGCCTCGAATTCGCGCAAGCGGTGCGGTTCGTGTAGATCGGCCGTCCGACGGGGTCGCCCGGGGCGACCCCGTCGCTGCCGGGCCATGGGTCAGTGACCGCTGGCGCCCGACGGCTGCGATGCGCGCGGGTCCGCTGCCCCAAGCAGGGGCGGGCACGGCGGCCGGTGTCTAGAGACCGCCGGGAGGTCCTGGCAGGCCGAGCAATTGGATCACGCTGAAGATCAGGATCAGCGCTCCGACACCGATCAGCGCGAAGCGCGCCTGGTGGAGGGGGAAGTGGCTGCTGATACCGACAAGGAACAGCACCGTCGCCAAGAAGACGGTGTCGCGCACGTACTTGTCGGCGGTGGCTCCTGCCGCCGATCCCGACGCGAACGCGGCATCGGCCTGTGCGTCGTAGGCGGTTGCGGCGGTCTCCTGGGGAATCACGTACTGCGGCATGTAGGCGGGGCCCGGCGGCGCGTTGGGATTGTGGGCCGGATCGGTCGCCAGCCAGGCCTTGAACGCGGGCAGGTATCCGGGACGAAGGCGCTTTTCGGCGAGCTGTTCGGCGGTCGTGTTGCCGGCGACGAAGGCGCTGAACCAGGCGTTGAACGAGACCGAGTCCAGCGTGCGGACCTGCAGGCCCTCGAGATCGGCGCGGTTGGCCTTCGTCCTCAGCGCGGACGCCTTCGCCAGCGAGACCGACGAGTCGGTGCTCCATTTGGCTGCCGCATAGCCCGAGAATGCCGCGAGCACCGCCACGAGCGACAAGAGCAGGGCCTCGATGATCGACAGGGTCCGCGCACGGCGATCGTGCTCGGCGTCGCCGGCCTCATGCTTGCCGTGCTCGCCGATCTCCTTGCCCACCTCGGCGGGCGTCAGGCCCTCCGCCATGCGTGACACCTTCTGTCGGGTTCGAGCAACGGACGATGTGACGACACCCGCGCCGGTCTGGGTCGCCGGTCCTGTGGTGAACGCTACCCAATTGCGCGCGCCGCGCGGGGCCAGCCGCGGCGCGATCGACCTTCCGGATGCGTCGCCCGGTCGTTGCGAGGCGCCGGTCGCGTTCGCGCACACGGCGTCGCGCCCGAGCGGCGCCGTGTGCGCGCTACTTCTGGCCCGTCAGGCCACGGAGCACGAGATAGACGCCAAGCACGGCGACGATGATGACCGCAACGACGTCGGCATGCGCGTTGATCGATGCGATGAGCTGTTCGAGGTGTGGCCGGTATCGACGCGGCGCGACGCCGACGAGCACGACGGGGACCACGATGCTCGACGTGCCCACCAGCGCCAGCCACACGAGCGCCAGTGCATCGCCTGCTTCTGAGAGCTGCGCACGGTAGATCTCGACCGATGCGACGGCCACCGTGAGATGGCTCACGGCAACCATGCCGGCGATAAACGCCACCACGACCCCGACGCGGTCGAGGTGCGAGAGCCATTGTGGTGCTTGTCGCTCGGTCAGACGCGCCCGTGACCGGCGGAGCATGACGGCGGCGGCGGCGAGCGCGAGGATGCCTACCACCAGCTCGAGCACAACCGCCGCGTGGGAGACGGTACGCTGGGACGAGTCTTGTTGGGCGCCCTGAAAGAGGGCGACGACCGCGATGCCGATAACAGCGATCGTGAGGACCCAGCCGACGGCGAATCCCAGCGATCGGACCGTCCCGCGCGCGCCGGACAGCAAGAGGAGGACGGCCGTCACGCCCAGCGGCCGCAGCGCGATCAGAAGCCCGAACAGCGTGAGCGTGACGAAGAGCATCCGGGGTAGAGTGTGCCGGACCCGAAGGGGCGGTGGCGTCTGGCCGCCACAACGAGGTCCCGCGTGCCGCGCGGCCCGGTCGGCGACCCAACAAGGATTCTCCCATCGCTGAAGTTCTTGCACTGATCTCGGCTCTCGCGTTCGCGCTCTCGACCGTCATGCAGCAGCGCGGGACATACGAGGTTCCCGACGTGTCGGTGCGCAATCCGGGCTCGCTGCTGCAGCTGGTCGCCCGTCCCGTGTGGCTGATGGCGCTCGGGGTCATGGTGGTGGGCTGGGCGTTCCAGGCCGCCGCGCTGGACCGCGGGCGGGTCTCCATCGTCCAGGTATTCCTGACGATGACGCTGGTGTTCGTCTTGCCGCTCGGCGTGTGGTTGACCAAGCAGCACGTCAGCAAGCGCGAGGTGCTCGCCGCGGTGGTGATCGTGGCCGGCCTGTCGGTGTTCGCAAAGGTCGGCGATCCCGCGGATGGGCGCTCAAACGCCCCGGGCCCGGCGTGGCTGATTGCCTCTCTGCTGGTCGCCGGAATCTGCGTCGTCATCCTGGTGATCGGCGATCGTGGCAGCCTGTCCACCCGGGCGGCGGCCAACGGGGCGGTCTCGGGCGCGACGGCGGGCCTTCTGGCGGTCATGGCAAAGCCCGTCCTGGCTGAGCTGCACACCAGCATCACGGCGGTGCTGACCGATCCCAAGCTCTACCTCATCGGCCTCTTCGGCGTGCTCGGCGTCGTCTTCCAGCAGTTTGGGTTGGCGACCGGCAAGCTGGCTCCCACCGTCGCGGCGGGCTCGGTCGCGAGTCCGATCGTCGCCGTCGCGCTCGGCGCGGCGCTCCTCGAGGAGCGGCTCGCGCGTCCCGATTGGCACGTCGTGGTCGCGCTCGGCGCGCTGGGGATCGCGCTCGGCGCCGCCGTGGTCATCGCGACCGCGCCCCACGCCGACGCCGCTGACGCGCCGCGGCAGGCGGCCACCGAGACAGCCGCCTAGGTTTGGTCGCTCTCTCGTTCGCTGGACCGCTCTTGGTCGGCCTCACCGTAGGTCGCGGTGTCGGGCTCCGCCTCCATCGCGCCGGCATCGCGCAGGATGCGCATCGTGCCACCGAGACCGCTGGTGGCGTGGTCGACGAGCAGGGCCTCCGACTGCTCGAACCCCTCTGCCACGCCTCCGCCGGCCTCGATCACCGGAGCCATTGCCGGGTCAGCACGCTCGTCGGAGTATGCACCGTCCACGCTCAGGAGCAGCTCGTCCGCGAGTTCTTCCTCCGGCGGCACATCCGGCTGGTCGTCAGGTTCATTTGCCTGGGTGCTCATGTCCCC
Organism: uncultured Thermoleophilia bacterium; assembly: GCA_963842065.1. Lineage (GTDB taxonomy): Bacteria > Actinomycetota > Thermoleophilia > Miltoncostaeales > Miltoncostaeaceae > CAITWD01. Next base: position 37,122 of record CAWJEW010000004.1, on the reverse strand, counting down.
TCCTTATGGGGTACAGCGAGCATAGCCCGCGCGGCCGATCGTGCCGCCGTGCGCGTCGCCGGACGCGACTCCGCCGCCGGCGCTGTCTGGCGCCATCGGCGCCCGCGCGCGCATGCCGACGGCTGATCGGCCCCAACCACCGCCGTCACCCGGGCATGCCACCGGGTGCGGTCGCACGCAACGAACGATCGACGGCCCCTACAGTGCGCTGGGGTAGGTCTCGGGTGGCTCGTCGAGGCCCCATCGCCGCCCGCGCTCCAGCGGCTCCACGGCACGGGTGACGTCGACGTGCACCACGACGTCGAACTGTCCGGTGATATCGCTGGCGAACCAGTGGCTCTGGCGCTCGGTCTGCGGCCGGTAGATCACGCCGATCGCGCGTTCGAGGCGAGGCTGCCCGAGCGCCGCAGCGCAGGGGGCGTCGGTGAGCGGGCACAGCATGAATGCGGGAAGCCCGACCGCGTGGAAGATCGCCTCGTAACTTCCGTCCATGGCAGGCCTGACGCGCATGCGCTCGGCCGGCGCGCCCCACGCCGAGGCGGCGGTGACGGTCCCCGTATACGTGCTGAAGCCCACCAGCACGACATCGCGCGGGTGCCGCTCGCGCATCAGCTGCCCGATGTTGAGCTCGCCGCGCTGTCCCATCTCCGTGGCGCGCGCGTCCCCGATGTGCGAGTTGTGCTCCCAGATCACCACGCGACCCGCGCCGTCGTGCCGGTCCAGATGCACGATGAGATGGTCGAGCGTGTCGGCCATATGGCGGTCGCGCTGGTTCCACGATGCTGCGGCGTCGCCGAGCATTGTGCGGTAGTACTCCTCCGCGTCGCCGACCAGGACTGCGTTCTGCTCGGCGGAGAAGTACTCATCCTCGGCGGCGGTGCCGTCCGCGCGCAGGTAATCGGCGGCCCGGCGTCGCAGCTCGACGAGCTCTTCGACCACGTGCCGCCGGCACGAGGGGCTGACCCCGAGCAGGACGGCGCGGCCGTACTCGGCGCTCTCGCCGGAATATGGCTGCAGGCATTCGTAGCGGCGGCGCGCGCGATCGGCCGCCTCTGGGTCGTGCTCGTCGAGGTAGGCGATCACGGCGTGCATCGAGGCGCCCAGGCTGTAGAGGTCCAGCCCAAAGAACCCGACCTGGGCCGCGCTCGTCAGGCCGTCGTTGCGGGCGCGCAACCAGCCGACGAAGTCCAGCACGTCGGCGTTGCGCCACATCCAGGTCGGGAAGCGCCGGAACCCGCGCAGCGACTCCTCTGCGTCGGCGTCGGTCCCCGCGCCGCGGACAAAGCGATTGACGCGATACGCGTCGGGCCAGTCGCCTTCGATCGCAACGGCCGTAAAGCCGCGTTCCTGGATGAGGCGCTTGGTGATGCGGACGCGCTCACGGTAGAACTCGTGCGTGCCGTGGCTGGCTTCACCGAGGAGCACGACTCGTGAATCGCCGACCCTGTCGAGCAACGCGTCGTAGTCGTGCGGGTCGCCGGTCAGGGGCAGTGCATCGCGGCGGACCGCCTCGGTGACGTCGATGCGTGGGCGGGGAATGACACGTGGCGTAGCCATCGCTCAGGCCGTCGTCGCGCGCGCCGGGGGCTCGGCCAGCCGGGCCAGATGGGTGCGGAACCAATCGGCCGCGAGCGACGCGACGGCCTCGAGGGTTCCGGGTTCCTCAAACAGGTGTCCGGCCCCGTCAACGACCTCGACGCGGTGCGGTGCGCGCAGCAGTTGAGCCGCCTGGCGGTTCAGGCCCAACACCTCGCGGTCCCGCGAGCCGACGATCAGCAGGGTCGCGGCACGAACCCCGGGCAGGCGATCGCCGGCCAGGTCGGGCCGGCCCCCGCGCGACACGACGGCGCGGATGTCCTCGCCGATGTTGGCCGCCGCCCGCAGCGCGGCGCCGGCGCCGGTCGACGCTCCGAAGTACCCGATCGGCAGTGCGCTGGTCGCAGGGTTCTGGCGCGCCCAACGCGTCACGGCTTCGAGGCGGCTCGCGAGCAGCGGGATGTCGAAGACCAAGTCGCGACGGCCCTCCTCCTGCTGGGCCAGAAGATCGAACAGCAGCGTCGCCAGCCCGGCCTGCTCGAGCTGCCGGGCGACCATGCGGTTGCGCGGGCTGTGGCGGCTGCTGCCGCTGCCGTGGGCGAAGATCACCAATCCCGTTGCCGACGGGGGAACCGTCAGGTCTCCGTGCAAGTGGATGCCCTGGACCTCGATCACGACACCCTCTGCGAGCACGCCTGCGGTTTCCGGGGGGGACGGGAGCGGCACCCGCGCGCCTGCCGCCGCGAGGAGCGCGACGACCTCGTCGTCGGAGACCTGGGAGAAGTTCCGGTACCAGCGTCCGACGCCGAAGAGCTCCCTGGGGATCGTGTGGCAGATCACCTCGTCGGCTTCCTCCTGCAGCATGGCGACCGCCTGGTGGGAGCCGACCGGAACCGCGACGACAATCCGCCGCGCCCCGCGACCCCGCAGCGCGCGCACGGCGGCGAGATCGGTCAGGCCCGTCGCCAGACCGTCGTCCACCACGATGACGGTCCGGTCACGGACGTCGAGGGGTGCTCGTTCGCCCCGGAAGCGCGCCACCCGGCGGCTGAGTTCGTGGCGCTCGCGCTCGAGGATGCGGTCGAACGCCGCTTGGGTAATGCCGAGTTGCCGCGCCGTCGCGGAGTCGACCACGGCCGTGCCGTCCTCGGCGACGGCGCCGATGCCGAACTCGGGGTTCTCGGGTGCGCCAAGCTTGCGGACCGTCAGGACGTCCAGCGGCGCGTCGAGCACGCGGGCGACCTCCGCCGCCACCGGCACGCCTCCGCGCGGCAGCGCGAACACCACCGGGTGCTCGCCGGCGAAGGTTGTGAGAAGGCCGGCAAGCTGGCGACCCGCGTCGTGACGGTCCTCAAACATCCTGTCTCAAGCGTGGTCGCCTTCGGTCAGGTCGCCATCTGCGGCGACCCTGAGCCGCCTGCGGGTTTTGCCCGAGGGGGACGGCCGGTGTGCCCGTCCGGCACAGCGCCGCCGGCGGCCGGCGGCTCCGCCGGTCCCTTGCGGGGTGGCTCACGCGGTCCGCCGGTGCCGACGTGCCCCGACCGGACTCGCGGTCCACGCCGCGTCCCGGCCGTGGCCAGGTCACGGCGTCCCGGGGTCCTTGCCGCAGGCGGCAGCACGTCCTACCGCCTGCGTCCTGTCGCCATCCCGAACGGGGTGCCGGCGAGCGCCGCGTGCGGATCCCCAACGCGGCTGCACGCTTCGGTTGTGCGAACCCGGATCGCATGTGCCGCCCCCGACGCTGGCCGAAGATCATCGTGTCCGCCGGCCACTTCGCGACACCAGGCCTGCGGCACGCAGCCGCCGCTCGATGTCGGTCACCGAGACCACGCCGAGCGGGCGTCCGGAGGAGTCGATGACGACCGCCCGCCCCACCCGCCGGAACACGGGATCGGTCAGCAGGACGGACGCGCTTTGGGACGGGTCAAGACGCAGCTCGGGGTCGCGGTGGGCGATGGTCGCGAGGGTGGAGCGCGCACGCTCGGGTGCCTGCAGCGCCCGGACGTCGCTCTGGGTGACGATGCCGATCGCCCGGCCGTCGAGATCGGTCACCGGGAACGCCGTGAACAGGTATCGCGCAAAGCCCTGCTCGATCGCGTCGTCCACCGACAGGGCTCCGGACAGCGTGACTGCCGGCGCGCTCATCAGGTCGGCGGCCGTCCGATCACCGAGCGCATGGGCGGCCACGGACGCCTGCGCCTCGGCGCGGGCGGCGACAACCAAAAAGCCGCCGACGAGCGCGAACCACAGCCCGTCGATCGCGCCGGCAAACACGGCGAGGAGGCCAAGCACCACAAGAGCCCAGCCAAACGCACGCCCAAGGCGCGCGGCGGTCACGGTCGCCCGATCGCGGTCGCCGTGGCGCCGCCACATCAGCGAGCGGGCGATCCTGCCGCCATCGAGGGGGAACGCCGGCAGGAGATTGAACACGAGGATGGCGATATTGACGAGCAGGGCGTACTCGAGGAGCGCGCGGGCCCACGAGGGGAGCAGTCCGGAGACCGCGACCCAGGTGACTGCGAGTACGACCACGATCACCGCGGTCGCCGCAGGACCCGCGGCCGCAAACCGCAGCTCGTCGCCGGGCTCCTTTGCTTCGCCCTTGAGTCGCGAGACCCCGCCAAGTAGCCAGAGGTCGATCTCCTCGACTTCGATCCCGTGTCGGCGGGCAACGAGGGCGTGCGCGAGCTCGTGCACGAGGATTCCGGCGAACAGGCCCAGCACGCTCACGAGCCCGAGCAGGTACGCGGCCGTCGTGCTCACCCCGGGATCCACACTGGGGAAGTAGCTGCTGCCCAGCGCCCACGTCAACAGCCCGACGATGACCAGCCACAGCGGGTGGATACCGATGGGGATGCCGGCGATGCGCCCGACCCGGAACGTGGAGCCGCCCATGACCTCCTGAGCCTCGATCGGGTTGTCGGGCCAATGTGCTGCCGGTGAAGTCTAGACCCAGACCGCCGGCGCCGAATCCATGGACCACGTCAGGGTTCCCCGTTTGTCCCCGTCGTACGGTGTACCCGCTGCCGGCGGGAGTGCGGTCACGTTGTCGCCACGTACCCGCATCAGGCGCGGGGTGGTGCAGAACGGCGCTGGGCCGGCGTGCGCGGCGCCCCCGCGCGGTCTCAGACGGCCGTGTGGGCTTCCCGCAGCCGGTGCGGTGGGCCGGGTGCCCGTGCGCGGTGCGGGCATCGCGGGGTCCGTGGCGGTTACCGGTGGTCGGGCGCCGGGTGCGGGCAGACCCGCTGGCCCTCGCAGACCGGGCACACCTCCGGAACGAGCCCTTCACCGTTGCGGGCGGCGCTCCAGATCCGTCCCTGACCCCAGCACGTCGCGCAGAAGCTCGTTCCGTGCGGGGCCAGCGGCATCGGCTCGCAGTCGGCGGAGGCGCGTCGATCGATCCGCCAGTCCAGCCAGGTGGGGTACGCAACGGGAAAGCTGCCGGGCTCTGTTACGGCAAACACCGAAGGATCCTTTATGAGGCGATGTGACCAGTGGATCGACCGCGCGTCCGGGTGACTTGAGCGTCGTGGACGGCCACCCGCTGCAGCCGATCGTCGTCGCGGAGTATTGCCGGGCGAGCACGCGGCACACGTTGGCCCTGTGTCGAAGATTTGGGCACAAAACAGTTGATGTGCGGCGAACTGCTGTGGACGAGGATCAGACGTGCCCACAGCGGTTCGACGAGGCCCGCCCGCGAGGCAGCGCCAGCGTGGTCCACATGAGCGGACCCTCGGGCGCCGGGGGCCGGCCGCTGTGGTTGAGGGTGTCGGCGGGGCGTCGCGACCCGCACCGAGGAGGGTGTTTCCGATCGCATTGACGCGGAACCTCGGCCGCAACGGCGCGCTAGAGTGGGCGGGGCCCTCAGCCAACTCGATGAGGTGGACGGCGACATGCACGCGGCGACGCAGAGCAGCACTCGTTGGCGCGCAGCCGTCGACGCAGATGACGCGGAGGGTGTGGTGTGTCGCGCGACGGGTCGCCGGGGGCGCTGTCGCGGCGCCTGGCGGGCACGCGCCACGCGTGCGTCGGCACCGAATGTCGCGGCGCATGTCGTCATGCCGCCCCGTCATACGCGGGAGCGACGCGCATGACGCGCGCGAGGGCGGCAGTGACGTCTGGGCGTCCGCAGCCGTGCCGTGGTTCGCGCCGCCGGCCGACCGCGCACGGGTGAGCGGGGACGATTGTGGCGTCGCCGACGGACTTCCTGCGCCGGTTCCGACTGCACGTGGTCCCCGGCGCGCCCGCCGCCGTTCCGGCGCCCGCCGATCGTGCCGGTGAACTCGAGGCGGAGGTCGCGCCGATCTTCGCCGCGCTCGAGGAGGCCCAGCGCCATGCGGCGGCGATCGTGGCCGAAGCCGAGCGCGCCGCCGCTGCGGCCCGCACGCGCGCCGCAGCCGACGGCCAGCGCCTTGTCGCCGCCGCGCGCGCGGATTCCGCAGCTGCACGGGCCGACGCCGCGGGCACTCGGCTCGCCGACGCCGAGCGTGCGCGCGAGCGGCTGCTGGCGGACGGGCGGGCAGAAGCTGACCGAGTTGCGCGGGTGGCCGCCGAGCGCATGCCGGCCCTGATCGACGACGTGGTGCGGCGCGTGTTGGCCCAGACGGGGGCGGTCCCATCGCCGGGTTCCGGCGAGGCGGCGGCGCGCAGGATCACGCGGCACGAGGAGCCGCAACCATGAACGCCGGCTGGGTCGCCGCCACCGTGCGCGGCCGGGGGCTCATGCGCCGGCGCCTCGGCGAAGACGGCGCCCGGCACCTGGCGGGATCACCCTCGCTGCCGGCCGCGCTCGCCGCCCTCGGGACGACGCCCTACGGGCCCGCGGTCGAGGCCGCCATGGATCTGACAATGGCCCAGCGCGCGGTCTCCGCCACGGTACTCTGGCACTTGCGGGTGCTGGCCGGCTGGGGTCCGCCCCTGGGGGCCGGGCCACTGCGCGTGCTGGCGGCCGGGTTTGAGATCGCCAACGTGTCGGGCCACCTGGCCCGGCTTGCCGGTCAGCCCGCCCAGGAGCCGTACACCCTGGGAACGATGGCCACCGTCTGGCCTGCGGTCGCGCGCGCCCGCACGGCGGCCGAGGTCCGGACCGTGCTGCGCGGCTCGGGCTGGGGGGATCCCGGTAGCGACGACCCCGCTGCGGTCCGCGTGTCCATGCAGCTCGCCTGGGCGCGCCGCGTACATGACGAGGTTCCCGGAGCCGCCGATGCGGCCATCGCCGGCGGAGCGGTGGTCGTCGCCCGCGTGCTCGCCGCCGACGCGCGGGCGGCGCTCGGCCCGTCGGCCCGCCGTGATGCGAGCCGCCTACTCGGTCCGCGGTGGCAGGAGGCGGCCTCACCGGAGGATCTTGCACGGCACGTGCCGCGACGCGCCACGCAGGCACTTCAGGGCGTCGAGAACGCCACGGACCTCTGGCAGGCCGAGCGGCGCTGGTGGTCCACGGTGGAGGCGACCGGGGCGGCGCTGGCTGCGCGGTTCGCGTCCGGAGCGTCCGCCAGCGTGGGTGTTGTGGCACTGCTTGCCGCCGACGCCTGGCGCGTCCGGGCGGCCCTGGCGCTGGCGGCAGGTGGCGGTGGCGACCTGACGGAGGTGCTCGATGGCGTGGCATGAGACGCTCGAGCCCACCCGCATGGCCCGGGTGGCGGTGGTCGCACCGGCGGACCGGCTGCGGCAGGTGCTCGTGGAGGTGGCCGATGCCGGCGTCACCCAGCTCGAGCGCATCGGCGAGCCCGCGTCCGGACAGGCGGCGGCGGCGGCGGCATTGGAGCGCGCCCTGCGCCAGCAGGTTCCGGCCGTGTCCGCGACGGAGCCGCCCGCCCCGCGCGTCCTTGTCGAGCCTCCCGATGTCGGCGCCCTCGAGCGGGCTGGCCGGCTTGAGGAACTGGCCGGTGAGGCCGAGCTCGAGCAGGCCGCCGGTGCCGGACTGCGCCACGGGGCCGTGGTCGCCATCGTCGGCTGGAGCCCGGCGGCGGCGGTCGCGCCCCTGGGCGATCGCCTGGTGCCCCTCGGCGGGGCCGTGGTGCGCCTGCGATTTCCGCGCTGGCCCGAGCCGCCGACACTCGTCGCCTCCACCGGCGCGAGCGGTGCGTTCCAACCATTGGTGGACACCTACGCCACCGTTCCGTACGCCGATCTCAACCCGGCGACGTTGGCCGGCATCGCGTACGTGCTGATGTTCGGCATGATGTTCGGCGATGTCGGCCACGGGGCCCTGCTGCTGGCCGTCGGCCTGTTGCTGGTCGCCGGACGGCCGCGGCGCCTGGCCCGCTTTCGCCGCCTGGCGCTGTTTGTCATCGGTGCGGGGCTGGCCAGCATCTGTTTCGGGCTCGCCTACGGGGAGTTCTTCGGCCCGACGCATGTCGTGCCGACGCTCTGGCGCGCTCCGCTCGACGACGCGACGACGCTGCTGGCCGTCGCAATCGGCATCGGGGCCGTGCTGATCGCCGCCGCCTACGCGCTGGGCACGATCAACCGGTGGCGCGAAGGGGGATTCGCACGCGCCGCCCTCGCGACCGCGGGCCTGGCCGGCGCCGTGTTGTACCTCGGGCTCGCGATGGTGGCGCTCGGCTGGTACGAGCACGCGACGGTCGCGTTGGTCGCCGGCGGCGTGCTGGCGGCCGCCGGGCTCGGCCTCGTCGGGTTCGGGTGGTATATGACCGCCGGTCCGGGCAGTGGCAGGGCCGCCCAGGCCGGGGTCGAGTCGTTCGATACCGTGGTGCGGATCGGCACCAACACGGTGTCGTTCGCCCGTCTGGCCGCCTTCGGGCTGACCCATGCCGCCCTGTGCGCGGTCGTCTGGGAGGGAACGACCTGGCTGTGGGGCCACGGGCCCGCCACCTGGCTGGCGGCAGTCGCGCTGTTTGCGGTCGGCAACGCGGTGGCCTTCGCGCTCGAGGGCTTGGTGGCCGGGGTGCAGGCACTGCGCCTTGAGTACTACGAGCTGTTCAGCCGGATCTTTGTCGACGAGGGTCGCCCATTCCGGCCGTGGCATATTCCGACCGTTTCGTCGAAGGAGGCTGCATGATCGCCTGGTTGATCGGCCTGCCCATTCTCGCCGTCACCTCGGTGGGTACCGCCGTCGGGCTCCGGTGGCGCCCTGGCATGACGTTGCGCGCCCTCAGAATGCTGAATCTGCTGCTGCTCGTCGGGGCGGCGGTCCTCTTCGTCGTCGCCGTGACGACCAGTCCGAGCGACGCGGCGACGGTGGTCGCGGCGAGCGCCAAGAGCTACAGCGGCGATGCGCTGATCGGCGCCTCCATCGCGGTGGCAGGCTCCTCGATCGGTGCCGGGATCGGTGTCGCCTACACGGGCTCGGCCGCACTGGCGGCCATGAGCGAGCGGCCCGAGATGTTCGGCCGGGCCATGGTCATCGTCGGCCTTGCCGAGGGCGTCGCCATCTACGGCCTGGTTGTCGCCATCATCCTCATCGGGAAGGCCTAGGCGTGGCCCGTGTCGTCGTGTTGGGCGAGGCGGCGCGCGTGGAGGGCTTCGCGCTCGGCGGTGCCGCGGTGATCACCGCCGAGGATCGCGACGCCGTGCTCGAGGCCTGGGCGACACTGAGCGACGAGGTGGCGGTCGTGGTGCTCACCGCGAACGCGTCGGCTGCCCTCGAGGGTGTGGCCATCGCGCATGATGAGGTCCTGACCGTCGTGATGCCGCCATGACCGGCGCGGCGACACTGCCGAGCCCGCCGCGCGGGCGCACGACCCGGGCCGAGCGCGAACGCGCCGCCATGGAGGCGTCGCTCGTGCCGGTCGTCGACGCCATTTTGGGCGCGGCCACCGCGCGTGCGGAGGCGACGCGGGCCGCCGCCGCCGCCGATGCCCGCGCCGAATTGGCGCGCGCGCGCGACGAGGCGACGCGCACCCTCGACGAGGCCCGCGCCGAGGGCATCGAGGCCTCCGCCGCGACCGCGGCCGCGCAGCTGACCACGGCCCGGCGCGAGGCACGCGAGACCGTGCTCGCGGCACGCCGACGCGCGTACGAGACGCTACGTGACGGCGCCGTGGAGGCGCTGGTCCTCCAGGCGTCATCGCCGGACGGGCGGCGGCTCGCCGAGCGGCTGCTGGCTCTGGTGCGCGAGCGGGTCGGCGCATCGGCGTCGGTGCACGCCGCCGGGCCGGGCAACCTCGGGGCGGTGGCGGAGTCCGGGAACCGCCGGGCCGAGTTGGAGCCGGGCGAGCTGGTCGATCAGGCGCTCGAGTCGCTCGGCGCGGGCATCGAGGCGCTGTGGGCGTGACCGACCCGGCCGCAACCGCCACGGGCGCGGACGTGCTGGCGGGCTTCGGGCGCGTGGTGCGGGTAAACGGGCCGCTGGTCGAGGTGGAAGGCCTCACACGGGTCGCCGTGGCGGACGTCGTCGAGGTCGGGGACCCGGGATTGGCCGCCGAGGTGGTCTCGGTCAAGCACGGTCTGGTCACCGCCCAGGTCTACGAGTACACCGGCGGGCTGCGGGTCGGGGACCGCGCCATCGGGCTGGGCCGGCCGCTCTCGGCCCGTCTTGGCCCGGGCCTGCTGGGCGGCGTCTTCGACGGGCTGCTGCGCCCCTTGGCCGGCCGGGCCGCGTGGCTGGCGCCGGGCGCGCTCCAAGATGTCGGTACCCCGACGCGCTGGCGCTTCGTGCCGGTCACGACGCCGGGATCGCCCGTTGGCCCCGGCGCGGTCCTCGGCACGGTTGCGATGGCGTCGGGCATCGACCACCGGGTGCTCGCGCCCCCCGGGTCGCGCGGCGAGCTGGAGTGGGTCGCCGCGGAGGGCGACGTCGACGACCAGGAGGCCGTCGCCGTCATTGGTGGCGTGCCGGTGGCCGTGACCCAGCTCTGGCCGGTGCGCACGCCGCGTCCGGTGCGGGCGCGCCTGGGCCTATCGGTGCCGCTGGTCACCGGCCAGCGGGTGGTCGACGTGCTCTTCCCGATCGCCAAGGGTGCCAGCGCGGCGGTCCCGGGCGGCTTCGGCACCGGGAAGACGGTGCTGCTGCAGCAGATCGTCAAGTGGTGCGAGGCGGATGTCGTCGTCTTCGTCGGCTGCGGGGAGCGGGGCAACGAGCTGGCCGACTCACTGGCAGAGCTCGCCGCGCTTGCTGACCCCCGGACCGGCGGCTCGCTGCTGGAGCGAACGGTCGTGATCGCGAACACGTCGAATATGCCGGTCATGGCGCGCGAGGCGAGCATCTACACCGGCATGAGCGTGGCCGAGTTCTATCGCGACATGGGCTATGACGCCGTACTGGTCGCGGACTCCACCTCGCGTTGGGCGGAGGCGCTGCGCGAGTTCTCGTCGCGCAGCGGCGAGCTGCCGGCCGAAGAGGGCTATCCGGCGGGGCTGGCGTCGGCGCTGGCTGCCTTCTACGAACGCGCGGCCCGGGTGACGACCCTTGGCGGAACCGAAGGCTCGGTGACCGCGATTGGTGCCGTGTCGCCGCCCGGCGGGGACATGACCGAGCCGGTCACCGCCTATACCGAGCGGTTCGTGCGCAGCCTGTGGTCACTCGATCGGGATCTGGCCTACGCGCGCCACCAGCCCGCGGTCACCTGGCGGCGCTCGTTTTCCCGCGATGCACCGGCCGCCGCCGCCTGGCACGCCCTGGCCGGACGAACGGGCTGGGCACGCGACCGCGACCGGGCCGTGGCCATGCTCGCCGAGGCGGACCGGCTTGGCCCGATCGTGGAGCTGGTTGGCCTCGGGGCCCTGCAGCCGCGCGAGCGGATGGCCCTCCTGGCCGCCCGCCTGTTGCGCGAGGCCTTCCTGCAGCAGAGCGCGCTCAGCGTCAACGATGCCACGTGCACCCCGGCGAAACAGGCGGCGCTGCTCGATCTGGTGCTCGACGTCTACGAGCGGTGTCTCGCCTTGGTCGACCGGGGCGTGCCTGCCGCGGTGGTGGAGGAGATCGATCTGTCGGGTGTCAGTCGGGTGCGCGACGAGGTCGGACCGAACGATGCGGCCGGTGTTGAGCGCCGCCGTGACGAGGTGCTGGCCGCCCTGGACGCGTCGGCGTGAGCGCGCGCCCCGAACATGCTCCGGTCGCGGCCCTCGAATATCAGGGGGCCCGTGAGGCCGAAGGGCCGCTGCTGGTGGTCGCGGGTGTCGAGGGCGTCGGGTTCGATGAGCTCGCCACGGTGCGGCTCGCGTCTGGCGAGGTCCGTCGCGCGCTGGTACTCGAGGTCGATCGCGACCTGGCCGTCGTCGAGGTGCTCCAAGGCACGGCCGGCATCGACCCGGACACCGTGTCCGTGGCGTTCGACGGCCGCCCCATGGAGATTCCGGTGGGTGAGGGGTGGCTCGGGAGGGTGTGGAACGGCATGGGCGAGCCGCTTGACGGCGGCCCCCCCATGCTTGGCGACCTAACCCGCCCGGTCGCCGGGTCGCCACTCAACCCGACCGCCCGGGACGTGCCCCGTGACCCGATCCTGACCGGGATATCGGTCATCGACGCCCTCACCACGCTGGTGCGGGGCCAGAAGCTGCCGGTGTTCTCCTCCGCGGGGCTCCCCCATCTCGAGCTGGCCGCCCAGATCGCCGCCCAAGCCAATGTCGCCGGCGAGCCGCTCAAGGTCATCGTCGTGGCCATGGGGCTGACCCATGCCGACGCGGCGGCGATGCGCGATGTGCTCGAGGCGCGCACGGCCGCGGGGAGCCTCGCGTTGTTCGTGGATACCGCCGACGCCCCCGTGGTCCAGCGGCTGCTCGCCCCGCGGGTGGCCCTGACGGTGGCCGAGCACCTCGCCTTCGATCTCGACGAGCACGTCCTCGTGGTGCTCGCCGACATGACCAGCTACTGCGAAGCAGTGCGCGAGGTCTCCGCCGCCCGCGGCGAGATCCCCGGCCGGCGTGCCTATCCGGGGTATCTGTACAGCGACCTCGCCTCGCTCTATGAACGCTGCGGCCGGATGCACGGATGTGCCGGGTCGGTCACCCAGGTGCCGGTGCTCACCATGCCGGCGGGTGACATCACGCATCCGGTGCCGGATCTCACCGGCTACATCACCGAAGGCCAGATCGTGCTCTCGCCGGACGTGCACGGCCACGGGGTCTCGCCGCCGGTCGACGTCCTCGCATCGCTGTCACGGCTGATGCGCAGGGGGACCGGGCAGGATCGCACGCGTGCCGATCATCCCGCCGTCGCCGCGCAGCTTGTGGCGGCCGTCGCCCGCGCCCGCGAGGTCCGGGACCTGGCCGACCTGATCGGGGAGACCGCCCTGACCGAAACCGAGCGCTGCTACCTGACCCTCGCCGACGTGTTCACGTCGGTGCTCGTGAACCAGCGCAGCGACGAGGCACGCACGCTCGAGGACACCTTGTCCCGCATGTGGCGGGTCGTGTCCGTCCTGCCCCGCCGCGAGCTCACGATGGTGTCGGCCGCTGACATCTCGGCCTACTATTCGGGAGACGAGGCAGCCCCCGCGGCGGGTCTCGGCGCCCAGTCCCGTGCCGAAGGCATGACGGCGCCGACCGCGCCGGCCACGATCGCCGCCGACGGACCCGGTCACGATGGCTGACCTCGCTCCGCCCGGCCGCGCCGGTCGCCTGTGGCTGCTCGGGCGCATCGCCTCTGCCCGCCGCAGCGTCGAGCTCCTCGACCGCAAGCGGAAGCTCCTGCAGCGAGAGCACGCCCGCCTGGCCGGGGTGTGGGATGACACCCACCGGCGCTGGGAGGCCGCGTGCGTCGCGGGGGAGCAGTGGGGTCTGCGCGCGATGGCCCTCGGTGGCGCATCCGATGTGGCGACCGCGGCCGCGGTCGTGGCGGGTCGTGCCCGCGTCGACCTGGCGTGGCGCAACACCATGGGGGTGCGGCACCCCGACGTCTCCCGGAACGAGCCCGCTGTGCTTCCGTCGCTGGACGCGGCGGCGGCCAACGCGGCGGTCGCGCCCGCGGCAGCCGCATACCGTCGTGCGTTGGAGGCTGCGGTCGCCCACGCAGCGGTGGATATGTCACTGCGGGTCGTCGACGTGGAGCTGCGTGCGACCGAGCGGCGGCAGCGTGCCATCGAGCGCCACCGTCTCCCCGATCTCGAGGAGGCCCTCGCCCGTCTGGAGCTGCGCCTCGACGAGTTCGAGCGGGACGAGCGGGTGGTGGCGCGCTGGGCCCAACGCCGCCGTCTGGAATCGGGCCGCGTGCGTGGACGTCTCGCGTAGGACGCGCTGCGGACCTGACCGGACCCCTGGTTCGGGCCGTGAAGCGCGTGCGCGCCGATGGGTGCGTGATGGCGGGGGAGGCCGGTGGCCGCTGGGCGTGCCAGACCACTGCACAACGAGTGGGCCCGGCGAGCGCAATCGCTGCGTGCCCTGGCATCGTCCAGCACCCTGCCCGCTGCGCCTGCTGGCGTCGTGCGACGGTCGAGGACCCCAGTCCTTCTCAACCGGGGAGGCAGCCGGTACAGTTCGTGCGGTACGCGCTCCGAACAGATCGGCTCCACCATGGTTGTGCTGATCATCGTCATCGTCATCGTCGTGCTCCTGGCGCTCGGCGGGTGGCTGGCGTACAACGGCTTGGTGAAAAAGCGCAATCGGACCCAGGAGGCGTGGTCCGAGATCGACGTCGAGCTCAAGCGCAGGCACGACCTCGTGCCCAACCTCGTGTCGACGGTGCAGGGCTACGCCGCGCACGAGCAGGGGACCTTCGAGGCGGTCACCCAGGCCCGCGCCAACGCGGTCAGCGCAGGCGCGACAGGCGACCCGAGTCACATCGCGCCGGCCGAGAACGCGCTTTCCGGGGCGCTGCGCTCGCTGTTTGCGGTCGCCGAGAACTACCCGCAATTGCGGGCGGTCGAGAGCTTCCTGCAGCTGCAAGAGACGCTGACGGCCACCGAGGACAAGATCGAGTACGCCCGTCGCTACTACAACACGAGCGCCCGGGACTACAACACCGCGTTGCAGACGTTTCCGCGGAACCTGATCGCAGGGCCGTTCGGCTTTCGGGCGGTGGCATTCTTCGCCACCGATGAGGACGACCGCGCCGTGCCTCGGGTGGACTTTTCGGGGTCCGGCCCGGGCGCGGGATCTCCGGCGCCCTCGGGTCCTCCGCCCGCCGGCTGAGCACACGTCGCCGCTTGGCGCGGCGCTCACACGGACTGGCCGGAGGCGATCCTCTCGAGCGCGGCGATCCGCTCTTCGATGGGAGGGTGGGTGTCGTAGAGCCGGTGGTACCAGGTCTCGTGGTGCTGCAGGGGGTCGTCGATACACATGGCCGCGGTGGCGTGGTTCATGTTCTTGAACGGCGTGTCGTTCTGCTGAAGCTTCTTGAGGGCGCTCAGTAGGCCGGCGGGATTGCGCGTCAGCTCAACGCCGCTCACGTCGGCCAACGATTCGCGACGGCGCGAGAGTGCCAGGCGAATCAGCGGACCGACGATGAACCCCACGATCGCGAGCAGCGCACCCGCGGCGAAGATCACGATCACGAGCTGGTTCCCCCCCCTGCCGCCACCGCGCCCGAGCCCGGTGAAGAACGCGCTTCGCCACAGGATGCTGGCCAGCAGGGCGGCCATGCCGATCATGGTGCCCACCACCAGCAGCAGACGGATGTCGTGGTTTTTGATGTGGCTCATCTCGTGGCTGGCCACGCCTTCGAGCTCTTCGCGGTTCATGATCGCGAGGAGCCCCGTCGTGAACGTGATGGACGCTTTGTCCGGACTGACCCCGGTCGCGAACGCGTTGGGCGAGGGGTCGTGGATCACGTAGACGGCGGGCGCGGGGATGCCGTCGCCGATGGCCAGGGCATCCACCAGATCGTGCAATTGCTGGAACTCGACAGGGTCGGCCGGCACGGCCCCCGCCACCCGAAGCACCAGGCCGGCTCCGGCGGTGAGGGAGTAGATGATCCCGCCGGCGGCCAACACGGCACCGATCACCAGTCCGACGATCACCGGATTCCAGTCGAAGCTGTGCGCGCGGGGTGACGACGAGGCGATGAGCAGGCCGACGACACCTCCGACGGCCAACCAGATCACAAGGAACAGCACGATAAAGGCGATGCTGCGCCGCTTGTTGCTGGCGATCTCGCTGTACACACGCTGAAGCGTACTCCGGCGGCGGCGTTCGGACGCGCGCGCGAACCGACGGCGCCACCGGAGTACGCGGCACGCCGACGCGGACCGTTGGGGCGCCATCACCGGATTGGAGGAACGATGCCCCGATCGTCACGTGGACGGTCGCCCGGCCCCGAATCTCGCCCTCGGGAACGCGGACTGAGCGGACCAGAACCGCGAACCGCGTCGTGCCACGTGGCGGCGTGGCGTTGTCGGCGTTCCTGCACACCGACGCACGTGCGTGGTGCGTAGCCGGCTCTGGCTCGAGAGCGGTGCCGCTGGGCCCGCGGCGCTCTGCGCCGCTCTGGGTCGCGCGGACGTGGGGTGTCGGACCCGCGTGAGCCCGTCTCGGGTCGTGTTCGAGCGGCGGACCCGCTGCGATCGCGGCGCACACCGCGGGGCGCCGGCCCGTCGATCGTGCGTCTGGACTAGGTGGTTGACGCCGTCAGCAGGTCCAGCGCGATCGCGCTGACGGCGAAGTGGCGTGCGCCGAGTCCGCGGCCGCTGATCGGGTCGTAGTACTCGCGCATGCCCTCACGCTCGATCAGTAGCGCGATGCGGACGGCGAGTTCACGCGCGGTGGCGTCGCGACCATGTACGCGCAGACCCTGGTGCGCAAACCACCACGTGAACGGCCACGCCGGCCCGCGCCAGTATCGGCGGATGGGCCAGCCGGTGTCACCGGGGCGGAAGCTGGGCTCCTCGGCGCTGGTGCTCGGGACCGGCCACGGCAACCAGAAGCGGGATCGGTTCAACAGCTGATCGTCGATGAGGCGCGCGGCGATGTCGGCGGAGAGTCCAGGAAGCGCGAGTGGCGCGAGCCCCGCCCACGTGGCGACGGGCAGGCGGGTGCCGTTCGGACCCTCGGCGAAGAACATGCCGCGCGCGGGGTCCCACAGGCGCGCCTCGAGCGCCGCCACGATGTGGGCGGCGCGGGCGTCCGCCTCCGGATCGCCGAGGCGCGCCAAGCCGTACCACGACAGCGCCCAGGCGGTGTTGACCAGGACGTCGATCGCGGTGAACGCGCCCGCCGCGCGGGCGCGGCGGTAGTCAAAGCCACGCCGGCGGTTCGCATGGACGAGCAGCGCGAAGCCCGGATAGGGGTGCGCACGCCACCCCAACAGGCGATCGTACGTTGGCGTGGCATCGAGCCCGGTCTCGTCCGGCTGGAGGATGCCGATGAGCCCGTCGGGTTCGGCACGCGTCCGTTCGAGAAATTCGAGGTGGTGTCGCACGATGGCGCGACCTTCCTCACGAAACCGCGGATCGTCTGGCGATCGGTCGGCGATCTCGGCCCACGCCCAGCCCAACAGCGGTGGCTGGATCGTCGCGGTCGTGCGGTCACGGCGGCGATGGACGTTGTATCCCGGAAGCCTGGCGAGGCGCACGGGACCGGACCAGAACACGGTGTGGCCGAGGTGTCCGGATGGAGACATCGCTGCGGCGAGCGTTCTCAGCTCATCACGCGCGCGCGACGGGTCGAGCCGGCTCCATGCGAGCGCGATCAGACACGAGTCCCAGTAGAACTGATCTGGGTACTTGTCGTTATCGGGGCGCGTGTAGGCGAATTCGATCCCGTCCGCCGTCTGCCCACGGCGACGGTTGCGCTCCAGAACCTCGCGTGCGCTGATGCGCAGATTGCGAAGCAACGAGCCGTGATCGATCGGCACGCTGTGCTCCAGTCGCCGACCCGATGCGCGCTCAGGCTCCACGGTCGACCTCACCGGAGGCGTCGATCACCTGCAGATGGCTGCCGCTCGAGCACGCCGCGGTCGCGGCGACGGTGATCCGATGCGCGTCCTGTGCAGCGCTGCGGACGACAAACTCGTCGATGCTCATGGGTGGTGGCGGCGGATGTGGCACGAGGGCGATGGGGATGGCAAGCTCGAGTTCGTCAACGGGCGTCGGTAGGTCGGGGCGCCACGCCGGCGACGGCCGGTGGGGCACGGTCACGGGGACCGTATCCTGCGGGCAGGTCGTCGTGGCCGTGATAGGGCCGGTTCGGTGGGTTCTATGGCGCGAAAGTTTCAATCCTGGGTCGGTGTCGCGGGCGCATCAGGGCGGCTCGCGTCGCCGTGCGGTGCTGTCGGCGGACCGTCCCGCGGGAGGGCCGGCGCTCAGTCCGGCGATGTCCTCGTGGCGGCAGCCGTGTCGGTGATGCGCCCGTGCGTGTGGCCGTGCGGAGCGCCGGACGCGATCGACGCGGTGTCCGGACGCGCCGCGCCGGCTAGGGCGAGTGCTGCCAGACGCGCACGTAGTCGACCTGCATCGTCTGGGGGACGCTCGTTGGCCCGCCCACGGCGCTGGAGACGGCGTAGTCGAGGACGATGTAGATCGGCGCCGCGGTGAATCCGGTCGTGGCGCCACGCGCCGCCGACGACCCGAGGCTCGCCAGCTCGAGCGCGATTGCGGCAACGACGAACAGCGCGACGCGCCAGGCGGTGCGGCTGCGCCGCCACCCGTGCGCGTTCGTGGAATGACGGACCCGCGGATGTCCGACAAGCCATTGCAGCTGGCTGTCTCCCGGATGAGCCGGGGGGCCCCACCTGACCGCTGGTCGAGTATCTGCGCGACGGGAAATATCACGCACGATCGACGTTCCGTTGCGTCACGAGGCGACGCGGGTGGTGCGTCACTCGGTCCCGAGCGCGCGAGGCCGGTGCGTTGCCCCGCGACTCGGCGGGCGTCAGGGGCGCCGATTCGGTTCGCCGTGATCCACATCCGCAATAAGCCCGATAGCAGGTGCGCTCGGATCGTTGAAGAGTCGTGCTACGGGCGCCGGCTGCCAACGGGCCGAGCAGGCGCGGAGGATCGGTCGGGCCAGGTGCCCATCGGCACGAAAGGACACAGCCATGCAGGTACGTGATGCGATGACCAAGACGATCGCCACCGCGCATCCGTCGACCACCATCAAAGAGGTGGCGGTCATGATGCGCCGTGAGGATTGCGGGTTTATCCCAATTCTGCGGGGAGAGCATCTGGAGGGGGTGGTGACCGACCGCGATCTCGTGGTGCGCTTCTTGGCGGACGGCTCGGCCGAGGCCAGCATGCTCACGGTCCCGATCGCAGACATCATGACCACGAGGCCGATCGCCATTCAGGCCGATGCGAGGCTGGAGGACGCCGGCCATCTCATGGCCGAGCACCAGGTACGCCGGCTCGTTGTGCTCGACGGGATGCGGCTCGTCGGGGTCTTGAGTTTCGGCGACCTCGAGCAGGCCCTGCACGCGCACGGCGACTGCGCGGAAGAGGTCATCCTCGGCGTGACCAGCGGCTCCTAGGACACCGACGGGCGCTGATCCGGGGCGCGGTGCGTCACCGGATCGGCCCTCGTCCCGGGCGCGGCGGGCGCCGTATCGCCTGCCGTCGCCTGCGTGGTGTCGTCGGTTGTGGCCGCCGCGCGCCGCTGGCATCCCCGAGGCACGGGTCACCGGCCGGGCGGACGGACGTTCCGGGAGCGCCCGAGCCTAGCGGGCCTTCCCGGTGCCCCCAGTCGTATCCAACGCGTCGAGTGCCCGCATGTCCGCCGGGCTCACGGTGAAGTCGAAGATCTGGGCATTCGCTCGGATGCGCTCGCGGTGGGTCGACTTCGGAATGACGATCGCCTCGTGCTGGATCGCCCAGCGCAACATGACCTGCGCCGGCTGACGCTCGAGTCGCTGCGCGATCTCGACGATCACCGGATGCGCCAGGGTCTTGCCGTGGCCGAGCGGGCTGTAGGCCTCCAGGGCGACCCCCTGCTCGGTGCAGTACTCGAGCAGCCGCGCTCGGAAGTGCACCGGGTTGAACTGGACCTGGTTGACCGCCGGCGGACGCGTCGCGTGGGCGAGCAGGCGCGCGAGGCGATCGGCTCCGTAGTTGCTGACCCCGATCGCACGCGCGAGGCCCTGCTCGCGGAGGGCTTGCATCGCATTCCAACCGCGGGTGTCCGCGAAGGGCATCGGCCAGTGGACGAGGTAGAGGTCGACGTGCTCGAGGCCCAGCCGTTCGAGGCTTCTCGCGAGCTCGCCCGCCGCGTTCGGCTTGACGGGCATCCACTTGGTGGTGACGAAGACCTCGTCACGGGCGAGCCCGCTTCCCCGAAGCGCGGCGCCGACGCTGCGCTCATTCCGGTACGCCGCCGCG
Organism: uncultured Thermoleophilia bacterium; assembly: GCA_963842065.1. Classification (GTDB taxonomy): domain Bacteria; phylum Actinomycetota; class Thermoleophilia; order Miltoncostaeales; family Miltoncostaeaceae; genus CAITWD01. The sequence continues at coordinate 17,443 of CAWJEW010000004.1, read as the reverse complement.
GTATCGATGTGGCGGTACCCGGCCTCGAGCGCCCATTCGACCGCCTGTTCCGTGTCGCGGCCGCGGGGAATCTGCCAGACCCCGAGCCCCAAGAGCGGCATGAGGACCCCGTCGCCGAGCTCGCGCACGGGGTGTGGCGATGGGGGCGTGCCGGCTGAGCTCATGCAGCACATCGTCGCACGCCCCGTGCCGGATTCCGCGCCGCGGGGTCGCTCACCAGGCGCCCTCGCGTCGGCGCCGACGCGTCGGGGTCGCGGACCCAACACGCTCGGACACGCCTGACCCGGCGGTCGTTGTGGCCAGCGTCGGAGATCGACGCGTCATGGGAGCAACGGGAAAAGTACGCGCAATGAGGTCCCTATTGCCGGGGAATTGGACGCAGCCACCGGGCGGGATCCGTGCGCGAGACCGTGTGGAGCGCCGGGCCCATTAGGGCGGCGCTCCATACGGTCTCGCCGTAGCTGACCGGACCGGCGCTGCGTGCGTGCAGGTCGGCCGCGAGCGTTGCCGCAGCCGCAGCGGTCGGCATGGCGATGAACCAGGTCGGCCGGGCATCCTCGACGATGGCGATCCGCATGTGGCCGCGGGCGGTCGCGTAGTCGCACGCGGAGATGTACATGCTCACGCTTGCGCCGGGCGCGCCGCCAGAAGGAGCGAAGATCCGGACCGGATCGCAGTTCAGCGTGCAACTGGGTCGATCGGCCGGCGTGTCCGCGCCCGTTTGGGTGACATGCGCGCACGGGGTGCCCGTCGCGCTGATCGTCGCGATGATCGCCGCGGCTGACTCGCTCGTCGCGGCCGCCGCATGCGCCAACCCAACCCGGTGGCGGTACCCGATGACGATGCGCTGCCGCATCCGGCCAGGACAACCCCCCAAGCGAGCGACGCGGCCCCGAGCAGCAGCGATCGTCTGAGTGCGTCGGCGTACTTTCCCGACCAGCGTAGCGAGGTGGCAGGGCACCGGTCGCCGCCGCGGCGACGGCGGTCCACAGGCCCGGTCGCACGGTCGTCCCAGAGACGACGCACCGCGCAGCGGCCGATCGTTGGCCCGGCGGCCAATGCGCGAATGCGGCGGCCTGATTCGCGTGCACGGCGTGCACGATCAGCAGCCGGATGACGCCGCTGTCAGCGCGATCCCACCCCTGGAGTCGCCGGTCGTGGTGCTGTTTGGCGCGACCGGTGACCTCGCGCGTCGCAAACTGCTGCCGGGGCTGCTCCACCTGACCCGGACGGGCCTGTTGCCGGAGTCCCGGGTCGTCGGAACCTCGCTCGACCCACTCGACAACGCGGATTCCGAGAGTTCGCCCGCATCGCCTGTGAGGAGTTCAGCCGCCTCCCGTTCACCGACGACGATTGGTCCGCGTTCGCCCGCCGGCTGTTGTATGCGGAACAGACGGCCAACGGCCACGGGCTCGCCGAGACGGTGGCGGTCGCGGAGCGCGAGTTGGGAGGCGCCCCGCGCCGACTCCACTACGTGAGCGTCCCGCCGCAGGCGGCATCGTCCGTCATCCATGCGCTCCGCGACGGGGGCCTGGTCGAGCGCTCGCGAGTGATCATCGAGAAGCCGTTCGGGACCGGCCTGGCCAGCGCGTGTCGTCTCAACCACACCGTGCACGAGGTGTTCGGCGGGGAGCAGGTGTTCCGCATCGATCACTTCCTCGGCAAGGAGGCCGCGCAGAACATCCTCGCGCTGCGATTCGCCAACGGCCTGTTCGAGCCCATCTGGAACCGCCATTTCATCGATCACGTGCAGAGCGACGTCGTCGAGACCCGTTGCGTGAGTGGTCGGGCCGCGTTCTATGAGCCCACCGGGGCGTACCGCGACATGGTCGTGACCCACCTGCTACAGGTGCTGGCGTGCACGGCGATGGAGCCCCCGACGGCCCTGCGAGCCGACTGCCATCAGCGAGGAGAAGAACAAGGTCTTCCGCTCGGTGTTGCCGATCGTCCTCGAGAACGTCGTTCGCGGGCAGTACGACGGCTACCGCACGGAGCCCGGCGTCGCGTCCGACTCGGGTACCGAGACCTTGGTCGCCCTGCGGTGCGAGATCGACAACTGGCGCTGGGCCGGTGTGCCGTGCTACCTGCGCACCGGCCCAGCGCATGGCCGAAGGCGCCCGGATCATCTCGATCGCCTTCGAAGAGCCGCCGAAGACGATGTTCCCCACCGGGTCAGGGATCGGGAACGATGGGCCCGACCATCTCACGTTCGATCTCGCCGAGGCGTCACGACTCTCGCTGTCGTTCTACGGCAAGCGACCCGGTCCAGGGATGCGCTTGGCCAAGCAAACCCTGCAGGTCTCCCTGTACGAGGACCAGGCACACGTCGAGTTGCTGGAGGCCGACGAGCGGCTCATCTACGACGCGATGGTGGGCGACCACAGCCTCTTCGTCAATGCGCAGGGCATCGAGCGCCTCTGGGGGGTGTCGGAGCAGCTCCTTGAACATCCGCCCGAGGTGCATGCGTACCCCCAAGAAAACCTGGGGCCCACACGCAATTCATGAGCCGATCGCACCGAGCACCTGGCGGCTGCCCTTCCAGCGCAAGTGGCGCGGGCCGCACTGGGGCCCGCGGAGCGACGCGGGGCAGGCCGGCCCGACGGGTCGAAGGGCGCCCGTTGGCGCGCCCCAACTGGGGCGTGCTTGCCGAACCTGTCGATCAGTCGACGGCGCCGCCGCGTCGCTGATCGCGCCAGGCCGCAATTTGTGCAAGTTGGGCGGCCGGTACGTCCTCGAGCACCTGGAGGGCGCCGGCGTACACGCAACCGCCATTCCCGTCGAGCGTGATCGACTCGCCTTCTGCCAGCGTGCGTCCTCCGATCGTGCACGATCGGTTCGCGAGGTCGACAGACAGATCGGGGCATCCGACCAGGCAGACCTTCCCCAGCTCGCGGGCAACCACCGCCGCGTGTGAGGTGCGCCCGCCCGCCGCCGTCAGCACGCCATCGCTGACGGCGACCCCCGCGACGTCGGCGGTCGAGACGTCCTCCCGGACCAGCACCACCGCGCGCCCGGTGGCGGCAACCCGTTGCGCGCGCGCCGGGTCGAGGGCGATCTCGCCGGACGCCACGCCGATGCCTGCCGAGGTCGCGGCGCACAGCATCGCACCCTCACCGGTGTCCTCGAGGCGTGACACCCTGATGCCGTCGAGGTCGAGCCCGGCGAGCCGCTTGAGTGCGGTCGCGGGATCGATCAGCCCTTCGCGTGCCTGATCGACGGCGATCTGCAGGGCGGCAAGCGGGGTCCGCTTGGCGGTCCGGGTCTGGAGCACGAACAGCCGCCCATCCTCGACCGTGAACTCGAACTCTTGGGCGTCGCGGAACTCCTCCTCAAGCGCCCGGCGCACCTCGCCAACTTCCGCAAGTACCGCCGGCGCGATGCGCGCGAGTTCATCTTGATCGGGCACGCGGTGGCGCCCGGCGACCACATCCTCGCCCTGCGCGTCGAACAGGAAGTCGAAGTACAGCCGGTTCGCCCCGGATGCCGGATCGCGCGTGAAGCCGACCCCGGCACCGGAGACGCCGCCGGCGTTCCCGAACACCATGCGCTGGAGCAGGACGCCGGTGCCAAGGCCTTGAGGAATCCCGTGCAGGCGACAGTAGGTTGCGGCGCGCTCGCTTCCGACGGACTTGAGGACCGCCTCGACGGCCATCTCGAGTTGGTCGATCGGGTCCTGTGGGAACGACTGTCCCGCCTCCCGCGCGACGAGCGCGATGCCCTCGTGGGCGAGGCGGGCCAGCCCCTGGGCGTCGAGCTCGCGCAGATCCTCGCGGCCGGCGGCAGCCAGATGGTGTGCCAGCAGGAGATCGAACGGTTCGTGCGCGCATCCGAAGACGGTCTCGCCAAACGACCGCACCAGCCGCCAGTAGGAGTCCCACACCAGGCGTGGGTTTCCCGTCAGCCGCATCAGACCGCGGGCGGTCGTCTCGTTGAGCCCGACGTCGAGGATCGTGTCGAGCATCCCGGGCATCGACACCGGAGCGCCCGAGCGCACCGCCAACAGCAACGGCCGTCGCTCGCTTCCGAACCGCAGGCCGCTCGTGTGCTCAAGTGGCCCGAGCCAGGCTTCGAGGCGCTCGCGGAAGCCCTCCGGGAGGGCGCCGTTCGCCAGGTACTCCTGGCTGAGCGACGTACCCAGCACGATGGCCTCCGGGACCGGCAAGCCCACTTGGGCCATGCGGGCCAGGTTGTACGCCTTTGACCCCATGCTCACGGGGTCGCGCCCCTCGCCGGTCCCCGCCGCGATCTCGTAGACGATCGCTGCCCCAGGACGTGCCGGCGTCGCCGCGCGGGCGGGTTCGGCGCGCGCTGATGGCACCGGGCTGCCGACCGCCAAAATGTGTGCGAGCACGAACGCGCGCAGCTTGAGCCCGACGCGCATGAGCGCGTCCGCAGCCTGCTCGAACCCCTTGGCCGCCTCGGTGATCGACAGCACGACACGCAGATCGGCGTCGCTTGTGCGCAGCGCTTGGGTGACCCGGCGCTCGGCGTCGTCGGTCTTGTGCTCGAGGGTCAGAATCCGGTGGATGGCCGCGAGAAAGTCATCGACGTCGAGACGCGGCGAGGCGGTCGTGAGGGTGCGTGCGATCTCCACCGCTTTGAGGTACTCGCGCGCCGAGAGCAGGACGTCGCGTGCGAGGTCGCCCAGCGCGGACTCGACCTCGCCTCCGAGTGGGGCGGGGGGCATCAGGTTGAGCTGGAAGGTCGCGTCCTCGAGCTCATCGGCAACGTCGTCCGCGATCTCCAACAGCTCTCGGCAGGGGCGCTGCTCGGACGCGACTCGCTCATCGACGCGGACCGTGTTGAGGATCTCATCGGCCCGCGTCTCCCACTGTTTGGCGCGGCTAGCCGCGTCGGCGCGGACGGCTTGGATCTCCGCCGACTTTCCCCGGAGCAGCACGTTCTGCAAGGAGCGGGACAACTCGATGATGAGCTCCGCGTGCGCTGCCAGCGGCTCGAGGTCGTCGCGTCGGGCCCCGCGCAGCAAGGCCAGGAGCTCGGTGGTCACCTCGTCACGGATCAGCGATGACGGCCGACCCGCCGCAACGCCCTCTGAGCACAGGCGCAACACCTCTCGCAGGAAGGGCGCCGCGAGCTCGAGGCCGACCAGGTCCTCGAGCGACGCTCCCGCCCGCACCGACGAGCGCGCGGCGGCGTCGAGCGCGTCGTAGATGAGGCGATCGCCGCCGAGCACCAGGAATGCCCGATGACCGATGTCATGGTCGGCGGACCACTGCAGCAGATCGACGGCCGCACGGTTGCGCACGATGCGTCCGAGGCGTTTCCGGGCGCGGTTCCAGTCGATGAGGAAGACCAGCCGCGACCCCAAGTGATCCAAGTAGCGGGCGAGCTCCGCCCGGTCGGTGGCGACGAAGGTGCCGACGGTCATCAGGTAGCGCCCGCCCTCGACCGATTCGGCTGAATGGCTACGTGCGCCCTCCCAGTGCACCGACCAGCCCGGTCCGAGCATGTCCTGAAAGAATCGCAGGCGCGCCGGGTGAATATCGGTGTAGGTCGTGCTGACCGTCAGGCCGGCGATGTGAATGACGACCACGTGCGCATCGGTCAGGCCGATGTCATTCTGGATGACCAGGCGTCCCGCGCTGCGCGTGACGGTCGTGTCAAGACCGGGGTGATTGACCCGCAGCGCCGCGGTACGGTGCACGCCGGTCATGAACGCCGCCACGAGATCGCGATCATCGGGTGTGATGTCGAAGGCGCGGGCCCCCTCGATCACCTCGGTGGCGAGCCTGCGGTGCAGCTGGTTCAGCGCCTTGTGGACGTCCATGACCAACAGGTGCAGGCTGTCGCCGGCCGAGGAGTCGGCGGACGTGAGCGCCGCAAGCTGACCCGGCTCGATCCGGTCGCCGTGGACCCCTGCGATGCGGTCGACAAGCTCGGGTAGCCGGGCCACCAATGGCGCGCAGGCCGGATCGTCGCGGAGCGGCGCGATCATCTCACCCGTCGCTTCGAGCGCGCGCTCGACGATGCGCTCGGCGCCGGGGATCTGGTAGACGGACGCGTCCGCGCGGATACTCGCGCCGACGACGTCGTCGAGGGTGTCGTCGTGAACGCCCGCGGCGACGCGCTCGGCGCGCAGCGTGGTGACCTCTCCGTTCGACGTGTCGGCGTGCAGACGCCCCGCCTGCAGGAGCGCGATGAGGTACTTGACGCGATCATTGGCGGCAAGCGCTCGCTCAAGCAATGCGGGCAGGAGCAGCCGCTCCTCGCCGAGATCGCCAAGAATCGATTCCTTCATGAGGGCCTTCCCCAACGAGAGTCGCGAACGCACGCCTCGAGCCGACGCGGGCCGCCGCGACGCCGGTCGCCACCGATGGTCGCACGTCCGACCAGAACGGGTATCGGGGGAGCTACGGGTATTTCATTTCGGTGTGATGGACGGCACCGCAGCATCGACCATTCCGCCGCTCCGCCCGGACAGACCGTCGCGGCTCCTGCCGGCCCGTGCAGCGCGGGATGGGGCCCGTCCGCTAGACCGCGTGGACGACGTTGACGCTACCGATGAGTGTGCACACCAGCACGGTGATGTTCGGGCCCGCACCCGTGGCTGCATCCATCTGGCGGCGACCGATGAGGCTGCCTCCCACGAGTCGCACCCGTGCTCCGCCGGCCACCCGGACGGTCGTCCGTCCGATGAGCGAGTAGCAGCGAACCGTCGCGCCCTCGCCCGGGGCCGCGGTCGCATCGATCGTCGCGCGACCCACGGCACTAAAACTCGATTCTGACGTCCAGCCGTCTGGAAGGACGAGATCTTGGCGGCCAACCAGCGAGACGTACATGGTCCCGAGGATAGATCCGACGTCGCGTCACCCGCAAGGGCCGGACGCCGGCCGTCGCACAGGGCGGCCAGACCGCGCTGCCCTGTCGCTGTTCAGTGCCACTGCGTCGTGCGCCAGTTATCGGTTGGCGACTCGGGCGCCGTCCATTCGGGCAGCGCCAACGAGAGCCTTTGGGCGAGGGCGTTGACGTAGGGCTCGTAGAGCGCCCGCATACGGACGAGGCGCGCGTGGACCGTTGCGGGTTCCTCAACGACCTCGACGCCACCCTCGCGGAGATCGGCGAGCAGCTGTTCGAGGCTCGCCATCGGCAGTCGGTCGAGTGCCGGCGGCGTCGGCTCGGTGCGGAACGTGTAGCTCAGGTCGGCGACCGCGTGACGTGCAATCGCGAGGGTGTACCGCGCGGCATCGACGGTCCCGGCCGGCGCGGCCGCCACGGTGAGTGCGCAGGAATCGAGTACCGTGCACAGGGCCGCAAGCCAGCTCTGATTGACGTGTTGAGAGCGATACGAGGCGAGGATCGGGTAGGAGAGATGGGTCTCCATCAGCTCGGCGGTCCATGTCTCCCAGTCACCAAGGTAGTCATTGAGCGCCGGCCAGCCGCCCCGCTGCGTCGCGCGAATCACCAAGCGGCCCGCGGTGGGCGGGCTGCCCGCCCGTGCGTCGAGCTTTGAGACGGTCGCCTCTCGCTTGGAATAGGCCTGGAAGAGGGCGGGCAGATACCCGATGACGATGGCCAACGTCAGCAAGCCGCTGGCGGCATCGGTGACCTGGATGATGCGGGCAAAGGGCGTCTGTGCGCTCAGGCTGCCGGTGCCGCTGCTGACGAGGGTGGCCGCGCTGAAGTACAGGTCCTGGCCGAAGCGCACGCCTTGTCCGACGGACAACTGTGAGCCACCCGCCCACTGCAGCGCGGCATAGCCGATCACCATCCCGAGGAGCCACAGCGCGAGATTTATCACCAGGCTCAAGGGTCCGTACAGGCCGAGCATCGTGTCCGCAGCACGGTCAGGCAGCAGGTGCGCCAGCCACCGCCACGGGCGCCAGCCGAAATCGCGGGCCGCTCGAACGATCCGCGGACCGCGCCGGACGCGCTGGGGGACCAGGAACGCCAAGAAGATCTCGAGCAGCATCAGGACGACGAGTAGGGCGCCGAAGATCCCGACGACGATCCGCACTACGCCGGCCCAGCCATCGATCGCCCACGGCGGGTCCGTATGCGCGCGGCGCACGCTGGCGCAGTGCGAGCCGCGCGCAGCAGGGGCTCCCGTGGTGACGACAACCTCGGATCGAAGTCGGTCACGACGATCACGCCCGCGCTGTGCGCGCTGCGGGTCGGGCACGGCGCGGCGGTCGTTGTGCACCACGACATGCAGGGGCGCCGACGAGTCACCGCAAGCTCGCGCCCGCGCCAAGGCGATGACCGCGTGGGAGTCCATAACCTCGGGACGCGATTGCGACGTCGTTGCCGCTGCACTGCGGTGAATCCGCCTTGTCGACGTACTTGGCCTGAGAAAAGGCTAGCGGTGAGCCAGGACACGGACGGTCGCGCGCCGTCGTCGCCGGTGACGGTGGCTGCGTCACCGCCCAACCGCCGGGATCCGGCGAGCGCCGACAGGCTCCCCGGGCCCCGACCACTCCGGGAAGCCGACGCGCGAACTCGCACCGCGGGTCGCCGCGCTGCGAGTGGCAGCGGCGCCTGCGGCGGGGTGCGATCCGCGGTGCCGGGCGCCGAGACAGGCCAATCAATTTCGGCCCGCTCGTGCGTTCCCGCCGGTACGGGCGGTCTGTTGCCCACCTGTCTCCAGACCTCGGCGTCTGCGGCGTGTGCGATCAGATGAGATCACGCCACCTCAGCGTTTCTGGCCAGCGGCTTGGCACAAGCTGGACGTGCTCCTTCCTCGAGGGGGAGCCCGTCGCCGGGCCGCCGTGCCTTCGGGCGCCGGCGGGCTGCGCAATCGGCAGGGGTGAGGTCGCCGGATGGAGGGCCGGCCGGCGCCGGCGACCTCAGAGCTTGCGATACGCGCGCACCGCGAGCGGGACGACGATCACGAGGATGGCGACAATCCACACCACTGACTGCCACAGCCAGCGTTGGACGTCGCCGCCGTCCAGCATGGCGCGGCTGGCGCTGATGGTGACGCTCACCGGCTGAACGTTGGCGAAGCTCTGGAGCCAGCCGGGCATCGTCTGGACCGGCACGAACGCCGAGCTCGCGAAGATGAGCGGGAAGATCGGGAGGAATCCGGCAAGCTGCGCGGTCTCGGGATCCTTGACCAGCATGCCGACGAGCGCGAACAGCCAGATGAAGGCAAACCCGAACGCCAGAGCGAGCAACAGCGCGCCGGCGGCGCCGGCGGCGCCGTTGTGGAAACGGAACCCGATCACGATGCTGACGCAGAGCACGAGCGCTACCACGAGGGTACTGCGCACCATGTCCGCGAGCGCGCGGCCCGCCAGCACGGCCGAGCGGGCCATCGGCAGCGAACGGAACCGATCGATCATGCCGCCGGCGAGGTCCGTGGACATCGCGACCGCGGTCGTGGCGCCGAACAAGGTCGCCTGCAGCAGGATTGCGGGAACGAGGTAGTTGATGTAACTGCCGCCGCCCGGCACACGGATGGCCCCCCCGAAGACGTAGCGAAACAGCAGCACGAACATCACGGGTTGGATCGAGGAGACCGCGAGCAATCGCGGTGTTCGCACGATGCGCTTGAGGTTGCGTCGGGTGATGACGGCGATGTCGCTCAGCGCCGCGAACCGGGGCGCGGGGGTCTGCGGGTACATCGGCGCGCTCGGTGCCGGCTGGTGGTCGCGCTCGCCACTCGGTGCGGCGGGTGCGGACGGCGACGCGTTGTGACCGTGCCCGGCGGCGACGGTATCGCCGTCGCTCGCCGCGTCTCCGGTGAGCGACAAGAAGACATCGTCGAGCGAAGGTCGCCGGATGCCGATGTCCTCGAGTGGCACGCCGGCGTCGCCGAGCCGATCGAGGGCCGCACGAAGCGTCGCAGGACCTTTCAGGGCGGGCAACGTGAGGCGCTGGCGATCGCGATCGAGTACCGCTGCGCCGTCTCCGAGCGCCGCGACGGCGACGGCCGCGCGATCAAAGTCTTGGGCTCGTTGGACGTGCATCTCGACGACGTCGCCCCCCAGCGCCGTCTTGAGGTCATTGGCGGTGCCCTCGGCGACGACCCGCCCTCGGTCGATCACCACGATGCGGTGGGCGAGCCGATCGGCCTCCTCCAGGTATTGCGTGGTCAAGAGCACCGTCGTTCCGTCGGCGACGAGTCGCTCGATCAGCTCCCACATCTCAAGGCGCGTCCGGGGGTCCAGGCCCGTCGTCGGCTCGTCGAGGATGAGGATCGGAGGGCGCGCGATGAGGCCGGCGGCCAGATCGAGCCGTCGCAGCATTCCGCCCGAGTAGGTCTTGGCAAGTCGGTCGCCGGCCTCGGCGAGGCCGAACTGATCGAGCGCCTCGGCAGCGCGGCGTCGCGATTCGCGGCGACCGAGTCGATACAGCTCGCCCACCATCTCGAGGTTCTCGCGGCCGGTGAGCAGATTGTCGATCGCGGCGAACTGACCCGACAGGCCGATCATCGAGCGCACCGCGGCGGCATCGTGCGCGACATCGAACCCCGCGACGCGCGCAGAGCCCGCGTCAGCCGCCAGAAGCGTCGTCAGGATGCGCACGAGTGTCGTCTTGCCCGCGCCGTTGGGTCCCAGTAGCGCCAGCACCTTGCCCGTCTCTGCCCGTAGGTCGACCCCGTCGAGCGCCTGGGTGTCTCCGAACGCCTTGCGCACGCCGTGGGCCTCGATCGCCCACGTCGTGGTCGTGGTCGTGGTCGAGGTCGAGGTCATCGGCCCACGCCGGACGCCGCGCCAACCCATCGCCCGGCGTGCGGCGACCGACGGCTCGCCCGCGTGTCGGTCGGCAACGACATCCACCGTGCCGACCCGATGCACGCCGGGCGCTCGTTGTCGTGGGTCGGCAGGTCGCGATGCGGCCACTCGGATGGCCAGCCCCAGGCCAGGGAGTCCTCGCCCTGCATCAATGCACGTGCGGCCCGTGGTTCAGAAGCCGCCGCCCGCGACACGCTCGGCTGGGCCCGCGCCGCCGTCAACTGTGCCGGCGCCGCCGACGGCGTATCGACGACCGGGCCAGCAATCGGATCACGCTGAGGCTGGCCAGGACGATCACGGTAACATTCACCGCCGGCACCCAGCGGACTTGATCATCCTTGACGACGTACGCCCCGACGGGCATGACAAGGCCGCCGAAGCCTCCGCCGGCGTCGGACCGCGCGGTGCCGTCACGCCCGTGGTCGACATCGTCCCACGGCGTCGAGGCCGCCTGTGGGCCCTGGCCTTCGGGCGGCATCGCTCTCCGGCCACCCCCGCCGCCCCCAGCGACGAGCGCCACTGGGATCACGAGCAGGCCGTCCTTCTCATACGCGGCGCCGAAGGCGCGACGCACCGAAAGATGCTCGGCGATTCTGCTCGTCAACTGCTGCGTGTCCATGCTCGATCACCTGCCTGTCGCTCGGGACACGTACATCGTAGTCGTTCACGCGCAGATCGCATGTGTCTTGGGACCCGCCCCGGGTTGCTGGGGTTGAGCCGCTTTGGTGGACACCGCCGAATGGGCGATCATGCCCTCACAAGGAGGTCCGGCTCGTGGGTACCAGCCCAGCAGCGGTGATCTGGCGACCCTGCCGCCACCGGTATCCCGAGGTGCCGTCATGTCGGCTCAGTGTGCCGTCGGTGAGCCGATGAGCGCCCAGGTTCGTGCAGCTGCGGCCCTGGCGCTGTCGGGTCGGTACGCGTTTGGCGGATGCGACGCGGCGCGTGCGTTCCAGGCGTGGGCCGAACATGCGGGCGTGCGGCTGACGATTGTCGATGCCACAAGCGATGACGCCCGGACCGCACGCGCGGTGCGCGGACTTGTGGGCCGGCATGACCTGGTGTTCGGACCGTACGGCAGCGGCCCGATGCGCGCGGTGCAACAGGAGCTGGCCGGTTCCCCGTGGGTGATCTGGAACCACGGAGCTGCTGCGGCACGTCCCAGCCCGATTCGCCAGATCGACGTGCTTGCGCCGGCCGAGCGGTATTGGTCGGGGCTGCCGCACGTGCTGTCTGCGCGTGGCATCGACGCGGCGCGCGTCGTGCTCCTGGTGGCGCCCTCGCAGTTCAGCCGCGGTGTGGCCAGTGGTGCGCGGGATGCCCTGGCGGCACATGGGGCAACACCGCTGTGGGTCGGCGAGCTCCATCCCGAGGGCGTCGATGACGCGGTTTCCCACGCACTGCGGCGCGGTGCGCAGGCGATCATCGGGTGCGGACGCCGCGAAGACGACCTGGCCCTCGCCGGCGCGCTGCGCGGCACACGGCTGGTGGTCGGGCTGGTGCTCTGCGGTATCGCCGACGCGGCCAGCGAACTTGGGACAGCGCTGGTGGGCTGGATCGGGCCGACGCAATGGCCACCCGATGGGCCGCGGCCGGTCTTCGGGTTGCCAAGCGAGGCCGAGTATCCGGCAGCGCAAGCTGCGGCGGCGGGGCTGGTCGCACACGCCGCACTCGTGGCCGCCGGGTCGTCCAGTCCTGACGACCTGTGGGCGGCCGCCGTTTCTCTGCGCCTGCGGACCCATCTGGGTCGGTTTCGGGTCGACAGCGCCGGTCGGCAGATCGGTGTGTGTCCGAGTCTGGTGGACTGGGTCGAGGCGCCGCAGGGACTCGTGCGCCGCACGATTTGGTCCCCCGACCGACCTGACGGTGCGCCTCTGGAACAGGGCCCTGATCCATAGAATCATCTGCGCTTGAGGATGGACACAATCACCGGAGCACCGATGACAGCGTGGCGATCGACGGCAGGGCGGTTTGGGCGAGCGGTGGTGCTTGCCGCGACGTTCGCACTGCTCGCCGACGTCGGGTCGGCTCACGCCGCAACCTCGGGTTCCGCCCCACGAGGGCCGATCCGGCTCACGAACGTCTACGGCGCGAAGCAGCTGGTCGTCGTGACGTCCAAATCGTCGACGTCCAGCGTTGCGACCCTTCGCGCGTTCGACGATGTGAATGGGGTGTGGAAGCAGGTGTTTGGTCCGACGCGTGCGCGCGTTGGCCGCAACGGCTGGCGCGCCGCCCAACGTCGACGAGAGGGCGATGGGACGACCCCGGAGGGGATCTACACCGTCGGCGCGACCATCTACGGCACCGCGCCAAATCCTGGCGTGGCGTACCGGTTCCATCGCCTCGTCCCCGGTGACTATTGGGATGAAAATCCCGCCGACGGTCGGAGGTACAACAGTTTCCAGCATTCGGCGAACACCGATTGCGCCCACAATCCCTTCGGTGGGGACACGGAATGCCTGTGGCGTGAGCCGACGCCGTACGCCTATTTCGCCGTCATCAACTTCAACACTCCGGCCACCGGCCCATATGGGTCAGCCATCTTCTTGCACGTCGGCACCGCTGACCCCACAGCGGGTTGTGTCTCGATTGCGCAGACGACTCTCGTACGGATCCTCGACTGGTTGCGTCCGGCGGATCATCCGCGGATCGTGTTGGCGGGGCCGGCAGCCCTCGCGCGCTACTGATCCACCGAGCTCGAGCGACCCGCCAGGTCGCGTTCGCCATAGCGCGCGACGCCCGTTGCATGAACGGCGAGCGCAACTCGCCCGAGGCGGGCCACCCTGAATGCGCATTATGCGGACGCCGCGACCGAAGCCAGGAGACGAACCTGGCCTTTCGGTTGGTTACACCAATGCCGGCTCTCGTGAAAATTGGGGGCATGAACCCTCCATCCGGCCGGTCATGAAACGTCCATCCGAACAGACGCGGAGGGTGCTTGCCTGGGGCGTGGCCGCCATCGTCGCCATCGTCGCGGCGCAGATCGCCACACATCTGATCGACACGGGCGTGTATGGCCTGCGGATCAACGCGCTCGATTCGGGTCTCGATTCGAGCGTCTTCGGCGTCGCAAGCAGCCTGATCGTGGTCATCGCCGCCGCGGCCGGTATTGCCGCCGGCCTGACGAGCCGTCAGCGCTGGCCCGGTATCTGCGGCGCGGCGCTCGCCGCGTACGCGTTGCTCAGCCTGCTCGAGGTGCCGCAGACCAGCGACGGGGTGCTGCTCGTTCTGCCGCTCCTGTTGCTGCTCCTCATCGGGTTGTGGTTGTCGGCGCGGGACGAGCCGGCCCCCGTCGGCCGCCTGCTGCAGATCGCCGCGGGGCTGCTCGTCCTGTCGTTCGTTCTGCACATCGGCGTGCCGTTCGCGTTCCGGCACCTGGGGATCGCCACCGGCTCGTGGCCGTACGAGATCAAGGTCGCCTTCAAGATGGCGTCGGAGATCGCCGGGTTCGGCCTGGTCGCGGTCGCCTTTGCCGCGATCGTGTCCGAGAACAAGGCGCGTGGCGCACCGAGCGTCGCGCCGGCGTAGCGCGGCGGCCCAACCGCGAGCTGAGGCGAACGGTTCCGTGGTGGAGGACGCGTACCCGACCGGCTCCCACCTGCGAGGAACGCCCGTCCGACACCGCAACGCACCTGACTGAGAACCCGAAAGACTCATCGCATTGCAGACCAAGAATCCCACAGAACACACCCATCAGCCCACGGCGGTGCGGCCTGATCACTCCCCGCTCCAGCTGACCGTACGTCGGCAGATTCCGGGCCACGCCGACGTCCGCGTCGTCGCGGCCCACCCGACCGGGCCGCTCAACACCCGCACGGGAGACCGGACATGATCGACACCGCCGTGTCGATCGGCACGGGTGTCCTCGTCGCAACGCAGCCGGTCGCGGCGTTCGACCGTCTGCGCGTCCCCTACGCGGTGCTCGGCGCCCAACCGACACCGCCACGCGGTGTCGCGAGCCTCGTGGTCATCGCGCCGTCCGGCTCAGGCGATGGGCCGACGCTCAGTTTCCCGCGCGGCAGCGACCCCGGATCCGCACGCACCGGCGCGTTCACGTTCGGGCGGCTGCCGGTCTATTCATCGATGCTGACCGATGACGCGGCGCAGGCGCTGCTGCGCGACTCCGGACGCATCTGGAACCGCGAATTGCCGGTCTGCGACGCCGCAGGCCGAGCGGTCGGCTCCTCGTGGAGCAGCGCCGACGGCAGCGTGTTTCTGCCGTTCGACCCGGACGATGCGGTGCGGAGCCTCGAGTCGGAGCGCTACCAGACCTACACCGGCGGGAACCGGCGACGCTCCGCCCGGCGCGTCGCAAAGACCGCGTACTACGCGGCGCGGCCGATGATGCCGCGCAGCACGCAGCTCTGGCTTCGCCGTGGGCTGCGCCACATCCAGGGACGCTCGCGCTGTCCCCGCTACCCGTTTGACGCCTCCGCGATGCAGCTCGATGAGCTCGTCGTGCGGCTCGCGGCGCGCGTCGCAGCGCAGCCGCTGCCGACCATCGCACCATGGCCGGCGCCACACCGGTGGGCGCTCGTCCTGACGCACGACGTCGAGACGCAGACGGGGCACGATGCCGTGGCGATCCTCACGAACGTCGAGCAGCAACTCGGACTCCGGTCGAGCTGGAACTTCGTCCCCGAGCGGTACCGTGTCGATCCCGGCGTGATTGAGGGCCTCACCCACGACGGCTTCGAGATCGGCGTCCACGGACTGCGTCACGACGGGCGCGACCTCGAATCGCTCGCAACGCTGAACGCGCGCCTGCCCGGGATGCGGGCCGCAGCGCAGGCGTGGGGCGCGGTCGGGTTTCGCTCTCCCGCTACACACCGTGTTTACGACTGGATGCCCACGCTCGGCTTCACGTACGACTCGTCGTACCCCGACACCGACCCGTACGAGCCGCAGCCCGGCGGCTGCTGCTCGGTCCTGCCCTTCTTCAACCAGGAGATGGTCGAACTCCCGATCACGATGCCCCAGGACCACACGCTGTTTGAGATCCTGCGCCACGCGGACGAGACCCTGTGGCTCGACAAGGCGCACGCGCTGCGCGACGCGGGCGGGCTGTGCCTCATGATCACCCACCCCGACTACATGCTCGACCCATCCCGTGTCGGCGCCTACGAACGGTTTCTCGAGGCAGCGCTGCGCGACGCCCCATGGTGCGCGCTGCCACGCGATGCGGCGGCCTGGTGGCGAGCCCGCGCCGCGTCGCGGATCGTCGGCACCGTCGACGGTTGGCGGATCGACGGCCCCGCGCACGACGCCGCGGCGATCCGGATGTTCGATCCGCAAGTGACGTCCCGCCGCCATCACCTGCTGATCATCAGCGCCCAGATGCCCTATCCGGTGCGAAGCGGCTTCCAGGCCCGCGTGTTCAACCTCGCGCTCGCCGCCGCGGCCGAGCATGACGTGACGGTGCTTGCCTACGACACGCCGCGCGCCATGCCACCGGCGCAGGCGTCCCTGCCGCGCGGCCTCCGCCTCGAGCTGGTGCCGTTTGCCCCGCTGCACGGCTGGGCGAAGCGCATGGCGCAGCTGCGCTGCATCGCGACGGCAACGCCATGGGCGACATCCAGCGTCAGGACGCCGCAACTGACCGAGGCGGCGCGGCGCATCGCCGGTGAGGAGCACGTGAGCGTGGTGATGCTCGAGTCAAGCGCGCTGGCAGGCCTGCCCGTGCCCGATTCGCTGCCGGTGATCCTCGACGAGCACAACATCGAGTACGAGGTCGCCCAACGCCTCGCTCGCGGCGAGTCGTCGCCCCTGCGCCGCGTCTTCCACACGCTTGAGGCGCGGCGTGTCCGGCGCGTCGAACAGGCCGCATGGCAATCCGCGCAAACCGTCCTCGTGACGTCCGAACGCGAAGCGTCGCTCATCCGCGCCGAGCACCCCGACGTGCGGGTAGCGGTGGTCCCCAACGGCGTTGACGTCGAGGCGTTCGCGCCGACACCCGGCATTCCGTCCGAACCGGGACTGGTCGTCTTCAACGGCGTGCTCGACTACCGACCGAACCTCGACGCCGCGCGGTGGCTGGTGGAGGAGGTGTGGCCACGCGTGCGCTCGGCCGCTCCGGCAGCGCGGCTGCTGATCGTGGGCCGCGGCTCCGCCGCGGATCGCCGGCGTATGGAACGCGACGGGGTGGCGACCACCGGGGAGGTGCCGAGCGTCGCCGCGCTGCTTGGCCGCGCCACGGTGATCGTCGTACCGGTCCGGATGGGCGGCGGCACGCGGCTGAAGCTCGTTGAAGCGCTCGCGATGAGCCGGCCGATCGTCTCCACCACGCTCGGCTGCGAGGGGCTCGACGTCATCGACGGGGAGCACCTACTGATCGCCGACGCCCCCGATGACGTCGCCACGGCGATCGTGCGGCTCCTCAACGACGAGCGCTTGGGCGCCCAGCTTGGCGTGTGCGGTCGTGCGCTGGCGGTCGAACGCTACGCGTGGGACGTCGCCGCGCGCGGCCTGCTCGACACGCTGCGTCGGATTCCACCGGCACCAGCCACGCCCGTCGCATGCGCACCGCACCGTATTCTCGCTCCCAACCAATAGACACCGTATGCTCACGCTTTCTCGCCGCCAGCCCGCGCCGCCCCGGGCCTTGATCGTCCGCCAGACGGACTTGTATGAGATGCCGGTCCGTCGAGAGGCCGAAGCGCTCGTGAGTGCGGGCTACGAGGTCGAGGTGCTGTGCATGCGGGGCGCCGGGCGGCCGCGACGCATCACTGTCAACGGCGTGCGGGTCA